>CAYFNC010000148.1:0-1579 GCA_964344345.1 uncultured Hyphomicrobiales bacterium | reverse complement strand
AGAGGGAGCTGAAACATGGCTGAACGCAAGAAGCCGGCCGAGCGCCGGATCGATCCCAACACCCCCGGGGGGCGCATCCGCAAACTGCGCGAGGCCCGCGGCCTGTCGCTCCAGGGGCTCGGCGATCTGATAGAGATGAGCCGTTCCGAGGTCTACAAGCTGGAATTGGGCGAGCGCATCCTGCGCCGCGCCCACGTCGAGAAGCTGTGCGAGATCTTCTCGTGCAAGCCCGAGGACATCGTCGCCAATGAGGCCGAGCGCGACGCGGTTTTGGACCGCGGCGTGGCGCGCAAGGGCAACAGGACGCAGCGCCGCCGCGGCACCGGAGAATCCCTTGTCCCCACCGCCGTGCGCGAGGGCACGGTGCCGGTGCGCAGCTTCCGCGCCGGCGCGGCGCCCGAAACCCTGCCCGCCGTCCCGGCGCCGCCCTCGGTGGTCGGGGCGCGGGGATCTTACGCCGCCTACATGGCCGACATGACCATGGAGCCCGCCATTCCGGCGGGTGCCTTGATGTTCGTCAGTCCTGCGATTCCTGTCTGTGCTGGGGACCGCTGCGCGGTGCGCTACAAGGACGGCCGCCTCCAGCCCGCCATCTGCGCCCTGGAGAAGGACGGCCAGACCCTGTCGGCCACGGTGCTGACGCCCGTCAAGGGCCGCAAGAAGATCGATCTCGCGGCCGACGACATCGAGGCGGTGGAGAAGATCGTCGAGATCCGGTTCCGGTAGGCATCCACCAAACAGCTTTTCCGAGGGGTGATTCCCGGATACGGTGGCGGCGGAATCTGTGCGGGCTCGGCACCAGGCCGAAAAGGCGGGGGCGCAGGAAAAAAGCCTGAACGATCCGCCGTCCGGCGCGGGAGGGAACCCCATGGGCGCGAGCAAACACAATCCCACCGCCATCACCACCAAGGGCAAGGGCCGCTTCCCGGCCGGGTTCGCGCTCATCTGCGAAGGCACGCTCTGCGTCGACTGGGCGGTCGCCTTCGAGCGCATCACCGGCTGGCCGGTCCACCTCGTCCACGTTGCCGGGACGCCACTCCGGGCCTTCTGCGAGGACGACGGCCGATGGGTGTTCGACGTGCTCGGCATGATGCCGCCGACGAACCACGGGGCCGAGATCGTCGGCCCGCTCGTGCAGGACCGGGAGTGGCCGGAATCCGCCTACACCGACGGGAGCGCCAAGACCCGATTGAAGACCGCCATCGCCTGCGTCGGCGCCGAGGGTCTGGGGAAATACGGCCTCGAAGCCGACGAGGCCCGCGTCTCCCGGTGCGAAGCCGCCATCCGGACCAACGCCGTCTACCTCGGGCTGGTCCCGGAACGCCCGAAGCCCTGGGCCGCCGCCCGCGACATCGCCCGCTATTCGTTCGGCGGCTGCGTGGTGTATGCGGAGGCCCTGGCCCGCCTCACCGGCCTCCCGGCGGTCACCATGACGCACGTGAGAATGAAGCCGGGGGTGGAGATGCGCGGCGGCGGCTTCCACGACGCCCTCCTCCATCCCGACGGCACGCTCGAAGACATCTGGGGTCGCTACCCGGCCGAACGCGTGGCCGCCCGCTACGGCATCCTGGACTGGGAA
>CAYFNC010000147.1:0-1580 GCA_964344345.1 uncultured Hyphomicrobiales bacterium | reverse complement strand
GAGGCCAAGCTCAAGATGCTGTTCGAGCGGGGCGCGCAGATCATGACTTGGATCGCCGGCCTCGCCATTCTCGGCATGGCCGCCGCCGCGCTCGGCGGGCGCTTCCCCTGGCGCTGGGCGTTCTCCATCGGCGGGGCGCTGTTCATCGTCGCCGGAGCCATGAACATCATCAACTGGCTGCAGGGCTGAGGAGGCCCCCGCAGTGAAGGTCCGCGTCCTCCGCCTCGTCGCGCAGCCGGCCCAGGTGATGTATGCGCCGCTGCTGCCGGCGGCGCTCAACATTTTCGGCCACGTGGCGCTGCTGCTGATCGCAATGAACATGCAGAGCCCGCTGTTCATGCTGGCGCTGCTGAGCTCGGCGAGCATCGGGCACGGGGGCATCGCTGCCTGGGGCTTCCGCGAGCCGCATCTGAGCAATCTCGTGCGTGCCTGGTCGCGCTCGCAGACGAAGCACCCGTCCGCCGATCCCGACCCGAAGGTGAACTGTCATGCCGGCTGACCTGCTCGGTTCTACCTTCGACGGCACCGTTCCCTGGGTCCGCATCGCCGGGGGCTGCGCCGCCATGGCGGTGGGCGGTATCCTGGGCGCGGCCCTGGCCTTCAGGCCGGTGCGCCGTCGCGTCGTGCCCAAACCCCGAGAAACCCGCCTTCCCGATGTGCTGCCGTTCGAGCGCGTGCTCGGGGATGGCGCGACGCTGGTCTGCCGTGACGGCACATATGTCGCCGCCATCGAAGTGGAGGGCGCGGATACCCTCCTGCAGCCGCCCCAGGTGCGCGCCGCCCATATCGAGAGCCGCAAGCGCTGGATCGACGTCCTGGCGGACACCGGCGTCGAGGCCCGGGTCTTCTTCCAGCGCGATCCGGCCCTCCTGCAAGGCGGATACGAGTTCCCTGGAGAGGTGCTGCAGCGGATCGCCGACCTCTGGGAAGGCGCCTACCGGGACGCTTTCGTCAACCGACAGGTCATCGTGCTGTCGGTCGACAAGGGAGCGGAACCGGCCCAGCGGCGAAGGCTCGACGACGGGGTCGACGTCACCCTGGAGGTCCTGCAGGACTATCACCCGAGGATGTTGACCCAGGAGACGGAGAACCCGGGGGACGGCCTGCTCGCCTTCTGGGGAGGCCTCTCGGCGCCCCTGAGCCGTCCCACCCCAACCGGCACCGGCGCCGGTGTTTCGGAGGCGATCTCGGGCGACACCGTCAAGTTCGCCCGGAGCGGCGGAGCCGTGCTCTTCCACGAAGGCACCGATCCGGAGACGGGTGGGCCTTTGAATACCCTTCACGCGGCCATTCTCGGCATCCGGGCCACCGACGACTGGGTGGACGAGGCCATGATCGCCGAACTCACCGCCGTTCCCTGCCGGATGACGGTCTGCCACCTGATCCGGCCCAAGGGAAAGGTCGCGGCCAAGGCGCGGCTGGAATACGACCGCCGCCTGACCCTGTCCGCCCGTCCCACCGAGACCGCCGTCAGCCAGTTCGAGGCCGCGTCCCGCATGGTCGACGGCGACGACGAGTTCGCGCAAGCCTGGTGCACCTACTCCATGGTCATCGTCCTCTATCACGAAGACGCGCAAGCC
>CAYFNC010000146.1:0-1643 GCA_964344345.1 uncultured Hyphomicrobiales bacterium | reverse complement strand
ACCCTCGCGTCGCAACTGGCGGGCCATCTGGCGGCTGCCGTAGAACGGATACTTCAGGAACAACTCGTCGATGCGCCGCATCAGCGCCAGGTTTTCCGGGCTCTCGCCTTTCGCGGCGTAATAGAACGACGACCGGCTGATCCCGACAAGGCGGCATTGGCGGCTCAAGCTCAGATCGGAGTGGTTTCGCGTGATCATCGCCTTGCGTTCCCCCCGGCTCATCGCTTGAGCCCTTTGGACAAAAAATCCCGTTCCACCGTCAACTCGCCGATCTTGGCGTGAAGCTCGCGAACCTCGTCTTCATGGTCCCGCCGATTGCGCTCGGCGCCGTTCGAGAACACCTCGCCCAGGCCCTCAATCGCCTGCCGCTTCCACGTGCTCACCTGGTTCGGGTGCACCTTGTGTTTGGCCGCGATCTCCTGGATCGGCCTGTCGCCACGCAGCGCTTCCAGCGCAACCCGCGACTTGAATTCCGCCGTGAACCGGCGTCGCTTCGTCATCTCGTATCCCTCCGTCATCCGGCGGAATACACCTTAACACCCTGTCCGATTTTCCAGGACCAGCTCTGAAAGCTTGACCGAGCCACGTCCGGTTATTGGTGCGTGCCCCGAATGAGCGGACCAGACATCATTTAGCTGGGTACGTGTAAGGTCCGAGTTGAAACGCTCTTTGAGCCGGCCGCACAGCTGGCTCGAAAAATCATCCTCATCACCGACATCCCCATCCCCCAGATCCTTCCTAACAGCATCAGCCGCACCGGATAGAACTCGTCCGAGTAGATCACCAACTGTTTCAGGTATCATCGCTGTCTCCCAAATGTCTTCCTTGGTGGATTCTAAGCGGGCGCGGTCGCCCGCGCCAACAACTCGCTCAGCTTGTAAGTGACCGATGTCGCCCCGAAGTCCGGCTCCTTGTGGAAGGGTTCGCGGACGTAGCGGGGCTCGCCGGCGAAGCCGCCGGAGACTTGGACAATGGCAAAAATAAAAGTGTCCGGCTTGTTGAGGCCCGTCAGGATCTCGTTCCGGGTCACCGTGACCGTGTCGGCGCCGTCGGCGCGCCCCTTGACTTCGATGAAGCGGAGCTGCCCGGTTTCGGGGTGCCGTGATTCGATGTCATAGCCGAGCCGTTCGGCGCCTACGTCGCGAGGTTCATAGCCCATCGCCTTCTCGGCCGCCATGACTGCCTCCATGGCCAAGCGCTCGATCGCCTCGCGGCCCTCGGGAGACGTCTCGGCGAAGCCGCGCACGGGCGGCTCCGGTTCTACCGGTGGCCGCAGCAGACCCGCCGGGACAATGACCGCGCCGCACCTGCGGCGGCAGCGCGGAGATGTCGCGTTCCCTTTCTAGTTCCTCCAGCCGGCGCCGCAGGCGGTCGGCGAGATCGTCCGCCCGCGCGGCGGCCTGGGAGGCGGAAAGCCGGGTTTGTTTGCCGGCCCGTTCCTGTGCCTTCAGGTCCTCGGCGCGGTGGTCCCAGTAGTTGATCTCCTTCTTGAGGCGTGCCGTGACCTCGCACTCCACCTTGTCGATTTCCGGGAGGCGCCTGGCGCGGACCTCCTCCATGTGGAGCGGGACCACGTGCCGGATGGCGTGGTCGACAACCCTCGCTTCGATATCGTTCGACAGCCATGGCGCCCGGATCGCGTC
>CAYFNC010000145.1:0-1967 GCA_964344345.1 uncultured Hyphomicrobiales bacterium | reverse complement strand
AAATCGCCGACGATCTTTTTTGCCGTCGCGGCGGGAAGACGGCTCCAGGCCGCCGACGGGATAAAAAACCTGAAAAACGTCCGCCTGGCGAGAGCCTACAAATCCCGCGACGGCGAATGGCGCGAAACGCCAAGCTTCCGAGAATCGGATATCCCCAAGGCGATCGTTGCGTTGCAGAAGGCGTATGAGTATTTGGTGATGGAAGAACGGCAGTAGGCGGCCAATAACTTTCAGTGTCGCTCGTTATTTTTCACCGCCTATCTGGTTCCAATAGAGCCGATTGACCTGGAGATGGCGGGGCTGATGGAAGCGGGGGCCGCTGTGAAAAACGAAAAGATGCGTTGGACAGAACCGCCGTGGCGGTTCATGCACGCAAAGCCGATACCGGCTTCCACTTCTCATCAGCATGACGACTTTATTCTCGCTTTCGAAAGTGAACCGTTCAACAGGACTGAAATTCGGAATCGTCAGGTTGTTTTCAGCGTCGTAACGGGGCGGATCATTATAGTTCCAATTGTACCAAAGACACATGAAACTGACCCAGTCCCTGATCGCTAAATCCTTTGAAATATAGTAAAAATTAACGGTGTTTCTTGGCGGGAGGTCCACATCTTCCCATGGATCCCCGACGCACGTCATCAACAGGTAACCATCGCGCAAGGCGAACTGTGCGAACAGATCATTCCCAAGAAGACAGGTTTGGGTGGCGATACGCTTGCCCTTAAAATACAGGTCGCGTTTTTCAAATTGGGTGTCGTGCAATGAGATATCTTTCCGCAACGCGTCGATCTTCAGCGGATCCGAAGGGTTGGAAAGAAGAGGTTCGCCCTCCTCGCAATACGGGGAATACGCCTGACTACGGAGTTCAAAATCCGAAATCGGCTTCATGTCGCGTCTCCCTCGCATCCGGATCAATTTTTGTCATCGTCAAACATGTCCTTCACCCGGCCCCAAAGCCAATCACCGGCTTCGCCGCCGGCGTATCCGCCGGCAAGCCCGCCGGCAAGCCCGCCGATCACCGCGCCGACCGGCGAACAGACGGCGGCGCCCGGGCCGCAAAGAAGACCCATGGTGGCGCCCGCCGTGCTCCCCGCCCATGTCCCGGCGAGACCTCCGCCAGCCTTGGCGACTTCGTCCGCAGCCTGGGCGAGAGGATCCTCCGCTTTCAGCACATTGTAAGTCGCCATGCCCGCTGTCAACAACCAGAGGCCTCGCCCAGCGCCCTTGGCGATTTTCAGGTTTCTGTTAACATCTATATTGCCTTTTCCAGCAGAATTAATGATTTTCTCCCAAACCTTCGCCTGGTTTTCTGGGGAAATTTCGTGAAATTTGGCACCGTCAATCTTTGTCACCTTTAGGGCTTTTTCATCCAGAAGCGTCTGCAGATCCGTTCCTTCTTCTTTCAGAAAACGGGCCAACCGCCGTCCGATTTCGGTTCCATTTTTGCGCGCGTCCTCCAACAGACGATTGCGTTCTGCATGGGCGGCTTTCGCCGCCTCCTCGACCGACATGCCTTTTTCCCGGTACTGCCGCGCAAAATCTTCGGAGGCGTCTTTGATGGCGTTCGTATAGCTTTCCCGGACTTTTGCATTTTTGCTCGTTTCGTGCGCCATGCCTGAAACGAGTCCCTGAACGCCGGCCGGGATGTCTTCATCGTCGGCATCCTGCTCCGCCGAGGTGGGGGCATTATCGAGATGCTCTTGATCGGTGTTGGCCTTTTCGTCCTGGGCGCGATCCATGGCGTCGGATTTTTTATCCCGGCTGCCGGCAATTAAATCGTCGCCTGCGCCGCCGAAGAGACGATCCTTGCCACTTGTGCCATCCAGGCCTGGTTTCGAATCATCCTTGTCATTGAGATAGGCGTCCAGCAGGTCGGCGCCGCTTCCACCGGCGAGGCGATCCTCGCCCTTGCCGCCCTTGAACCGCTCCGGATAATGCCGCTTGTGGCCGTGCATCTCGTCGATGGC
>CAYFNC010000144.1:0-2002 GCA_964344345.1 uncultured Hyphomicrobiales bacterium | reverse complement strand
GCGTCAACGCTCTCGGGGAGGGCGGCAACCTCGTTTATGTATGGGATGTATAAAACCCGTGGAGCCAATTGGACGCTTATGGCCCAGCGCCGTCATTCATCGTTTCATTTGGGACGAAGGAATAATCCATCGATTAAAACCTCACCTGCGCTCCTCCCGAAACAACGGTCAAGACGTAGTCGTGGCGCATCAAGGTCGAGTGGTTGGCCTTGTAGGTTCCCTTGACGAAGAACTCCAGCTCATCAAAGACGGGCTGTACGAATTTCACGTCGGCGGAATAGATCTTGTCCTTGCGTTTGGTCCCATACTCGACGCCGTCCAGGCCGTCGTGCCTGGTGATGCGGTAACCCCCGCCGAATTTAAAATACCCTGTTCTCTCCAGGCCGGGAATGTCCAGGCCGAGGGTCTTTAATCCGATTCCACCGAAAAGACGAAACGAATGGGATTCATTTTCGTACTGGAGCCCCCTGGCGTTGGTGTCCGAACCCGTGATGGACGCGCCCAGGTAATCGGTTCTTCTGGGGAAGCCCCATGTCTGGGACACGGTCAAACCGACCACTCCCGCATCCGCGAGCAAGGAGTTCTTGATCTCGATGTCGGTGTAGTCAACGGCGATGCGGCCGAACAAGGCGCCCCAGCCGTCCGGGTCCCTGTATTCCACGAGCGACAAATTCCCGCCGACATGATGGGTGGTGGACAGCGCGTCGAATTCCCGGCCCGCCCGGTTGAAGGCGAAGTCGTATCCGAGCGACCCGGAAAAATCTTTCGTGAACCGCCGCCGCGCCTGGACGTAGAGCTTGTGGCTTTGGAAATCCGAGTCCTTGTAGTCCAGGTACGTTTGCTGGGAGACGCCATAACCGGCCTTGAATCTCGTACGTCCACGGTCCTCGGGCAGCTCCAAGGGAAAGGTGACGAACAGCCCGCCGCTGGAGGTCACGCGCCGGTCCGACACGCGGCGCGGGACGTATTTTGGATGGGCGGACGCATCGCGGGCCAAGCCGTCGATCCAGTCCATGCTCGCCGTTCCGGTGACGCCCCAATATTTCTCCTCGGGCTTGGGGGCCTTGGCGGGGTCGGTTTTCGCGACCAGGGCGGGGTGGGTGCGCACGATCTCCGACAGGACCACGCGGGCCATGCGGCGATCCCGCGCGTTCAGGCCAAGATGGATGGCGTATCGGATTTGCGACACCGCATCGTTAACCTCGCCGATTTCGAACAGAAACCGGCCGAGCAAGAGCCTGGCCCTCGCCTCGGTCTGCGGATCGTCGAGGGCCGCGCGGAGGATCTCCAGGGCTTCGGTGGCCTTGCCGACCCTGAAATGCAGCCGCGCGCTCATCAACGCCTGGTGACCGGCGCTAATCCCGAAGGTTCTCTGGATCTGCGCGCCGCAATAGGCGCCAAAGCCCACGCCCACGATGACCACGAGGGAAACGACGAACAGACGCCGCGCCAAAACTCTCAAAAACGCTCCCCCCCTCTACGTCAAGGGCCTACGACGCGGCCCTTGTTTTCGCCAAGCGGCGCGCCCCTCCAGCGCGCGCTTGGGGAATATTATTACCGTCCGCTGTTAGTCGTCGGCCCGGTAAGCAGCCCGCCTTCATTGCGCCTTTGAATCTGGATCGAACCGCTGGCGTCCAGTCCGTGAACCCGGCCCGGCTTCGCCGGGGTGATGTCGTCGATGCTCGGAGGTTGATACACGCCGATGTCCGGGAAGCCCGGCTGGCTGATGACCGGAGAGCCGCCGGAGGCCGTCTCGTCGGAACCCGAGTCCGATTCCCCGTCGCCAGATCCGCCATCAGCGGCCGCGTGATCCGGGGTGGTGGCGTGTTCTTGCGAAAAAGTGGAATGCGCGTCCCCGATGTCGTACTTGGGTTGGTCATCCCAATTCGGGGTGAGGCCAAACATGCGCGGGTTCAATTCAATCTCACTTTTCCGGAGATTCAGGCCAACGATATCCCGGACGCCCCACAAAAATCGTGGGTTTCTTTGCGCGAAGGCGTTC
>CAYFNC010000143.1:0-2004 GCA_964344345.1 uncultured Hyphomicrobiales bacterium | reverse complement strand
GCCCGCTTCGCAGGCTGCCAAGCGATCGCGAGTCATGGCTCGCGCCGCTTGGTATTATCGCCACGCCGAGAATCAAGCCCGACGCCATCCCAGCTCCGCTCGCGGGCGGCTCCACCCTGGGACGGATGGAACAGAGCTTAGAGGAAGCCGACCGGTGACCTAATGGGATGAACCGCCCTTCCGATGCTGTCCCTTTCCGTCGTCACCGGTCTGCAGACACGCATTCTCCGCGCGCTCGGACGCTACCAGCACCTGACCCCGGAGCCAGCTCGCGGGGCTCGGGACCGGAGGCGCGTCCGGCTTGTACGCGGGCTTGCGCGATCTCGCGGGACGCAAGCGCCCGCTGATCGCGCGCCGCGACCTTGGCGTGATCCCCCGGGGCGGGCGGCTGCCCCACCTTTATTTCCTGACCCCGAGAGGGCGCGGCTTTTGGCGGAGATGCAGGACCGCCCGCTTTCCGCGATCCGCCATCCGAAAAAAGCGGTCATGTTCACCCACGATTTCCACCACCGGGTCGCGACCGTCGATTGCCATATCGCGCTTGGCCGCTGAGCGCGGGCGAGCGGCGCGGCGCTGGAGTTCGTCGAGACCTATTTCGCCGGGCAGCGGACGATTCCGGACGGGGCGAGCGGCGAGCGCCTGATCCCGGACATGACCACGATGGTCCGGGACCGCGCGGACGCGGACGACGACGGGCGCTTCCTGCTCTGCTTCGAGATCTACAACCAGACCCGCACGCCCCGGGTGGTCGGGCAGCTGGAAATGGTCATGCCCGTTCCATTCATTGGATGACGGTCACAGTCTACCAGAAGTCCCGAAACGGCGCGAGCCGATGGTCAATCCGCCGCCGCCGTCAGTTTCAGGAAATCCGCCGGGGTGACGATGCGCGCGCCCTCCCACGGATCGAGCGCGAGCAGATCCCGGTCCCCGGTAACGATAAAGGCGGCGTTGCCGCTTTGCGCCAGTTCCAGGAATTTGTTGTCCGTGGGGTCGGGGCAGTCGGTGACTTTTGCTGTTGCGGAAACGAGGCGAGATTGACGTTTTACGTTCGCAAAAAATTCCAGACGGGACGACATGCCTTGCAGACCGTCGAATTTTTCCCGACGCAGAATTTCGTTCAGCTCATCGAGCGCCTGCTTTGATGTGATGATCTCAAAATCCCGTTCGATCTTGCGGACGGCATTCAGGATTGTCGGCGCTTTCCAAAAAAAATAACTGATCCAGATATTGGTATCGATGACGACGCAGGGGGGCTGACGCATGCTTGGGATTAATCGATAAGCCCGAGATTACGCGCCTCGAATTCATCGATTTCCATGAGTTCGGCAAGCTTCTCACCCGTCAGACCGCGCCGTTTCGCCTGCTCGCTGGTGATCCGCGCCATTTCCTCAAGGGACATGTCGGGCGCGAGCGCCTGATCGACTTCCTCCGCTTCGATCACCATGCGGAGACCTTTGCAGAACCGGCAACGTTCTGATTCAATGATGTGAATCGGCTTGGAGGGGGGCTCTGATGAGACGTGACTTGGATCAGTTGAGTTTTGCCGACGGTCTTTTGAAGCATCGATCGGGGAAGACCGCGTGGCTGGATGAGGTCGAGAAGTTGATCTTGTGGAAGCCGTTGGAAGAGATCATGAGGCCTCTTCATTCGAGCGACGAAGGGGCTCCGTCGTATCCGAATCTGGTCATGCTCCGCATGCTTTTACTTCAGAACTGGTGCAATCTCGCCGACGAGGGCATCGAGGAAGCGGTGGACGACGGCGGCAACCACAGAGGACTCTAAGATTTGAGGATTATGATTAACGTGTTTGATCTTATTCAATCTTGGTGGAGATTCAAGGTAATCAGGCGATCTGCATTAGCGGCATGGGGGGGGCTAACCCTTTGGTTGGCTAGCCTCGTGCTGGCTTATGTGCCGATTATAGAATTCGAACCGAAATGTTATTACAAAGTCGACCGTGAAGAATTCAGAACGCCTTGAATTCCCTTAACTCTTCGCGGCCAC
>CAYFNC010000142.1:0-2065 GCA_964344345.1 uncultured Hyphomicrobiales bacterium | reverse complement strand
AACGATATCCCGGACGCCCCACAAAAATCGTGGGTTTCTTTGCGCGAAGGCGTTCTGCCCGTTTCAAAATGACCGCATTGGGCCATAACCGGCCATCGGCCCCAACGCGTTTCACGACCGCGCGTCCTCCGACTCCGGAATTCCTGGCGGGCGCGGCGGCAGGCGTTCACTCCCCCGGCGTTCGACGTCGCGCGTGGATTCGAGGCCGATATTGACCCCACCCTGAATGTCCGGCGCCTCGCTGGCTCCGGAAGGCGCCCATTGGGACTGGCGGGGACCTTCAGCCGGAAGCCGACATTCCACGGCGCCCAGTTAGACACTGCACGAATTATTTGTTATAATTTCGTCGCCCAAGACTTCGATTGGCGCGCGCGAAACGGTTTTTTTATCCAGGAATACGTTTGGAAGGGGATTTCCATGATCCGCCGCAAACAAACAGCCATTTTTCCCATGGATACGCTTTCCGGCCTTGGTCTGGGCGCCTTTGCCGTCGTTTTGACCCTCCTTCTTTCCCTGGCCGCGCCTTCCCCATCCCTTGCGCAGGATCCGTCCTTCCTTTCATGGGGCTACACGGACGCCATGGAGCGGGCGGAGCGCAACCAGCAGAGATTCGAAACATCCCGCGAGTTGCGCGAGGACGGAGTCGCCGCGAATGTCCTGACCGTGTTCGACCGAAGCGGCGGCAGGATGGTCTATCGCGATGTCGCCGCCCCGGATGGGACGCTCTCTTTTGAACAGGAATACATCACGGCCGATGGCCGCTCGATCAAGGAGACCCTTGCCGGCGAAGACGGCGTCAACGTCGATGGGACGTATGCGCCCTTGCTTTCCGGCCCCGTTGACCGGTCCGTGGACCGGCGGACACTGCTCGCGGCGTCCCGCGCCGCGTGGGCGGAGGAGGAAGCCGCGCTCACTGCTCCAGACATCGTCGATCAGGACGGTTTTCTCGCGGCGGCCCCGGACGATCCCCCGGTGCCGGGGCGCGATTATGGCCCCCTCACCGCGGAAGACTTCAGCCATCAAGTGGACATCGAACAGATCGGAACCGGCGGAAACATGCCGACCCTTCAGGATGTCCTCGATCTTCTGAACGGCATAATCTAAGGGCGGCGGCGGACGGGAAGGCGCGCCTTCGCGGCGAATTTATCGCGACCGAACCCATTTGTGACGGGGCTTACGGAATTGGATTCGGAAATGGGGTATCCATGAATCCGACGCCACACGCCAGGGAGAACGGTAATGTCTAGGCTGATTTCCTCCTTTTTCCAATCCTCCACGCATTTCCTAGGAGCGCAGGCCCGTGAGCAGGTTCATGGCGAAGGAACCGGTCCCCGGTTCGTCCTGGCCCGGAGCGGCGCGCTCCGCGCGTCGGTGCTCGCCATTTCCTTGGCGCTGACGTCCCCGGCCTTCGCGGCGGGGCCCGAAGCGGCTCCTTTCGCAGCTCAAACGTCGGCCGCCAGAGAAGGATCCGCCGAATCTTATAGGGACAAAGCGGGTAAACTGATGGAAGAAATTAGAATACTGGAAGAAGCAAGAAGCCTTTTTTATTGGCTGGAAAAGGCCCCTGAGAGAAAGAAAAAGTTAGAGGAGATAAAAAAATCAAGGAAATTAAGCTGGACAGAACGCTCTAACCTTGATGACATCAATAGGTATGTTTCAGACAGAGAAAATGAGCTTAATGATCTAATAAACAAGCATCCTGAACTTCTTGGAGATATAGATAATCATGACGAGGCGGAAGATGAGATAATGGAACGAAAGGACCTTGCCTATATGTACGGACAGAAAGCGGCGAAAGCGTCTGGCAAACCCAAGGAATTAGGCAAGTTTCTTGATCAGTACAGGGCCCCGTCCGTCGTGAGCGACAGCCACACGAACGTGAAGGCCCTTTTCAAGGAAGCCGAAAAAATTCTGAATAAAAAACGAGATCTTTCCATAGAACTTGTTCGACTCGATTATGACTTATCTACTACGAGGGATGACGATCAAGAAAAGCTACGGGAAGTTTTGAAAAAAAGGGATCGCCTTCAAAATGAATTAGAGGGTGTCGAAAATGATTGGAACG
>CAYFNC010000141.1:0-2071 GCA_964344345.1 uncultured Hyphomicrobiales bacterium | reverse complement strand
AACGTTAACCATGTTCGGGCTTCCTGGCCTGGATTAACCTGAACTCGAGGCCCTGGCGTCCATGGAGATCGGATTGTGGTCTGGCTCCTTTTGGATTATGAATCCCCCTGCATGGGCGGTTAGCTCAGATGGTAGAGCGCCACGTTTACACCGTGGATGCCGGGGGTTCGAGTCCCTCACCGCCCACCAGGATTTCTGCGGTAGTTCACGAGAATCTAATATACGCGTTTCGGGAACTAGTTCCCGAAACGCATCGTTTTGGCCAAGGAATCGGCCACATCCTGGAGATATTCCGGGCTGAACTTTCGATAGATCCGGAGCACGGTCTGGCGGTTCGTGGCGGTAAGATCGGCGATCTTGTCGACGGAGAATCCGTCCTCGGCCAGCCAGGAGATCACGGAGTGTTTCAGGATGTGCGGGGTGACCCACGGCAGGCCCGAGCGCTCCGCCGTCTCCATGAAGGTCCGGCGAATGTTCCTGATGGGCTTGCCCATGTACTCGATGACGTGATCGGTCTGGGCGAATCTGCGGGCATCCCGCAAGGCGGCGATGACTTCGCCCGCCACGGGAACGACGGTCCTTCGTTTCTTGGTGATGGCAAGTTCCGGATCGGTGAAGTCGATCCGGCCGCGCTCCATGTCCACGCGGTCCCAGGTGACCCCGAGGATGGCCCCCTTGCGGGCGCCCGTGGTCATGGCAATCAGGAGATAGAGCCGAAGGTGCATGGCTTGGGCTGCCTCCAGAAGCTGCTGCGCCTGCTTCCGTGTCATGAAACGTTCCCTCGGGGGGCGCTTGGAAGGAAGTTCGACGTAGGGCACACGTTCGATCAGTCCGTCGCGAAAAGCCATCGCCAATGTGGAGCGGAGTTCCATCAACTCCTCGCGGAGGCTGGTCAGAGCATCGGCACGTTGGCGCATGTAATCGGTGATGGTGTCTCGAGTGATCTGGGAAGTGCACAGCAGGCCGAAATGCTTTTTCAGTCTCGCATGGTAGTAAAGCGTATTCCTATAACGCGCTTTGCCCTCAAGGGTCCGCAGACGCCGGTCGAGGAGGTCAGCGATAGTAGGTTGTTGGGGAGTGTCCTTGATGGCGAGGTAATCGTTCAACGCGAATTGAGCTTCATGCTCATCCGCCGTGCTCGTCGATAGGAGCGTTTTTCCATCTCGGATGTACCAGTTGGGTTTTCCTTTGACCCGGCAGAGTCGGGCCGGCTTCCGTGTCCGTGGCATCTGTAACGCTCCAGGTAACTATCGAGGGAATCTTCGAAAACGCGAATGGCACAGCCCGGCCGCTGGACGTACTCCAGCTCTCCATCGCGCTTGCAGAGGAGACGTGCCGTCTCGTAGTGGCAGCCAATCCTTTCCGCCACTTGGTGGAGTGTGAGAAGGACGTTTCGTCTTCGTTGATTGTCGCGATCGGTGGCTTCGGAGTTGCCAGTGCGATCAGACGGTTTCGGACGGACACCCCTGTCACCCGGTGAATTTCTCGCGACCATTGAAAATCTCCATTTCCTTGTCGGTCATTCGGCGCACATGCACGGCCTCGTATCGTGGGCGGGGCCGAGGGGGAGCGTGCCCTGGCGCTGGACGAGGTCGAGCATCAGGGCGTAGTCCGGGCGGTCCATGCGGAAGCGCGCACCGGATGGCTTGGTCGGGCGGGTGGTGGTTTCCGCCTCGATCCACCAGTCGGCCAGATCGGGGCGGTCGCGGAGGATGCCGGCAAGGGTGGGCGCGGCTTTGAGGAAGCAGAGGTCACAGTTCCCGTAAGGTGTACTGCCGTTGACATCGGGGAGCGCGAGGTCGAAAGGCTGGCTTTTCCAGAACCGGGAAACATCGCGCTTTGTCACGCCCGCTCTGGCCAGCGGCGCGAGGTTTTCCCAACGTTCCTTCAGGGGCGCGGTGGCGCGGGCGACGCGACGGGGCTCGTCGGCACGCAGGCCGACGACCGAGACCCAATGGTCGTAACCCAGGACCTTGTGCATGTAGTTTTTGGCGGGGCGGATCTTGAGCTCCGAGGTGCAGTAGCGGGTGACGGGATTGGGGAGGTAGCCCTTGCGGTCGATCAGCGCCTT
>CAYFNC010000140.1:0-2102 GCA_964344345.1 uncultured Hyphomicrobiales bacterium | reverse complement strand
AGGCCTACGAAAAGGACGTGCTGTCCCGCCTGAAACCCAAAACCCGGGCCGAGCTTTCAAACCTGACCAAATCCGGCTTCGCCACCGAAACGCCGAGCGAACGCAAGGCCCGAGAGGACGGCGAAAAGGCCGAAAAAACCGGCCCCAGCCAAAAGGAAACCCAAAACGCCGTCGCCGACATCATCGATTTCTATCATGGCCACAAACGGCATTATCCGGAGCGGTTCGCCAAGGAAGTCGGCGCGCTCTCCGGAGGAAACGGCGACGACACATTGACCGGCGGCGCGGGCGACGACAGGCTGGCAGGCGTCGGCGATGGAAATGGCGCCGATGAAACAGTCGTCATGGACCGGCAAGGCAAGGACCGCCTTTCGGGAGGAGACGGCGTTGACGTCCTTGAAACCCCAAGCGCGCCCGCCAACCCCACTTCAAGTTTGACGAAGGATCAGAAGGAGACCCGCGAAACCTTGGCTGACGTGGCGAAGCGGGGACGCGCCTTGGGCCAGGACCACGCCGCGGACATGCTGGACCATTACCTCAATGGCGACGGCGAACCGGTCACCCTTGACCGGGACTGGGCGCGCGCGCATCCCCCCATCCAGGAGGCGGAAAAGAAAAGCCAGGGCCACTTTGAAGAATGGCTGAGAGGTGAGCAGAAAGATAACCAATTCAATAAAATCATCGACTGGCTGGCGAGCGGCAAGCCGACCTTGGAAATCAAGGGAATGAAGTGGGACGGCGCGGTCGACAGTTCGCCCTGGAAGTTCTGGAGCGATCGCAACAACACCCTGGGCGGTCTGACGGTCAAGGGGATCGGCGATCTCAAGCTGGAACGAAAGGGCGACACGGTGACCATCAGCGGCCTCGTCGAGCAAAAAGCGACCGACACCTATGACTTCAGAAAAAAAGGTCACGATGGCGAAATGCTGCCACAGGGCATACTGGGCGGAGATTTCAGTCTGACCCGCAAGGAAATCACCGATATGGAGAACGCCGGCGGCGCGAAAAAGTTCGATATCAGCACGAAGCCCTGGCGGAAAACGGTGACCGGCGTCTTGAAGCTGAAGGATGGCAAGATCGTAGAATCCCATTTCGACTGGAAGGAATGAGGGCGAATTGCTATCATGGGGATATGAAGATGCGCATATCTATTCGTCATGGTTTTTTTGCCGTCGCTCTGTTGGCGATAACGGCCGTCAGCGCCCTCGGCTGGTTCAATTGGTGGCTGCGCTTCGGCTGGGACCGGCTTTATCCCATCTGCTTTGACGGCGATCAATATATGCAGGTCACCGAGCCCCTCACGCCCGAGGCCACGCGGCTGTTCGTCGGCGATTGGAGTGATGACGATGAGAAGAGCTACATCCACATCAACAATGGCGTCTTTTATACAAGGAACTGGTACTGGCTGTTCGGTGAACCCGAAATTGTCCAGGTCACCAACGCGGTTTTCGACGAAATCATCCGTTCCCGTGGACTGGATCCAAAAGAACCGTTTTGCGGAAATTTTGGCGAATTCGCGACGGTCAAAGGAGACTACCCAAACCTTGAGGAATACCCCTCCAACTGGACCCAAGATATGCTGATGCCTCTTTCATTCGATATTCGGCGCGAACGTTTCGGGGACTATTCTTTGGTCGGCAAGTTCTACCGCATGTTCGAGGACGACGACCGGTAATTTTCCAAACGACACCCTTGGAGGGACTCCGGCTTTAGCCGCCAGGACCTTACCGCATGCCTAGAGCTTCCATAGAACAAATCGCCACAAGCTACCAAAACCTTGCCGCCGACAAGGTGAGCGATTACGGCGCGCGAGTGCGGGAGATCTACAAAAACAAGCTCTGGAGGAAGCCATGAGCCGCTTTTTAAAGGGGACTAAGATCATTTTTTTGGTGGGTTCGGTATTGGCTTCCATCTTCACAGTGCTCATTGGGTATATAGCCATGGACCATGACCCAATGATGGAGTATTCGTCGGATTTGTGGCACTATGCAGGTTTTCTTGTAATAGTATTTATGTGGGTATTCCTCCCAACTCTCCTTTTATGCGGACTAGGCCGTAAACTCATAAAAGGTCTTTCCAAACCGGTGCGAACCTGATTCACG
>CAYFNC010000139.1:0-2110 GCA_964344345.1 uncultured Hyphomicrobiales bacterium | reverse complement strand
GCGGATGCTTGCGCCCGCCCTGGGGCGGCACGCTGGCGACCGTGCCCTCCATGATCTTGAGCAGCGCCTGCTGCACGCCCTCGCCCGACACGTCGCGGGTGATGGACGGGTTGTCGGACTTGCGCGAGATCTTGTCGACTTCGTCGATGTAGACGATGCCGCGCTGCGCGCGCTCGACGTTGTAGTCGGCGGACTGCAGAAGCTTGAGGATGATGTTTTCGACATCCTCGCCCACGTAGCCCGCCTCGGTCAGCGTGGTCGCGTCGGCCATGGTGAAGGGGACGTCGAGGATGCGGGCCAGGGTCTGGGCCAGCAGCGTCTTGCCGCAGCCGGTCGGGCCGATCAGCAGGATGTTGGACTTGGCCAGCTCGACGTCGTTGGACTTGGAGCCGTGGCTGAGCCGCTTGTAATGGTTATGGACCGCGACCGACAGCACGCGCTTGGCGTGGACCTGCCCGATCACGTAGTCGTTCAGCACGCCGAAGATGTCGGTGGGCGTCGGCACCCCGTCGCCGGACTTGACCAGGCTGGTCTTATGCTCCTCGCGGATGATGTCCATGCACAGCTCGACGCACTCGTCGCAGATGAACACGGTCGGCCCCGCGATGAGCTTGCGGACCTCGTGCTGGCTCTTGCCGCAGAAGGAGCAGTAAAGGGTGTTCTTCGAATCGCCGCCGGTGGTCTTGCTCATGATACTCCGCTCGCACGCCTCGCCGGGCTATCCGCCGACCCGACCTTGAGGATTCCTCCCAGAATCCGGACCAGCTACTATGTTAGCCTCATGGACATAGGGCGCACAATCCCCAATTCCAACCCGGGCAATGAAATGACCGCGAGGGGTTAATATCGGGTTAATGGACCGTGCGGGGGTTCGGGCTCTCGTTCTCCGCCTCCAAATCCCGCCAGTCCTCCTCGGTGGCGGGCTCGGGCTCCTCGCGATCGGGGGCGAGGGGGTCGCCTTCGCGGGGGGCGAATTCCTCGAGTTCCTCGTCGGTGGGGACCGGGCGGTCGTCGTGGCCCGGGCGGCGCTCCTCGTCGTCCGGTGGTATGAATTCCATCAGTTCGTCGATGGTGGGGATCGGACGTTCTTCGTGGTCCGGGGCCTGGTCGTCGCCGTCGATGTAGCCTTCCTCGCGCGCCCGCTTGGCCAGTTCGTCGAAAAGGAAGATGGCGTCTTCGTCAATGTCCAGGTCCCCGGGCCGATGCGGCCGGGTTGTGGCGACCAGGACCATGCCCGGAATTCCCATGATCGACCACGCCGGCAGGAGGAACAGCGTCTTCGCCACCGGGTCCCAGGCCATGGGATGGATCAGCCGCGCGATTTCGTGGCGGAACACGAACAGCGTGTCCGCGCCCATGGTCCGCCAAAGCTCCATGGTGGTGACGAAGATGTCGGCCGAGCCGGTCTTGATCCGAACGGTGGCTTCGGCCGAGGCGGCGACGAACGCGCACCCGATAAGAACCCAGCCCATCAAGTAGGGGATGATCACGTCGCCGTCTCCCGGAGGCGGCCTGGGCGGCCGAGCGAATTACTTCTTGTTCAGGGGAACGCCGTAAAGCTCCAGCCGATGGCCCATTAGGCGGAAACCGAACTCCTTGGCGATTTTCTCCTGGATGGCCTCGATCTCCTCGCTGCGGAACTCGATGACCGTGTCGGAGCTGACGTCGATCAGGTGGTCGTGGTGGTTTTCGGTCGCTTCCTCGTAGCGGGACCGGCCGTCGCCGAAATCGTGGCGCTCCAGGATCGAGGCTTCTTCCAGCAGCCGGACGGTGCGGTACACTGTGGCGATGCTGATCCTGGGATCCCGCTCGGTCGCGCGGCGGTAGACTTCCTCCACGTCGGGATGGTCTTCGGAAGTGGACAGAACATCGGCGATGACCCGGCGCTGGCCCGTCATCTTCAGGCCTTTTTCTATGCAAAGCTGCTCAATTCGAGACGGCATGGTTTTTTCCCTACCCGGCCGAAATTCGAGTGATAATCAATGTCACCGGAATTGATTAGCAGCAAACATCTAAAAAGACCACAGTCTACGTAACGGAAATGGATAAAAAATATCTCTGGGCGCGTCCAAGGCCCGTCCCTTTCCCACCGAGACGCCGTAATGGTCTC
>CAYFNC010000138.1:0-2263 GCA_964344345.1 uncultured Hyphomicrobiales bacterium | reverse complement strand
GAACCCACCGACCGCGTCGCCGATAGCGTCCCCGAACGGCCCCCCGATGGCGTCGCCGACCTTGTCGCCGACATAGTCCGTCGCGGTGTCCACGACCGCCCCGCCCACGTCCTCCAACGTGTCCGTGAACGTGTCCGCGAGCCCGCCGAAGAAACCGCCGGAACTTCCGGAGTCCGAGCTGGGCGTGAACAGGTTGGTACAGGGGCCCCGAGCCGGACAAGACGCTCCACAGTAGCTTCGCGTCGCTTCTTGTCTTTATCTGCAACATAAATGCCGGAGAATGGCGCCCCTCCTTCCTGACTTGCTTTCCATGCCGCAATGGCGCTTCCGTCGATCCATTCCCCTGTTTCCTTCACTCTTGCACGCCCTGAACCACAAAAGAGGTCTTGAAAACGGCGGAGGAAAAATAGGCCACGGAAGCGGCCGGATATCCTGGCTGCGGGCGGAGTAAAAGTCTGCCACCAGTGATGCCCTTCTTCTCATGGGAAGGAGGGCGGAGGATGTATACCGTGGACCTTTATCTGAAGATCAGGCTCGCCTGTCGTCACGAGGGCATGCCCCAACGGGAAGCGGCGCGTCGATTTGGGGTGTCGCGAGAATTCGTGAAGAAGGCCTTGGCGCATTCGGTTCCACCCGGCTATCGGCGCAAAGCGCCACCGAAACGGCCGAAGCTGGACCCGTACATCGGGATCATCGATCGCATTCTCGAAGAGGACAATCGGGTTCCGCCCAAGCAGCGCCATACGTCGAAGCGGATCTTTGAGCGGCTTCGTGACGAACACGGTTTTTCCGGGGGCGAGACCATCGTCAAGGATTACGTCCGGGAGCATCGGCGCCGCACCAAAGAGATGTTCGTCCCCTTGGCCCATGCCCCGGGCCACGCCCAGGCGGATTTCGGCGAGGCGATGGCGATCATCGCGGGCGTGGAGCAGAAGGCCCATTTTTTCGCCATGGATCTTCCCCACAGCGACGCCTGTTTCATCCGGGCGTTCCCGGCGCAGACCTCGGAAGCGTGGCAGGACGGGCATAACGCGGCGTTCGCCTTTTTCGGCGGGGTTCCGCAATCGATCCTTTACGACAATGATAAAAGGCTGGTGGCGAAGATCCTGCCCGACGGGACGCGGCGACGGACCCGGGCGTTCTCGGCGCTGCAGTCCCATTACCTTTTCAAGGATCGATACGGTCGCCCGGGACGCGGCAACGACAAAGGAAAGGTCGAGGGCCTGGTCGGCTTCGCGCGCCGGAACTTCATGGTTCCCGTCCCCCGATACGAGAGCTGGGACGCCTTCAACGCGGCGCTGGAGGACCACTGCCGCCGCCGCCAGGGCGATGTCCTGCGTGGCCATTGCGAGACCATCGGCGGGCGCTTGGAACGGGACCGGGCGGCGTTGATGCCCCTGCCGTCGGCGCCGTTCGACGCTTGCGAGACGGCGGGCGGGCGGGTCAATTCCCTGTCGCTTGTGCGCTACCGGGGCGTCGATTATTCGGCGCCGACAGCCTTCGGCCACCGGGATGTCTGGGTCCGAGGCTACGTCCACGAGGTCGTCATCGGCTGCGGCGCCGAGATCATCGCGCGCCATCCCCGGTCCTATGCGCGCGAGGACCTGGTGTTCGAGCCGCGTCATTATCTGGCGCTTCTGGAGCGCAAGATCGGCGCCTTGGATCAGGCCGCGCCCCTGGCCGGCTGGAACCTGCCCGACGCGTTCGCGACGCTCAGGCGTCTTCTGGAATCCAGGATGGGCAAGGGCGGCAAGCGGGAATACGTGCAGGTGCTGCGCCTGCTGGAGACCTTCGAGTTGGACGAGGTGCTGGGCGCGGTGCGCCAAGCGCTGGATCTCGGCGCCGTCGGCTACGATGCGGTCAAGCACTTGGTTCTCTGCCGCATCGAACGCCGCCCGCCCAAGCTCGACCTGGACGCCTATCCCTATCTGCCCCGCGCTCGGGTGGAGACCACGTCGCCCTCGGATTACATGCGCCTGCTCGGCGGAGACGGGTCGTGAGCGAGGCGCCCCAACTCCTGTTGGCCCACCATCTCAAGGCGCTCAAGCTGCCGACGTTTTTGCGCGAACACGAAAAGCTCGCCCGCCAATGCGCCGACGAGGGCGTGGACCACGTCCGTTACCTGCTGCGTCTGGCCGAGTTGGAGCTGATCGAGCGCGAGCGCCGCACGGTGGAGCGCCGGATCAAGCAGGCCCGCTTTCCCGCGCCCAAAAGCCTGGACGGCTTCGACTTCGACGCCATCCCGGCGCTCAACAAGATGCTG
>CAYFNC010000137.1:0-2376 GCA_964344345.1 uncultured Hyphomicrobiales bacterium | reverse complement strand
TCCGGCCCGGACAGGTTTCGAAACTGGTCTTTCGCGCGCGCCATGTCCCCTCCGCCCCTCGAGCGGCTCTAGTCGGTTTGATACATCCAGGAGCGGATGATCGCCAGCGCCTCGTCCGGATGCTTTTCGACGATCTCGCCCACCTTCTTGACCGAGGACGCCTTCACGCGGCCCTCCACCCGGTCAATATCGATAAGCTCGTCGTAGCTCGGCTCCTCCACCTCGGGCATGGACGGGACCGGGGCGGCGAGCGCGGGCGCGGCCATCTCGCCCAACAGGCCCTCGCCCATCTGGGCGGCGGACGGCACGGCCTCGAGAGCGCGCTGCACCAGCGGCCGGACCACCAGCAGGATGACCAGGATGGCCACGATGCTGAGCACGATGATCTCGGCGATGCGCAGCAGGTCCTCTTTCTTCAGGCCGAAGAACAGCTCAAGCGGCGCCTCCTCAAGCTCGGCGACGTCTGCGAACTTCATGCTCTTAACGGTGAGCTTGTCGCCACGACCCTGGTCAAAGCCCATGGCGCCCTGGACCAGGTCGGTGATGGACTTCAGTTCCTCGTTTGTCCGGTCCGAATAGGTTTCGTTGCCCTCTTCGTCGGTGGTGCGGACGCCGTCGATCAGCACGGCGACCGACAGCCGCTTGACCGTGCCGCCTTCCTTGACCGAGTTGGTGATGGTCTTCGAGATCTCGTAATTGACCGTTTCCTCGGTCGTGCTCTCGGAGGTCTTGTTGGACGCCGATTCGCCGCCTGATCCGCCCGCGTCGGGCAGGTTGGTGGCCACCGTCACCGACTCGCTGGATTCGCTTTCGCTGGTGGAGGCGTTGGATTCGATGGTCTGGGACGATCGGACCACCTGGCCCTCGGGACTGTAGTTCTCGGCGCTGGTGGTGACGCGGTTGTAGTCGATATCCGCCGAAACCTCGGCCCGGACGCGGCCCGAGCCGACGACGTTTTCGACCAGGGACATGATGTTCTGGGCCATCTCGGACTCGAACTGGCGGCGGCGCTGCTCGACCTTGGCCGCCATCAGTCCGGCCTCGGCGCCCTTGTCGAAGCCCCGCGCGAGCAGGGAGCCCCGCTCGTCGACGATGGAGATCCGTCCGGGGCTGAGATCGGGCACGGCCGTGGCGACCAGATGCTGGATCGCGGCGATTTGCTCCGGCCCCAGGCGCCCGCTGGACATCTTCAGGATGATGGACGCCGACGGCTGCTGCTTCTCGCGGCTGAAAAGCTGGCGCTTGGGAAGGACCAGGTGGACCCTGGCGGCCTTGACGCCGTTGATGCTGCGGATGGTGCGCGCTAGTTCGCCCTCGAGCGCGCGGACCAGGTTGATCTGCTGCTGGAAATTTGTGGTGCCGAGGGTTTCGGCGCTGTCGAACAGCTCGTAGCCCATGCCGCCGCCGGCCGGCAGGCCCTTTTCCGCCAGTTTGACCCGGGCCTGGAGAACCTTGTCGTCGGAGACCAGGACGGTGGTGCCGTTGCTGGCCAGTTCGTAGGGAATGTTCTGGGCCTCGAGCTCCTTCACCACTTGGGCCGAGCCTTCCATGCTCAACCCGGTGTAGAGCTGGGTCATCTGCGGCGTGCCGATGCGCGACAGGGCGAAAGCGAAAAAGCCGAAGACCGCGAGCACGATGACGCCCATGACGATGAGGCGTCCCGTCCCCAGGTTCTTGAGGGCTTGGATCAGCGTTTCCACGGTATTGTCACCCTCGCTCCCTGCCGCCGGCCCATCCCACGGCGGACAAACACAAACATTATAGAACCATAAGACGGATTAACCAAAAAAATGGTTAACGGGCCCGGCGAAAACAAGCCTTGGGCGGGAAAGGCCCCTTCGCCCCCTTCCCGCCCAAGACAAGGAATGCTTCAGCCGCGCGCCTCGGCCGCTCCGGCGGTCAGCTCGCGGTACTGTTTGCAGCGCGTCGTTCGAAGCCCGGCCTGGCCGTGGGCCTGGAACAGCTTCTGCCAGATCTTGAACTCGTCTTCCGACAGGGAATAGCGCTCCAGCGCCTCCTCCAGGCTCAGAAGCCCGCCGCGCACGGCGGCGACGACCTCGGCCTTGCGTCGACTGACCCAGCGCTTGGTGTCGGGCGGCGGAAGATCGGCTTCGCTGAGCGGCTGGCCGTTCGGACCGGGAACGATGCGAAGCGGGCGGTGCTGCGGACGCAGCTCGTGCATGACGTGCGTGTGGTTCATGTGTCGATTCGTTGACTCTCTGTCGTTGTTCAACCCTCGCGCCGCCCGAACAGGGCCATGACGCGAGCGGAGCCCCCCCGGCCCCGCCTCCGCCGACCGCGCCCCGGGAACGATTTCCCGCCGCGTTCGGCGCCAACGAACACAGATTATCGGAAGCGTTTTAAATTTTGCCTAAG
>CAYFNC010000136.1:0-2431 GCA_964344345.1 uncultured Hyphomicrobiales bacterium | reverse complement strand
AATTTTGGACGCCGATTACCCCGCTAAGGGGGGCAATATTCCATGCCGATTCACACGCCTGGCGAGAGCCTACAAATCTCGCGACGGCGAATGGCGAGAAACCCCGAGCTTCCGGGAATCGGATATCCCCAAGGCGATCGTCGCCTTGCAGAAGGCGTATGAGTTTTTGGTGATGGAGGCCAAGAGAACGGGGTAGGGTGGCGAATTCCAAGCCGTCAAGGGCTGAAAAACCGCCGACTCTCCCGTTGATGGCCTACAGTCCTTCTTCCCGCCACCAGTTATCGGACGCCAGATCCACGGGAAAGCCCTTGGGCCAAGTTTCGGGAATGGGGCCTGGCGGGTCGTCGGGGTCGAACCCGGCGGCGGTGGTTCTTGTCCGCCATTCGTCGCGCAACGACGCCGGCAACAGGTCGCCGCAGAAGGGGCAATATCGCACGGGCTCGATGCGAATGGGCTGGCGGTCGACCGGCTGGTGGACGTCGATGATCCGGACGCCGAACTCCCGGGTGTATGGAATATAGGCGTACATGAAGCGCGGCCCCCACCAGATCATTTCCGCTTCCCAGCAATGATGGACGGGCTTTTGCGGCCAGCGGCTGAGGCCGGGTTTGGTTGGATCCGAAAAGGGCTCCCAGGGTTCGTCCCAGGGAACAATATTGGGCTGGATGATGGCGCGGTTGGGCCAATGATTTTTTATTGCAGTGTCGTAAAACCCATCGGGATGGTGGATGTTACGGTTCACCCACCAGTCCTCGGATTTGAACGCGTCCGGCAGTCCCGCAGGACCGTTCATCCAGGGAAGGAATTCTTCGCCGAATTCGACTTGGACTGCTTTCTCCCACATCGGCCCTAAGTCAGGGGGGAGTGGTTCTCCGCTCCAAGGGCAATATTCGATCCCAAAAGAGGGCGGCGTCATGCCATATCGGAGGTCGCCCTCGAACCGTTTAACCGGGAGTTCATCCAACTCGAGTTGAAGAATTCCACATGCTCGCTCCGCCGGACCATAGAACAAGGCGACGCTTGGGTCGTCTATGGCCCGACGCAGGGCCTCACACATATCGGTTTTTCTGAAGATCATTGACAAAGCTCAGCTTCACGGTCCGGCCTTTGACGGCGGGTTTGATTTTCTTGCCGGTGAAAGGATCGATAACGCCATCGTGAAGCAGGGTTTTCCCCAGTTTCCGATACATCTCGATTTCACCACCATGCTTAGGATGCCAAATGTAAACTCGTTCATTTTTTCCGAGCAACCTATTTGTGCGGATCTTTAAGTCGCCATGACCTAAAGGATTGAGGCGAGATCTTCCTAATTTTTCCCACACGAACCCATACGGCGTAGAAATGTCCTTTTGGTTTTTCATGGCATCCCGTCGCATGGCCTCGACCCGCCGGCCTTCGTCGCTTTTTCGCCAGTTGGAGAAATCCTCGAACATGCGATCGCCGTCGCGTCCCTGGAACAGCCCGGTGTCCGCTTCGGGCCGTTGGGCGTCGGGGCCGTGTTTTTTCGCCTTCGCGCCATCGGTCATTTTTTCGAATTTCTTCGCGGCCTTCGCGCCAGATTTGACCGTGCCCAGGACAGGTAGGATCGAAAGCGCTTCCAGGCCAGCGTCCTCCAGCGCCGTTATTGCGCCCTCTTTATCGCCCTGAGCATGGAGGATCGCGGCCTTGCCCAGGCTGAAGGCGGCCTTGCCTCCGTCATAGACCGAACCGACGACAGGGATCTCGCCGACGCCGGCGTCTGCGGCGGTTTTGGCCACTTCCATGCCGGTCCGCATGATCGTTTCGAATTCCTCCTTGGTGAAGTCGCCGGGACGCCAATCCTTGAACGTACCCGCCATGGGGTTGGCCGGGCCTTTCCTGTCCTGGTCTTCCCCCTTGGAGGCGACATCCATGGCGTCGGAATTATTATCCCGGCTGTCGGCGATCAAGTCTTCGCCCGCGCCGCCGAAGAGACGATCCTCGCCACGCGCGCCATCCAGGCCTGGTTTCGAACCGTCCTTGTCATTGAGGTAGGCGTCCAGTAGGTCGTTGCCGCTTCCGCCGGCAAGCCTATCCTCGCCCTTGCCGCCCGAGAACCGCTCCGGATAATGCCGTTTGTGGCCGTGGTAGAAATCGATGATATCGGCGACGGCGTTTTGGGTTTCCTTTTGGCTGGGGCTGGATTTTTCGGCCTTTTCGCCGTCCTCTCGGGCCTTGCGTTCGCTCGGCGTTTCGGTGGCGAAGCCGGATTTGGTCAGGTTTGAGAGTTCGGCCCGGGTTTTGGGTTTCAGGCGGGACAGCACGTCCTTTTCGTAGGCCTTGGCCGCGTCCTTGTCCTGTCCGTAGAGCCGTTCGACCATGTCCGAGACTTCGTCCACGGCCTTGAGGTTCAGGGGACCCTTGCGGTCGTTCGGGTCCTTGGCCTCGGCCGTATCCTCGATGGCGTGGGCGG
>CAYFNC010000135.1:0-2435 GCA_964344345.1 uncultured Hyphomicrobiales bacterium | reverse complement strand
TGTCCCCTGGAGAAAAATGCTTTGTCACTCTTGCCAGAGGATCTATGTAAGGATCTTGCCGATTTTTATTTACTGACCACAGGGGAATTACTGTCATTTTTACTTTATTTCCCCTCAAATAATCCGTCAATTTTCGTAAATTTTTAAGTTTTCCCGGGCACGGAAGGAGGCGGCATCGGCAGGCCGCCCCCCTCGGGTGTGATCACCCGCGCGATGGAACCTCCATCGGGCCGCCGCCAGCCGCCTCCTTCCCGCCCGGACGGGGTACAGCTCCAACCCCGACGCCGCAGGGTCCGTCGAAGGGTGCCGCGAGCGTCTGGACCGTTCGCAGTCTACCTTTCCGGGACCCGCCATCGAACTGGTAGAATTACCAGGGTGCTTCGCTTAACATGGCTCGCGGCAATTGGGCCCGTCGCCTTTTCGGGGGGAAAAGCGCATGGACGAGACGGTCTTGGACTTCGCCACCCGCCTGGAGCATGCCGGCGACCTGGATTCCTGGTTCCGCGAAACCGTGAACTTCTTCCAGGGCCAGGGCATCCGGTGGGTGAACTACGGATTCATGGGGGCGGGCACGGCCAGGAACCCCGAGGGCGACATCGTCTGGGTCAACAACTTCTCCAAGGCCGTCAACAACCATTTCCATCACCCCGGGGCATGGAAGCACGATTACGCCGCGCTGCACTGCGCCACCAGCCTCACGCCCATCGGCATGGGGGTGGAGACCATGCCGCCGGGCATCCCGCCCGAACTCACCCGCATGGCCATCGAGGCGGCCGATTTCGGTTTGCGTTCCGGCGTGGCGCTGCCGATGCGCGTTGGGAACCCGCGCCGGGTGGCGGGCATGTCGCTCTCGGGCGGGATGAACAGGGGAGAGTTCGAGGCGCTGCTGCGCGAGAACGGGACGGCCCTCAACCTTGCGGCGTTCTATGCCCACGCCAGGGCCCAGCAACTGGTCCAGGAAGACGAAGCATCCTCAGTACGGCTGACGCCACGCGAGCGCGAGGTTTTGTTGTGGGTGGCGTGCGGCAGGACCAGCAAGGAGATCGCCCAGGCGCTCGACCTCTCGCCCCAGGGGGTGAATTTCCACGTCGCCAACGCCATGGAAAAGCTCGATGCCACCTCGCGCGCCCACGCCGTGGCCCGGGCGATCACGCTCGGGCTGATCGATCCGTGACCGGGCGGTCGCCCATGTGGTGGTTTCTCATCCAGCCCCGTCGTCCAACGCCCGGCTGACGACGGACGGTACGTTCTCACAAAGAAGCCGCCAGAAAGTCCGCCGGTGCCACGATCCGCACCCCCTGGAAGGGATCGAGGACGAGCAAGTCCTGGTCGCCGGTGACGATGAATTCCGCGTTCCCGTTGACGGCCAACCCGATGAACTTGTCGTCCCTCGGGTCCCGGCAGGCCTGGATGGGGCGGATGATTTCCACCACCTCCGCCACCCGCAACAGTCGACGCACGAACTCCTGGCGATCGTCCAGCGAAACGTAGGCATCGAATTTGGGCCGGGCCAGCACGTCAGCCAATTCATCCAGCGTGCCTTCCGACACCAACAGCTGGCATTTGTCCACGGCGCGGCGAACCGCTTCGGCGGGCGTCGAGCGGGGCACCAGGAGGCGGCTGACCAGGACGCCGGTATCGACGACCACGCGGGGCCTACGGCGCATCGTCGGCCAGAATCTCTTGCAACTTGTCCTCGCTCATGCCCCGGGTCGCTGCCGCCTCGCCGATGCGGTCGCAGAAGTCCTGGAACTCGGCGATGTTGACGGCCACCAGCCGTTCGTACTCCCGCACCGACAGCATGACGGCAACGTCGCGCTTCTGGCGCCGGATGACCACCGGCTCGCGCTGGGCGGCATCGAGGACGGCGGCGAGGCTCTGCTTGGCCTCGGTAGCGGATACGGTTCTCATGGGCGGCACTCCTATTTTGTCCATGATAGACAAATTGGACAATTTCTCAACAGCGCGGGGCTCAAGATTGGCGAAGGTCGGCCTTGGGCGTAGGCGGCGGTGGTCCCGCAGCCGAAAGTTCATCCCGTCGGGCCAAGATGTGATCATGGTTCCAGGATGGGATCTGTTCAGCTATCATCGGGGCCGAATTCGGGAGGCATCCGGGGAATCTCGGATAGATTTCTGGAAGAGACGAGTTCCACGGCGGGATAGAACAATGCGTAGATTTGGGATCCTCATTGCCGTGATTGCGGTGTTGAGTTTAACGGCCCCAACCATAACGCGGGCTTTATCCAAAGACAGCCCTTGCAAGCCGATTGCCGACCAAAAGTTAGAGGAATTACTGGCGAAAGCAAAATGGATAAAGTGCGCGGTAGGGGATGTGGTGCTAATTGATCTTCAGTGGCAACCTCCTGATAAACTTCCGCCGGAGAGCTTGTTGCGGAATGGTCCGGGATTGTAGGGATTAGGGCAAGAGATGGGTG
>CAYFNC010000134.1:0-2522 GCA_964344345.1 uncultured Hyphomicrobiales bacterium | reverse complement strand
CAGCATCTTGTTGAGCGCCGGGATGGCGTCGAAGTCGAAGCCGTCCAGGCTTTTGACGGCGGGGAAGCGGGCCTGCTTGATCCGGCGCTGGATCATTCTGGTCTCGCGATCGAGAAGTTCCAGTTCGGCAAGCCGCAGCAGGTAGCGGGAGTAGTCCGCTCCTTCCCCCGCGCACTGGCGCCCGACCTTGTCGTACTCCCTGAGGAAGGTGGGAAGCTTGAGCTTCTTGAGGTGATGGGCCAGCAGAACCTGTGGCGTTTCCGTCATGATCCATCCCCGTCGAGCAGGCTCATGTAGGCCG
Organism: uncultured Hyphomicrobiales bacterium; assembly: GCA_964344345.1. GTDB lineage: Bacteria > Pseudomonadota > Alphaproteobacteria > Rhodospirillales > CAYFNC01 > CAYFNC01. The sequence goes on along the minus strand of CAYFNC010000134.1, from coordinate 2,221 downwards.
ACGGCGAGGTCGTCCCCACTTCGGCTCGCGGCAGATAGGGATAGACGTCGAGGTCCAATTTGGGCGGGCGCCGTTCGATACGGCTGAGGACCAAGTGCTTGACCGCGTCATAGCTGAGAGCGCCGAGCGCCAGGGCTTGGCGGATCGCAGCTTGAACCTCCGCCATCTCGAATGTCTCCATCAGCCGCAGCACCTGGACATAGTCCCGCTTGCCGCCCTTTCCCATCCGGGCCTCCAGAAGACGGCGCAAAGTGACGAACTCGTCCGGCAAATTCCATCCGGCCAGGGGGGCGGCCTGGTCCAGGGCGCCGATCTTCTTTTCCAGCAAGGGGAGATAGTGGATCGGATCGAAGACCAGGTCCTCGCGTTCGTAGGATCGGGGATGGCCGGCGATCTTCTCGGCCCCGCAGCCGATAACCACCTCGTGAACATGGCCGCGCACCCAGACGTCCCGGTGTCCATAGGCGACCGGAACCGAATAATCGTTGCTCCGATACCGCACCAGTGACATGGAATTGACCCGTCCCGGCAACTTGTCGCAAGCATCATGGGGCGTCGGCGGCAGGTCCATCAGGGCCTCCCGATCCCGCGTCAACCGTTCGCCGATGGTCTCGGAATGACCACGCAGGACATCGTCCTGGCGACGGCGACAGCGGTCCTCCAGGGCGGCGTTGAAAGCCTCCCAACTCTCATGGCTGGGGATGGGAACCATGAAGTTCCTGCGCGCGTAACGGACCAACCCTTCGACCTTCCCTTTGTCGTTGCCCTTGCCCGGACGCCCGTACTTGTCTTGGAAAAGGTAATGCGACTGGAGTTCGCTGAACGCCAGGGTCTTCTGTCGCACGCCGTCCGCGAGGATCCGCCCGACCAGGGACTTGTCGTTGTCGTAGAGGATCGAGAGCGGCACGCCGCCGAAAAACGCAAAGGCCGCGTTGCGCCCGTCGAGCCAGGCTTCCGTGGTCTGCGCCGGATACGCCCTCACGAAGCAGGCGTCACTGTGCGGCAGATCCATGGCGAAGAAATAGGCCTTCCGCCTGACCCCGGCGATGATCGCGACCGCCTCGCCGAAGTCCGCCTGGGCCGTCCCCGGCGCATGGGCCAAGGGCGCGAACATCTCTTTGGCGCGGCGCCGATACTCCCGGACGTAATCCTTGACGATGGTCTCGCCCCCGGGAAAACCGTGTTCGTCGCGAAGCCGCTCAAAGATCCGCTTCGACGTATGACGCTGCTTGGGCGGAACCCGATTGTCCTCTTCGAGAATGCGATCGATGATCCCGGTGTGCGGGTCCAGCTTCGGCCGCTTCGGAGGCGCTTTGCGCCGATAGCCGGGCGGAACCGAATGCGCCAACGCCTTCTTCACGAATTCTCGCGACACCCCAAATTGACGCGCCGCTTCCCGTTGTGTCATGCCTTCGTGACGACAGGCGAGCCTGATCTTCAGATAAAGGTCCACGGTATACATCCTCCGCCCTCCTTCCCATGAGAAGAAGGGCATCACTGGTGGCAGACTTTTACTCCGCCCGCAGCCAGGATATCCGGCCGCTTCCGTGGCCTATTTTTCCTCCGCCGTTTTCACATGCCCAAGCCGGTAAAACCCTGGCCCGACAATCCCTTCGTCGGCGGTTTCAAGAAGACGCTGGCCAAGGCGGTCGCGTCCGATGGGGCCGAGAAGGCGGTCAAGGGGCTGCAGGCCGGGCTCAACATGCTGGCGGACAAGGGCGGCGACGCGCCCAGGCCGGTGTTGAAGGAGGACGGGCTGTTCGGCCCCAAGACCAAGGCGGCGACCGACGGCGCGCAGGCTCTGTTCGGCTCGGGTCGGGTCGAGGATGGGCTCGCGCTCGGACGGTTCAAGGCCTTCGCCGAGGAGGCCGAGGAAACGAATAACCCCTGGGGCCTGGAGGAAACGGTGGACGGCGCCCTCGAGCCGCTCTACGGCGACAAGGCGGAGAAACCGGCGTCCAAGGTCCTGCAGGAAACCCTCAACGACCTCGACGACGACGAGGAGCTGAAGGTGGACGGCCGGCTCGGCCCCAAGACGACCAACGTCTTCGGCCGCGCGCTGGAGCGCCATGGGCCCCGCGACGTGACCCAGTGGTTCGGATTCAATCTGGGGTTGTTGTAGGGGGGTGCGCAAAGCCAGAATCAGAACATTTACAGAACATTTCGCTAGGCCGTAAACTCATAAAAGGTCTTTCCAAACCGGTGCGAACCTGATTCACGT
>CAYFNC010000133.1:0-2533 GCA_964344345.1 uncultured Hyphomicrobiales bacterium | reverse complement strand
TGTGAATCGGCATGGAATATTGCCCCCCTTAGCGGGGTAATCGGCGTCCAAAATTGACCCCCTGATTTATATGTAGAAGCCTCCTCGTTTTGGACGGACGAGGTGACGGGGGATGTTGGTTGTGGAGACGATTGCGCGGATCCGGCGTGAGTATTTTGTCAACGAGAAGTCGATCAAGGAGATTGTGCGCACGGTCAAGGTGTCGCGGAACACGGTTCGCAAGGTTGTGCGTTCCGGCGCGACGGCGTTCAACTATGACCGTTCCAGCCAACCCCGCCCCAAGATCGATCCGTGGCGCTCGGAACTCGATGAGATGCTGGCCGGCAACGCCCGGCGCGCCAAGCGCGAACGTCTGACGCTGGTGCGGATTTACGAAGAACTGCGCAACCAGGGCTATGACGGGGGTTACGATGCCGTGCGGCGCCATGCGGCCGACGGGTCGACGGCGCGCCAGTTCGCATCGGCCGATGCCTATGCGCCGCTGAGCTTCGATCCCGGCGAAGCCTATCGGTTCGACTGGAGCCACGAGATCGTGGTGATCGACGGGGTGGCCACGACCGTCAAGGCGGCCCATGTCCGCCTGTGTTCCAGCCGGATGCCCTTTGTTCGGGCCTATCCGCGCGAGACGCAGGAGATGGTGTTCGACGCTCATGACAAGGCCTTCGCCTTTTTCGGCGGGGCCTGTGCGCGGGGCATCTACGACAACATGAAAACGGCGGTGGATACGATCTTCGCCGGCAAGAACCGCGCTTACAATCGCCGCTTCCTGCAGATGTGCGGGCATTACCTTGTCGATCCGGTGGCCTGCACCCCGGCGTCCGGGTGGGAGAAAGGACAGGTCGAGAACCAGGTGGGCGTGATCCGGCGACGCTTCTTTGCGCCGCGTCCGAAGTTCAAGTCCTATGGGGAATTGAACGCCTGGCTGGAAGACCGCTGTGTGGCGTACGCCCAGGCGAACAGGCATCCGGAGATGCGGGACAAAACGATCGCCGACGTGTTCGAGGAAGAGCGCGCCAGCCTGATCCCCTATGTCGGCCCTTTCGACGGGTTCCACGCCGTTCCGGCCTCGGTGTCCAAAACCTGCCTGGCGCGGTTCGACAAGAACCGGTGCTCCGTCGACGCCCGCGCGGCCCGTCGAGATCCGGGCCTACGCGGACCGCTTGGAATGCTGGCGGGACGGCCGCATCGTCGCCAGCCACGCCCGCGCCTTCGGGCGCGGCAAGACCCTCTACGATCCTTTGCACTATATCCCTGTCCTGGCCCGCAAACCCGGCGCCTTGCGGAACGGCGCGCCGTTCAAGGATTGGGAATTGCCCCCGGCTCTTGGCCGTGTCCGGCGCAGGCTGGAAGGAAAGCCCGGCGGCGATCGGCAGATGGTGGAGATCCTGGGCGCGATCCTGAGCGACGGCTTGGAGGCCGTGGAGGCCGCCTGCGCCGAGGCGCTCGCCGACAACGTCCACTCCGCCAGCGTGGTTCTCAACATCCTGGCCCGCCACCGCGAACCGCCGCCGGCCCTGACAATCGCAACCCCGGACGCGCTGCGGCTGGCCTGCGAGCCGGCGGCCGACTGCAACCGATATGACAGCCCGAGGAGAAAGACGGATGGAACGTTCGCAAGTGCTGGACGCAATGGGGCGACTGAAACTCTACGGGATGAGGGCATCCTACGATGAGATCATGGCCGGCGCCGTCAAACGCCAACACGAACCGCAACGGATCGTCGGCGACCTGCTGAGCGCCGAGATCAGCGAAAAGCAGGCGCGCTCGATCAAATACCAGATGACCATCGCCAAACTGCCCTTGGCCAAGGAACTCGACGAGTTCGACTTCGGGGCCGCCGAAGTCAACGAGACCCTGATCCGAGACCTGGCCGGCGGAGACTTCCTTGATCTGCAACGCAATGTCGTCCTGATCGGCGGAACCGGAACCGGCAAGACCCACCTTGCCGTCGCCATCGCCCGGGCCTGCATCCGACAGGGCCGGCGCGGGCGGTTTTTCAATGGCGTCGACCTGGTGAACAAGCTCGACGCCGAGGCGCGCGCCGAAAGACAGGGACGGACGGCGGAGCTGATCTCCAGGCTCGACGTCCTGATCCTCGATGAACTGGGATACCTGCCGTTCGCCCAGACCGGCGGCCAGTTGCTGTTCCACTTGATCGGCAAGCTCTACGAACGCACCTCGATCATCGTCACCACCAACCTGGCCTTCGGCGAGTGGCCGAGCGTCTTCGGCGACGCCAAGATGACCACCGCGCTCCTCGACCGCCTGACCCACCACTGCGACATCGTCGAGACCGGAAACGAAAGCTGGCGCTTCAAGAACCGCGCCTGATCCCAAGCACCTCACCGGCGGCCCGGTTGACCCGGTGGGCCCACAGGCCCCCCCCACGCTGCTTCGCTTCGCGTAACGCAAAGCGCTACACGAAGCAGCGCGGGTCCCCCCTATGGACTCCCGGGACAACCTCCGTCACGACAAAAGGGGGGGGTCAAAATAGGATGCTGTTGGGGGGGCAAGATTCAATGCTGATTGACAC
>CAYFNC010000132.1:0-2578 GCA_964344345.1 uncultured Hyphomicrobiales bacterium | reverse complement strand
ATCAGCCCGCGCGCGCTAGGTCAACAGGGAGATGCGCGATTCTGCAACAGGCTCTGATGTCCTGGGAAATTCCCATGATCACGAAAGGCGGTCCCTTGGCGTTCGGAAGCGGCACGAACATCGAGGCGAAATCACTGGGCCCTCCGCCCAAATCCGAACGGAATTCGAACTCGGATCCGTCGCCGTCGTGGATGGCGCGACGCAACAGGGTGTCGACATGCTTTCGGTCCGCATCGTCGATATAGTCCACATAATGAAGGCCCCGGATCTCGCCTTCATCCGTCGCGCCGACCATCTCAAGCCCGGAACGGTTCATGGACATCAGGTTTCCATCCGGGTCGATTTCGTGAATGCAATAGGGGCTTGCGTCGATGAGCGCGCGCAGACGTTGTTCGCTGGCGGCGACATCTTCATGAGCGCGCTGGATATTCTCCGCCATGCGGTCGAAGGCGTTTCCGAGAGCGCCGATTTCGTCATGGCCATCAAGGCCCGTTCGCACGCCGAGGTCTCCGGAGGACAGGGCTTCCGCCGCGCGGCCGAGATGTTCGATCGGACGGGTGAAACGGTGCGCCAGCCACGTGACGAGCAGAACGATGAAAACAACGCCCAAAAGGCTAGTCAGCAGGGTTCGCTCCAGATCACGTCTGATGTGGGCGAACAGCATGTCCTTGTCGGCCTTGACCACCAGGCCCCACCCCCACTCGGCGTTGATGCGGATGTGGCGGGTCGCGGCGAGCACCTCCTTCCCCCGGTAGTCGACAGCCTCCACAAGCCCCTCCTGGCCGTCGGCGGCCAAGCGCGGAGCCAGGGTCTTCAGGGTGTCGTCGAGAGGAGTCGCCTCGCTTCCGTCGGAGAGGGGATGTTTCAAGGGAGTGAGGATGGCGCCGGTTTCGTCCACCAGAAGGGCCTCGGACCCATCTCCCAGTCTTGTCGTCACGTCCAGGATGGGACGAAGAGCCTTTTCGGCGTTCACGACGATGCGGATAATCGCAAACACGATCCCATCTTCATCGCGGACGGAGGTCGTGGCCTCGATCAACGGAACGTTCGCCCCCGGCGCCTTTTCCACGTTTCCAAGCACGCTTCTCCGGCTAACCCCAGCCAGCCAGAAAACCTTCGACGCCTTCGATGCGGCGCCAAGCCTTTCCTTGTCCGTCGAAGCGAAAATGACTTTGCCGACAGGGTCCAGGATGTCGATGATCTCATATTCGCCATGGGTCCTTTTGAGTGTTGAAAAGGCCTCGGACAATTCGACGAATTGCGCCTTGGCCTCGATCAAGGCGCGCAGATCTTCTTCCGGCTTTCGCTCGGCTTGGATGGAATCGAAGGCGGCTTTCGCGGTTAGGAGTTCGTCCTTGATAAGCCTGTTTCCGCTAATCGCGTTCGTATCTCTTTCCAGTTCCCTCAGTTCGACAAGGATGTCGTGCGCCACGATATCCGCCACGAGCGACACATCCCTCAAGCCGTCCGCCTTTTCGTGGGCCAGCCAGCCTTCGGCGCTGGAGAAAGGGAGTCCAAAAATGTCGATGACCTTGATCATCGCAACGCCGCCGAGGAACACGGCGCAAAACAACGCAATCAGCTTGATGCGTATCGATAGGAACCGTTTGGCGGGACGCAGTTGCCTGGGCGGGGCGGGAATGGGCTTGCCGGACATGGCTATTCCCTTTCCACCGGAACGTCGTCGAGACGAAGCTCGTGAAAACGTCCGAGCACATCGTTCATGGGGCCGACGTCGAAGCATGACCTGATGTCATCCCAAGACACCGTGGAGGGAACCTTGCCGATTTCCTGAAGGAACTGGAACGCCTGAAACATATGTCCCTTATCCGACAGGTCGCTTTCGGGAATGACGGGAAGAAACGAAATCCTCCGCAAGGCCTCTTCCGTCACCTCGGCGTAGTCTTTCGCCGACAACTTCGGCTGGGCGCCCGAAAGGGCGCCGCCCGCCTCGATGGCCCATTGGCTGGCTCGGAGAAGGTTTTCTCGCGTCTGGACGAGCCATCCGAGAGCCCTTACCTGCGCCGCCAGGACCAGACGCGCCAATTCCGGATGGTCGCGGACGAAGGCTGGTGAGAAATAGAGATAACCGGAGGAAAGTCGCCTCCCCACGGTTTTCGTCCCGTCGACGGTCCTGAGCGCGACCGAAGGGGTCGGCTCCCACGCGGAAAACGCATCCACTTCACCCGCTGCCAGCGCCGTCGGCATTTTATCCACTTCCATGCGAACAAGAACGACGTGGCTTTCGCCAAGCCCCACCGTGGACAGCGCCTTCAACACGGCGTAATGGGCGTTCGATCCGAAGGCGTATGCGATGCGCCTTCCTTTCAGGTCCCCCAACAGAATGGATTTCCGCCCGATGATCGATGTGAAGTTGTTATCGGCGAGCGAAACGATGGCCGCCCGGGCGCCGACGCACGCGCCGATCGCGGGCATGTCGCCGCCGATGCCGCCTTCGAGTTCGCCCTTGATCAGGAAGCGGTTTACGTCCGCGCCTTTCAGAAAGGGATGGAAGCGGATTTCCGTCGTAAGCCTTCGCCGTATACCGCCTACCATGAACTCTTGGATTTTGGTTGTC
>CAYFNC010000131.1:0-2608 GCA_964344345.1 uncultured Hyphomicrobiales bacterium | reverse complement strand
TGTAGGTGAGCCGACGGTCGTTACGCTCGGCCTCCTCGCGGTCGAGCAGCAGGGCGAGCCATTGGGCGTGGTCCAGGTCGTTGGCCTGGGGGCTGTCGCCGAGTTCGGCGAAGGCGCGGGCCATGCCGTGCAGCTTGAGATGCCTGAGTTGGTCGAGGGTGGGATGGTTCAGCATGATGTCACCTCGTCATTGGAAGTATTCGGGGCCACGGATGTGGGCGTGGTCGATCGCCGGTCCATCGTCGCGTCCGCGTCCGGGCTTGCGGCGATCCAGGTTGTTCTTGAGAATGGACGCGACGGAGGAATAGGTCGGGGCGTCGATCTCGAGCGCCCGTTCGCAGGCGGCTTCCAGGCGCTCGGCGCCATGGCCGCGAGCGAGGCGGAGCACGCCGATGCGGGATCGGAACCCCTGTTCGGGATGGGGGCGGCCCCGGAGGATGCGGTCGACCAGGATCTTGGTGTTGGGGCCGTTCAGCGCGGCCATGCGGCGGATGCGCTCGGGCGTCCAGTTGGCGTATCGGCGGTGCGCGCTGGGCATGTGTTCGGCCACGGTGGTGTGGCGGCGATTGGAGGGGCCGCGCATGTGGGCCGCGACCCGCTTGCCCTTGTGGAAGATTTCCACCGTGCGCTCCGTGATCCGGGCCCAGAGCTCCCGCTTGGCGAGCGCGTGGGGGACGGAGTAATAGCGCCTGTCCACCTCCACGTGGTAGTCGAGCCCGGCGCGACGGCGTTTCCATTCGGCGTACCGGTAGGCGTCGGTGGGAAGCGGCTTGAGGGCCGGGCGGTCCAGTTCGTCGAACAAGCGCCGGCGGGACGCGCCCAGGTGCCGGGTCTCGCGGCCGTTCATCGCGTCGAGCCGTTCGCGGATGGCCTGGTTCAACTCGGCGAGGCTGAAGAAGCGTTGGTTGCGCAACGGGGCCAGAACCCAGCGCTCGACCACCTGGACGCCGACCTCGACCTTGGCCTTGTCCCGGGGCTTGCGGGGACGCGCGGGGATGACCGCCACGCCGTAGTGGGCGGCCATGTCGGCGTAGGTGCGGTTGATCTCGGGATCGTACGGGCAGGCCTTGGCCAGGCCGGACTTCAGGTTGTCGGGCACGACCTGGGCCGGCGCGCCGCCGAAGAAAGCGAAGGCGCGGACGTGGGATCCGATCCAGTCGGGCAGCGATTGCGTCCAGGAGGCCTCGGCGTAGGTGTAGCTGGACGCGCCCAGGGTGGCGACGAAGACCTGGGCGGCGCGGATCTCGCCGGTGTCGGGATCGACCACGTCGAACGTGGTCCCGGCGTAGTCGACGAACATCTTCTCCCCGGCCGCGTGGGTCTGGCGCATGGTGGGGGCGAGCTTGCCCTTCCAGGCGCGGTAGAGTTCGCAGAACCGGCTCTGGCCGTAGCCGTCGGGGTGAACCGCCCGGTATTCCTCCCACAGCAGGGCCAGCGTCACGCCCGGCTTCTTCATCTCCCGGTGCAGCGCCGGCCAATCGGGCAACGGCCGTCCCGCTCCGGCGGACGACGGAGGAAACAACCGCCGCTCCAGGTCCTCGTCCGAAAGGCCGTCCGGCAACGGCCAGCTCAGACCGGCGCCATCCGCGCGGTCGAGATAATCGCGAACCGCCGTGCGGCCGATGTTCAAGCCGGCGGCGATCCGCCGCTTGGTCACGCCGTCGGCGCGCAGCCGGAGAACGTCGCGTATCTTACGCATGGGCAATCTCTCCCTGGGCATCCTCGCTCCTCCTCAAAAGGCGCGAAGCTAGCCCCAGTCAGGATCACCCGACGACGTCAATCACGTGCCAATTCAAAGTGGCCGTTTTGCATCGGAATCAGTGGCCGGATTCAATCGTAATCGGTGGCCGCTTTCGATCGTAAAGTGTGGCCGTTTTGCGTCGTAGCGCGCAGCCTGGACGCTGCTGGCCCAAGAGGCGGCCAGGACCGTGATCGAGGAGCGGGAATATCTGGAAAAGGCCGTGGCCGCCGGAGAGGCGGCGGTGCGCCAAGCCCTGGGCGCCGACGCCTTCGAAGAGGAGGAGGGCTATTTCTGGGGGATCCTGGAAACCCGCCCCTACATGCGCGCCCGCGCCGCCTTGGCCGATCGCCTTTGGAGCCTGGGCGAGCGCGAGGACGCCGTCGCCCATTGGCGGGACATGCTCAGGCTGTGCCCGGACGACAACCTCGGCCTCCGCCATGTCCTCGCCCCGAAGCTGATCGGCCTGAACCAACTCGCCGCCGCGCGCGATTTGCTCGCAGAATACGAGGAAGGGGACTTCGCCGAATGGGGCTATACATACGCGCTTTTGCAGTTCAAACAGGGCGGCGCCACCTCGGGCGCGGCCAAGGCCCTGAAAGCGGCGATCGCAAACAACCCGCACGCGCCCGCCTACCTGCTCGGAGCCAAACGCCCCCCCAAATCTCCGCCGCCCCACTACGCCCTGGGATCAAAAGAGGAGGCCATCCTTTATGTCGTCAACGCTGGCGAAACCTGGACCTCGACCAAGGGCGCGCTGGCCTGGCTCGACGAAATCGCGAAAAACACAGTGTAAATTTTCACGGCGCGGAAACTAGTAACACCGGCAAAACCCCGGGCGGATGGCTTCAGGGCGCGGCGACCATGTCG
>CAYFNC010000130.1:0-2628 GCA_964344345.1 uncultured Hyphomicrobiales bacterium | reverse complement strand
AGGGAAGCCGGGATCGATCTCCGCCAGAGCTATAAACGCCTCGGCAAGACGGCGCGGACCGGCGCCACTCTGAAACGCATCCTCGCCGACGCCGGATACCGGGGCCACAACGCGCCGGGCGTCGACAAGCTCAGGGTCTTCACCTCCGGCCAGAAACGCCGCGTCACCCCCGCCGTCAAGCGCCAGATGAAACGCCGCGCCGCCATGGGCTACAACTTCCGCCTCATCCTCAAATGGATCAAGCTTCTTTGGCTCCAAATCCTGCTGCCGATCCTATCGCCCCAGCGGTTCCGAAACCTTCAATGCCTCGCTTGATCCTTGTTCTTCACGGACGACCAAACAATCTCCTCGAAAATCCCTGGCAGACGAACCGCGCAAAACTTACCCCGGCAAGTTTTTCAGATGAGCGGGCATCTGCTCCAATTGCCGAGCTCCATTTCGCGGTCACACTAAAACACTTATCTATAAGTACTTTTAGAGCATGTCGAATTTAATCAGCCTCATATCCGGCAGCATTGAAGTAGTTCTGACATTCTTCGTCCGAGAAGAGATCGCAGACGTTTCCGACGGCCTTCCATAGGGCGTCGTATGTTCGAGCGGCGGCTTTTCGGGTCAAGGTCTTGAGCTTGGCGAAGACCATTTCGATGGGGTTGAGGTCGGGGCTGTAGGGAGGCAGGAACAGGAACCAGGCGCCGACGGATTTCAGCATCTCGGCGGCGCGGTCGCGTTTGTAGCTCGAGAGATTGTCCAGGATCACCACGTCGCCGGGCCTCAGGGTCGGGGGCAACTGGGGCTCCACATGGGCCTCGAAACGCAGACGGTTGACGGCGCCCTTGATCACCCAGGGCGCCGTCAGGCCGTCATGACGCAAGGCCGCGATGAAGGTCTGGGTCTTCCAGTGTCCGAACGGGGCATGGTCGATCCGCCGCTCGCCCACCGGCGCCCAGCCGGTGGTCTTCACGAGCTTGGTGTTGAGCGAGGTCTCGTCGATGAAGACAAGGCGTTCCAAGGCATTGCCCATGAAGGGCTGGCGCCGCGTGATCCAGATCCGACGCGCTTCGGCGACATCAGGCCGATGCTGCTCGGCGGCGAGCCGCGTTTTTTTTATGGCTGAGCCCGAGGCGGTGAAGCCAATAGCCCACCGCCGAGCGGTGAACGTCCACCTGATGAACCTGTTCCAGTTCCAAACGGAGTTCGTCCAGCGTCAGCCCCCCTTGTTCGGCCAAGCGCTCACGCACCCAGTCCTCCAGCCCCCGCCGTTTGCCCACGTGGCCCAAATTGCCCTGAGGCTTCGGCTCAAGCCCTCCCGTCTCGCGGCGCAGCTTGATCATGTTGTTCACGAACCTCGGCGAAACCCGGAAACGGCGCGCCGCTTCCCGGTGGCTGTTCCCTTCATCAACAAACGCGACTACCCGCGCCCGCAACTCAACAGGATGTGGCTTACCCATGAGCGATCCCCCATATTTGCCTACAGAAACAGGGAATCACAGATCAAACCAGTTGGGAATCCCGAATCCGGTTACCTTCGACACGCGCTAGTTGGACCCGATACTCGTCTGCTCGGACCGATCTCGGAGCGCCGATCCGAGAATGGAACGTGCGTCGGATTTTTCCCAGTCCTTCGCCAGCCTGCGACAACGTCCGAGCCAGGCGAAGGTCCTCTCGACAACCCAGCGGCGTGGGATAACCTCGAAGCCCTTGGCGGCATCGGAACGTTTCACGATGTCCACCGTCCACTCGCCGATCTTGTCCAGCGCACTGCGCAGCTTCGGCCCGGCATAACCGCCGTCGGCGAAGACGTGGCGCAACCAGGGGAGCCGGTGGCGGATGGATTTGAGCGCGTCGGGAGCGCCGTCCCTGTCCTGGATGTTGGCGGCGTGGATCAAAAAACCGATCCGAAGGCCCATGGTGTCGGTGACGATATGACGCTTGCGCCCATTGATTTTCTTGCCCGCGTCATAGCCTCGAATGCCGCCGCTTTCCGTGGTTTTGACGCTCTGGCCGTCGATGACGCCGGCGCTCGGCGAGGCCTCGCGTCCTTCCAGTTCCCGGGCCAGGATCACCAGATGGTGGTTGATGTCCCGAAGCCGTCCATTGCAACGCCAAGCGTAGAAATAGCGCGGCACTGTCGAGCGGGGTGGAAAATCCCTCGGCAGCATTGCCCATTGGCATCCCGTCGAGGCCATGTAGAGGATCGCGTTCATGACTTCGCGCAAATCCGTCGTTCGTGGACGTCCCGTCCCTTTGCGTGGCGGCGTCAACGGCTCGATCTCGGCCCATTCCCGATCCGTCCGGTCGCTTGCATAGCGCCCGCCACGACGCTCATAATCAGGACGAGTGATTTTGGTCCACATGTTGTGACTCCTCATTTGCTTTGCCACAAACGAGAGAATCACAACCGGCTGAAATCACTCAACTAGTTTCGAGTTGGGCTCTCAAATCCGTTGAATAACGGCCATTCCGACGGTCATAATCACCGCGAGTAGTTTCAGTCCACATCTTGTGGCTCCTCTGTTCGTTGGCACAAACAAAGGAATCATAAGCGGCTGATTCTACTCAATTCATTTCCAAATAGATGGAGTGGTTGCCGCCTTCCCCGAACGGCATCGCGATGTGCCAGGATGTGGT
>CAYFNC010000129.1:0-2632 GCA_964344345.1 uncultured Hyphomicrobiales bacterium | reverse complement strand
TGCGCATTCCGATGAAAACGGCCACCTGTTCCGACGGAAAGCGGCCACGTGTTCCGATCCAAAACGGCCGTTTTGGCCGGGGTTCGGTTTGGGCGCCGTGAAGGTCGCCGTTGGGTGAGTCGTTATTGTCATTTTCCTTCTGTCTGGTCAATGGCATTGGCGTCGCAGGCATCGGCCTTGAGCTTTCGCATGGAGGGTCCGTCGAGTTCGAGCCTGTGGGCGTTGTGGACGATGCGGTCCAGGATGGCGTCGGCGAAGGTGGGTTCGGCGATGATTTCGTGCCACTTGGCGACGGGCAGTTGGCTGGTGATGAGGATGGAGGCGTTCTGATATCGATCCTCGACGATCTCCATGAGGTCGCGGCGCTGCTCGGGGCCCAGCCTGTCCGGCCCCCAGTCGTCGAGGATCAGCAGGTTGGCCCGGATGAGGGCCCGGAACAGGCGGGGATAGCGACCGTCGGCGCGTCCGGTTTCCAGTTCCGCGAACATTCTTGGCACCCGCTTGTAGAGGACGGACCGGTCGTCGCGGCAGGCCTTCTGGCCGAGGGCGCAGGCGAGCCATGACTTGCCGACACCGCAGGGGCCGGTGATGATCAGGTTCTGTTTGCGGGCAATCCACTGCCCCCTGGCCAGTTGCTGGAACAGCGCCTTGTCGAGGCGGCGGGGGGCGCGGTAGTCGACGTCCTCGATGGCCGCGTCGGCGTGGCGCAGCCGGGCGTTGCGGAGCCTGTAGGTGAGCCGGCGGTCGCTGCGTTCGGCTTCCTCGCGGTCGAGCAAGAGGGCCAGCCATTGGGCGTGGTCCAGTTCTTGTGCCTGGGCGTTGTCGCGCAATTCGGCGAAGGCACGGGCCATGCCGTGGAGCTTGAGGTGTTTGAGCTGGTCGAGGGTGGGATGTTGCAGCATGCTGTTCTCCTCAATGGAAGTAACCGGAGCCACGAATGTTGGCATGATCGATTGCCGGGTGGTCGCCGTCTCCGGCCGTGGCCTTGTCGGGCTTGCGGTGGTCGAGGTTGTTCTTGAGAATGGAGGCGACGGAGGAATAGGAATGGGCGCCGATGTCCAGGGCCCGTTCGCAGGCGGCCTCTAGCCGATCGCCGCCGTGGGTCCTGGCGAGGCGCAGGATGCCGATGCATGACCGGAAGCCTTGTTCGGGATGGGGCCGGTTCCGCATGATGTGGGCAACCAGGGCCTCGGTATTGGGCCCGTTGGCGGCGGCCATGCGCCCGATACGTTCCGGGGTCCAGTTGGCGTAACGGCGGTGCGAACTTGGCATGTGTTCGGACGTGGTGGTATGGCGCCGGTTGGCCGGCCCGCGCATGTGGGCGGCGACGCGCTTTCCCTTGTGGAAGATCTCCACGGTGCGGTCCGTGATCCGCGCCCAGAGCTGCTGTTTGGCCAGAGAATGGGGAACCGAGTAGTAATGCCTGTCGACCTCCACGTGGTAATCGAGGCCGGCGCGGCGCCGTTTCCATTCGGCATATTCGTAGACACTGGCCGGCAACGGCTTCAGTGCCGGCTTGTCCAGTTCCTCGAACAACTGGCGACGGGACGCGCCCAGATGCTTCGTCTTTCGCCCGTTGAGGTCTTCCAGCCGTTCGCGGATGGCCTGGTTGGCCTCGGCGAGGCCGAAGAAGTGGACGTTGCGCAGGCGTGCCAGGACCCAGCGCTCGACCACCTGGACGCCGACCTCGACCTTGGCTTTGTCCCGGGGTTTGCGCGGCCGTGCGGGCAGGATGGCGGTGCCGTAATGGGCCGCCATGTCGGCGAAGGAGCGGTTGATCTCGGGATCGTACAGGCAGGCTTTGGCGACGCCCGATTTGAGATTGTCGGGCACCACTTGGTGGGGCACGCCGCCCAGATACGCGAAGGCGCGAACATGCGATCCGATCCAGTCGGACAGACCTTGCGTCCAGGTGGCCTCGGCATAGGTGTAGCTCGACGCCCCCAGGGTGGCGACGAACACGCTCGCCTCACGGACCTCGCCGGTCTTGGGATCGATCACCTCCAGGGTTGCGCCGGCATAATCGACAAACATCTTCTCGCCGGCCAGGTGGGTCTGGCGCATGGTCGGGGAAAGCCGCCCCCGCCAATCGCGGTAAAGCTCACAGAACCGGCTGTAGCCGTAGCCCTTCGGGTGGACCGCCCGGTACTCCTCCCACAGCAGCGCCAGCGTCACCCCGGGCTTCCTCAGCTCGCGATGCAGGACAGGCCAGTCGGGGAGCGGCCGGCGATCCGAAGACATGGCCGGCGGCGGCGGAAAAAGCAAACGGTCCAGCGCCTCGTCCGAAAGGTCGTCGGGCAGCGGCCAGCCTAGGCCGGCGTCGACTGCGCGATCGATGTAGTCCCGGACCGCCGTGCGGCCGACGTTCAGACTGGCGGCAATCCGCCGCTTCGACATCTTGCCGGCATGCAGCCGCAAAACGTCACGTATCTTGCGCATGGGCAATCTCTCCCTGGGCATCCTCGCTCCTCTCGAAAAGGCGCGAAGGTAGCCCCCGTCAGGATCACCCAACGAAGCCGGTCACATCCCCCGTCGAACTGGCCGTTTTGTGTCGGAATCGGTGGCCGGATTAAATCGGAATCGGTGGCCGCTTTGGATCGGAATCACTGGCCGCTTTGCCTCGGAATGCGCA
>CAYFNC010000128.1:0-2821 GCA_964344345.1 uncultured Hyphomicrobiales bacterium | reverse complement strand
CATCCTTTGCCGGCAAGCCCTCCCCCATCCAAGCCGACGCGGAACGGTCTCTGTCGGCCGTCCTTTCCTTCGAGGAGAAGCGGGCCGCCGGGAAGTCGGTGGTGGAGGCGACGGCGGAGGTTTGTGCGGAGGCGGGGGTGAGCCGGGCCACGCTGCAGCGTTTGCGGGCCAAGGTTCGGGACGTGCCGCGTGCCGACTGGCTTCCGGTGCTGGCCAAGAACTACAAGGGCGGGGGCAAGAATGCCGAGATGTCGGAGGAGGCGTGGCAGTATTTTCTGAGCCTCGTCGAAGACGCCACGGCCGACCGTCCCCTTGCCCAGATATACCGCGACACGGAAGAAGCCGCGCGAAACGAGGGCTGGCAGTGGCCTTCCTATGTCACCGTGCTGCGACGCTGGGAACGGCTCGGGGCCGGTGTGAAGGCGTTGCTTCGCAGTGGCCCGAAGGCCTTCGACAAGACCCAACCTCCCCAGGATCGTTCGGTCGCGCACCTTGGGGCGATGGACATCGTCAACCTGGATGGCCGCGTGGCCGACGTCTTCGTCCGCGACGAGGACGGCACCGTCTACCGCCCCACCGTCATCGCCATCCAGGACGTGCATAGCCGCAAGTTCCTGGGATGGATGGACGCCAGGAGCGAGGACGCGGACACGACGAAGAAGGTGATCCTTGGCGTCATCGACGAATACGGCCTTTTCGACGAACTGAGGACGGATAACAGCCGGGCCTTCGCCAGCAACAAGATCGCCGGGGGCGCGCCGCATCGTTTCCGGGGCAAGAAAGGCGACGACGAGGTTTCAGGCGTCCTCACCATGATCGGGGCCAGGATCGGCTTTGCAACGCCCCGCAACGGCCGTGCAAAGCCCATTGAACGGGCCTTTCTCGACGTAAAAAGAAACATCGATACATCACCGGAATTCAAGGGCGCCTATTGCGGTGGCAACCCCAACGCCAAGCCCGAGGACTTCGAGGGACGCGCGGTGGACATCGCCGTCTTCCGGCAAGTCTGTGCCCGGGAATTCCAGGCCCTCAACGCCCGTCCCGGCCGGCGGACGGAGATGGGCAAGGGCAGGCGCTCCTTCGATGAAGTCTTTGCCGAAAGCTACGCCAAGCGCCCACGCCGTGCCCTCACGGACGCACAACGCCGCTTCTTCAAGCATGACATGGTCTGGCTCAAGCCCAACCGGGATACGGGCGCGCTGTCCAGCAAGGGCTTCCGCTGGTGGTCCGCCGAACACCAGGACACGTTACTCAAACACCGCAACGGCAAGGTCTGCGTGCTCTTCGATCCCACCGACCGCAGCAGGCCGGTGACGGTCCTCGACAAGGAAGGCCGGACCATCGTCGAGAGCCTGCCTTGCATGAAGAAGGGACGGTTCGACAGTACCGAGGACGCTCGACAGTATCAGCGCGGAAAGCGCCAGCAAAAGAAGGCGGCCAAGGCCGGGATCAAAGCGCTCAACCTCATGACCGCTGCGCAAATGAACAATATCCGCAACCGCGCAATCGAAGCCCGCCCCGAAACCCCGCCCCCGGCGACCGAAACCAACGTCACCAAGCCGTTGTTCGGCACGCCCGTCGTTGCGGAGAAAACCGCCCCGGAACAGTCGGCGGAGATCCGGGAAATCGAACGCGAGACCTTCGAGGACAAAGTCAACCGGGGCTTCGAAAAATACAAGGCGGCGCTGAAGGAAGGTATCCGCCAAACAGGATGAGCCTGGGAACGTTGGCCCGTCCCCAGGCTCGAAAACGCGGGCGATGCCCGCTCCTTCATAGGAGACAAAGCATGACAGAACCTCCGGAAAAACCCAAGCCCGATGTGCCCAAGCCCGATGTGCCCAAGCCCGATGTGCCCAAGCCCGATGTGAATGCCGTTCGCGATCATGTGAACGGGCTCATGCGGCTTCACGGGATCAAGCAGGCCGTCGTGGCGCGCGAGGCCGGCGTTACACCGTCGGCCCTGTCCCGCTTCCTTGGCGGCAGCTATGAAGGTGACAATGATGCGTTGGCGTTGAAGCTTCTCGCCTGGTCGGAAAACCGCTCCAAGCGGGACGGCATGCCGTCCGGGCTTACCCGCGCCCTTGGTTTCGTCTCCACTTCCGTGTCCAAGCGGATCGTCACCGCGCTCGAATTCGCACAGGTGACCGGCGACCTGGTGGTGATTGTCGGTGAACCAGGAGTGGGCAAGACCAAGACGCTCGGCAACTTCCAACAGCGGGGCTCCAGCGTCTGGATGGCCACCATGTCCTCGGATGCTTCCGGGCCGGTGCCGGCGCTCCAGGAACTCGGGGCGGTTTTCGGGCTGGACTTGACCGGCGGGGCGGCCGGCATGCGTCGCCGGATCGTCAACCGGGTCCGGGATACCGGGGGCTTGGTCATCGTCGACGAAGCCCAGCATCTCGATGCCAAGGCCATCGAGGCCTTTCGCGGCATCCACGACGCTACCGGCATCGGCATGGTGCTCTGCGGCAACTCCCGGATCACCACCAAGGTCGGGCAGCTTCCCCAGGTGAACAGCCGTGTCGGGCGAAAAATCATACTGCGCAAGGTCTCGCGCCGCGACGTGGTTGCCGTGGCCGGGCAGTTCGACATCGCCGGCCGGGAGGAACTCGACTTCCTGCACACGATCTCGCAATTCCCGGGCGGCTTGCGCTGTGTCGTGAAGGACATCCGTCTCGCCATGTTCGCGGCCGACGGCGAAGGCGTTCCGGTCAATGCCGGCCACTTGGTCGCGGCGTGGAGCGAACTGGCGCTGGAGGAACAGGTATGACCACCATCGGACACAACAGCGACCGCATGGACCTGAACCCCCTGGACGAGA
>CAYFNC010000127.1:0-2878 GCA_964344345.1 uncultured Hyphomicrobiales bacterium | reverse complement strand
GACTGGTCCTTGGCGTTCTTGGGCAGCAGGTTCCACTTGCCCTCCTCGCCCCAGCGGAAACCGACCGAGCCGTTGGGCGCGACGAACGCCTTGGACTTGGCGTCCCAGACGATGGTCTTCCATTCCGGATTGTTGTCCTCGCCCAGGTTGCCGTCGAAGTCGGACGCGCGCAGGAAGCGGTCGGACACGTACCGGTCGCCGTCCTTGCGCAGCATCACCTGCATGGGCATGTCGGTGTACTTGCGGGCGTACTCGGCGAAGTACGGGTCCTGCTTGTCGACGTGGAACTCCTTCAGCGCCACGTGGCCCATGGCCAGGAACGCGGCGGAGTCCGTGCCTTGCTTCACCGGCATCCACAGGTCGGCGAACTTGACGTATTCGGCGTAGTCCGGAGCCATGGACACCACCTTGGTCCCGTTGTAGCGGGCCTCGATGGCGAAGTGGGCGTCCGGGGTCCGGGTCATGGGCAGATTGGCGCCGCAGACGATGATGTACTTGGAATTGAACCAGTCGGCCGCTTCCGGAACGTCGGTCTGCTCGCCCCACACCTGCGGCGACGCCGGGGGAAGGTCGCAGTACCAGTCATAGAACGATCCGCACGCGCCGCCGATCAACGACAGATAGCGCGAGCCCGCGGCGTAGGAGATCATGGACATGGCCGGAATGGGCGAGAAGCCGTAGATGCGGTCAGGGCCCCATTTCTTCACCGTGTAGACGTTGGCGGCGGCGATCATTTCCACCATTTCGTCCCACGTGCCCCGGACGAAGCCGCCGAGGCCGCGCACGGCGGTGTACTTCTTGCGCTTCGCGGGATCGCTCTGGATCGCCTCCCAGGCCTGGACCGGGTCCTTGCCGCTTTTGCGCTCGGCGCGGTACAGGTCCAAAAGGCGGCCGCGCACCAGCGGGTACTTGATGCGGTGCGGGCTGTAGAGATACCAGGAGAAGGACGCGCCCCGCTGGCAGCCGCGCGGCTCGTGATTGGGCATGTCGGGCCGGGTGCGGGGATAGTCGGTCTGCTGCATTTCATACGCCACCAGACCGTTCTTGACGTAGATCTTCCACGAACAGCCGCCAGTACAGTTCACCCCGTGGGTGGACCGGACCTCCTTGTCATGGCGCCAGCGGTTACGGTAGGTGTCCTCCCACTGGCGGTCCTCGTTCGTGACGATGCCGTGGCCTTGAGAGAACGTGCTCTCCACCTTGTTGAAGAACTTCAATCTGTCGAGGAAGTGTGACATGCATTTTCTCCTAGGGAGCGTTTGATTCTTAGCTTTCGATGCCTATTGGTGTTGTGGGGAGCGGGCGGCCCCTCGTCCCGTAGGCCACGGACCTCGGGACCGCCCGACTCCGCCGGGGGCAATTAGGGGTTCTTGAATTCCGCCTTCGGGCCCAGGTAGTACCACCAGTTCAGCAGCAGGCAGACCGCGTAGAAGATGGCGAAGCCGTAGAGCGCGTACTCGGGCGTCGCCAGCTTGATCTGCTCGCCGAAGACCTTGGGGATGATGAAGGCGCCGTAGGCGGCGACCGCCGAGGTCCAACCCAACGCGGGGCCCGCCTGCTCCTTCGGGAACACCATGGCGATGGTCCGGAACGTGGACCCGTTGCCGATGCCGGTGGCCGCGAACAGGATCAGGAAGAGGCCGAAGAAGGGATAGAAGTACTCTTCCGGAGTCGCCGACTGGTAGGCGGCCTTCATGTAGTAGGCCACGCCCAGCGCGGACGCGATCATGACGATGGACACGATCTGGGTGACCTTGGCCCCGCCGACCTTATCGGACATCCAACCGCCGAGCGGACGGATGAAGGCGCCGATGAACGGGCCCATCCAGGCGAACATCAGGGCGCTGGGGCCGTTGGGATTGATGGTGTTATGGGTCATCACGCCGTCGACCATGACGTGCTGGAAGCCGAACACCACCTTGATGGCCAGGGCGAAGCCCGCCGAATAGCCGATGAACGAACCGAAGGTCATGGTGTAGATGATGCTCATGACCCAGGTGTGCTTGTTGGAGAAGATCTTGAACTGGCGCTGCAGGTTCGGCTTGATGTCGCCCGGCACCATCTTCATCAGGAACACCGTGGCGAAAATGATGCCCGCGATGACCGGCCACTTGGCCCATCCCGGCGCTCCGAGCCCGGTCGGGGCCGGCAGGATGATGTACAGGCCGGCCGCGGCGCACACGAAGCCGATCAGCAACAGTCCGATAATCTTGGACATGGCGCCGACGGGCGAGCCGATGTGGGGCGAGACCTCGTCGGTGCAAATGTTGTTCATTCCGAACCAGCCGATGACGGCGAGCGGAACCAACGCCAGAAGCCAGACGAAACCGGCGTTGTGGATGTAGGTCTCGGACCCGGCCGGAATCTTGCCGATCAGGGTGCCCGACGTGTTCTCCAGGATCATCGGATCGCCGCCGAAGATGCCGAAGGTCATCACCAGGGGAACCACGATCTGCATGGTGGTCACGCCCGCGTTGCCCAGACCCGCGTTGAGGCCCAGCGCCAGCCCTTGCACCCGCTTCGGGAAAAAGAAGCTGATGTTGGACATGGACGAGGCGAAGTTGCCGCCGCCGAAGCCCGACAGGAAGGCCAGGATCTGGAACGTCCACAAAGGCGTATCCTTATCCTGAAGCGCGAAACCGGTTCCGATGGCGGGCAACATCAACAACGCCGTGGTGAACACGATGGTGTTGCGCCCACCCGCGATGCGGATGAAGAAGCTGGATGGAATGCGCAGCGTCGCGCCGGTCAGGCCCGCGATGGCCGACAGGGTGAACAACTCCGCCTTTTCGAACGGGAAGCCCAGGTTGAGCATCTGCACGGTGATGATGCCCCAGTAGAGCCACACCGCGAAGCCGCACAGAAGGCTGGGGATCGA
>CAYFNC010000126.1:0-2988 GCA_964344345.1 uncultured Hyphomicrobiales bacterium | reverse complement strand
CTTGGAGGTGAGAATTTTGCTGGACATTACTTACTCCTAACCTTGCATCTTTCATCTTTCTCTTTTCTACGGAACCAAAGGTATCGGAGACGCATTACCGTATTATTACGGTTTTCGGACTTTTCGGTGGCGTTTCAATGATCGAGCCCGTTTCGTGACGACCGTCACTGCGTCCGGGCTCAGGGCTTGCAACAATCGCCAACACACCGGACATCAATGGGAAACAATCCGGGACATAATCGGGTAACACGTGTTGGTTAACGTGGTTTCCTGAACGTTTAGGCGGGGGGAAATGACGGAAAAAGGCCGTTGCACGACAGATTAAGAAGGACAAAAAAAATGCCCACGAGAGTCCGTTTCTGGCGAGACGTGAATTCCAACGGACACAACGCCCACGCTTTCCTCAACGAATTCGAGGTCCCGGAAGGGGCCAGCAAGGAAGAAGCGGTCAAGGCCGCCAAGAAGAAGCTTTGCGAGTATTGGCATGCAAGCTCATGGGAGCGTTGCGCCCATGGTTACGACGTTTTGACGTTGGACACGCCCTCGCCCGAAGAGGCGACGCACTGACAGAAACCGTCCGGTTTCTCAGGACCCGCCCGGCATCATCCGGTAATCGCTCGGCCTGCCCATGGGCGTGGTGATCTGGACGCGAATGTCTCCGTCGAACTGCTGCTGCACCGGCACGATGACCACTCCCGCCTTGGCGTTGCGATAGGCGTCCAGGTGGCTGTGCCCCGGCGAGAACGGGGCGTCCAGGATGGTCGGGGTCAGGGGGTTGGCGTCGATCACCCGCACGATGGCGGTTCCGCCCCGCTTGGCTTCGTCCACTTCCGAGACCAGCATCCCGAAGGACGGCAGGCTCCGGTCGTGGTGGATGGGCTGGCGATTCTCCACCAGGATGTAGCGCCCCCCGCCCAGCGGCACCCGGGCGGCCAAGGTCCCCTTCCCCGCCGCCAGCGGGTTCAGGGTGAATTCACGGGTGTGGCCCGGCTTGACGTCGATGATCTGGAACGGCCGGATCCAGCCCAGCCGGATTCGGGTGAAGGCGCCGGGCGCCAGGGGCCCGCCCTCCCAGGCGAGGTAGGGCTGGCTCATCACGTCCCAGGGACCGGCGAACCGGGCCAGCTCCGCCGGGTCGGGAATCCGGAAATAGGTCTGCTCCAACTCCCCGTCGAAAAGGTCCAGGGCGCGGCGGCGATAGTTCTCCACCCCGCCGATGGCCTGCAACATGCGACGCCCCACGTCGCCGACGTGGGCGTCCTCGGTGCTGATCAGCGACGGCCCGGCCCAACCGCCCTCGTCCGGAATCGGCTCCATGCGGATGCCGGATCGCGCCCGCCCGCTCAAAAGCCCGGGGTTGGCGGCCACGGCCATGGGGCCAAAGCTTCCCTCGGACCCGCCGGGCGCGCCGACGATCACCCACGCCATGTCGTAGCCGCTCATGAAAGCGCCTCGCGCCTTGGCCAGGGATTCGGCGATCAGGCGCTTGACCGGCTCGGCCTCGAACCGCCTCGGCATCCCGCCCGGCGAATAGCGCCACATGGTCTCGTCCATGTCGTGCCAGCCGCTCACCTCCATCTTCAACCGCACCCGGCCATACGACGCGTCCGAGACGTATTCCGCCATGCGCGCCGCCAAGGCGCGGATATGGGCCATTGTGGCCCGGGGCCGTACGTCGGGGAAGCGGACGGCGATCACCAGGACGTCGATCGACCCGACCAACGGCTTCGACGTTCCCGGCTCCTCGGGCGTGGGGACCACCCGGGCGCATGCTCCGGCCAACAAGGCGATCAGAATCAGCGAAAGGAAAACCCGCATGGCTAACGACCTTTCTGGCGCGCCCAGGCCTGGGCGAGGATGGATTCGGAATCGATGACGTCGATCGCGCCCTGGCAAGGACCGACCAGCGCCCGGGTCGCCTCTTCCCCGGCCAGGCCGCACCAACAGTTGTGGATGGCGATGAACAGGAAGCCGCGACGCTCCAGCTCCTCGCGGATGGGAACCACGGCGACCGTGGTGGGGAAGTCGAGGCGCATGTAGACCGCGTCGTCCCGGGGTTCGGGTTTCGGCGCCGGGGCGTCAACAACGCGCGCGCTTGTGGACGGGGGCGGAGGCCCTCCTTCCCGGCCCGCATCCCATTCCTCCAGCGCCCGGCGCATGGCGGCGCGGACATGTTCGGCGGCGGCGGCGGGAACGTACATGGACACCCGCACCTCGCCCGACGCGCGCTTGCGATCGCGATAACGCTTGGCCCGTTTGCGGTCCCGATCGGCCGAGGCGCGCGCGCGCGCGATCAGTTCGTCCGGCGTCATCTCCTCGATCGTCTTGCGTCCCGCCATGGTGTCCAGTCGCCGAAATAACCGCCAGACCGTCATAGCCCTTTTCCGGCGCGCGGCCAAGCCCGCCGGGCGGGTTCAAAGTTTTGCTTTCTTGGGAAAATTGCTGGAGCCGAGGGAAGAAGATGGCGGAACTGAGGGAATCCATAACTGATTGATTTTAAACAGTATATATAGCATGAGCCGATTCCGCAAATTGCTCAGTCCATACTTGAGTCTATACCTTTTTTCATCCCAGCTTTATGGCGAACATCCGCGAATAGAGCCGGACTCAAGCATCCGTGAAGCGGCGCAGGGACGCGCGTTTGATCAGGGTGCGCTTGCCGATCTTAACAGATTCCAGCTCGTTTTGGACGGGCAAGACGTCTCGGTCATGGGCGCAGCCGATCACGTAAAATGTTCTCAAAATGTTCTTGACGCGGCGCATTGAAATAGGTATTTGATCCTAATTCGCAACCCCACCCGGAGGACCACCCCATGTTCGGCTCGCTATTCGACTCTCTGACCAACCTGTTTTCGCCCAGCTCGGACTCGGGGAGTTCCGGCGGTTTCTTCAGCGGGCTCGCGGACACGTTCACCGATACCTTGGAGGACGTAGGCGAGGCGGTGTTCGACACCGCGACGGACTTTGTCGGCGACAAGGTCGGCGACG
>CAYFNC010000125.1:0-3008 GCA_964344345.1 uncultured Hyphomicrobiales bacterium | reverse complement strand
CTTTTGTCGGCGGAGAGTTCATCCTCGTATTTTTCCCATGCTCCAAGGGCGTAATGGCGCGTGGAGCAATTATGACTTGTCGCGGCCGTTATCGCGGCGCGCGGGTCCGGTTCGTCAAGGCAGGCGGCGACGATCCGATTGAACCGCAAGAAATCTTCCGTAATGGATTTCTCCCAAGAGGGGCTTAAGGCGTCCACGATGGCGTTTGCGCCGACGCGGTCTCCAAGAGCGAAACGGACCGCCGCAAGACGGGCCAAGACGAGGAACTCGTCTTGCGAAACCAGGGGCTCCCAGTTCGCCTCCAACAGCGTCCGCGCCATGGCGAGGTCGTTCCGATGGCAGAGAACGCGGACCAACGTATTGACCAACAACCCGGAGCCATGGCCATCGTTAAATATTCGAACGGTAATATTCCAGGCGTCGTCGACCCTGCCGGCCTGAAGATACAAAAACCCGATTAGTGACTGAAATAAATAAGATTTTCTATAACGCTCGAACCGCTTGGAAAGGAAAATATTGAGATAGGTCAATGGTTCATTATTAATAAACAGCAGGAAATCATTGCTCATGTGCAAGGGTTTTTTTGACGCCGCGTCCATCCATTCCACAAGTTTATTCTCAATGTCCTCAATAACTTCGGAATCTGCAAATTTGACTTCCGTGGTCGGGAAAATATCATCGATGGGCATGACGCCAATCTAACCCATTATTCGTTTGATATGAATACCAATGCATTGACATGTTTCACCATGAGACCGGCAAGCTTGAAACCTACTCGCGGACGATCCGGCCCTTTGAATCCGAACGCCTGAATAGGGCTGTTTCCATGCAGTAATGGGTCTATAATGCCATCCCTGTTGATTGAGTTATATTGTCCGATTCAACAACTTGCGGCATTGTGAAATCGACAACACGGGCGAAGCAACCGCGTCCCGACATCGAACGGAGGGGAGCCATGGGGTGGTCCAATCTGAAGACGAAGCCGAAGATCCTCATCGGCGTGCTCTCCCCCCTGGTTCTGCTGGTGATCCTGGGCTGGGTCGCCGTGAACAACCTGGGCGCCATCCTGCGCACCGTCGGCTGGGTCGACCACACCCGCGTCGTGCTGTCCGAGGCGTCGAACATCGTCGGCGCGGCCGTGGACATGGAAACCGGCATGCGCGGCTTCATGCTGGCCGGCAAGGAAGAGTTTCTCGAACCTTATATCGCGGGCGAGAAGGCGGCCTATGAAAGGATCGCGTCGCTGCAAAAAACGGTCGGCGACAACCCCAAGCAGGTGACCCGTCTGGGCGAGGCCAGGAAAATCCTCGAGGATTGGCAGGCCAACGTCACAAGGCCCTATATCGAAACGCGCCGAAAGGTCGGCGAGGGCCAAACCATGGACGACGTCGCGCAACTGGTGGGCGAGGCCCGGGGCAAGGCCTATTTCGACGCGTTCCGCAAGGTGATGGCCGACTTCGCCGCCGAAGAGGAAATGCTGATGACGCGGCGCAAGGCCGAAAACGAACGCACCGTCTCGTTCACCTACACCGTCGTCATCGGCTGCGTCGTCGCGGGCCTCGTCGTCGGCGTCGGCCTCGCCATCGCCATCGGGGCCCAGATCGCCAATCCCGTGGTCGACATGACCCGCTCCATGCGCGCGCTCGCCGACGGAAACAAGGGAATCGACATCCCCGGCGTGGGGCGCGGGGACGAGCTCGGCGACATGGCCGAGGCGGTTCAGGTGTTCAAGGAGAACATGATCAAGGCCGACGCCCTGGCGGCGGAGCAGCAAAAGGAGCAGGAGGCCCGCAACCGGCGCGCCAAGGCGCTCGAAGCCCTGACGACGGGCTTCGACGGCCAGATCTCCAACATTCTCGGCGCCGTCACGTCGGCGGCCACCGAACTGGAATCCACCGCGACCTCCATGTCCTCGACCGCCGAGGAGACCAGCAAGCAGGCGACGGCGGTCGCGGCGGCGTCGGAGCAGGCGAGCGCCAACGTGGACACCGTGGCGTCGGCGACCGAGGAGCTCGCGGGCTCCATCACGGAAATCGGGCGCCAGGTGAGCGCGTCCACCGAGATCGCGGGCAACGCCGTGAGCGAGGCCCAGCGCACCCACGACACCGTCCAAGGACTGGTCGCGGCCGCAACCAAGATCGGCGAGGTGATCGGGCTGATCAACGACATCGCCGAGCAGACCAACCTGTTGGCGCTCAACGCCACCATCGAGGCGGCGCGGGCCGGGGACGCGGGCAAGGGTTTCGCCGTGGTGGCGTCCGAGGTCAAGAACCTGGCCAATCAAACCGCCAAGGCGACCCAGGACATCAGCGACCAGATCGGCGGCGTCCAGGGCGCGACCCAGCAGGCTGCGGACGCCATCGAAAGCATCGGCAAGACCATCCGCGAGATCAACGAGATCGCCACCACCATCGCCGCCGCCGTCGAAGAGCAGCAGGCGGCCACCGGCGAGATCGCTCGCAACGTGGAGCAGGCGGCGGCCGGCACCGCCGAGGTTTCGTCGAACATCGCCAACGTGACCCAGGCCGCGGGCGAAACCGGCTCCGCCTCCAGCCAAGTCCTCAACGCCTCCCAGGATCTGGCGATGCAGGCGGACGGCCTAAGAGGCGTCGTGGAGACGTTCCTGACCGACGTCAGGGACGCTTAGCTCCAATTCTCGTGGTTTCAATCGGAAACGCCCGCGCCGGGCTCCGTCATCGCAGCACCACCGTCTTCACCCCGTTGAGCAGCACCCGATGCTCCACGTGGTGGCGGACGGCGCGAGCGAGGACCAGGTTTTCAATGTCGCGGCCGCGCGCGACCAGTTCTTCGGGCGTGAAGGTGTGGTCTACCCGCTCCACCTCCTGCTCGATGATGGGGCCTTCGTCCAGGTCGGTGGTGACGTAGTGCGCCGTGGCGCCGATCAGCTTCACGCCCCGGGTGTAGGCTTGGTGGTAGGGCTTGGCGCCCTTGAAGCTGGGCAGGAAGGAATGGTGGATGTTGATGCAGCGCCCCCGCAGCCGGTCGCA
>CAYFNC010000124.1:0-3127 GCA_964344345.1 uncultured Hyphomicrobiales bacterium | reverse complement strand
CGGGGCTGGTCCGCGAGACGGTCGGCGACGCGCTGAACGGCGGGTTCATCAGGACAACCGACGGGACCGCGTCTCTCGGCAACAGATCGTCCAGGTACTCCGCGTTATGCCCGGTGACGTTCGGAAACACCCCGGACAGAACCTCCCGCCGCCCGGGCTCCAACTCGTTGAGCAAAACCTTGGCGCCCAGGCGCTCGGCGAAAACAGCCAACAACCCGGTCCCGGCGGACGGCTCCAGCACCACGTCGCCCGGCTCGAGGCCTGCCGCCTCGGCCACCACGAACCCCAACGGCAACGGCGTCGAGAACTGCTGCCAGCGTTGCGACGTCTCGGAGCGCCGAGTATGCGTGGCCATCAGCCCCTGCAGCGTCTCCAGGGTCGCGACAACGTTCCCAGCCGAACGCCGCGCCAGCGCCGCCCGGTACTTCCGCAGGAACAGGACGGCGGCCACTTCCTGCGCCTCGTACACATCCTTCCACGCCCAGGCCCCCTCCGCGTCCGAGCCCCCGAACGCCGAAACCATCGCGCCGCGCAAAACCCGGGCCGACAACGCGCGCCCGTCGCTGAGCACCGCCAGCATGGCCCGCGCCGCTTCCAGCAACCGCTCCCCCCGCGTCCCTCCGGGCGCTCCTGAAAACAAATCAACCGCGAACTCCGCCGACGCCATGAAACCCTCCAAAACCAAAGGTGAACCGGTCCCGGGCCTCTCCCCGAAACCTCCTCACCCTTCCCCTTCCGGCCTCTCCCTCTCGGCGAAGCCGCCCCCCCCAAGCGTCAGCAAGTCGTTGTTCCGACAAGTCCCGCGCGGTATGGTGGCGCGGATGCTCACCGGAGGCCCGACGCCATGGCGCAATTGTTCGCCGTTCTCTTGATCGGATTCCTGCTGGCCGGAGGCCCGGCAGCCTTGGCCGAAGACCTCCCGGAAGACGCGGACGCCCGGTTCGAGGCGGCCGCCTGGGCCTACGAGGCCAAGGATTACCAAAAAGCCCGCGAGATCTGGCTCCCCCTGGCCGAGGCGGGGCATGCGGGGGCGCAGTACAAAATGGGGGTGTTGTACGGTTGGGGCCGGTTAGGCCCCAAAGACTACGTGACCGCAGCCGGCTGGTACAAAAATTCCGCCGAACAGGGATATGCTCAAGCGCAGAATAATTTGGCGCTTCTTTATGGGCGTGGCGACGGGGTCGCCGTTGATCATCAATAAGCCGTTCGGCTTTTTGAACTGGCGGGACGCCAGGGTAATGTTTTAGCGCAATATAATCTTGGAATTAAATACGTTGATGGTGTTGGCGTCCCCAGAGATGTCAAATTAGCCGACCACTGGTTGACCCTGGCGGCTGAGCAAGGTGACCGCACCGCCCAACTGGAATTAGGAAGACTTTGGCGGGACGTCGATCAGAAAAAATCCCATTACTGGTTCTGGAAGGCCGCCGACCAGGGCAGCCGGGGCGCCCTGGTCAGGCTGGCGACGGACGGTGATCAAAAAGCCCAGGAAAAACAAACCTGGTTTGATTATTTCTGCGTCCATTTTGTCCAAATCACCCTAAACCAACCGAATAACAATTGCGATTGGTGAAAATGAGAGTGTGAGCGCCCGCTATTCTCCTTCCCGCTCCTTTCTCTCACTTCCCTTCTCACGTTTCTTATTTATCTCTTCCGCCATCTTGCCGGTCAGTGATTCAACCGCGTTTTCGACGCCCTCGCTCCGCTTTGAAAAGTATCGCTCGATCAGGGCGCGGGTCGATTGCTTGCCCGCCTTGGGAAGCCCGATATGGATGACGAGCGTTTTCCAGGCCTCGTCGGTGGCGTCCTTTCGGCTGCCGCCCTTGGCCAGCACCCGCCCGGCCGTCTTGTCGGCGGCGCCGAAGGCGGCCATGGCGGCGGCTCCGACCTTGGCGCTCGCGCCGGGCGCGCCCGCGCCGCCCGCGAACTTGGCCAGATCCACCAGTTTGCGCACGCTTTCCAGCGCCTGGGCGTCGTCGTAGCCCATGGTCGGAAAGCGCTCCTTGGCGAAGGCGCGGAGTTGCTTCGCCGTCTCGGCCATGTCGCGCCCGCCCCTGGACAGAGGATTGTTCTCGAGCATGACGCCCGCCGCTTTGCTTCTCGGCCCCGGCTTGCGGCCCGCGCCCAACAGGCGATCCACGCCCGTCAACACGCCGGAAAAATCCTCGATCCCTTTCTTGAAGGCGGCGTTCGACATGTAACGCCCGGCGGCGGCCTCCCGGCCCGCGAGCCAGGCGTCGCGGCGCTTGCGCTGCTTTTCGAACGCGCTCGGGTCGGGATCGAAGCCGAGGCGCGAGCGCGCCTTGCCCTGGAACGCGCCGTAGAAGCTTTGGAGCTCCTCATCGAAAGTCTTGAAGGCCTCCGGGTCCTTGGCCAGAACCTCCTGCATCAGCGTCACCGCCTTTTCCGCGTCCGCGGGCAAGCCGTTTTGCACCATCTTAACCAGGTCCCGATTGAGCGCGTCCGGAACCTCCCCCGCCTCGGCGACGGCGGCCCCGAATTCCGCGTAAGCGGCGGAGCCCCCTTCGTCGCCCGGTGCCGGAAGCCCATGCAGGGACGGCGCGTCGCCGGAGGCCTTGGCCGGTTCCGACGCCTGCGCCGCATCCGCGATGGACATGTCGGCGTTCGCGTCCGGCACGCCGCCCGCCTCGCCGTCCGAAGCCAGATAGGCGAAAAGATCGTCGTCGCCCGCGCCGCCGAACAGGGTGTCGTTGCTTTATACCTCCGGGCGGAGCAACGGTTCACACATCAATGTTTCACTCTGATCGAAAAACATGGCGAGACCGCCTCTTAACATAAAGCCAGCGTATCGCTTCTATTAGGCCGTAGACTCATAACTTCGAAGCCAAATCCGTAGCGAGGCGATCTTGATTGCGGCGAGGAAGTTTTCCGGCCTTTTGTCGTATCGGGTGGCGATGCCCCGGAACTGCTTGAGTTTGTTGAAGAAGCGTTCGACCAGGTTCCGGTATCGGTAGAGCCATTTGGAAAACGTGAAGGTTTGCTTCCGGTTGCTTTTCGCCGGGATGTTGGCCCAGCCGCCTTGGTCTTCGACCTGCTTGCGGATGGCGTCGGGGGCTATTGTCAAAACTTGTGCATGGCGAGCTCAGGCGGCGGCGCGGTCCTGGCG
>CAYFNC010000123.1:0-3217 GCA_964344345.1 uncultured Hyphomicrobiales bacterium | reverse complement strand
GCGGATGTCGTCCACATGGGCGAAGACGTTGGTGGCGGTGACGATGGCGGCCCCGCCGTGCTCGTCCTTCAGCCGGGCGCCCAGGCCCTCGTCGAAGAAGTCGGAAACCACCTGGAACCCCGCCTCCTCGGCGTAGCGTCCGGCGGACGAGGGCTCGATTCCCAACAGTTTGTATCGGCCCTCGGGATAGCCCTTGAGCATGATGCCGTCGTTGCAGCCGACGTCCACCATCAGCGCGCCGGGCGCGGGCGCGAAGCGGTCGAGCGCGGACGCCACCAGCTCCCCGTACTGGCGTCGGAGCGCGCCCGAGGTGGAGGACAGATACAGGTAATCGTCGAAAATATCCTCGGACGCCACGATGTCCAAAAGCTGGGACAGTCCGCAGTCCCGGCAGAGGAAGACCTCGAGCGGGAAGCGCTCCTCGTCCGGGACGTCTTCGGGCGCGATGAAGCTGTTCGAGGGCGGCTGCGGACCCAGGTCCAGGTAGGAGACAAGCCGGGAGCCGCCGCAAATGCGGCACGTGTCGCGTCGTCTGAGGACAAAACGGTTTCTCGCGCTCATGAGGGCTCCTTGTTGTTCAATAAGACGGCCGACGCCGCCTCGACTCATTTATCGGGCGCCTCGTCCGCGTGGGCGTCGTACCAGCGGGCTAGGACCGGCAGGCCCTGGGCCAGCGGCGTCTTGGGCGCGTATCCCAGCGCCTGGAGTTTCGAGATGTCCGGGCAGCGCCTGCGCGTGCCGCCCTTCTGCAGTTCGCCCGGGACCAGTTCGATCTCGCGGCCGTAGAACTGTCCAACCAAACGGGCCACGTCGGCGATGGCGACCTCCTCGGGGTTGCCGACATGGTAGATGTTCAGGTGCTCGCCCTTGTCCATCATCGTCCGGACCCCGTCGATGAAGTCGTCGATGAAGACGAAGGCCCGGGTTTCCGTCCCTCCGCCCTGGATGGGAAACGGCAGGGGGTCGGCGTCGCTTTCGGCGGCGAGCGCCTTCATGCGGACCGTGAACTGGGGCAGCACGTGCTCCCACCCCATGTCGGGGCCATAGACGTTGTGGGGCCGGAAGATCAGCGCGCGTTCGAAGTGCTTGCGCCCGTAGTTCAACGTCATCAGCTCGCTGATGATCTTGCCGCCGCCGTAGGAATAGCGGGGGTTGAGCGGGTCGGGCACCAGCATGGGGACGGTTTCGTCGGTGGGCGCGCTGGGCGGGGTCTGGTAGACCTCCGAGCTCGACGCGAGAACCAGCTCCCCCACGCCGTGCTTCATGCAGCCGTCGAGCACGTTGACCATGCCCTTGACGCCCACGTCGAGCACCAGTTCGGGGCGTTGGTAGAAATGCTCGGTCCCGTTGACGTAGGCCAGGTGGCAGACCGAATCGACCCCTTGGATCGCGTCGGCGACCGCGTCCGGATCGCGCACGTCGGCGGCGACGAACTCGAAGTCGCCCGCGATGTCGGCCAGCCGGGACGACGAACCGCGCCAGTCGTTGTCCAGAACCCGGACCCGATGGCCCTCCGCCACCAGCCGCCTGACCAGCGCGGCCCCGATAAAACCGGTGCCGCCGGTGACAAGATAGGATTTCGCCGCCATGGCGCTGAATGCCCCCTCCGCCTAAGCCTTGCGCGGCGGGACATTAATCCATGGGATGGAATGTGACAATGGGCGGGGCCAAGGTTATCGGGACAGTCCCTCGCGCAGGCCGGGCCAGTTGCGGTCGGCCTTCGCGATGTTGCCCGGGATGTCCCGGACCCATTTCGAGCGCACGCCCTTGGAATAGTTCAGGTACAGCTTGCCGTCGACGATCCGCCAGGCTTCCGGGTCGATTTTCGCCGTGTAGCCCCGGCTCACGGCCCAGGCGCAGTATCCCCCGTATTGCGGAGCGTAGGATTCCGGGTTCTCGAGGAAGGCCGCGCGGTTTTCGGCGCTGGCGAAACGCCAGGACGCGCCGTTCCACTCGGCCGTGAAGTCCCTGGAGCCAGGGACGTATCGCCCGTCGTTGAAATAGGCGACCGGATCGGCCCCATCGATGGCGGCCCCGCCGGAAACGTTGACGTCCCCCGCATGGGCGAAAACCACCGCCATCAGCAGGAGGATCGATGCGGCCAGGAGGCCCATGGGCGTTCGGAGCGTTGCGCGGCGCATGGCGTCCCCCTTTGTTGCCTCGCGGTGATCTTGCTTCGATAGGTGGCGCTCCGGGCGTGGCGAGTCAAGACGAACGGAATTATGCGCTGCGATTTTCCGCGGGATAATTATAATCCAGCTCACGCCGCGAGGATTTCCATGAGCATCGTTCTTGACACCATCCGCCTGCTTCCCCCGCCCGAGGGCCTGGACCTGGACGAGATCAAGACGGACGCGGGCCTGCTTCAGGCCATCGAGCGCGAGGCGGCGAAGATCAAGAAGGCGAGCAGCGAGGGCGCCCCCACCAGCAAGGACGAAATCCGCTTGATCTCGTTCCTCGCGGGCGAGGTTCGCCGCCGCATTTCCGCGCTCACGCCCGAGCAGCGCGAGGAAATCAAACACATCCGCCGCCAAGCCGGCCACAGGGAGCGCAAGCGCCGCATCGAGGAGATTTCCGCCCAGGTCGACATCTTCATCGCCGAAGCCGAAAAGCCCAAGGCGGCGATTTCGTTCGGCGCGGGGAGCGAGCTGGAAATCGCCATCGGCGCGGTGTGGGGCGAACTCGAAAACGACGAGGAGGCCGACGAGGAGTTGATGACCCTTCTCAAGAAGGTGAAGGACAAGTTCGTCGAGGCCGACAAGAAAATGCGGCTGGTCCGGCTGCCGAAGTTTTAAACCGCCAAGCGCGATCCGCCCTTGCCCGCGGCCGCGACGGGAACTATCAGTTGCCCATGCGCGATCCCGACAATAACACACCTCCCGCGCCGGATTTGGCGTTCGCGGACCTGGGCGCCCCCAACTGGCGGGGCGTGTGGACGCTGTATTCCAAGGAGGTGCGCCGCTTCGCCAACGTCTACACCCAGACCATCCTGGCGCCCATGGTCACCACGCTGTTGTTCCTGGCCGTGTTCACCCTGGCGCTCGGACGGGCGGTGGAGATCGTCGGCGGGGTTCCCTACACCCAGTTCCTCGCGCCCGGCCTGATCATGATGGCCATGACCCAGAACGCCTTCGCCAACACCTCGTCGTCCATCGTCATCGCCAAGGTCCAGGGCAACATCGTCGACACCCTGATGCCGCCCCTGACCGCGCACGAG
>CAYFNC010000122.1:0-3513 GCA_964344345.1 uncultured Hyphomicrobiales bacterium | reverse complement strand
ACCAAATCCGGCTTCGCCACCGAAACGCCAACCGAGCGCAAGGCCCGCGAGGACGGCGAAAAAGCCGAAAAATCCAGCCCCAGCCAAAAGGAAACCCAAAACGCCGTCGCCGATATCATCGATTTCTACCACGGCCACAAACGGCATTATCCGGAGCGGTTCTCGGGCGGCAAGGGCGAGGATCGGCTTGCCGGCGGAAGCGGCAACGATCTGCTGGACGCCTATCTCAATGACAAACCCGATGCCGAATCCGCCAAGGACGTCGGCGCGGACGAGGACCGGCTGGACAAGTCCGAAACGAATCAAGCTTCCCAGAAACCGTCGATGGACGCGGCGGACGAAGAGCCGGACGCAAACTCCGGAGCCGACATGTCCATGATGGAGGAGGAACCGTCCGACGACGATTCCGAAAATTCGGAACAGACCGGGGAACCGGAACAAAAAGGCAAGCGGCCAAACATGCTGGAAGGCCTGCCCGACCCTGACCGGGCCGATCCCAAAAGCCGCGCCGCCTATGACGAATTCGTCAACGACGTGGCAAAAACCGGCCGGGTTCCGACAAGCCTCAATCTCGATCTTCTCAATCCCGTTCGAAACGACAATGCAACACAGGGCCGCAAGGCGGTCATGGTGATCGAGGGAATGCTGGCCAAGGACGGCAAGGCTCTGGAGAAGCTGCATCCGGAGGTCAAAAGCTATTACGAGGAATATCAGAGAGTTGTTCGTGGCAGCGGCCCCAAGAATCTCAGTCGGGATCCAAGTCGACCCGACGGCGCGCTCAATCTGAAACCCAACAAGCATCAGCAGGCACGCCTGCTTCAAAAAGCCCATATACAGGCCCGCAATCACGCCGCCGCCCACCACGCCGGCAGCGCGTTAAAAAAAGCCTTCGTCGAGGACTTCGCCCATTCCGTCGCCGGGCTGGCGCGCCTGAACGTGGGTCCGGTCAGGCGTGGTCCGTCCAATCCCATGGCCCGCGCTTTCGGCCACAGGGACACGGAAGCGATGCGGAAACTACGCCAGGAGAAACGGACGCAGGCCCTGGACGGCATGGCCGATTCGATCATGGCGTATTCGAACCGGAACTATCCGGCGCTCGGGTACGGCGACACCGAAGTGTTCAAGGGCTCGGCCGAGATGGTCGGCGACCTCAAAAAAGTGTTGGCCGTGGCGACCCCGGGGACCGCGGCCAAGATCGGGTTCGAGTTGATGAACAACCTGGAATCCGCCAACAAGGCCGCCGAAAAGGCCCTGAAGGGCGGCGCCACCCGCCAACAGGCGGCCCGCATCGGTCAGGCGAGTTTCTATTCGTCCTCGACCTTCGGCAGGATCGGGAAAGCCGCCGTAAAGACCGGCGGAAAGGCCCTCGGCATGGAAAGCGGCGCCGTCCTGGAGGAGGCCGGGTCGCAGTTCGGCGGCGCGGCGCAGAAGGAATGGATGAAGCGGGTGCGGAGGCCGGCTGATGAGAAGCGTGAGCGGAAAAAGAGAAAGGGTTACAAGAAATGATTGTTTTGTTGTGGCTTGAATCTCACCGATCACAATTGTTGCCGGGCTGATTCAGGAGGATCTGGATGACGTATACGCAATAGAGGTCCATCCAGGTTTCCATGTCGCTGGCCTTTTCATCCCCGTCCGTGGACAACATGACAATGGCGGCCCGATCCCCCTGGTCGGCAGCCTTCCAGAACCAGTAGTGGGATTTTTCCCGATCGACATCTTGCCAGAGCCTGCCCAGTTCCAATTGCGCGTCCCGATCCCCCTGTTCGGCGGCCTTGGTCAGCCAGTAATCGGCCAGTTTGAGATCCTTTGGAATGCCGTTTCCGTCAAAATATTTTATCCCAAGGCCGTATTGCGCGCCAACATGCCCCTGACGGGCTGCCCTTTCATAGAGTTGAACGGCCTTCTGATGATCGACTGAAACGCCGTACCCTTTTTCATACATGACCGCCAAATTGTACTGAGCCTTGGCGTATCCCTTTTCTGCTGACTTTTTGTACCATTCACCGGCAGTAGCATGGTCTTGCGGCCCGATCCTGCCAAAACTATACAACACCCCCATCTTGAACTGCGCCCCCGCATGCCTGGCGTGGGCCAGGGGGAGCCAGATCTCGCGGGCTTTTTGGTAATCCTTGGCCTCGTAGGCCGCGACGCCCTCCTCGAACCGGGCGTCCGCGTTTTCCGGGAGATCTCCGGCCAAGGCGGCCGGGCCCGCCGCTAGCAGGAATCCGATCAAGAGAACGGCGAACAATCGCGCCATGGCGTCGGGCCTCCGGTGAGCGTCAGCGCCACCATACCGCGCGGGACTTGCCGGAACAACGACTTGCTGACGCTTGCGCTCGGGTACGGCGACACCGAAGTGTTCAAGGGCTCGGCCGAGATGGTCGCGACCTCAAAAAAGTGTTGGCCGTGGCGACCCCGGGGACCGCGGCCAAGATCGGGTTCGAGTTGATGAACAACCTGGAATCCGCCAACAAGGCCGCCGAAAAGGCCCTGAAGGGCGGCGCCACCCGCCAACAGGCGGCCCGCATCGGTCAGGCGAGTTTCTATTCGTCCTCGACCTTCGGCAGGATCGGGAAAGCCGCCGTAAAGACCGGCGGAAAGGCCCTCGGCATGGAAAGCGGCGCCGTCCTGGAGGAGGCCGGGTCGCAGTTCGGCGGCGCGGCGCAGAAGGAATGGATGAAGCGGGTGCGGAGGCCGGCTGATGAGAAGCGTGAGCGGAAAAAGAGAAAGGGTTACAAGAAATGATTGTTTTGTTGTGGCTTGAATCTCACCGATCACAATTGTTGCCGGGCTGATTCAGGAGGATCTGGATGACGTATACGCAATAGAGGTCCATCCAGGTTTCCATGTCGCTGGCCTTTTCATCCCCGTCCGTGGACAACATGACAATGGCGGCCCGATCCCCCTGGTCGGCAGCCTTCCAGAACCAGTAGTGGGATTTTTCCCGATCGACATCTTGCCAGAGCCTGCCCAGTTCCAATTGCGCGTCCCGATCCCCCTGTTCGGCGGCCTTGGTCAGCCAGTAATCGGCCAGTTTGAGATCCTTTGGAATGCCGTTTCCGTCAAAATATTTTATCCCAAGGCCGTATTGCGCGCCAACATGCCCCTGACGGGCTGCCCTTTCATAGAGTTGAACGGCCTTCTGATGATCGACTGAAACGCCGTACCCTTTTTCATACATGACCGCCAAATTGTACTGAGCCTTGGCGTATCCCTTTTCTGCTGACTTTTTGTACCATTCACCGGCAGTAGCATGGTCTTTCGGCCCGATCCTGCCAAAACCATATAGCACCCCCATTTTGAACTGCGCCCCCGCATGCCCGGCGTGGGCCAGGGGGAGCCAGATCTCGCGGGCTTTTTGGTAATCCTTGGTCTCGTAGGCCCGGGCGCCCGCCTCGAACCGGGTGTCCGCGTTTTCCGGGAGTCATAGGCGCTACCTAGCAACTAACTATTGACTCGTTACGGAATAGATATTCCCTTCCTAGGCGGCGCCTAGGCGCAACCTAGCCGAAC
>CAYFNC010000121.1:0-3532 GCA_964344345.1 uncultured Hyphomicrobiales bacterium | reverse complement strand
CCAACCTTGAATCACAACCAATTCATCCGATTCAACAAGTTTTTGGACGGACACTAAGCGATTCCTGGAATTTGATCAGATTGGCCAGCATGGCGTTGACCGGCGTCGCGACGCCGTGGGCCGCGCCCCGCGCCGCGACCGCGCCGTTCATGAAATCGATTTCCGTTCCCTTGCCCGCCTCCAGGTCCTGAAGCATGGACGAGCGATGCCCGGCCGTCGCCGGAAGCTGCGCGTCGCGGAGATGGGCGAGGTAGTCCTCGGCCGTTGCCCAGGGAACCGACGCGCCCTCGGCGGCGATGACCCGGAAGGCCTCGGCGATCACGTCTTCGATGATCGCCCAGGCGGACGACTCCGCCAGTGCGCCGTATGGGACGCGGAAGACGGCGCCCAGGGGGTTGAGCGCGCAGTTATATAATGTCTTGGCCCAAAGGGCGGAGCGGATGGCGACCGTCGCCTCCGCCTTCACCCCGGTCTTTCGAAGAAGCGACGCCAGCGCCTCGGCCATGGGGTCCTCGCCTTCGGGGAAGGCGCCCAGCATGACCGGCCCGGCCTCCACCGTCACGTCCACCGCCGCGTCGCCGGTCCAGACGAACCCGGTGATCACGGTGCCGCCGATGACCCGGTCGGTGAAGTCGGCGATGATTTCCTCGTTGCCGATCCCGTTTTGCAGGCTCGCGGTGGGACGGCCCCGGATGGTTTCGGCGAAGGCCGAGCACAGGCGCCGGGTGTCCGGGCCCTTGCACGCGATCAGGCAGGTGTCGAATTCGATTCCCTTGGGCTCCGACGTCCAGGTTTGGAACGAATGCGTCCCCTCGCCCCAGATGCCGGTCATGCGAAAGCCGCGCCGTTCGATGGCGTCGGCGTGGCGGGGGCGGCAGACCGCGTGGACCTCGGCCACGGATGAAAGCTTGGCCGCGACCGAAAGCCCCACCGCGCCCGCGCCCAGAACCAGGATCTTCATCGGCCCTCCTTATACGAGCCCCAGCCCAACAAAAAGCGCGCGCCCCGAAAGACGCGCGCTTTCCGAATGAGGCGTCCCGAGCTTAGCGGGAATAGAATTCGATCACCAGATTCGGCTCCATCTGCACCGGATAGGGCACGTCGGCCAGCTTGGGCGTGCGGACGAAGGTTCCCTGCATTTTCTTGGGGTCCACGCTCATGTAGTCGGGGATGTCGCGCTCGGCGGACTCGACCGCCTCCATGATGACGGGGATGCCCTTGGACTTCTCGCGGACCTCGACCACGTCGCCCTCGCGGATCTGATAGGACGGGATATTGACCCGCTTGCCGTTCACGCGGATGTGGCCGTGGTTGATGATCTGGCGCGAGGCGAAGACCGTGGGCACGAACTTCATGCGGTAGACCACCGCGTCGAGCCGACGCTCCAACAGGCCGATCAGGTTCTCGGACGTGTCTCCCTTGCGGCGCACCGCCTCGGTGTAATAGCGGTGGAACTGCTTCTCCGAGATGTTGCCGTAATAGCCCTTCAGCTTCTGCTTGGCCTGAAGCTGGGTGCCGAAATCGGACGGCTTCTTGCGGCGCTGGCCGTGCTGGCCCGGGCCGTACTCGCGCATCACCACCGGGCTTTTGGGCCGGCCCCACAGGTTGACGCCGAGGCGCCGGTTGATCTTGTACTTCGACTTCAGTCGCTTGCTCATTGTTCAATCCCTCGTTTTTCCGGGTGTTATTGTCCCGGTAGGCCCTGAATGATCAGGGCGGGGCCCATGGGCCCGCGTTCCCGGGAGTGCGGATGAAGGCGGGAGTATAGCGAGGGAAACGCCGCTGTCAAACGGCGGACGGAGCCCGTTCGCCGCCGTAGGGCCTGGCGCGTTCGGCTGGGAAGCGGAGGGAGACCCGGGTGCCGTGTCCGGGCGCGCTCGTGATGTCGAGCGAACCGCCATGGGCCTCCATCAGCTCGCGCGAGAGCGGAAGGCCGAGCCCGGTCCCCTCGTACTTGCGCGAAAGCCCGGTGTCGACCTGGCCGAAGCGGGACAGCGCCGCGTTGACGCCGTCCTCGTCCATGCCGACGCCGTTGTCGATGATTTCCAAAACCACGGCCCCGTCCGGGTCGCGGCGGCCCGCCAGGGTCACCTTGCTGTCCGGAGGAGAAAACTTGACGGCGTTGGAGAGCAGGTTGACCAGCACCTGCTTCACCCGGCGTTCGTCGGCGATCAGTCGCGGCAGGTCCGCGGGCAGGTCGTTGTGAAGGGCGATGCGGTTCTTCTCGGCGCGGGGGCGGACCAGCCGCAAGGCCGCTTCGGCCGCGACTGAGGGATCGACGTCGCGCTCCTCCAACTCCAGCATCCCCGCCTCGATCACGGAAATGTCCAGGATGTCGTTGATCAGCTCCAACAGGTGCTGGCCGGACATGTGGATGTTGTCGACGTATTCGGCGTAGGTCTCGTTGCCGAGCGGCCCCATCAACTCGGACAGCATGGCGTCGGAAAACCCGATGATGGCGTTCAAGGGCGTGCGCAGCTCGTGGCTCATGTTGGCTAGGAACTCCGACTTGGCCCGGTTGGCGAGCTCCGCCTGCGCGAGGGATTCCTTCAAGGCGTCGTCGAGCCGCTTGCGTTCGGTGATGTCGAACAGCGTGGTGCAGATGGCGGAGCCGTCCTCCAGCTCGAAGCGGAAGGAGCGGTTCTCGAGCCACACCGGCGAACCATCCTTGCGCCGCCCCAACATCTCGTACTCCATCGGCGCCTGCTCTCCTCTCAGCCGCGACTCGTGGAAGTCCCGGACGATGACTTTCTGGCGTTCGTCCACCAGGGCCATGATGTCGCCTTGGTCAAGAATCTCTTGCGGCGTCTCGTAACCGAATATCCGCGCCGCCGCCTTGTTGGCGTAGAAGGGCAGGAAATGGCGGTGGACGATGATGGCGTTGCTGGAATGCTCGGTCAGCGCGCGGAACTGCTCGCGGGTCAGCTCCAACTCGCGCTCCTTGGCCGATTGCAGCAGGTCGTGGGACTCGCGGATCAAACGGTCGCCCCGCCCGACGATCAGGAACAGGACGCCGTAAAGCGCGGCCAGAAGCACGGTGACGCCCGCGACCAGGACGAATTGGGTTTGGCGCAGGTCCGCGAGCGCGGGCGAGACGTCGGAGTAGAGTTCGAACACGCCGATGACGGTTTCGCCGTCGCCGCCCTTGATCGGGGCGTAGGTGGTCACCACGTCCAGTCCTTCGACGCGCTCCTCGAACCGGAGGAACGCGCGTTTTTTCCGTAGCGCGCTCACCACCTCGCCCAGTATGGCGCGCCCGTAGCGCGGGTTGTCGCGGTCATGGTCGCCGACCTGAGTCAGATCGGAGGAGAACAGCACGTGCGCGCTGTCGTCATAGACCTTGATTTTGACGATGGGGCTGTCCCGCATGATTTCGCGCGCCGAGGCCTTGAGGGTTGCAAAGGCCGGGTGGCCCAGGAGCGCGTCCCGAGAGGGCGCCATGTCGGGAGCGAAAAGGGGCGTCAATTCGTCGCCCAGCGGAGCTTGTTGCGGAATGGTCCGGGATTGTAGGGATTAGGGCAAGAGATGGGTG
>CAYFNC010000120.1:0-3568 GCA_964344345.1 uncultured Hyphomicrobiales bacterium | reverse complement strand
GTAGGCGGCCGGGGTTCGATCCAGGAATTCGTCGAAAGCGTGCGGGTTCTGTCGGCACAGCGCAATTCCCCAGTCGCGGAGCGCGGGTGGGAGTTTGCCGTCCCGCATGGCGCCGTTCACCGTCGCTTCCGCCTTTTCGGCGTTCATGGCCTCCTTCTCATCGGCGGCGCCGACAAGCATTTTCTTGACGGCGGAGACCGGGACATATCGTTCCGGGTCGGCGCCCGCGTCCTTGAGCGACTGGATGGCGTTCAGCGCCGTTTCCTCGTCCGCGTCTTCTGCCAAGCCCAGTGCCTCGGTGATCGACTGGGGAAGTTCCATGGTGTCCTCCTGGCGCGCCAGCGCCTTCAGGTGAAGGTTCGGATGGTTGGTCAAGCCGGCACCGGTAATGCGTCCGATGTTCTCCGTCCTGCGGTTGTACATGAAGGTCGGGCTGATGAAGCGGCACTCCCGGTCCGCGATCATGCGGGCGGCCCTGGGGGTCCATTCGATGCGTGCCCAGATGCCATCTTCGCGCACGTCCAGTTCCTTGATCCAGCCGGCCGCCGGGGCGGGTTGCCCATTCTTGTTCGCCTTCTCGGACTGGTGTTCATAGTCCACCGAAAGATCACGGCCGATGGACATGGAGGCTCGGACCACCCGGTGGGGATCGGCAAGCCGCCACGCGCGTCCGTCGCGCCCCAGCACGTCGCCGGCGGCGGGAAGCAGGTGCACCCACTGGGTGGTTCCCTCCGGTTCGATGGCCCGGCATTCGGCGGAGGCGCAAGGCATGGCGGGTCTCCCTACTTGAACCAGGGGGTGATGATCAGCTTGGCGCTGTCGGCCCATTCGTTGGTGTCGCCGCCGGTGATCGCCTTCTTGATCAGGCGCCTGGCGTCGCCTTCCAGGCCGGTGCCCACCACCAGGGTATCGGGGACGATGCCCAGCGGATCGCCGTTGGCGTCGGTGAGATCCATCATCGCCTGGCGGGCGGCTTCGTAGTTGGCGGCGTCCAGGACGGCCTTGCTGGCATGGGCCATCTGCCACAGGCCGAAGCCGGCGTTGACGCGGGCACGGATGCCGTAGAGGTATTCGTCCTTCATGAAGACGTGTTCGTCGTTGTCGCGGGCAAGGTGCTGGAGTTGGTAGCCCACCCGCTCCTGCCAGATGATCGGCTTGACGGCGCGCGACGTGTCGAGCAACACCCACATCGGCCCGCCCCCGGTGGCGTAGTTGCTGACGGAGGTTTCCACGCCGTCGACCGTCACCGGGTGGTCGGTGTCGAAGAAGTTCTGGCCGTCGTAGCAGGGCGTGCTCGCCCCCGAGGCCAGCAGGCTGAAGACCAGCTTGTCCGGATGCTGGCGGGCACCCCGGCCCATCTCCTGGAACATGGGCTTGTAGACCCCGACCTTGTCGTCTTCCAGGTTGTCGCGGTTGACGGAGACCGTCGCCTCGAACTTGCGGTTCTTGATGGTGAAGTCGTGGGCTTCGAGGTTGTGGACGATGCGGTCGCCGAGCCACTCGCGCAGGGCCGGGAACTCGCCGAGCCAGCCGTACAGTTCCTCGCGCCCGGTGCTGGTGACCGTGGTGGCGATCTCTTGGAAGTGGCTGGGAGCGCTATCGAAGGCACCGGCGAACACGGTCTTGAAGCCCGTGAAGACAAGGTCGAGGCTGGTGGCGTTGATCAGCATGAGGGGGAAACCTTTCGTTCAGGGGCCGGTGGAATCGGGACCGGGGGTGTTTCGGTCGGTGCGGGAGCCGGCGGTTGCCCCGGGAGCGGACGGGCCGTATTCCCCCTTCCTGACCACCCTGGCCGCCTTCACGATCAGGCGGACGTTGCGGGCCGTCATTTCGTGGAGGAAGGCGATATCGTTGACGGGGGTGCCATTCTCGTATTGCCGGCAGATGACGCGGTTCCGCGCTTCCATGGCTTTCTTGCGGTCGATCATCGAAACGGGAAATTCCAGCCGGCACCCGGGCACGGCTTTTGCCAGCCGAGTCGCCAAGTCCAGTCCCAGGGTCTCGGCAAGGGGATGGCCGCCGGCGATCTCGGCCGGGACGAAGACGGATTGCCCCTTCAGTTCCGCGAAGATCCGCTTGGCGTCGTCCTCGCCCAACAGGTCGACAAGTTCCTGAATTACGGGCGAATAGGCCTGTCCCATCGAAAAACCTTCTTGCCTTCCGTGCCGGCACGGTTTGTTAATGGGAAGTCTTCCCCAATTCCCGGAGATTTCATAAGCGGAAGCCTTCCGCCGACGCGTGGCCGTATTCGAAAAGGGGCAAATTTGCGGATTATTCGGGCTCTATCGTGTTGGCGGGGCATTCCCTTGCCCACAGGATCGATTGTGGCGGATTCTAACGGGGGGTTAACGCGGCATGTCGACATGGGCGGCGGGGTGGGTGCCCGGAAACCGGACTTGCGCATCCTGGGCCATCCTGGCGCCTCGTGTCCGCTGGGCTTGAAATCC
The DNA here is from genome assembly GCA_964344345.1 of uncultured Hyphomicrobiales bacterium. Taxonomy (GTDB): domain Bacteria; phylum Pseudomonadota; class Alphaproteobacteria; order Rhodospirillales; family CAYFNC01; genus CAYFNC01. The sequence continues at coordinate 1,121 of CAYFNC010000120.1, read as the reverse complement.
ATGACTACGGTGACGATAATTGCTGCGCTTTGCGTCCGGTGGGGCCGCACCCCGATCACCGGCGGAGGGGACGCAGGGTGGTGCGGTTCCCTGTAGTCTCCCCGGCAGTGGCGCGTTGAAATCGAACATTCGTCGCATTATTACACTACGTGCAGGCGTCGGTGGGGCCGTGCCCCGGTCACCGGCGTTGGGCGCCTCGGCTCGCACGGGAGACCGACTGGCACGGCCCCCTTCCACATCATCCCACCTTGCGCAGCTTCTTCGCCTTCATGGCCTTGAGGGCGGCAATGACCTTGGGGGCCATTTTCCGGGGAACGAAGCGGAGTGCCGAGACCTTGAAGGTGCGGGCCAGCCATTTGCCGAGCGTGAGATCCGTGCCTTCACCGTCGGTGTACTCCCGCCACAGCCGGCGGATCAGGTCGACCTGGCCGGGGCTTGCCATGGCCGGCCGGGTGCCGAAGTTCCGCCGCCGCCAGTCCGACTGGAACCCGAGCCGCTCGAAGTGCTCCATGACCGCCTCGAACCCGAAAGCATCGAGGTCGGCCGAACTCTCCACCCCGCCCACCTGCCAAAGGATCGCCCGGTAATCGTCCTCGGTCAGGCCGAGCCTGCCCTTGGCCACGTGGATCAGGGAGATTTGCTTCCTACCGAGTGCCATCGCCGGAGCCCTCCCGCCTGCCTGTTTTCCCTGCTCTTTCCAACGCCTGGATATCCTGAAGGATTTCCCCGTCCGTCACGCTGTCCAAGGCGGCATCGGCAAGGGCATTGGCGGGAGTGGCGGTCGGATCGGACGCCATCCTTTCCCGGCCCCGCACCATGCCTTCCCGGTAACCGCGCCGGTATTCCGCGTCCGCCTTGCTCAAACCTTCGCGGTAGCCGGCAGTAAAGGGTTCGCCAACACTCTCCGAAACCACGTCCGAGGCCGCCGACAGCCGCTTGCGAAGATCGTCGAGGATGGTGGAGAACCCCGACCAGTCCCGTTTGCCCAAGTCATCGCCCCCGCCATGGAAACCGAATTGATCGGTGATTGCGGCAAGAAACCCGGCGACGTCCTCCGCCTTGCCGATCTCGTCCAGGGGGTTCAGGTCCATGCGGTCGCTGTTGTGTCCGATGGTGGTCAT
>CAYFNC010000119.1:0-3592 GCA_964344345.1 uncultured Hyphomicrobiales bacterium | reverse complement strand
ACGCCATGGAATCATAACCGACTCCTCCGACTCAACTTCTTTCCGCACGGGCTCTGAAGGCCCTGGCCGGGTCGCGCCGCCGGGGGCTACCCCGATCAACGGGCGTCGGCGACCATGATTTCGCCGCCAACGCCCGGACGGCGAATTTCCTGAAGGGCAGGACCCAGTTCGGCGAACACGCCAAGTTCCCGGCGCTGGCCATCATGAATACGGACGGGAAGGACGGCCCGGTCAACCCCCAGGCCCTGAACGAGGTCTCGGACCTGATCGAGCAGCTTCGCGGCAAGGACCCGAAGGCGGCCAAGGCCTACGAGGACGACATCCTGAGCCGTCTCACGCCCAAGGCCAAAAACGCGGTCGCGGAACTCGCCGGGGACGCCTTCGCCAGCGACGCCCCCGAGGAAGGCCAGGCGCGGCGCGACCTCGCCTGGACCGAAGGCGAGGGCCGCCGCCAATTCCTCGACGACGCCGCCGACGTGATCGACGACGCCCATGGGTATCGGCGGACGTATGCGGAGCGGTTCGAGGGGAAGGCGAATTCGCGGAGCGATGAAAAGGAAATTCCCTCGCGTCACGAGGGGCTGAAGCAAGATGCGCATGATGCGGCCGACGGCATAACGGAAGACACCTCGCCGTCTAATAAATACTACAAATTACCGCAGCGCGCCCTTATTAAGAGAGAAACAAAAAAGGACTGCCCAAAGGCTGGGCTGATAAAAAATCTTCAGAAAAACCTGGAAGTGGCATGTGATAGTTACGAAACACAATATGCAAAAATGGTTAGCGCAAATATCGGACTGCAAGGCCTTGAGCCGAGAATACGGTTGGAAGCCGCGAAAGCAAAATATTCATTTCCAGCAAGTGTTCTAAGCCTACCATTCATGAGGCTTCTTCAAATCATAATAGACGCTATAACCCATGCAAGCCTTTGGAAAACGCTACAAGACATGACAACCGATTACAATACGACGAAATTAGATCTTGAGCGTGCCGAAAAAGGGATGGATTTCTGGGAAGACCAAGCCAAGAAACACGCAAAAAAAATACAGACCGCGTTTAATAGCCATAAGGACTGTTAGGCAGAACAAACTATCTCATCTCAACCCCGCCTGATATCGCGCCTGCTCCCGATCCCCTTCGGAAAGGCGCTGCCATATGCTCTCCAGTTCGGCATCGACGTCCGCGCCTTCTCGGCCCGCCTTATAAAGCATGCCATACGCCTGGATGGCGTCCCAGGCGTCATGACCGGCGTTGAATTTTTCAAGGCGATAGCGGCCATACGCTTCCTGGGCCGGGCGGTAGCCTTCCATGGCGGCCATCATGATGTTGTTCAACCCTTCGCTCCGTTTCTCGGGGTCGGGGTCCTCACGCAGGGTCATTCCGAACTCGTACCAGGCTTCCCTGACGTCCTTGGTCGCCAGTTTGCTCATCAAGGCGATCGCCCCCTTGCGATGCTTGGGCAGGCCTTCCCCGTCGCGCAATTTGACGGCGACGGCCAGGGTGTCCAAAGGGGCGCTTTTCTCGACGCGATCCAACCACGCGATCTCCTCGGAAAGCGCCGAAGGAAACGGTCGCTCGCCGATGATTTTCTCGGCGAATTTTTTTCTTAACGCGTTGTCTATGTAGACATGCCCGAGGACGCCCAGCTTGTACAGTTCCCGCGCCTTGGCGGGGCTGCGCTCCACCCCAAGTCCATTGTCGAACAAATAGCCGAGCCGGTAGTAGGCGAAGTCGATCTCATGATCGATGGCGTCGTAATAGAGTTCGGCCGCCTTGGCCGGGTTCTTCGCGACGCATCGCCCGGTCTCCAACAATTCCCCCTCGTCCAACAAAACGGCCCAGTCGCCGCCTTCCCGCGCTTCGCGGATCAGGGCGAGCATCGCGGCGCAATCGTCCTTGCGCGCCTCCTCCTCGTAACGCCGCGCCATGTTCCATTGCGCATCGGAAAACACTTGCGCCCGTGTCGCCTTCGGCGCGGTCGGAAACGCGAGGAAGATGGAAATGAATATCGCGAGGATCGTTTTCATGACGCCCAGCCTCAATGTCGTATTTCCAGCATCGCCTCGGCGGCCCTGCGCCACTTCGGTGAGAGGCGGTCCCAAATCGTTTTCAATTCCACCTCCACCGCCGCGCCCTGCCGGCCCGCGCGATACAGCCAGATGTAGGCCCGATAGGCGTAATTCGGTTCATCATCCATACGCGCGAGATAATATCCGCCAAGCATTTCCTGTGCGGGACCGTGACCGTCCGTTGCGGCACCCAATAATCTACGAACGGCCAAACGCTTTTTTTCCGGGTCGGGGTCGTCGAGGAACATTTTACCCAATTCGTATTGGGCCTCCGGCACCTTCCTCAACTCCAGTTTCCTCATCCAGACAAGGGCCGCCTCCTCATCCTTCTGAAAGCCCACGCCATCGCGAATATTGATGGCTTCTTCCAGCATTCGGAGAGGATCGCCCTGTTCGATCTCGACCGTCCACGCGACCTCCGTCTTCAGGAGATCGGGAAGCGTGCGGCCGCGTATGAACGCCTTGGCCCACGACAGCCTTTGCGACGGTTCGTACAGCAACAGGGACAGGGCGGCCTTCTTGAACAACGCACGCGCCTTGTCCTCGTCACGCTCCACGCCCAAGCCGTGGAAATACAGGTATCCCAGCCGGAAATACGCCATTCCGATCCCATGATCGACGGCTTCCCGATATTTCTCCGCCGACTTTGGAAGATCGATGTCCACGCATTCGCCAAACTCGTAAAACCCGCCTTCATCGACCAGGACATGCCATCTTCCCGCTTCCCGCCCTTCCCGAGCCAGGGGAAGCAACAGGGCGCAATCCTTTTCCAGAACGGCCTTATAATATTTCCTTTCCCATTCCTGATTTTCGGTGGAAGGCGATTCCGCCGTTCCCGCCATCGGAAAAAGCGAACCAATTAAGAGCAGGAAAAAAACGAACGAACGCGCCACGCCGCCACCTTGAATTGATATTCCTTCAATGCACCATATCCATTTGCGTCGATCTTATCAACGCAACCGGTCGACGATCACTGACCGGGGAAGGCGGTCCTGTCCGCTCCATCCCCCCCCTCCACCCCCTCCCCGGCGTATAATACATCCCCGTATCCAGCGCCGCGTCCGCCCAGTCCGGGATGTCGAGGAGCAGCCGGAGCGCGGCGCGGTCGCCCGCGCGGTGGAGCGCGCATATCAGCGCATGCCGTCGCTCGAATAAAAGTGTTTCCTGCGCCCGGATCAGCGACTCACGGTCTTCCATAAGCAGCCGTGGATCGTTCATAATGTCGAAACGGGCGTGCGCCGCGTCGATTTGGTGGCGGAGCGCCGCCTCCATGCCGTCCGGGGACGGCTTTTCGGTCGGGTGGTCGAGGGTCATGGCGGATTGGGACAACGTGTTGGAGAACCCCGGAGCGGACTGGCTCGCGCGCGGACGCGGCGGCGGAGCGGTGGGTTTCCGGGGAAAGGGAAGACCGGGCGGAGCCGAATGACCCCATCTTACTCGGGGAACGGGATTCGTCAAATCCGCTCCGGTGTCAATCAGCATTGAATCTTGCCCCCCCAACAGCATCCTATTTTGACCCCCCC
>CAYFNC010000118.1:0-3807 GCA_964344345.1 uncultured Hyphomicrobiales bacterium | reverse complement strand
TCGCGGCGGTGGTCGGCCACCCGCTTCAACTCGTCCTCGGTCCAGTCTTCGGGGGAGCGGGTGAGGAGGCTATTCAGTGAAGGTTTTGGCTGGCCAGCAAACTTTTCATGCTGCGCCGCTGCGGAAATTGGGGATTCCGAACCTTCAGCAGAGGAAAATTTTCCATTATTGTCGGATTTTTCGTCTTGATCCGGGGCTCGCCAATATTCACATTCACCCGTTATGATGAGCCCCGTTACGCCATGACTTTTAAACTGCACCTTCGGCTCATGAGCGCCATCAGCGCAGAGAACAGCAGGTGATGTAGGGCCAACCCATGTTTCTGTCTTAGACTCGACACCATTATTTCCCATCTTTAAATAGTGCAGGCGCCCGGTATATGTAGATGGAACATTTCCTTCTGCTTTTGTTTTTACTCTTAGCATAACTGGGTAGTCCAATGTCAGAGTGATTGCCTTCACCTTGCCACCAAATTTGTGTGGTAGTGCATAAGCTTCAAATTTGCCGTTTCTCATGGTGCTCTTCTTAGGTTAAAGTTGTTGCCAGTTCACAAACTCTAAGAGGGCTCAGCGGTGAAAGCAAGGAAAATTTTCCCTTTGTGGGCTAGCTTACTTACCAAGATTGGAAAAGCCACTCATTCCATCCACGCCGTCTTGAAAGCGTTGGTCGTGGTAATGATGGCGACAGCGGTTCAAGCAGATGCAAAATCGCAATCAATTCAAATATCTGATGAAATTGCAGAAATAGGGTTTGAGGCCGCAAAAAAAATTCCGTCTAGAGAGGATCGCATCGAGACGCTCTTCGATCTGGCGTTCGCGCTAAATCGTAAGGGAGGAACCGACGACGCGGAAAGAATTTTTTCATATGCGCTCACGGTTATCCCGTCCATTTTCGATTACGGCGTCCTGGCCTGCGCGGTCATCAAGGGGGCGGACAAGGCGGTCAAGGCTGGGCGTGACGATTTTGCGCGGACATTGCTGGCCAAGGGCTCGGAGGCGTTGGACGACAAACTCCACGCCGCAGGTTCGCATAACCTCTATTCCGATGTGGCGTTCGTCGCGGACGTCGCGTTATGGCGTCATTGGCTCGGCGACGAAGACGGGTTCAATTGGACCATGGACACCGCGCGTCGCCTGTTGGAGCAAGGGGAAAGCGCGGAACTCAAGGCCCAAGCCTATGTTAAGCTCGGAGAAACACTGGCGAAAGTGGGCAGGACGGGCGAGGCGCGCAAATCCTTTGCGACGGGACGCGTTCTGGCGGGAGGTTTGGATCCGGGGGCCGACAGCCTCGAAAATGCGCCGCGACTACGCGCGTTGGTCTACCTTCTCCAGATGCAGCATGCCTCCGGCTTCACCAGCGACGCCCGGAAAACCTTGAAATACATTCGCAGTTTGCCGGAAGCGAGCGGCGCCGTCAACAATAAGACGATCGCGCTCATGACCGCCGCGCTGTCGAAACCCCCGCCGCCCCTGGCCGTCCCGCCAGAGGAGCGCTTGCAACGCACCTGTCCATAGAGGGGCCATTCTGTTCGGTTTGATTTTTGAAGAATTCCGGGGGGCGTTGATGGCGCATTGACAAAACCTTGCCCCAATGAAGAATCGCTCCATCTCACGCTTTTCACGATATCTTCGGAATATCGATTCTCATGTTTTGCGTTCTCATATTCCTTTTTCTCGCTGCTGCTTGCGTTCCCGCCTGGGCCGAAGCGCCGCCTCCGGGCCGCGCGCCCCTCCACGGCCTCGTGCGAGACGCGTTCGCGGCGGACAGGGCGGGGGATACCAACACGGCCCTGGAATTGATGCGGCGCGCGATCCGCCACGGATCGCCCGAATTCAAGGGTTGGCTTCGGGGCGTTCAGTACGAAACGGGATGCGAATACTACCGGGGGGACGGCGTCGAGGCCGACCCGGCGCGGGCGTTCCTTTGGATCCGGGAGGCCGCGAACAACGGAAATGAAAACGCCGCGTTGGACGCTTCGGCCTATCTCCGAACCGGCGTCGGCGTCGAAAGGAGCGAAGAAGAGGCGAACAGGCTCCTGGATCGGCACATGGACGGTTGGACGGAAGACGACCTGCGCTCGATCCTTCCGGAAGGCTGGACCGTCGAGGCGATGGTTGCGCCCGGGCTGATATCCGAACATTGCGCCCCGGCCGATCATCGGGGACGCGAAATCCTGTTGGAGCGCGCGGCGCGGCGTGGAAGCGTCCACGCGCAAATCCTTCTCGGCCTCATGCGCGAACGCGGCGACGGCCTTCCCCGGGACCCGGCCAAGGCGGCGAAATGGCTGGGCATGGCGGCGCGCCAGGGCGACGCTCTCGCCCAGCTCGTCTACGCGCGCCTCCTCGTTCACGGAGACGGCGCGCCGCGCGACGTGGTCATGGGCTATTTCTGGACGACCGTCGCGGCGGAGCAGGACGCCGTCTCCGGCTCCCCGCCGCCGGACTGGCCCAAACCCACGCGAACGCAGCGCGAGGAGATCGACAAACTGGTCGCTCGATGGCGGGATAAGGGGGAATACCCCGGCGAGAACTAGACGGAATGGGATAAAGCCGCCAAACGCCCCAGGTTCAACCGAGTGCGCCTTGGTTCCCTGTGGATTCCTGCTGCAGCCGTCCGGCGCGGCGACAAGCCCGTTATGCGCGTGTGATTTCGCCTCAACTCCATTCATTGCCCGCATGATTCGCGAGGAATCAAAGGGGAGGCGCAAAGAATGAACAAATGGATTTTCGTCTTGCTGATCCTCGTTTTCGCGTCGCCAGTCGCCGCCGCGGCAAAATGCGCCAAACTGGCTCCGATCGGCCGCTTCGACCCCATCACCGGAATAGATGATCGGAATTGGATCGACGAGGACGACATCGCCGATCTTTGCCGCGCGCGGGTCGGAGGGCGCGAAATGATCGTCGCCTTGGCCCCGGTGAAGCGCCGCGAAACGGCCGCCGGCGCCCTGCCGTCCGTTATCGAGGCCCTTCGCGACATGGAGCGGGATATCCGCGAATACGCCCGGCCGGAGGAATCCTTGGAGGCGCTGAACTGGCTGCAAGGCGCCGTCGAGTTCTGGGGCGGCGTCTTCCAACTTCACAAGAAGACGATCGAGCAGGTCGACGCCTATTACCGGACCATCGACATTCCGGCGGCGCTCGCCCATTTCCGGGAGAGTGCGAAAAGAGGAGACCACGTCGCGGAGGCCTGTATCGGCCTCATGCACGCGGTCGGGCTTGGCGTGGAAAAGGACGAGGCCCGGGCCTACGCCTGGCTTCGCAAGGCGGCGGAGGGCGGCGTCCCCGAGGCCCAATATCAGGTTGGGCGCGCGCTTTATTTTGGGCGGGGCGTCGCCAAGGATGCGGTCGCCGCCCTTCCATGGACCCGCAAGGCTGCGACGGCGGGCCATCGCGGCGCGGCGCTTCAAATGGCGGCGCATTACGAAAGCGGGGGCGGAGTCGATAAGGACGCCGCCAAAGCCCTGCGCTGGAGAAAACAATCCGCCTGCCAGGGCCATCCCATTGCGCAAAGGTCCATGGGGTCGGCATTCGAGAGCGGCGCCGGCGTTCCTCGCGACTTGGCCAAAGCCGCCCGGTGGTACGCGCTCGCGGCCAAGAACGGCGAGGCGTTCAGCTGGATGGCGTATTGCAAGATCGCGCGGCAAGGCGAGAGCATCGACGTCGTCGGGATGGAGACGATGTGCTCCGAATAGGGCGAGCCATGGCGAAGCGGGCTTTTTTGCGTGAATGCCGTTTCTGTTCATTGCCGTTACTCAAGAGCCTGTTGCAGAATCGCGCATCTCCCTGTTGACCTAGCGCGCGCGGGCTG
>CAYFNC010000117.1:0-4271 GCA_964344345.1 uncultured Hyphomicrobiales bacterium | reverse complement strand
CCGTGAACGTGTCCGCGAGCCCGCCGAAAAATCCGCCGGAACTTCCGGAGTCCGAACTGGGCGTGAACAGGTTGGTCAGAGAGTCGAAAAGCGAGCCAAACATGGGATGGTCTCCGGGTGGGGGTTAAGAGTGAGGACCAAATACCTATTTGAGCGCGCCACGTCAAGAACATTATAAGAACATTCTTGCCCGACGCTCCGCGCGCCGGACCGAAAGGCATTTATAGACGGGCGTCTTGATCATGATCATGTCCCCAAAAAAACCCTATCGGCCGCCACGAAACTCGAACTATCCCTTGCCGTCGGCAAGCGTGGACGCCGCGCCGTTTTATCGCCCGCCGTTGGCGGAGGAATATGGAAGCCGAAAGGCCTATGAGGCCGCCCAGGGTTATTGGGACAGGACGCAGGCGCTGTATGCCTCGTGCGGTCTGGACGTTCCTGATGGTCCCTATGTCGGGCGTCTGGCTCCGCCCGGGCCGCCGGCCTGGATGCGGGATGGCGGGGCAAGGAATTCTTATGACACTCCCGGCCCGAAATACGATCCGCTGGAAAAAGTGGTCGAGGCGTTTCGGGCGAGGAGGTGGTACCGCAAAACGCGCTCTTTCGATGGCCGTCGGATCGACAAGGGCGATGACGACGGTTTGGCCGGATTGCTGGAATACAAACCCAAGAGGCCGTGAGAATCGGAAACCGATCCTGGTTTCCGCCACGCCCCAAGCCTGAAATAATAAACCGTCCTTTCTCGGATCATGGCGATGGTGCATACGATCCAGATCCGGCTGACCAGGCGGCAGTACGAGCAGATCCGAGACAATGCGAAGACCAAGGGGTTCGCCTCCATGTCGGCGTATTTGCGTTATTTGGGGCTCGATCAGGATTTCGTGGTGGAACGGAAGGTTCACGAGATCCACGCCCACCTGATCCCGAAAAAACCCGATCGCGGGAAACACGACGCGCCCGCCCTTTACCGAAAATAGCTCCCAAGGGGCTCCGTTATTTCTCGCTTTCCCGGCTTATCCAGTATGCGGCGGACAAGGCCGCCTTTCTGATTCCCGCTAGGAAGCCAAAACGGGGCGACACGCTGGAATCCATGCTCGGCCGCAAGATGGACGGCCTCGCCTGCATCCTGGCCGATATCGAACGCGACATCGAGGCCCGGAACGCCCTCTCCCGGGACGTGATCGATCGGATTTACCGCCATTACCTCTACGTCAAGGAATATCTCTTGAGATTATACGACTGGCCGGTCAACGGCGTCCGCGCCATCGAAATGCGGCGAAGCGCTTTGGAAAAACAGCTCGACGCCTTGAAACAGGAAAAACGCAAGGAGCAGGTGGAATGCTGGAAGGACACCGCAAAGCTGAAAGAGGAATTCCGTCGCTGGTTCAAGGATTACAACGACCATGCCATGCGAGCGGAGATCATGCTCGATTGCCCGAGAAAGCCTGCCGAAAACAAAAAAGCCAAGAAACCGCTATTTCCCTTCTGATTCCTTTTCTTCATTGCTGTGAGAAATCTTTTTCTTCAGGGCCGTGAACCAGTCCGGATAATCGTTCTTGTCAGTCATGGCGATTTGAAAGCTTTTTAAGCTTATATACCCCGTACTGCACTGGACAGGACACCCGCCCGAAACCTTTTTATAGTCTCCCGCCATCCTTATTTCCATGAGGTGAAAAGAGGCGCATTTTACTGCCGCATGGTGTTCCCGGCGGGGGCATACCCTCTTCTGGTTAAAATCCCTACAAAATATATAAATGCGGTCTGGTGAACAGCCTTATAAAAAATGGCGGAAGACGATATTTATGGCTCCAAAGGCAAATATGAAAAATTCATTCGAAGGATACCCGATCTTATCCGGCCCTTGGATGAAAAGCGCGTCTGGAAAACGGGATGGCGGAAATACCAATGCAAAAACCCGGAAAATCTGCAGTATTTCAACAAACTGATTCCCATATTCGCGGCCAGGGACCTGTCCTTTGTGCGCCGATTGCGGCTGTTTCGGGTGCTCAATCTTATCTGCCATGCGGCCGAAAAGACCTTGGCGGATTGCGATCGGGACGACACCAACGCCATCGTCGTTTTCGCCCATGGCCAGCTTCATTCATGGAACTCCAAGGGCGATTTCATCAAGGATATGAAGTGGCTGTGGAAAGTCCTGCTGCCGGAGCGCGATGAAAGGGGCCGGATTGACGATGCGATCGTGCCTTATCCGGTTAGGCATTTATCGGCCAAGATCGATCGGAGCAAGGAAAAGTGCAAGGACCGGCTGACGTTCCCCGAATATCAAAAGATCGTCAAGGCGTTCTCGGGCGACAAGCGGCTCCAGGCTTTTCTGACTTTGGCTAACGAATCCCTAGGCCGTCCCCAGGAAATCCTTTACGTCCGGCTCCGCGACGTGGAAATGCACGACAACTGGGCCAAGGTCTGGATTTCAGAGCACGGCAAGGAAGGCACGGGGTTTTTGCAATGCATCGAAAGTTTTCTCTATTTGGCGGACTGGCTGAACGAACACCCCTTGCGACATGACCAGGATGCATTTCTGTTCATCACCCTTGATGACAGCCATCGCTACGGACAACTGAGGCCGGAGACCATCAACAAACACCTCAGGGCCAAATTGGGGCTTTTGGGCATTAAAAAGCGGATTACCTGTTACTCCTTCAAACGGGGCGGGGTGACCTATCGGCGTCTGCGGGGCGATTCCGATGCCGTTATTCAGCATGTCGCCCGCTGGACCTCGACCAAACAGCTCGCGGTCTATGACCAGAGCGGGCCAAGCGATGTTTTAAAAGGTGAACTGGCGAAGAGGGGATTGCTCCAGGGCAGGGAAGCGCTGGAATTCAAGCAGCCCAATAAGACCTGCCTTTTCTGCAAGACCATGAATGGCATCGGCGACGATTGCTGCCGCACCTGCAAACGACCGCTGGATCGAGAAAGGATCACGAAACAGATGGAAAACACGGTGGTTCGGGATCGTGATAAAATCTCCAGGGAACTGAGGGAGCCCCGGGCGAAATACGAAACCATCAACGGTTTCATGGACAAACTTCTATCGCAAAATCCGGACCTGATGGACGTGATGGCGAAAAGGGCCAGAGGCATGGATGAAGCGCAGCAATAAGAAGGGGATTTTAAGACAGGAGAAAACCTTGTTGCATAATTTCGATTTGTAATTTATCACCATAAACACCGCTTCAAATTCGGAGACCGATTATGAACAAGGCCGATCTCGAAAAGTTGAATGTCAAGGACCTCCAGGGTCTGATCGCACTGGCCCAAAAGGTTTTGGACAAGAAACTCAAAAAGGCCGAAGCGGATTTCTTCAAGCGGATGAAGGCCGAGGCCAAAGCGCTCGGCATCGACATGCCGGCGGCCGAAACCGCCCCGGCTCCCGCCAAACGCGGCCCCAAGCCAAAGAAGGCGGCGGCCAAAAAAACCACCCGCGCGCCGGTGAAGCCCAAATACGCCAACCCGGAAAACCCGGACGACACCTGGACCGGCCGTGGTCGCGCCCCGCTCTGGGCCAAGCCCTATAAGGACGAGGGGCGGCTGGACGAGATCGCGATCTAGAGCAAATCCCGAGCAAACGGCCCCGTTTGCGACGACGCATTTGCGTCAACAACAAAGAGATAGAGCATGTCTATTGAATCCGATCAATGCCGACATGCTCTAGGCGGGCTTTTCCGAAAGCGAAAGGGTTTTAAAGGAGAAAACCGTTCCAAAGAGCAACGTGGCGCGTTTGATGGCCGCGATGCAAAATGGATTTTTTTCTGATACGGCCCAAGGCGATCGACCAAGAGACATTCGAACGGATCGTCCGTGATTTCAAACGAACCCTGCCGCGTATTGCGCGAATGGGCGTCCAACTGGCGGGGCCAAACGGCCTGGGGCCACCCCATGTCGGCAAACAGGCGATCCGATTCAACGGCGCGAAAAAGGTCCACCGCGCCGCGCAAGCCTTCATCCTGGAACGAACCCTCGAGCCGGAAAGCTCCACCGCCGTCGAGGTATCCCTCAACGGCTTCGAGGGATACGGCGTCCCCTGCGTCACCCTGAACAAACCCTACGACCTGGCCGTCCGCGTGTGCCTGATTATCGCAAAGCATCACCTGGGAAGCACGGTCAAGGTCAAGGGCGGCTGCACGCTCCCTCATTGGAAAAAAGCGATCACGATCTGCAAGCGTGTCCTCGGCTACGGCGACGGGTTCGCACCGGATGTGAATCGGCATGGAATATTGCCCCCCTTAGCGGGGTAATCGGCGTCCAAAATT
>CAYFNC010000116.1:2042-4389 GCA_964344345.1 uncultured Hyphomicrobiales bacterium | reverse complement strand
TGAACGGAAAAAGGGCTGGTCCACTGGGAACCAGCCCTTCGCCGTTGTTGACCAAGGCAGGGAGGTCAAGAAGCCAGTCTTTGGTCGAGAACGGCGTTGCGCACGGATTTCTGCAGCTTTTCGAATGCCCGCACCTCGATCTGGCGCACCCGCTCGCGCGAAATGCCGTAGGTCTGACTGAGGTCTTCCAGGGTGGTCGGCGCGTCCTTGAGGCGCCGTTCCGACAGGATGTGCCGTTCCCGCTCGCTAAGCGTCATCATGGCCTTGGCCAGGAGCTGACGCCGGCGCAGAAGTTCCTGATCCTCGGCGAGCTGGCTTTCCTGATCGTCACTTTCCTCCACCAGCCAGTCCTGCCACTGATCGTCGCCCTCGGCCCGCACCGGGGCATTGAGGGAATGGTCCGGGCTGGACAGGCGGCGGTTCATGTTGACCACCTCGTCCTCGGAAACGTTCAGCCGATCGGCGATGGTCCGCACCTGTTCGGGGCGAAGATCGCCGTCCTCGATGGCCTGCATCTCGCCTTTCAGCTTGCGCAGATTGAAGAACAGCTTCTTTTGCGCCGCGGTGGTGCCCATCTTCACCAACGACCAGGAATGCAGGATGTATTCCTGAATGGCGGCGCGGATCCACCACATGGCGTAGGTGGCCAGGCGGAAGCCGCGTTCCGGATCGAAACGCTTCACCGCCTGCATCATGCCCACATTGCCTTCGGAGATCAGCTCGCCCAAGGGCAGGCCGTAGCCGCGATATCCCATCGCGATCTTGGCCACCAGGCGCAAATGACTCGTCACCAACTGGTGCGCCGCGTCCAGATCCTCGTTGTCCCGCCACCGGCAGGCGAGGTCGTGTTCGTCTTCCGCCCTAAGCATGGGAAATTTGTGAATGGACTCAAGATAGCGCGAAAGATTCCTTTCCGGTGAAACGTCGAGCGTTAATGCTAATGATGGCATTTCCACTACCCCTTAATACCCAGCCCCATTCTCAACACCGGCCCCGGTTTGCTCCCGTGTTGGTGCCGGCGTTGGCGCCTTCCTATGGGGATCACAATACATAAGTTCGTTAGTCAAGTATAGTGGAAATTACACGCTGTCTAAAATATTCATCAACACATTGATATCGTTTGGAATTGGGCTGTCAAAACGCAACCTTTCATGGGTGATCGGGTGGGTAAACCCGATCACAATTGCGTGAAGAGCCTGGCGGCCGAGGCGGGAAACCGCCCGGTCCAGTTCAGCCGGAACCACGCGCGGGCGAGAGCCGCGCCGCCCGCCATACAAGGGATCGCCGATCACGCCGTGGCCGATTCGGGCCAAATGCACCCTTATCTGGTGGGTGCGGCCGGTGGCGAGGCGGCATTCCAGCTCCGAGGCCAGGCTTCCCATTCGTTGCACCACTTCATAGCGGGTGACGGCCGGCTTGCCGCCCCGGGACACCACGGCCATCCGTTTGCGGTTGGCCGGATCGCGCCCGATGTTCCCGGCGATCTCTCCCGAAGCCGGCTCGGGAACGCCCCACACCAGGGCGCGGTAGGCCCGTTCCAGGCTGTGTTCGGCGAACTGGCGGGCCAGGCCTTCGTGGGCGGCGTCGGTCTTGGCCGCCACCATCAGGCCGCTGGTACCCTTGTCCAGGCGATGCACGATCCCCGGTCGCCCCACGCCGCCGACACCCTTGAGCGAATCGCCGCAGTGGGCGAGCAATGCGTTGACCAGGGTGCCGTCCGGGTTGCCGGCCGCCGGATGCACCACCAGCCCCGCCGGCTTGTCGAGGACGATCAGGTGCGCGTCCTCGAACACCACGTCGAGCGCCATGGGCTGGGGCAAGGGCTCGGCCGGGCGGGGGGGCGGCACCGTCGCGCGCTAGGTTTCGCCGGCCGCCACCTTGGCCGCCGGATCGGCGACGGCGCCCGTGATCCCCTCCCTTTCCACCCGGCCTTCCAGGATCAGGGCCTTGAGCCGGCTGCGCGACAGACCGTCCACGGCATCGGCCAGCAGCCGGTCGAGCCGCTGCCCGGCCTTGTCGGGAGCCACGCGGACGGTGTAAGTGGTGGGTCGGGGATTGTCCTCGGCCATGGCCACAGACTGGAACGGAACGGTGCAGCTTCTCAAGGGAATCGTGATCGCCATGGGCGGACTTATCGTGCTTGCCATGGGTCTGCTCGCCTGGGGCCTTTATCACAAGGCCAACAATCCGGATTTCAAATTGTTCGCGTCCTCACAAAAGCCCGGAGGAAAAACCGGCGTGGCGGGCGATGATGGAGCTTTCGGCGACTTGGCGGTGCCGGTGCCGGGGGACTGCTCCGTCGTCGACATGAAACCGGACGGGGAACGGCTCTACCTCCGCCTTGGCC
>CAYFNC010000116.1:0-2016 GCA_964344345.1 uncultured Hyphomicrobiales bacterium | reverse complement strand
GATGTGGTCCGGGGCCGGCTCCTGGGCGCGGTCCGGGCAGCACCTTGAAACTGTCCATTCCACGATCCCTCCTCGCCGCCGTCAAGGCGGAAGCCGAGGCCGCCTATCCCCGGGAATGCTGCGGCCTGCTGGTCGGGTTGGACACACCCCAAGGCACCCGCATCACCGCCAGCCACCCCAGCGCCAACCTGGCGGAGGGAAGCGGGCGCGATCGCTTCGAGGTGGACCCGCAGTTACGCTTCGACCTGATGCGCGCCCTCGAAGGCGGGCCGGAACGCATCGTCGGGCACTACCATTCCCACCCCGACGGCCCGCCCGCGCCTTCGGTCACCGATCTGGCAATGGCTTGGGAGCCGGAATTCTTCTGGCTCATCACCGCGGTGGCCGGGACCCGCGCCGGGGCCGTCACCGCCCACCGCATCGATCCCGCCACCGGCCGCTTCGCCGAGATTGCCCTGGTGATCGAGGACGGCCCCGGTCGTCCCGGCCCACATGGAAATCCCCTGCCGCGATCGAAGGGGCTTGATTAACCCCCCCGTTTCCCCGTAAACCAAGGGAGCATAGCGTCCCCTTCGTCTAGTGGCCTAGGACGCCGGCCTCTCACGCCGGTAACAGGGGTTCAAATCCCCTAGGGGACGCCAAAACTTTCTTCCCAGGAATTTCAAGCGCTTACAACAGCCCTTCTGAGCCGTGTGTACCCATCGGAGGGACCCATGGCGCTTGCCTCCTATATTCTCCGAAAACACGGTCGCTACCACATGCGTTGCCGCGTCCCGCGCGACCTTGTAAATAGGCTTGGCAAAAAGGAATTTCGCTGGACTCTCGGCACCTTGCATCGCCTGACGGCTCCTTGGCGAGGCCGTTTCGGGCCTCGTATTCCTGATCCAGGTCCGCTTTCACGGCGGCCATCTGCCGTCGCTCGAAGTCCGTGACCTTGATGGCCCGCCAACGTTCGGCGGCGCGGATCATGGCCCGTGGAAAACGTGGACGAGCCTTGCTCGCCCTCGTTTACCACCGGCCCATCAACAGCAACATCCTTCTTCAAAATCTCATTCATAAGGGAGTCCTCCTTGGACACTCGGTTAGCTCAATTCCGTGTCCAGGAAAACTGGGTCCGCTATAACAGCGGGACCCGGTGGTCCTTGCCGGCTTTCATGCGCTCGCCGGGGATCGTCCAGGTTTTCTCCTGGAAATCGACCTCCTCCCAAACCGCGAAGCGTGCATCGTTGGTGCGGGCAGCGGTGAGAATGGTAAAGCGCAACATCGCGGCGGCAATGGTGGGACGTTCGGACAGCGCCTGCCAGAACGCCTGCATCTCGGCATAGGGCAATGCTTTGCGGTGCTGCTTGCGTTTCGTTTTTTCCCTGGCAGGCAATGTATGCTCCAAATTGCCTTTCCAGCGGGCCGGATTGTCCCCGTCGCGATAGCCGCGCACACGTGCCCAATCCAGAATCTGTTCGATCCGTCCCCGTACACGAGACGCCGTTTCGTTCTTGTCCCACCAGATCGGGTCAATGGCGCGAAGAACCCAATTCGAATCGATTGCCCCGATGGGGACATGGCCAAGGACGGGGTAGGCATACAATTCGAGAGACCGTCCCCACTTCCAGGTATGCCGGTTGTTTTTCCATGCCGTTGCATGGGCCGCGATGTATTGCTCGGCACACTCCTTGAACGTGATCGATTTCGCCGCTTCCAGGCGGGCGGCGACGCGCCGCTGCTTTCGTTCGGTGATGGGGTCGCGACCCTCCGCCCGCCACTTGCGGCACTGCCGCGCAAGCTCGCGCGCATCGGCCAGCGACAGAACCTTGTGTGAGCCCAGCCCGCAGTCATGGGATTTGCCGTTGCTGAAGTAGCGGTAGATCCACGACTTCCCACCAGCCTTGCTGACCTGAAGATACAGACCGTCGCCGTCATGGAGCATGCCGGGACTCGTCGTGTGCTTGACCTGTCGTGCGGTAAGTTTGCCCATATCAAAAGTAGAGTTTATAGACAGACACTGGGGAGTGGCCGAAT
>CAYFNC010000115.1:0-4395 GCA_964344345.1 uncultured Hyphomicrobiales bacterium | reverse complement strand
GCCATGGAAGTACGCAGAGCAAGCCTGATCAAGGGCGGGTTCAACGGACGGACACAGTGAGAGTGAGAATCTGTTCCTTAATACTGTTAGGAATTGAGTATGGCCAGTTGTCGTTTGAAAAAGTCAGACGCATAGAGTTCTCCTTTCACAATATGCAAAGAGGTGGCGCAAGCGCTCTGGTGGCGCAGTGTGCGTTAGTCGTTGCTATAGCGGTATTGGTAAATTAAGACGCGCTGCAAACGGACGTTTGCATGGTTAAATCACTGCGCGTAACCTTGGAATCGCATACTTGTATGGCAGAATTAAATATAAAATATCTTATTTTTTGTTTTTGTCAACAGTTTTTTTGAGAGCCGTGCTCGAAAGTGATGGGCGTAAGGCCGATTTGACTGAACCGTCGTGTTTCACGACGGTTCAGTCGTGCTCATCAAACGAGCCATTGGTGAGCTCATCGGCTGCCAACTCTGGTGTCAAATGCCCATAATGCTGTTCGATCATCTTCACGCTAGTCCCCATCTGAACCGCTAGCTTGTAAATGCTGACCTTCCGATACAGAAGTTGAAATGTCGCATAGGTGTGGCGGAGCGAATAGAGTGATCGTTTTTGGCCGAGGTCATCATATTCCAGGTCGGCCATCTTCAGGACCTTACCAAACGCAGCTCTGAAATAATCATTTTTCACCGGTGTCCCATCCGCCAAGCTGAAGACTGGCAAGTCGCTTGGCGGATGTCCCCGCCCTTGTTTCTTACGATCAGTTATGTTGGTGAAACGCCATCGTCGGAGGATGGCCGCAACGGATTGACCGGAACATTTGTCTAAGATCGGTTCTCTGACACCAGTCTTGCCACTGATGGTCACCTTGAGGAGAAAGTTGCCATTTGCTGTCTTGATGTTTTTAACGCGGCCCCAGGTAAGATTGTCCGTTTCTGTCCCAGGGCGGATGCCAGAGTGAACTAAGAAGCGGACGTAATCTCGAAGTAGGACACGGCGGCTAATATCCACTTTGCTATCATTCGATAGGCCCCATTCCCGCAAAAAGGTCATCAATTTCCGATACTCAGGTAAACTAAACGCAGGTCGGCGTTCAGTTTTTTTCCCACCATTGGCTTTGGTCGTGATGGTTGGGACCTGAGATTCCTTGATGAAATCGTTTTTCAAGGCTGTCTTGAAGATCCCCCGAAGAACGACGTTCTCGCTGATCAGTGCGCTTTGGCTTGGGGCTTTGCGTTTTTGAGCCGGACGTCTTATCCGTTTGCCGTTGCGGACATATTCTATGAACTTTTCATCTGACCCAGGACCAGAAATCCAATAAGCCATGCGCCACTTCTGATACGCGGCGATGTCTTGGTTCGAAATGGTGGCGATGTCCTTGTTTCCAAAGAAGGGGATGAGATAACGCGAGATTGTCGGTGTGTAATCTTTGAGGTGACGTTCGTTGCGGATGCCAAGGGTCACCTCCGATTTGAGCTCCTTCAGATAGAGATCGCACACGGACGAGAATGACTTGGTCTCCAGCGCTAGACCATGCTTAGCTTTGAAGCGCACTTCATCGTGCCACTCTTCGGCTTTTAACAGCGCTTTATCGACATCTGTGGTTCCCGTGCTCTTCTGTATCCACCCTGAAGCGTCGGGTCGTTTGATGCGGCAGAATACATTCGGGCTATCGCCTCTGTATATGAGGACAACGTTGCCGTCCCTTGATTTCCTTATAACCCCCACGCACTCAACCTTGATTTTGTTGCCTTTTTGTGCACGCCAGCATTAACGGCATACACTTGAAAAGCTTGCTGTATATGGCTGTACACAATAGCAAATATTGCGCTGGCGCGCGACCAGCTTAAGCAACTTTATGATTTTATTGGAGAAAATGGTGCCCAGGGGCGGAATCGAACCACCGACACGCGGATTTTCAGTCCGCTGCTCTACCAACTGAGCTACCTGGGCGGGTTGGTGTTGAAGGAAGGCTTATAGAATATACGAGATGGGCTGTCCAGGCCATTGGGCGCGACGGCCTGGAATGCTGGGCGCGTCGCGCCGCCGCGTTTGGTTCTATTCCAGTTGTCGCGTTCGGCGTGTTTTTGGCGCATAATCCTTGGCGTGAGCGCGCAACGAAACGAGAGCGGTGAAGACGCCCAGGACGCCGTCGAGGCCGACGTCGAAAAGCCGGCTCCGGCGTCGAGAGCCCACGCGCCCGGGGTCGACCTTCATGTCATGCTCGCGCTCGGAGCCCTGTTTTTGTTGGTCGGCGCGGGTGGGAAGGCGATCTCCGACGACCTCGACGTCTCTCGCTCCGCACTGTCCTTGATCGGGGCGGGGCTGGTGTTCGCGCCGCCCCAGTTCTTGGTTTTCAAGCGCGCGGGCGGCAAGGCCGGGGGAGAACGCTTCGTCTACGTCGCGCTCAACGAGGCGGTGACCGTCATGGCCGCCGCCATGGCCGCGTTGCTTCTCTTTACATAAAGCGCCGTCGGCCCTTCAGGGCCCGCCCGTCGTCCCTCATGGCTCCACGAGGTCGCGCCACGCCAGAACCCGGTCCTCCTCAAGGTCGGTCCGGGCGGCCATGCCGACAACAGCGTCCCAGTGGATCGGGCTGATGCCGGTGCCGGGGCGCTTGCAGGTGACCGCGCCCTCGTCGATGGCCTCGCCCGCGCGGACCGCCCGGGTCAGTACGATGGAGCGCCTGGCGTTGGCGCGGGAAATCTCCTCGGATTCCAGCGGGGCCTTCTTGTCCCGGCCACCCGCGAGCCCCAAAAGGCGCATGTTTTCGGAAAACCGGCTGAGATCGTGGACGTCCATGGCGTGGTAATGGTCGTTGCCCGTCAGCGTCTTGTCGTGGGTGAAGTGTTTCTCGATCACCCGCGCGCCCATGACGTAGGCTGCGGTGAGAACCGCCATGCCCGGGTCGGGCAGCGTGTGGTCGGAATAGCCGACCGCGATATCCGGAAAGGCGCGCTTGAGCCCGTCGATCATGTTCAGGTGCGCGTTCTCGTAAGGCGTCGGGTAGTTGAGCACGCAGTGCATCAGCGCGAGATCCTCCACCCCACCCCGGCGAAGCTCCTCCACCGCGGCCTCGGTTTCCGCCAGCGTCGAGGCGCCGGTGGAGAGCACGACCGGTTTGCCCTTGGCCGCGACCTTGCGGAGCAGCGGCACGTTGGTCAGGTCGGCGGACGCGATCTTGAAGAATGGCATCAGGGGATCGAGAAAATCCACCGCCCGCTCGTCGAAGGGCGTGGACAGGAAGTCGATGCCGGTCTGGGCGCAGTGCTCGGCCAGGGCCAAATACTCCTCGTCGCCGAAACGGTCGTGTTTCTTGAACAGTTCGAACTGGCTGGTCGTCGGCTCCTGGGACAGGTCCCAATAGGCGGGGCTGTGGCGCGACGCCAGGGTTTCGGCCTTGTAGGTCTGGAACTTGGCCGCGTCCGCTCCGCCCTCCTTGGCGAGGGTCACCAGCATCTGAGCGGTCTCCAGCGAGCCTTCGTGGTTCACGCCGATCTCGGCGATCACGTAGGGCGAACTATCGGGGCCGAGGGCGCGTTTGGCGAGGGTGATGGTCGTCATGCGCCGTTCTCGTGCTTGTCCTTGAGCGCGCCGGCGTAGCGATCCATGTGGTCCGCGTCGTTGGTCATGTTGTTCTCGTGGCGGCGATAGCGATACAGCGGCAGCGCGATACGCTCGATTTCGTATTTCCGCTCGAAGCGCAAGCGCATGTCCTCCTCCTCGCGGGCGAGGAAATTCTCGTCGTAAAGCCCGATGTCGATGATCTGCTCCATGCGGAACATGATGCCGCAGCCGATGGGGCGCTCAAGGCAGTTCACTTGCTCCAGGATGTTTTCGTGGTCGTCGACAAGTTGGTAATCGCAGGCCACAGCGTCGAGGAAACTGTTCATTTCCAGGTGCAGGGCGAGGATGTTCAGATATTCGTGATGGACGTAGTCGTCGGCGTCGAGGCGAACGACGAACCGTCCCCGCGCCTTGCGGATGCCGCGGTTGAGCGATCCCGGAAGCCCCAGGCGCTCGGTGTTGTTTACCAGTAGGATTTCGTTTTCGAACAGTTCGAGCGCGTAGGGCGTGCGGTCGGTGCTGGCGTCGTTGATGACGATGACTTCGTACTCGTCGAGCGGGCGGGTCTGGTTGAGCGCGGAGCGGAGGCAGCGGCCGATGTATTTTTCCTGGTTGAAAGCCGGGATGATGATGGAGATGGTCGGCAAATTGGCCATGGCGCGCGCCCCGTGGGAAAAGGTCTCGAAATCATTTGATAAAGGAGCGGGGAACGTCCGTCCAGGCGAGAATCAAGGCGATCGCGGAGCCGAAGGCGAGGGGCCCGCCCGGGCGAGGGCGTCCATGCAGGGCGCCGAGTCGAGGTTAACGAGTTGAAGGGCTCAGCAAGGCGGCGAGGTA
>CAYFNC010000114.1:0-4529 GCA_964344345.1 uncultured Hyphomicrobiales bacterium | reverse complement strand
GCTGCGCAGAATCGCAAGGATCAGAAAATCATGAAAAACTTCCCGCACGGACTCTCAGCGCGTTCTCCCTTTTCTCGCGCAGTTCGCGCGCGGCCTTCATGCTTTTGCGCACCTTGGAGAGATCGACGTTGAGCCATCCGGATTTTTCGGGATTTGGCGGCTTGGGCTTGCGGGCGCGGGTCTTTGCGGCCTCGTTCAAACCGGTGGCGAGCCAGTCGTTGGGCGCGGCGTCCTCGCGGACGTAGTGCGCGGCCATGGCTCCGATCTGCTTTTTCATGGTGTCGTGGGTGGGCCCCTTGGGCTTCAGCCAGCCATCGACCTTGAGCGCGTTTTGCGTCTGGAATCCCTTGAGAGCCTGCTCCGTGTCGGCGGTGAAGAGACCGGAGGGCGTCTTCGGCTCCGGCTCCATGAACCCGGCGTTCTGGAGGAAGCCGTTGACGTTGCGGGAGTCCTTCTCCTTGTTGGCGCGCCCCCTCCCGACCTCGTCGTCCAGTTCGAACCAGTCGAACATGCCGCTCACCGGCTCGTTGTCCGATTCTTCGTCCGGCTCGGCAGACCATCCGATGGGTTTGTTGTCCTTCCCCTCGTCAACGGAGAACAGGTTGGACAGGCTGTTATACAGGGAAAAGGCCATGGGGTGATCCTCCAGTGCGGCGTTGCGGCGGAGGATCAAATGCCTAATCACCAATCTTCAGTCAAGAACAAAATTAGAACATCATGTTTTTTCGCTCAGTCCCCCGCATCCTCCCCATCCCGATCAAACCCAAACCCCGCATCCACCGCCCGGAGCGCCTCCGCGAGCGCCTCGCCGCTCAGACCCGAGCGTTCCACCGCCGCCCGCGCCGCCTTGTAAGCCGCGAGCGACGACGTCTCGCTCGCGCCCTCCTCGCCCAGCGCCTTGAGCGCGAGACCGAACTCGATCCGGCGTTTCTGGAACTCGAAATCCTCCTCCAGCCGGCGCATGCGCTGCTCGTGGCGGGACTCCGGGGTTTCCGGCGGCGGTCGGGTCCGGGCGTCGCGGAGCTTGTCGCGTTCGCCCTCCAGCCGCTCGCGCTCCACGTCGGCGCGGAGCCGGTCCAGCTCGATCTCGTTCAGGGTCCGGCGCTTGGTCCGCTCGTGCCCGGCGGCGGCGGCTTCCAGCTCACCGAGCTTCGCCTGGAACGCGCCGAACGCCATTTGCCGGTCGGCGTGGATCCTGACGCCGATGGTCTCCAGCCGGGCGTATGCCTTGCGCGCCTTGGCGAGGCTCTGCATGGTTTTCGTCGCGAGCGTGATGGTTTTGTCGTGCTCGGCGAGACGCGCGTTCTGGACCCGGGCGACGGTGGCGGGAAAGACCTTTTCATAAAGCGGCTTGTTGCGCCGGGCGATGCCCGGTCCGTCGTAGGGCACCGCGTCGCCGGTCTTTTCGTCCAGGCGCGCGAGCAGGGTCCGTTTCCGTTCCGGATCCAGGTCGGGATCGGTCTCGATCTCGCGGCGCAGCCGCTTCGCCCGGTCGATCAGGGTGTCGAACAGTCCCACGCTACTCCCCCAGCCCGTCTATTCTGCGGAGAAATCGCTCCATCTTTCGCTCTTGTCTCGCAATGCCCTTTAGGCATATTAAATAATTGCCATTGCAACCCTTGAGGATTTTCGTGACTCAGAAACGCAAAATTGACATCAAAAGGGAGGCGGCCTGCACGGTCATCGTCGGCACGGCCGAGGACACCAGTCCGATTTCCGCATTGGTGGATGTCAAAGGTATTCTCCATGTGGTCAAAGGTGCAGGTCTCTATCAATTGGTCATGGCGGATGACATCGACCCTGGGCGAACGAACATCGACGTTCCTCACACTCAACAGCGCGTCATTGCGTATGGCTCTGACACCGATTTCGTTTGCAAGATTTTCTGACAGCAAACACGCTTCTGGGCTCGTACATGCCAGCAAGTATCGACCGCGAGACAGCCTTGGCCCATGCCCTAGATATACTCAAGGAAGTCGCCGCGATGCATGATGTCGAACGTCGCCTCCAGACATCCCAGGATGAGGCGCAGAACAATCTCCAGGAGAACCAACGACACATTGAATCATTCGCCCTGCCCACTGCTGGAGACTCGGAGACCAGCGTAAAAACCTTCATGCAAAGAACCACCCATGCTTTGGCAATCATGCTGAACCTTACCAGGGTGTTTTTTCCAGCATGCAACACGAAAGGTTTTTTCGAGCCGATCCGTGACGCAGCAGCCGAAAAATTCGGCCCGGAAGACATGCTTGCCCAACTTCTGACTGATCTGATGAAATTTAATAAATACATGCGAGACGCAAGGAACTGTGTCGAGCACCCGAAAAAAAAGAAAAAGGTGATCGTAAAAGATTATTCGCTGACACCGAATAACACCATCTTGCCGCCAAGCATTGAGGTCATCCACCCTGATTCACCGCAGACAATGATAAATATACTTGACTATATGGCGCAGATTAGAGAGCAAGTCTCAGACATGACAGAGCTTCTGATTGTATTTTTATGTAGTCGGCACATGGAAGCCCCAGGCCCATTCCCAATCCAAGTCATCGAATTACCCGAAGACCGGCGTCAATTCATAGAGCAGCGGTTTGGCTATGGCGTTTACACCGAAGATGGTCAGGTAATGCTTACATTTTGAAGTTCATCTCGCGCAGATTTGTAGATCCCAATGGATGACAAGTTCTTATTCGATGGCGGGAGGAGATATGATCATCCCCCGCCGAGCAGCCCCCCAAAAGCCCCCGTCAAGGAGGAACCCGCAGGGGCAAATCCTTTACGGGGGCGTGGGGGCCGCCATCATGCGGGGGTGTCATAGCCGTGACCCCGTTCCCATGTCCGCAAAGCCCACGCGCCGGACCCGGACCGTTGCTCCCGCGCGATTGGTTTCCCTCCGGGATTTCTGGTAAACTGTAACCAGCTTTCCACCATGACCACCATCGCCAAGACCATGCCGACGCCAACCACCATTACCCTGGAAGATCTCCCGGCGGCCGAGATTCCCGAGCGGGTGCGGAGCCTCGATCTGCCGCAGGGACGCTACCGCGTGGTGATCGAAGCGGAGGAAGTCGATCAGGCGCTCGCGCCCGACATGTCCCTTGAGGAAATGGCGCGGATCACCAGCGAGCAGGCGAAACGGCGCGGTCTGACGGGTGAGAAGCTTGCCGAACTCATGGAAATCGATGAATTCGAGGCGCGTAATCTCGGGCTTATCGATTAATCCCAAGCATGCGTCAGCCCCCCTGCGTCGTCATCGATACCAATATCTGGATCAGTTATTTTTTTTGGAAAGCGCCGACAATCCTGAATGCCGTCCGCAAGATCGAACGGGATTTTGAGATCATCACATCAAAGCAGGCGCTCGATGAGCTGAACGAAATTCTGCGTCGGGAAAAATTCGACGGTCTGCAAGGCATGTCGTCCCGTCTGGAATTTTTTGCGAACGTAAAACGTCAATCTCGCCTCGTTTCCGCAACAGCAAAAGTCACCGACTGCCCCGACCCCACGGACAACAAATTCCTGGAACTGGCGCAAAGCGGCAACGCCGCCTTTATCGTTACCGGGGACCGGGATCTGCTCGCGCTCGATCCGTGGGAGGGCGCGCGCATCGTCACCCCGGCGGATTTCCTGAAACTGACGGCGGCGGCGGATTGACCATCGGCTCGCGCCGTTTCGGGACTTCTGGTAGACTGTGACCGTGATCCAATGAATGGAACGCCCATGACCATCACGTTGCCGCCGCAGCTGGAGAAGCAGGTCCAGGAAAAAGTCGCGACGGGCGAATACGACTCGCCGTTCGACGTTCTTCGGGACGGACTCCGTCTTATCGAGGAGCGCGACCGGCGCAAGGCGGAACGGCTGGCGATGCTGCGCGAGGAATCTCAGGTCGGGATCGATCAGCTGGATCGCGGGGAGGGCATCGACGCGGATGTCGTCTTCGCCGAACTCAGCGCCAAATACGCCCATCAATCCAAATAGCCGATGCCCCGTATCATCATCTCGCCCCAGGCGCGCGCGGACATGGACGGGATTTTGGCGTACATCGCCAAGGACAATCCGTCCGCCGGGGCGCGGACCATCGCCCGATTCAAGGAGAAGTTCGCGCTGCTTGCGGACACTCCGCGCCTGAGTCCGGAGCGGACGGCGCTACTTCCCGGCATCAGGGTCTTTCCCATGGGAAACTACCTGATTCTCTACCGGGAGGCTCCCGGCGGCATCGAGATCGCCCGCGTCAGCCACGGCGCGCGGGATTTGGACGAGCTGTTCTCCTGACCCGTTCCCCACCCCCGGCAGCACCATCCCCGGCGGTTCATGAAGCCTTTCCCATCCGCCAGCGAAATCCGCCGTCACGTCCGGCAGCGCCTTGAAGAAGAGCGCGGGGGCGACGTCGCGGAAGTCGGGCGTGTCGCGGAGCCGGTCCATCACCAGCTCCATGTTGCGCCGCGCGTCGAACACCGCAGAGCAAACGGTACGAGTGTCAATCAGCATTGAATCTTGCCCCCCCAACAGCATCCTATTTTGACCCCCCC
>CAYFNC010000113.1:0-4566 GCA_964344345.1 uncultured Hyphomicrobiales bacterium | reverse complement strand
ACCCATCTCTTGCCCTAATCCCTACAATCCCGGACCATTCCGCAACAAGCTCTTCGGCGATCTTTATTTCGCGCGACCGGACGGCTTGGTTATGCAGGTTCATCAGGGCGCGCAACGCGGGTCCGTCGTCCACCTTGACCGCGCGGTCGAGTTCTTCGATGGAGGCCCCGCTCTTCGCCATTTCCTCTACGCGCGTGAGATTCCTTTCGTATTGCGCCACCGTCCGTTCGATGGCTTGGACGTCCTTCTCTTCTTCGTCGCTTAATCCATGCTCGCGGTGCTCGGCCACCGTGCGGCGAAAATCGGCGATGGCCTTTCGGGCTTTTTCCAGGCGTTCGGGATCCTTGCGCAGAACGTAATTCTTGAAATGGTGGATCAAGCCGCCATAGCCGAGCGCGGACCGCATTTCGTTGAGATGGGTGCTCTTGTGCAGTTCGTGTTTGGCGTAATCGTCCCAGGACCGCTCCAAAACGCTTATGTCTTGAAGGGCGTGCATCGCGCCGCCTTGAATGAATATCGCCGTGACCACCAGAACCGCGGCGATCAGCGCGCCCAGGGTCGCCAGTTTCAGCTTTCCCATTTTCCCAGTACTCCCACCGTATAGCTTAATGCTATTCTTAGTGTTTCTCGCTTCCCACCTCGACCCCGGCCAGCAGCATGTCGAGATCGAACAATTTCGCCACGTCCACAAGGGCGACCATGCGCTCTTTCACGCTGGCGAGCCCGAGCAGGAACTCCTCGTCGATGGTGAAGCCCATCTCCGGCACGGGTTGGACCTCAGAAGGTTCTAGGGCCAGGATTTCGGCGACCTTATCGACCAGGACGCCGATCATCTTCTCGCCCGCCGAAACCACGATGATCACGTGCCGCTCCGTCGGCGTCGTCTGGCCCATCCCGAAACGCCGCCTCAGATCGAACACCGGCAGGATTATCCCACGCATGTTGAGCACGCCGAGAACGAATTCCGGCGTGTTGGGCAGGCGGGTGACCTCCGCCCAAACGCGGATTTCGTGGACGGAAAGGATATCGACGCCGTATTCCTCCTCGCCGATCCGGAAGGTGATGAACTGATGTTGCGGGGACGCATTGTCCACGCCGTCGCTTTCGGGCGCGGCCGGAAGGCCGACTTGCGATTGGACGGGCAAGGTCATGGCGATAGGTCTCCGATTTGCGGCGACGCTGGATTCGGACTCCCAAGAAGGGAAACACGGCCCTGCGCCTTGTACATGGCGAATAGCGCGTTGACTTCAAGGATCAACGCCACCTGTCCGTCGCCGAGGATGGTAGCCGCGGAAACGCCCGGGACGGGACGGAAATTTTCCTCCAAGCTCTTGATGACCACTTGGCGCTGCTCCAGAACCTCATCGACCACGATGCCGATCACCGCGCCGGTGTCGGTCTCGACATAAACCACCAGCGCGCCTTCCGGCTCGTCGACCGCGCAGGCCACCGAAAACAGGCGATGCAGGAACACCAGCGGGACGTATTCGCCCCTAAACATGATCAGGCGCTCCCTGCCCGCGATCTCGGACAGCGCCTCCGCGGTCGGGCTCGCGCTTTCGATGATGCAGCCGAGCGGCAGAACGTACCGCTCGGCCCCGACGCGGACGATCATGCCGTCCATGACCGCGAGCGTCAGCGGCAGGGACATGACGAACCGGGACCCTCTGCCAAGCTGGGACTCCACGATCACGCGGCCGCCGATGGACTGAATGGAGCGGCGCACCACGTCCATGCCCACGCCGCGGCCCGAAACGTCCGTGACCGCGGCCGCGGTCGAAAAGCCGGGCGCGAAGATCAGGTCGTAGATCTCTTCGTCGCGGAGTGGGACGTCGGGATCGATCAGCCCCCGTTCGATGGCGCGTTGGTGGACGACCTCCTTGTCGATGCCCCGTCCGTCGTCGGAGACCTCTATGGTGATGCGCCCGCTGCGGTGAGCCGCGGCGAGATGGACCGTCGCCTCCTCCGGCTTGCCCTGGCGCAACCGCTCCTCCGGCGTTTCGATCCCGTGGTCGAGCGCATTGCGGATCATGTGGGTCAGGGGATCGGACAGTTGCTCCACGATGGTCTTGTCCACCTCTGTCTGCTCGCCCGTGGTCACCAGCCTGGCCTTCTTGCCCAGCGAACGAGACAACTCCCGAACCAAGCGGGGGATGCGGACGAACACCGACTGCACCGGCTGCATGCGGATGGCCATCACGTTTTCCTGGAGTTCGCGGATGTGGGTTGTGATGGCCTCGAGCCCTTGAACGGTGGCGTCGTCCTCGATATGGATGTCGCCCAGGTGCTGCTCCAGGACCGACTGGGTGATAACCAGTTCTCCCACCATGTTCACCAGGCTGTCGACGCGGCCGAGATCGACTCGGATCGACGTCGTGGCGGCGGCCGGCAATCCGGACTTGGCGTTGGGGTCCTGCATCGCGGGCGGAGCCGCCGCGGGCGGAGTTGGGATCGCTGGGGGCGCGGGTTTTGGAGCCGGTTTTTCCGCCGGGAGGGATGGGGCGGGCGCTTCGGCCTTCTGCCTCGCTTCCGGCTCCGCGTTTGGCGCGACGCCCTCATCGACGATTTCCAGGCGGCAATCGTCTTCGACGAATTCGAAGACCTCGCGGATATCCGACTCCGGACGGTCGGTGGAAAGCGCGTAATCCCACGCCATATAGCACTGGTTGGGGTCCATTTCGTCCAGGGATGGCAGGTGCGCGACGTCCGGGCGAATTTCCAGTTCTCCAAGGGTGCGGAGCTCGCGCGCAATCAGGATTGGATCGTTCGCGGACCTGAAGAGATCGGGATTGGGCTCGAAGCGGATCCGCACCGTGCGCGGGCCGGGCGGAGACGCCTGTTGTTCTTGCCGCCGCGGCGCGCCTTTCGTCTCTGTTGCGACGGCTTCGCCCGATAGAGTCTTTTCCAACGCGGCGGCCGCATCGGCGACGCGACCTGGATCAGGCTTTCCGCCATCCCGCTCCATCTCCACCAAGTGCGCAAGCGCGTCGGAAGCAAGGACCAGGACGTCTAGCACGCTCGCGCCGGCTTCGAGATCGCCGCCTCTAAGCCGGTCCAGCAGGGTTTCAAAGGTATGGGTCAGAGCGACGATCGCTTCGAGCCCGAAGGCCCCGGCCCCGCCCTTGATGGAATGGACGGCGCGGAACAGTTCGTTGAAGCGCTCGAGCGGCTCGTCCGCCCCCTCCCCCAACTCCTGAAGCACGCGCTCCATCGTTTCCAAGCGCTCGGAGCACTCGGTGAAGTAGGTGGCCTTGAACTGCTCGACCCCGCCTCGGCCGCGTTTCCGCCTCGCCATTCGCCTCGACCCTCCCGTCTAAAGGCAAATCCTTTTCACCGCCCGCACCAGTTTATCCGGATCGAACGGTTTTTGTATCCAGCCCGTCGCGCCAGCCTCGCGCGCCGCGTTCTTGGTGTCATCTCCGCGTTCGGTGGTTAGGCATAATATGGGCGTGCCCTTGAAGCCGTCCTGTCCACGCAACCGTTGTATCAATCCGATGCCGTCCAGTCGCGGCATGTTGATGTCGGTGACGATGAGATCCACCCGCCCATCGCCCAGGCGATCCAAAGCGTCTACGCCGTCCTCGGCCTCCACCACGTCGAAACCGGCCGTGGCCAGGGTGTAGGACACCATGTCGCGCATCGTGGCGGAATCGTCCACCACCAGAACTGTTTTTTTCATCGTCATTACTGGTGATGTCACGTAAAAGCCGAACAGTTTATGACGTCCGCGCATACGCTAGCAAATACGCGCCGTCATGTACACTGGAAGCTAATATGCTTTATTTGCAAATCAATCTCGGCGCAAATAGGGCCGTGATCCGGTTAAGCCAATTTTTATCGGTCGGACGTAATAGTGGCTCTGGGAATGGAAACCAACTGGGAATGTCCAATGACCGCAACGGCGATCGATCGCGCGAAGCTCGCCAAAGTGTTGGCGCTCACAGCGTCAGACCACGACGGCGAGGCTTTGTCCGCCTTTCAAGCCGCGCAGCGCCTTCTGGCCAATGCGGGGATGTCGTTTTTGGACCTCATGGACGAAAGCGACACGATGTCTAAGCCGTCTATTCGACGGACTTCACTCGGGGAGACGCGCAATAGAGCGGTGGAACTGGAGCAAGCATTACGCAAGACCCAAGCGCGCCTTGAGGAAAGCGCAAGGGAAAAGGCGCGGCAAGAAGCAATGGCCATCGAGCTCTCAAACCACATCAAGGTGCTTGAACGCGTGCTCGAACAAAAAACAAAAGAATGCCGAGGATGGCGGGACAGGGCTTGGCGCATGACATGGTTGCAGAAAACTGCTGCCTAATAAGGTCTTTGTTGGCATTGATAAAAAACTTCCAGCACGCAAGCATTAATTAAACGCCACAATCCGGGTCACGACGAAGGGGAAAAGTCCTGTGGCGATGCGAAATGGCATCTGTTTTTTCCCGCACGCTTGGCGTCATACATGGCGGCGTCGGCCAGATGGAGCAGCGCCATCGCGTCATCGCTATGGTCGGGAAAGATGGCGATGCGTGTCCGTCCGTTGAACCCGCTCTTGATCAGGTTTGCTGTTGGGCGTAGTTC
>CAYFNC010000112.1:0-4665 GCA_964344345.1 uncultured Hyphomicrobiales bacterium | reverse complement strand
GCGACGGACGCGTCCAGGGTCCGGCGCAGCATCTCCACCATGGACGACACCACGGACGAGGCGTCCAGAACCGACGGCGCCAATTCCTGCTTGCGCGAGAAGGCCAGCAGGCGTTCGGTCAGGCGCGCGCCACGATCGACCGCGCTCTCGGCGCGTTTCACCAAGTGGCGGCGGCCGTCCTCCGCATCGATTTGCTCCTCCAGGAACTCCAGGTTTCCCCGAATCACGGCCAGGATGTTGTTGAAGTCGTGAGCGACGCCTCCCGTGAGCTGGCCCAGCGCCTCCATCTTCTGAATTTGGCGCAGATTTCGCTCCGTTTCCTTGAGCTGGGTCTTGTCCTCGTAGACCGCGACCACCTCGCCGCCGGGCAGGCGATAGATGTGGTTCTCGCGCCAGCCCTTGATGCGGTCGTCCTCGTAGAAGCCGAGCGGAAACTCTTCCGATTCGCCCGTCTCCCACACCCGGCGGAACACGTCCAGGATGCCGAATTCGCGCACGCCCGGAAAGACCTCGGTCACGCGCCGCCCGATGACGTCGGCGCGCTCCAGGCCTTCGATTGCCTCTGACGCGCGGTTGAAGTCCTTGAACACGAAGTCCCGTCCGCCGTCCACGGCCTCGTAGACGGCGACGCCGTTGCTCATGTTGTCGAACAACTCGGCGTAGCGCCGCTCCTGGATATGCATGCTCCGGAACAGCGGGCCGGTGACCCGGAACAGCAAAAGGGAGCCGAGCAGAACGGCCATCCCTCCCCCGCCGACCACGATCAGGCCCGCGCGCAGGAACGGCTCGCGCACCTCGTCCAGATCGATGCGCGCGACCAGTCCGGCGTTCAGGCCGGGCAGGGGGTGGTGGGCCGCCATCACTTTTTCGCCGCTCGGGCCTTCCGAGATCGCGAAACCGATTTCGCCGTCCAGGGCCTTTCGCATCGGAAGGGTCCGGGGGTCGTTTTCGTCCAGGGCGCGATGGGCGTCGTCGCCGTCTCGTTCCCCGGTGGCGTAGGCGACGCCGTTCGGAACGCGGACGGCGATGTCGTACTGTCCGGTTCGGCCGAAGTCCGGGATGTGAATGTCCTTGAATCTCGGCAGGGATGGATCCGTAGCGGCGGCCGCGATTCTATTTCTCAACGCCGCGTGATCGGCCGCCATGCTTTCCACGAGCTCCGCGTGGTGCTCGACCTCGGCGACCAATTCGGTTTTGATCTTTTCGAAGGTCAGGTCGTAGATGACGGCCAAGCTGGTGGCGGCGACGACGCAGGAAACGGCGGTCAGGATCAGGACAAGCCAGAGGATTCTTGGACGATCATTCAAGGGCGCGCCCTTCCCGCCGCACTTGCTGGAAGTAAGGTCGCCGCATGGGAGCGGCCCCGGGGGGGACACGGCTTGGCCGCGGTGGCCCCTTGCGGCGACCTTGTTAGGACCGGATTTGACGCGGGCTTGATCCGGTCCCAATGCCTTGCCGGATGGAGGTCCGGCGAATTCTTAAGCGCCCATCAACCCAACAATGAAAGCGGCGCGAACGACCGCATGGATTTGAAATAACCATATCCATGTTTCATTATCGTTTCCGGGCTTGAAAAAGACCGCTCAGCGCCATTCGACGGCGGGGAGAAACATGTACCCCAGACCCCGGACCGTCTTGATGACCTGGGTCCGCCCGCCGTCGGTTTCGATCTTGCGGCGGAGGCGCATGACCTGGATGTCCACGCTGCGGTCGAAGGAGTCCGCGTTGACGCCCGAGGTGTATTCCAAAAGCTGTTCGCGCGACAGCACCCTGTTGGGATGGCTGGCCAGCGCCTTGAGCATCCGGAACTCGCCCGCCGTCAGCTTGACTTCCCGTCCCTTGGGGTCGAACAGGCGGCCGTTGGTGACGTTCAGCCGCCAGCCGAGGAAGATCGCCGTTTCCGTGTCCGATTGATCGGCGGTCGGGTTCGCGTCCTGGGAGGCGCGGCGGAGAACGGTGCGGATGCGCGCGACCAGTTCGCGCATGTTGAACGGTTTGGCGACGTAGTCGTCGGCGCCGATTTCCAGGCCCGCGATCCGGTCCATGTCGTCGTTGCGGCCGGTGATCATGATGATGGGGATGCTGGATTCCACCCGAAGCTCGCGCGCGAGATCGAACCCGCTTTCGTCCGGCAGGTTCAAGTCGAGCAGGATCATGGAGACGCTTTCGCGCTCAAGCGCTTGGCGCATGGCCGCGCCGCTCATGGCCGTGCTGACGGCGAAGTCGTTGGAGCTTAGATAGTCCTCCAACAGCTCCACCATTTCCGGGTCGTCGTCGACCACCAGGATATGGTCGGTCCTGTGCATCGTTCGCCTCTTTCCGCGTCCCCCCGGACGCCCCGCTAGTCAGTGGCGATGACACGGTAGGACGGCAATCGAACGGTCACCGTGGTCCCCATTCCCGGCGACGAGTCGATGCTCAGCTTCCCTCCGTGCAGCTCGGTCAACTTCATGCTGAGAGGGAGCCCGAGCCCCGCCCCCTCGAACTTCCGCGCCAACGAGCCGTCGGCCTGCGCGAACGGCTCCAAAACCCTGTCGATGTCCTCGGGCGAAATGCCGATGCCCGTGTCCGAAACGTCGATCAGCATCATGCCGTTCTCCGCGATCTCGGCGGACAGGCGCACGGTTCCGCCCTTGGGCGTGAACTTGATGGAATTGGTCAGAAGGTGCAGCAATATCTGTTTCACCAATCTGGGATCGATCCGGACCTTGGTCTCTTCCGGCGGCGCGTCCACGGCGAGGGTCAGGCCCGCGCGCTCGGTGCGCTCCTTCACCAGCCGGTGCGCGGACTCGAACAGGTCCTCCAGCGCGACGGCCTCCTCGCTCAGCTCCTGGGTTTCCGTCTCGAGCCGGGAGACGTCAAGAATGTCGATGATCAGGTCCAGCAGGCGCTGTCCCGACGCGTTGATGTCGCGGGCGTACTCCAGGTATTCGGGCTTGCCGATCGCGCCCAGCATCTCGCCCGCGATCAGGTCCGAGAACCCGATGATGGCGTTCAGCGGCGTGCGCAGCTCGTGGCTGATGTTGGCGAGGAATTCGGATTTCGCCCGGTTGGCGAGCTCGGCCTTTTCCTTGGCGCGGCTCAGCGCCCGCTCGGCGTTCTTCCGCTCGGTCGCGTCGCGGATGACAATGCTGAAGAACGCTTCGCTTTTCTCGGTCCAGGACCCGATGGACACCTCGATGGGGAACATCTCCCCGCCCTTGCGCCTGCCGATCAGGTCGAGGGTCCGGCCGACCGCGCGGCGGCCCGCCTGGTCCTGGCACATGCGTTTCAGTCCCTCGATATGGACCGCCTGGTAGCGGTCGGGAATCACGCCGGTCAGGTGCTGGCCGACCATCTGGGCTTCGGAATGGCCGAACATCAGTTCGGCGCCGGCGCTCCACGACCGGATCACGCCCTTGTTGTCGGTTGAGATGATGGCGTCGCTGGCGCTTTGCGCCACGGCGTGCAGCTTGCTTTCGGCGCGGAGATAGTTCTCGGACGCCTCCATGCGCCGGATCACGCCCGCGAGCGTGTCGGCGACCGTGTGGACGAGGTGGTCCTCCCATTGGTTCCTGGCGTGGCCTTCGGGCACGTAGAAGTTCAAGACCCCCAGAACCTCTCCCTCGCTTTGGATCGGGACGCAGTAATGGCCGTGGGGCTGGATGCCGGGATAGGTGATTTCGTGGCGTTCGTCGATGCGGTCCGCGTACACGACCTCCCCGGACTCCGCCGCCTTTCCGCACAGGCAGCGCCCGAAGTCCAGCTTGGAGCAGGTTTCGCGGATTTCCGTGGCGAGGCCCTTTTGGGCGCGCATCTCCAGTTGGCGGGCGCGGCGGTCGGTGATGAAGATGCAGCCCTTGGCCTCCAGCCCCAGCCCATGGCTGGACAGCACCATGTCGAGGGTCTTTTGCAGCATCTCGTCAAGGGAGATGGGCGTCAGCGCCAGCCGCATGATGGCGGCGATGATTTCGTTGTCGACCAGATTGCGGCGCAGGCGCTCGCGGTTCTGCTGGCGCTCGACCACGTGGCCGAGCTGGATGCCGATCTGGTGCAGGGCCTGGAAGACCGACGGGTCGGGCGGCTGGGGCGAGTCCGCGAAGAACTCCAGCACCGCCACCACTTCGAGGCCGATGAGGATCGGCGACGCGATCCGCCCCCTGACGCCGAGGGCGGCGAGGCCCGGGCTGTCCTCGGCGCTTTCCGCCCACGCGGGCTCCCCCAGGACCCAGACCCGGCCCAGAAGGCCCGCGCCCCTGCGGAACCGCTCCTTGTCCCGGGTCTTGCGGAGGTCGTGGAAGGCGTCGCTGCCGTCCATGTGCCATACGCCGGTGGGGAGAAGGACGCTTTCGCCCGATTCCGCGGGCTCCAACACATGGCCCGCGTGCCATCCGGTCCACGAACAGATGCTTTCCAGCGCCCGGCCGTAGGCGTCCTCGACGGTGTTGGCTTCGTTGGCGGCGACGGCGGTTTGGTGCAGAAGGGCGAGCAGGGGCTCCTTGCCCGCGACGGACGCCACGGACGGTTTCTTTACAGGAGATTCCCCGCGAAAGGCCGCGTTTTTGGTCGTGTCTCCCATCGCCTGCCGCCACCTTATTTCCAGGCTACCATGGAACTCCTTTTGGTCACGGCAAGAGCCTGTTGCAGAATCGCGCATCTCCCTGTTGACCTAGCGCGCGCGGGCTG
>CAYFNC010000111.1:0-5199 GCA_964344345.1 uncultured Hyphomicrobiales bacterium | reverse complement strand
CTCGCCGCCGCCAATGCGTGGAGCATGTCCGTGAAGTCCTGGATGTCTCGGAACGCCGGGACAGGGCGATGCGGTCCGCCGAGCCTGGCTTGTATTCGCCCCGGGGCGGCGAATTCCGCTTCACCTCGCGGCTGATCGTCGACGCCGAGCGGCCCATCAGACGGCCGATCTCATGGAAAGACGTCCCGACCGCGCGTAGCCGGGAGATCTCATGGCGCTCGTCGATGTCGAGCTGGTCATGGCACTGTCCCATCGCAACTCCGGAACATACCAGTGTTGCACTTGGTTTGTGAATCTAGCCCGTCGGAATGGCCGTTATTCAACGGATTTGACGGATGAGGAATACGCCTTGATCGAAGAGCTTCTCCCCGAGAGGAAACCCCTTGGCCGTCCCCGGGACGTGGATCTTCGGGAGGTGGTAAACGCGATACCGTATCTTTTGCGCACGGGCTGCCAGTGGGGCATGCCGCCGAGGGCGTTTCCCCCCAGCGGGACGGTGTCCGATTATTTCCGCGCCTGGAAACGTGATGGCATTTGGGCGCGCGTTCATCACAAGCGGCTTGTGGCGGTGCGCGAGAGCCAGGGCCGCGAGGCCAGCTCGACGGCGGGGATCATCGACAGCCCGTCGGTGAAAACCACGGAAAGCGGCTGGATTTCGGGCTATGGCGGTGGCAAGACGATCAAGGGACGCAAGCGCCATATCCTCGTCGATGCCGAAGGCTTCCTTCTCCAGGCGGTCGTCCACGAAGCCTCGATCCAGGATCGGGACGGCGCCGTTCCGGTTTTCAAGCCGGTGCGCAAGCTGTTCCCCTTTTTGGAGCATATCTGGGCCGACGGCGGCTATCGCGGGTCGAAACGGGCCAAGGAATTCCGCGCCCTCGCGCCGTGGACCGTGGAGATCGTCAAGCGCAATGAAGAGGCTTCCGGTTTCCACGTCCCGCATCGGCGTTGGGTGGTCGAGCGAACCTTCGCATGGATGGGGCGCAATCGGCGCCTCGCAAGGGACTTCGAGAAAATCGTCGAAACCTCGACCGCCCACCTGGAAGTCGCCATGATCCAACTCATGCTCCGTCGCTTGGCAAGATCATGAAATCGTTGGGATCATGGCCAAATGGACTCTTAGGGGCATGATGAGCGCGATATCGGCTATTCCAACCAAGATTCCGGCAGCACCGACACCGACAACGAAAGCCTCCACGTCGAACATGATTCCCAGTCTTTGTTTTTGAAGCCATCGATGATCGGATGGACGAACGACCGAGAACCAAAACTCACCACGCAAGGTGCGGCGGTGCATCTCTGGGCGGCAGGTCAATTCAGCCTAGAGCATCTCGCTTTGATTCCCGAAATCACCTCGTCCTCGTCGAGCCTAGCCACGCAAGGATACATCCCATCCTCGAGCGGCAAGACGCAATCGCCGAGGCAGCCCTCGCACTCCATGGGCCGATAGAGGAACCGAACGTCGGGCGGGGTGACCGCGTCGTCGTAGGGAACGATCTCGCCAACATAGGCGGCGCTGCCGAGGCAAAGGGTCGGCGCGCCGACGGCGATGGCCAGGTGCGCCATGGCGGTGTCCACCGAAATGACCAGCTTGGCGGCGCGAAGCAAGGGGACGATGTCCTGGAAGGTCGAGGCGTCGAAGGCGACTCCGGGCAGATCGATGATGTCTTCGTAGTCCGGATTGGATTTCAGATCGCCGGGCGCGCCCGCGATCACCATGTGGTAGTCGTCCGGGAGGGCTTCGCGGATGCGTTTATAGAGCGCGGGCTGGCTCTGTTTGGCCTTCACGGCGGAAAAGGGCTGGACCACCACGGTCGGGGCGTCCAAATGGGCCGGGGGCGCCAAACGCTCCTCGGGAATCCGAGCCACGGGCGGCGGGTCGTCCCGGCCGGTCAGCCAGTTGGCGAAGCGGGTCCAGCGAACGAGCTTGTCTGTCCGGGGCGGTCCGCTGTCGAACAGGCGGGCGTAGAGCTCCCGGTTGCGCTCCAGCGCCGCGTCGTACTTGGGCCAGGGTCGGGGCTCCATGGCCAGCGCCTCGGGCGCGTCGCAGGCGGCGATCAACGCCTCGTCCAGGTGCGGATGGCGCAGGTAGTCTGTGGCGACCACCAGGCGCAGGTTGGCGTCGTACAGCTCCTCGAACAGGCGCCAACGATAGCCGGCGTCGTCGCGAAGCGCGCCGAAGTCCACAGCGCGCACGCCCACCGCGTCCGGAAGCAGGAACGCCATCTTGGACGCGTCGCGGCGGAGCAGCACCGTCACCTGCTCCCCGTCGCGGGCGAGCGGCAGGAAGCGGTCCAGCACGTGGGCGAAAAGCACGGTGTCGCCGAGCCCGCCCGCCGAAATCAGCAAAACGCCGGAGTTCGCCCTGCTTTTGTGGCGCATGCGCCTGCGGAACGCGAGCAGCAGATCGACGATGCGGAAGGTCTTCACGACCCGGCGCTCAGTAGGCGGCGTAGGATTTTTCCTCGACCAGGCGCGAGCCGAGGAGTTCGTTGATGTCTCGTTTCAGGGCCGCGCGCTTGTCGTTGGTCATGTAGACCGCGCGGGCCAGGCGGACGAACTCTTCTCCGAAGTCCTTGCTCCGTTCGCAGTCGCGGATGTCGTCCTCGATCTCCCAGAGCGCTTCGTTGACTTTCTTCAGCTCGGCGGCGAGGGCGTCCAGGTCGGCCGACGGCGCGACGGCGCCGTCGCGCGCGGCGTTCAGGGTGTCCAGCTCGATTGCGACGTTCTTCAGCTTCTCCTGGTCGTCCATGCGCTCCATCTTGATTTGGAGGATGGTGATCTTGTCGATCAGCTCGCCAGGGGCGATCTCGACGGAAATGGTGTTGGTCAACGGCCGTCTCCCTCCCGCGAGAAGTCGTCCTCCATGCGCACGATATCGCCTTCGTCCAGGAATTCGCCCGACTGCACCTCGATGATGTGAAGCGGGATTTCCGCCGGATTCTCCAGGCGGTGGCGAATGCCGATGGGGATGTAGGTGGACTGGTTCTCGCTCAACTCGATTCTTTCGCCGCCGCGATGGATATGGGCGGTGCCGGTCACCACCACCCAGTGTTCGGCGCGGTGGTGGTGAAACTGCAAGGACAGTTTGGCCCCGGGGTTGACGCAGATGCGCTTTACCAGGAACCGGGTGCCCTTGTCGATGTTCTGGTACCAGCCCCACGGGCGATGGACCTTCAGATGGTGCAGGTGCTCGCCCCGGTCCGACGCCTCCAGATGGGTGACCACGGACTTCACGTCCTGGGCCCGCGCGCGGGGCGCGACCAGGACCGCGTCGTCGGTGACGACCACGATGGTGTCCTCGAGTCCCACGGCCGCCAGCATGGGGCCCTCGGTCCGGAGGTAACATCCCTTGACGTCGTCGGCGTAGACGTCGCCCTTGCAGACGTTGCCCTCTCCGTCGCGCTCCCCGATGTTCCAAAGCGTCGACCACGCGCCCACGTCGGACCACCCCATGTCGACCGGCACCACGGCGGCGTGGTCGGTGTGCTCCATCACCGCCCAGTCGATGGAATCGGACTGGCAGGCGGCGAAGGCGTCGGCGTCGAGGCGCAGGAAGTCCAGGTCGCGCTCGCGGCCGTTTTGGCCCATGGCGACCCGGCAGGCTGCGGCCATTTCCGGCCGCAGCCTCTCCAACTCCTCCATGTAGCGGTCGGCGCGGAATAGGAACATGCCGCTGTTCCAATCATATCCGCCGTCGGCGAGGAAAGTCTTCGCCTTGGCTTGATCGGGCTTTTCCACGAACCGGTCCACGTGGAGACAGCCATCGACGCCCGCCAGCGGCCCGCCGCTCTTGATGTATCCGTAACCGGTCTCGGGCCCCGACGGCTTGATTCCGAAGGTGACCAGATACCCCTTCTCCGCCGCTTGGGCCGCGACTCGGACCGCGTCGCGGAAAGCGTCCGGGCGGGTGACCACGTGGTCGGACGGCAACAGCAGGACCAAGGCGTCCTTGTTCGCCTCGAGCGCGCGAAGCGCGGCCACGGCCGCCGCCGGCGCGGTGCCGCGCGCCATGGGCTCCAGGATGATTTCTTCTGGCGCCTGCCCCGCCTCGCGGAACTGCTCGGCGACGATGAAGCGGTGGTCTTCGTTGCAGATGGCGATGGACGGCGCGAACCCGTCGCCGACCACGCGCGAGACGGTTTCCTGGAGCATGGTGCGCTCGGTCGCGATGGGCATGAACTGTTTGGGGTACATCGCCCGCGACAGAGGCCAAAGCCGCGTCCCGGACCCGCCGCAAAGAATCGCCGGAAAAATGGTCATCGTCGTCGTTTCTGTCGGTAAATCGCGTGGCCGGACGCTAGCACATATCGCGCGCCGATGTGCTACCATTTCCTGGGTCCAGCCCAAGATGTGGGGGAGAAAGGTTCATGCGAAAGGTTGCCACGCTGGCGTTCGCCTTGGTTTTCGCCGTTGTTGCGGGGGGATGCGCCTACGCCGGGAGCGACGATCCCATTTTCAGGAAGCTATCCTGGTTCAGCTATCTGAACGGGGACGACATCCGCAAGCAGTGCGTGGCGGGCGCGCCGGAGCGCTACCGATTCGTCTACAACGGCATCTACACCGAACAGGTCCGGACCTACGACATGGTCCCTGGCCAAGGTGGCGGCGAACACGTCATGCGCTCCCGCGCGCTGGGCAAGGCCTATGTGAACGAAATCGATCTGAGCGACATCCTGGGCCCGTGGCGTGGGAAAAGCGGGCGGGTCGCCCTTTCGGACGCGGCGCGCTCGGACCTGTTCAAGGCCATGAAGGCGGACGGCGTGTTCGACGGCGCGCCCAAGGGGCTGGAATTGCATTCGGACGACTTCTACTGGATCGTCGGCGCGTGCTCGGGAGGCGCGTTCCATTTCACGGCGTACCGCTGGCCGTCCAAGGAATTCCAGGCGCTGAGTTTCCCCCGCATCCTCCTCGCCATGGACGCCACCCACGTGGTCTTCAACCCGCCGCGCAAGACCACCACGTTCGGCCTCTACGGCACCAACCATCCCGAAACGGAAGGCGTGATCCAGTTCAATCTGCGGGTTGGGGAGAACGGTCTCGACGGGGTTGCGAACTGGTTCTGAGCGGCGCGCGGCCTCCTGGCGCGCCGAGAACGCCGCTTCACCAAGCATGAGCCTCATTGTCTCATGGCGCCGCCGGTCATTAGGCCGTAGACTCATAACTTCGAAGCCAAATCCGTAGCGAGGCGATCTTGAT
>CAYFNC010000110.1:0-5267 GCA_964344345.1 uncultured Hyphomicrobiales bacterium | reverse complement strand
CCAACCTTGAATCACAACCAATTCATCCGATTCAACAAGTTTTTGGACGGACACTCAAGGCGGTGATCAGGAAGGCGAATGAGGGGGAATGAATCGATAACTGAAAATTATGGTGACTGATTCGATCTTCACACCTTGGGAACGATTTCCCGACCGCTACGAAGATCCATACGATAAGATCAACAATAAGTATTTTGCGCAGATTCTTTCCGATCGCGCATGGAACGCTCACCCAGCAGGTTGGCTCAATCCCGTTCTGGACCATGCGTTCCACTGGCGGCCCCCAAGCATTTCTCCCGATCAGGGCGTGCCGTTTCTTCTGGATATTGGCGCAGCGCTCTCCAACCCGAAGGCCAAAATCGCGTTCCTTCTCGAAGTAATCGAAGGCAGAGCCGTCAGGCCAGAGGAATTCACTCTTTGCGCATCGAC
The DNA here is from genome assembly GCA_964344345.1 of uncultured Hyphomicrobiales bacterium. Lineage (GTDB taxonomy): Bacteria > Pseudomonadota > Alphaproteobacteria > Rhodospirillales > CAYFNC01 > CAYFNC01. Next base: position 4,838 of record CAYFNC010000110.1, on the reverse strand, counting down.
CACCCAGGCCAACTTGATCGCCCTGTTGGCTTTGCGGGAAAGTGGGGTGAGTCGAATCATTATCGACTGCCCAGCTTATTATGGGACAATTGAGCAAGCCCTCACCCTGGGATTCGAAGTGGTTCTGGCGCCTCAGACGATTGGGGGTGCCTTACGCGGCGAACTCGCCATCCTTGATCTTCCAAGAGCCACGTTCCAAGGTGCGGCACTGTGGATCACTCAGCCCCATTTCGCCATTGGCGTCAATTGGGACCCGACGGTCCTCGACAAGCTGCTGCAACGCAGTGCGGGCGTGGCAGCCATAGTGATTGATGAGGCTGCGGACCAAACTCTTGGCCCAACGGCCATTCGAGAGGTGATCGCACGAGTGTCCAGAACAACAATGCTGTTTCGGACAAAGGGGCTGTTCAAGGGAATTGGGCTCAACGGTCTGCGCTTGTCACTGGTTTTTCACCCCAAGGAATTTCGATCCCTGGTCTATAGCTGCCTGGATACGGTCGGAGGGTCGCTGGATACCTGTAGCCTACATTCAGCCACCGAGATTTCGGAACGACCGAGTCAGTTCCAGACTCTGTTGTCGTGTGCTGTTGCACAAGTCCAGGGACGGCGAAAGCTGGCGGAAACCGCAGCACTAGGAACGCCCATCATGGTGTCACCACTGGAAAACGCCTACATCGGCACCTTGTTTTTCCCCATCGTCGGTGTTGGCAATTGGCCAGAGAAGATGGAGGCTTTCCTTGGGCGATGCCGGGATGAGCTAATGCCCGTCGTCATTAGTGACAGCATGTATTTTATGCCAGGTGGGGATTATGGCGCCATCCGGATAAACTATTTCACGGATGAGGCCAACGTCATTGCTTCCGTCGAAACATTGTCCCGCGTCATTTAACGCTGATTAGCTCGACAAAGACATTACGCGCCTTCTTCACGAAGGTTGTCGAAAAGGCGAGCTTGAACTGACCGGTCCACCCTCCGGGAAGCAGGGCATTCATGGCCAAAGCTTCCCGGGCGTTCTCTCCCGCCATCCCAATGACCAAACTGAAATTTGACCGCTCCGCGTTCTTGCCTGGCTTGGCTTCTGGCGCTACGGAATGTCCTATTTCCACTTCCGTGCGCGATGCCAGAAAAATAGACAGCAGCGCAATGGCGATGTCTTTGTTCTCGGCGAGGATCTGAAGAAGGACTGGTGAGTTGCGGGGGCGGACGTCCTCCACAATCACACCGACCGGGAAGCCTATCGAGGCCAGAAACTCCTGGAAAAACTGTTGGTTGACCGGCCCAGAAGCGCCGAACTCCAGTCTCGGCTGTGCTATAGGGGCGACAAAGGCCTGCCATTTCGTCAATACGCTGAGATATTCCTCCACCACGTGGGAAAGCTTTACATGTGCGGCGTAGATGGGAAACACGAACTCTCCCACGCGTTCAGGCGGCAAGGCGAAAATGTCCGAGGTGATGCTGTGCAGCCGCAAGATGCCGAAGATAGGAATGGCGCTTGATTTATACAGATAGATAAGGAAGTCAGACAGCTTGTCGATAGCCACACAAATGCTGGCGGGAGCCGTCGCGACGTCCGACCAACTGCGAATATCGGTCGCAGAGCTGAACACTTCTGAGAACACATCTATGTTACCATCTAGATAAAAGTGGATGCTCAGCTTTTGCAGGGCTGTATACCGAGTATCATGGGCCATCGCCAGGAACTCGTCCTCCGAGATGTCGGGCTGGCCCTTCCCCTTGACTTGGGCACCTTTGAGCCTTACCCCGAAGCAATCGGATTTCTTAAGACCGTAATTTTCCGCAATGATGTCGATAGGCAAGTCCATATCCTGAAATTGGCATTCCAGGAGGATGGAACCTTCTATCGTCTTGGTGTTCGTCGCGCAGCCAACAAACTGGCAGGATGTAAATCGACAATCCTTAATGACAACGCTATTGAGATCGCACTTTGTGAACTGACAATTCACAAAATGACATCCGCTTACACCGGTATCGAAAAATCGACAGGATTCAAAGATGACATTGGAATAAATGTTCGATGAAATGGAGGCACCGGAAAGGTCGCAACCAATGAACTTGCTTCCGCTGATCTTGCTATCCTTGATGTCGACCCTCGCCATGTTAGCTTCGTAAAAAATTGCCTGATCGACGGCGCATTCAATGATGTTCATCTCAAACCTAGCGCCAAGTGGGCTTGATCCGAAAATCCGTCGTTTTCGAACATCCATCTGTTCAATTCTGTAGACCTGCGGATTTTGCAGGTTCATTTCTTCAAGAGGGTGTCCAGCAAAGAGAAGCCGAAGATCGTTTTCCATAATTTTCAGTTATCGATTCAATTGAGGACTCAAAAAACACGAACAGATGGTGTGGAGCCATCCACGCATTGACATATTGCGATTATTGGTAATCTCTGTGCCTGGAGTCAATTGAAAATAGGTGCATGTGGTTGTGTGTTAACGGGTGCTGGGAGTAGAGTGTGTTCGGATAAAGGCGATCTTTGTCTTTGTACAGGGTGGATTTTAATGAATCGAAGGGGATCGCCAAAGCGGCTCACCCGTTCACCTTCTCCTTCAACGCCGCTCCGGGCCTGAACTTCGGCTGCCGGGACGCCGGAATTTGGATGGCCTGCCCGGTCCGGGGATTTCTCCCCGTGCTTGCCTTGCGTTGGGCCGTGGCGAAGGTTCCGAAGCCGACGATGCGGACGTCGTCGCCGTTGGCGAGCGCGCCGGTGACCGCGTCGAACAGGGCGTCGACGGTCTTGGACGCGTCGGTTTTGGTCACGCCCGCCTTTTCGGCGACGGCGGCGATCAGGTCGTTCTTGTTCATGCGCCCCCCAAGGCGTTGTTCGCGCCGTCTGAATAGCCCGCCTCCGGCGGGAACTCAACGAAAAGAGAGAGAGGCCGGTTTCTCCGGGCGAGTTGGTTCGCCTGGAGGAGGAAAGGCCATGACGAGCAGCAATGCGACAGCCGAAGACGTTCACCTGGTCGATCCGGCGCGGTTTTCGTCGGGGGCGTGGTGTTATCGGACCCACAAGACCGTCGGGCGGGGCGACATTTACGCCTCCTACTGCGCCGATCGCATCGGCATGGGACAGCCCATCCGCAAGCCGTTCGTGTGGAAAGGAACGCTTTGGGCCTGCGTCGGCATGAGTTGGGTCCCGGGAGCGGTTACGGCCCGGGCCTATCGCCTCGTCCCGGCGGAGATGTTCGAGGGAACGGCGGTGCGCCATGCCGAAAAAGGCGCCGCCGCCGCCCGCGCCGACCCGCTCGGCTTCTATCACGGCGTGATCGTCGCCCACGCCCGCGAGGCGTTCGTGCTCCGCGGACCCCCGGCCGCGTTCGCGCCGGGCGGGGGCGAGCAGCTTTCTTTGTTTTGAACTCCCCGCCGATGAGAGTTGGAGGCCGGTTCCTCCGGGCGAGTTGATCGCCTGGAGGAGAGAAGCCGTGAACGCCTTTCAACACATCGTCAGCGTTTCCGGCGGCAAGGACAGCGCCGCCGTTTCCCTTCGCGCCCTGGAACTCGCCGAGAAGGCCGGGTTTTCGTTCCGAGCCGTATTCGCCGACACGGGCCACGAGCACCCATGGACCTACGACCATGTCCGCGCCCTGGCCGCCAGGACCGGAGGGCCCGAGGTCGAATGGGTCCGGGCCGACCTATCGGCGCGGTTCCGAACCAAGCGCGAGACCATCGCCACGAAATGGCGGGCCAAGGGCGTGGCCGAGGACCGCGTTCGCGCGGCGCTTTCCGCGTGTCGCCCGACAGGCGTTCCGTTTCTGGACCTGCGCCTGCTCAAAGGCCGGTTCCCATCCACGCGCGCGCGGTTCTGCAGCCAGGACCTGAAGCGCGTCCCCATCGACCGCCACGTCACCGTCCCCGCGCTCGAACGCGGCCCCGTGGTCATGTGGACCGGCGTGCGCGCGGACGAAAGCGTCGCCAGGGCCCGGCTGCCGCGAGTCAATCGCGGAGACCTCGGGGAATGGATCTACCGCCCGATCCTGCATTGGACGGTGGACGACGTGTTCGCCATCCACCGTCGCCACGGGCTCGAGCCCAATCCGCTCTACAAGGCGGGCTGCCGCCGCGTCGGGTGCATGCCCTGCATCCACGCGGCGAAATCGGAATTGCGCAACATCGCCGCCCGCTTCCCCGAGCGCATCGACCGCATCGAGGCCTGGGAGGCCCAAGTCGGCCAGGCGTCCAAACGGGGCGCCTCCACCTTCTTTTCCGCGGACAAAACCCCGGGCCCGCACAAGCGCGACAAGCGCCTGCCCGTCCCGGGCGTCCGCGATGTGGTCGCCTGGTCCCTGACCGGCCGGGGCGGGCGCCAGGGCGACCTGTTCCTCGACGACGAATTCCGCGCCCCGCCCGCGTGCGCGTCCGAATACGGGCTTTGCGAATGACGCGGTAGGATCCGCCGAAAACAATATTCATGATTTGTTCTTGATGTGGCGCGGCAAAATAGGTATTTGGTCCTCACCCTTAACCCCACCCGGAGGACCACACCATGTTCGGCTCGCTTTTCGACTCTTTGACCAACCTGTTTTCGCCCAGCTCGGACTCCGGAAGTTCCGGCGGATTTTTCGGCGGGCTCGCGGACACGTTCACGGACACGTTGGAAGACGTGGGCGAGGCGGTGTTCGACACCGCGACGGACTTTGTCGGCGACAAGGTCGGCGACGCCATCGGGGGGCCGTTCGGGGACGCCATCGGCGACGCGGTCGGCGGTTTCGCCAACGACGCCGTGGGGGGCATGTTCGACTGGTTCGACCTCGACGACAGCGTCGGGCCGGGCAAGGCCAACAAGGATCGGGACGTGGAGGACGTGAACGGATTCTTGGGCA
>CAYFNC010000109.1:0-5348 GCA_964344345.1 uncultured Hyphomicrobiales bacterium | reverse complement strand
CAAAAGCCCATTTCATAATGATCACCTTTACAACATTCACATGATTGCTGAAATAGCTTCCGGAATGATTGATAAAACAAATGAACAAAACGTCGTGGTAAATTACGGTTGTATGTATCCAAGGTTTGAAAATATTATTGCGGAATCACATTCGAATACATTGGTTATAGGTTACGATATCTCAGACGATGCAATAGATCTTGCGAAAAAATCGTTCCATAAAAGCAATATTCGGTTTGCGTCCGGTAATTTCCATGACGAAATACCTCCATTGATTTCTGGAAAAACCACTCTTCTGACAATGACCATGACCGGCGTATTGATGGTGCCGTCGGAGCTCGAAGCGCTTTACTCGGCGTGTTACGCCAGTGGAATTGAAACGATATTAATTAATGAGGGCGTTGGAGTGGATAACATTGAGGGGATCTACCCTGAATTCTCGGAAAACAAACCGACAGTACATTTTGGAGGCGTGATGTTTTCCCATGACCACGGGTACTACCTGCGGCGCGCCGGTTATTCGGTGGGAGACCCCATTTACAGACTTACAAACGGGTTTAATCCCACCGATACAAAAGCCCAGACGACCGTATTGGCGATATACAAGGCGAAACTCGCTTGACGGGATTATTCCAACGCATTGAAAAAAATAGAATGTTGGACCAGACGGTCTGTAAGCCGGGTTCTGTCCCCGCGCCTTCGGTCCTGGGGAAGGACGCGGGTGATGGCCATTCATCTGGGACGTCCGTTGCCGGACGCCTCGCGCGACACACCCGGACGGCGGCGCGGGAACACGCCCGCGGCTCTGGGCCGACTCGCCGTCCCTACTCGGTCTTGCTCCCGGCGGGGCTTGCCATGCCCCCCTTGTCGCCAAGGGGGCGGTGCGCTCTTACCGCACCCTTTCATCCTTGCCGACCAGCCCGAAGGCCGGGGTCGGCGGTTTGCTTTCTGTGGCGCTTTCCCTGGGGTCGCCCCCGCCGGGCGTTACCCGGCGCCGCGTTCCCGTGGAGCCCGGACTTTCCTCCCCGGGGACCAAGCCCCGAGGCGGCCATCCGACCGTCTGGTCCGCCGTCAGGGTAGCGCGCCCAGGGCCGCCGTCAAGCCGCTGGCGAGCGCCAGGGTCTCGTCGTCCGGGACGCCGTCGAGGTTCCCGGGCCGGTATCGGCGCTGAAAGGCGCGGACCGCCGCCGCCTCGTCGCTGACGTCGTAGCCGATTTCGGCCAGGATTTCCGAGAGCTTTCCGCCGCCGTCCCCGGGCTCGGGCCAGAGCCCGATTCCCTCGCCCGCCAGACGCTTCCAGTCGAACAACTCGCCCGGATCGCGTTTTCGCGCCGGGGCCACGTCGGAATGGCCGACCACGTTCCTGGCCGGGATGGGATGGCGGGCCAGGATGTCCCGGCAGAGCGGAACCAGGGACGCCATCTGGGCCTCGGGGAAGGGGCGGTAGCCGAACTCGTGGCCGGGGTTGACCAGCTCGATGCCGATGGAGCGCGAGTTCACGTCGGTCTCGCCCCGCCAGGACGACACGCCCGCGTGCCAGGCGCGGCGCGTCTCCTCGACCATGCCCAGCACGGCGCCGTTCTCGTCGACGACGTAATGCGCGCTGACCGACCAGTCCGGGTCGCGCATGCGCTCGAGCGCGTCGTCGAGGCTTTTCATTCCGGTGTAGTGCAGCACCAGCATATCGACGACGGCGCCCTCGGGCCTCGGCCCGTGGTTCGAGGTCGGCTGGGGCGCGACCGGGACGGCGTCAGACCAGGCCGCGCGCTTTGGCGATTTCGTCATAGGCGGCGTTGATCCGGGCCATTTTCTGGTTGGCCATGTCGATGAAGTCCTCGGGCATGCCCTTGGCGATCAGCACGTCGGGATGGTTTTCGCGAATGAGCTTGCGGTACGCCGACTTGATCGCGTCGTCGCCGTCGCTTTTGGACACGCCGAGAACGACGTAGGGGTCCTCGCTCTCGGGGCCCATGTGGGCGGCGCGGATGCGCTCGAACTCGGCGGGGGTGAAGCCGAAAAGCGACGCGACCTTGCCGAGATAGTTCAACTCGGCCGGATGCACCGTCCCGTCGGCCAGCGCGATGGCGAAGAGAATCGACAGAATCTCCTCCAACATGTTGGGCGAACCCACGAACATCTGCGCGATCTGCTCGGCGTATGGCTCGAACCCGGACGCGTCCCGTTTGGCCGAGTTGAACAGCGCGCCCACCGCCGCGACCTCGTCTTCGGGAATCTTGAACAGGGTCTTGAACACGGCGATCTCGTCGCGGGTGACCACCCCGTCGGCCTTGGCCATCTTGGCGGAGAGCACCACGATGGCGGTGGTGAAGGCGATCTGGCGCTTGGCGATGGTCTCCATGGCCTCGCGGTCTTGGGGGGAGAACTGGTCCCGCGCGGCCCCGGCCCGGTCCCCGAACAAATCGTCGAGGCCCAGGCGCTCGAAATCGAAGCCCCCGTCGCGCATCTTGTCGAAGGCGTGCCCGGCCACGCCGCCGAGCATCCCGCCCAACGGCCCGCCCAGAGAAAGCCCCGCCACGCCGCCGATGATTTTTCCCCAGATCGCCATGGGGGGGAGGGTCTCATGGAAACCCGCGCCAGGCAAGGGGCGGAGAGGGACGCGCGAACCCTTCCTCCTTTATTTCAAGCGGCGAGCAATACATTTTCGAACTTTTATGAAATCTTAATGAAATGTGGCGCGGATATAATTATCCCTTATCCTAGATCTCAGCTTCCCTTCGGTGCTCCCATGATCGTCGCAGCGGAAAGCATGGAGACGAAATCGATGCCGGCGCCCGATTTGGCGTCCAGGAGCGCGCTCGTCGTCGAATCCACGGTTCCAGGCCATTTGATCGCGACCGAACTCGGCGCGATTTTCCGTGAGTGGGGCTGCGAGGCGGTGGCCTCGGCCATCGACGGCGTCGGGGCGGTCAAGGCGCTGGAATCCGGAAGCGTCGATCTGGTCGTCTTTCCCTTGTCCATGTCGCCGGACGGCTTGGCGTTCGCGCGCTATCTCCAATCGAGGGATGGAGGCGCCGCGATCCTGCTTCTTGAAGAAGGGGAAGCGGAAGCGGCGGACGAAGCCTTGGGCGCGGGGGGCGACGCCCTCGCCAGGCTCCCCCTCGAGGAAGCGGATCTCGCCCAGGCCGTGCGCGCCGCCTTGGGAATGGCGGACGCCGCGTGTCCTCGCTCCCCGTGGTCCAAGCCGCCGACAGCGTCCCCTCCGCCGGAAACCATCGACGTCGAGGCGGCGCTGGCCAAGGCCTTGGCTGTCGGCGCGGCGTCGGGGGCGGCGGCCAGCCAACAGGACATCTTGCGGCGAATGTCCGTCACCGCCATGTGCGGGCCCTACCTCTCGAAGACGAACGGGCGTTTCGATCTCCCGGGCGTTCCACCCGGCGTCGCCAACATCGAGAACATCGTCGCCGCGGTCGTGGAGAACCAGCGCCTGGCCGAGGCGCTCCGGGCAAGCAACGAGCAACTCCGGATAGCCCAGGAGCAGCTCCAAAAACGCGACGCCGAGCGGTCCCGGTCGCTGGCGCTCAGCCAGGAGGAATTGGAGCAGTTCGCCTACGTGGCCACCCACGATCTCAACGAGCCCCTGACCCTGGCCAAGGGCTACATCGACCTCTTGGCCCATGACTATTCGGACGCCCTCGATCCCGTCGCCAGGGAGTACCTGTCCGAAACCGTCGGCAGCGTGGAGCGCATGCGGTCCGTGTTGAAGGATCTGATGGAGTTCATCAACGTGCGGACGACGGGAAACGGGTTCGAGCCCACGAACCTGAACCAGGTCGTCGAAATGGCCCTTACGCAAGGCTGTCCCTGCTTCGACGAGCGCCGGGCGTCGATTTCCCTAGACCCCATGCCGACCGTGTCCGGCGACCGAAAGCTGCTGGTCCGCGCGTTCCGGCATTTGATCTCCAACGCGGTGAAGTTCGTTCCCGACGGCATGAAGCCCCAGGTGCGAATCGGCGTCGAAAAGGGACAAGACGACTGGACGGTCGCTGTCCGCGACAACGGGATCGGCGTCGATCCCAAGTATTTCGGGAAGATATTTTTACTTTTCCAAAAACTGCATCCCCACAACGCCTATCCCGGCAACGGCGCCGGGCTGTCGATCTGCAAGAAAACCATAGAGTTGCACGGCGGCCGCATCTGGATCGAAAGTCGACTCGGCAAGGGCAGCGCCCTCCTGTTCACACTTCCCAGGCGTCCGATTGCCGAAATCGCCGCGTAAACGTCCCCCCCTTGCCGCCCGCCCGCCTTAGGTGCTAGGAAGCGCCATCCGCGCGCGCGCCAGAAATCCAAGGAGAATCCTTCATGACCGCCACCGACTGCAAAGTCGCCGACATGGGTCTCGCCGACTGGGGACACAAGGAAATCAGCATTGCCGAGACCGAAATGCCGGGCCTGATGGCGGTGCGCGAGGAGTACGGGCCCTCCCAGCCGCTCAAGGGCGCGCGCATCGCGGGGTCCTTGCACATGACCATCCAGACGGCGGTGCTGATCCAGACGCTCGAAGCCCTGGGCGCCGACGTGCGCTGGGCGTCGTGCAACATCTTCTCGACCCAGGACCACGCGGCGGCGGCCATCGCCGACGGCGGGACCCCGGTGTTCGCCTACAAGGGCGAGACGCTGGAGGAGTACTGGGACTACACCCATCGCATCTTCGAATGGGGCGACGGCGGCGCGCCCAACATGATCCTGGACGACGGCGGCGACGCGACGCTTCTGGTGCATCTCGGCATGGAGGCGGAGAAGGACCCCTCGGTCCTCGACAATCCCGACAGCGAGGAGGCCGAGTTTCTGTTCGCCGCGATCAAGAAGCGGCTGGCGGAAAAGCCCGGCTGGTACGCGACGCTGGGCGCCGCCATCAAGGGCGTGACCGAGGAGACCACCACCGGCGTCCATCGCCTCTATGAGATGGAGAAGAAGGGGACGCTGCTGTTCCCCGCCATCAACGTCAACGATTCGGTCACCAAGTCCAAGTTCGACAACAAGTACGGCTGCCGCGAGAGCCTGGTGGACGGCGTGCGCCGCGCCACCGACGTGATGCTGGCGGGCAAGGTGGCCCTGGTCGCGGGCTTCGGCGACGTGGGCAAGGGCTCGGCCGAAAGCCTCAGAAGCGCCGGATGCCGGGTCATGGTGACCGAGGTCGATCCCATCTGCGCGCTGCAGGCCTGCATGGAGGGCTTCGAGGTGGTGACCATGGAGGAGGGCGCGCCCCGCGCCGACGTTCTCGTCACCGCCACCGGAAATCTGAACGTGATCACGGTCGACCACATGCGGGCCATGAAGGACCGGGCCATCGTCTGCAACATCGGCCACTTCGACAACGAGATCCAGGT
>CAYFNC010000108.1:0-5632 GCA_964344345.1 uncultured Hyphomicrobiales bacterium | reverse complement strand
TCTCTGGGCGCGTCCAAGGCCCGTCCCTTTCCCACCGAGACGCCGTAATGGTCTCAAGGGACGCCTTGGCGATGGCGTCGGTGTTCAGCCGCTCTTGCGGGGCTTGGTGCCGAGCCCGATCTTCTTGGCCAGCTTGCTGCGGTGTTGGGCGTATTCCGGGGCGACCATCGGATAATCGCTGGGCAGGCCCCAACGCTCCCGATACTCCTCGGGCGTCATGTTGTAGGCGGTCTTGAGGTGGCGCTTGAGCATCTTCAGCTTCTTGCCGTCCTCGAGGCAGACGATGTAATCCGGAAACACGGACTTCTTGATCGGAACGGCTGGGCGGGGGCGCTCGGGCTCCTCCGGCGCGGCGCCGACGCTTTTCATCGTCTTGTAGACCTCTTGAATCAGTTGCGGAACGTCGGCCACGGCGACGGAATTATTTCCGACATGCGCCGCGACGATTTCCGTCGTGAGGTCGAGCAACTCGTTGTGGGAGATGTCGTTTGACATTGTATTAAGGTCCTTCCCGATTTTCTCAGAGCATTTAGGATTTTCATACTTTATAATATAAACGTCACATGAAGTGCAATATTTTCCGAAGGCCATAAGTGAAAAAGACGAAAGCGAACGATTCTCAGTTTTTCATCGACATTACGATGGACGTTTGTCCCTTGACATTCGTAAAGACAAAGCTTGCCCTGGAGCGACTAAACAACGGAGAAATCCTTGAAGTTCGTTTAAAAGGGGTCGAGCCTCTCGCAAACGTTCCACGTTCGGCCCAAGAACACGGCCATGAAGTGTTGGCCATGACGCCGGAGCCAGGGGAAGAGGAGGGCGGAGTCCATCGCCTGCGAATCAAGGTTGGCTAAAGTCAAGATCAATCGAGAATCCCGCGCGCAAGTATGAAGGCGTCGGTCCGCGCGCCATCGGGCTGGCGGTAATACCCGCGTCTGAGGCCGATTCGTTGGTATCCCATTACTGAATAAAATTCGCGCGCGGGCGCGTTGTTCTCCGCGACTTCAATAATCATCCGTTTCGCGCCGCCCTTCCGGGCGCGGTTTTCTCCGGCGCGCAGGACCATCGCGCCGAGCCCCGTTTTGCGATGGGGCTCCAGCACCCCGATCGCAATGATTTCCGCGTCGTCGGCCGCCGTTCGGAACAGGCCGAATCCGGCGGGCGCGCCGTCAAGCGTCGCCAGGAAAGCGAATCCGCCGGGCATGGCGAGCATGGTCGCCATGGACCGGGCGTCCCAGCCGTCCTCGAAACACGCGCCGTGCAGCTCGGACAAAACCGGGGCGTGGGCCGTCGAGCAGGGGATCAGTTCCGCCTCGTCCGTCATGGCCGCAGGCGTCCGCCGTTCTTTGGCAGCGCGGCGTCTGGCGGGCGCAGGTAGAGCGGTTCGGGGAACGCGCCGTCGCGCTCGCCCCGCTCCCAGCGCTCCGCCGCGATTTCCGCGACGTGGACGGCGTCGGGAAGGATGGGCAGGGCCTCGGCGCCGTCGAGATGGCGGGCGGCGGCCTCGCAAGCGTCGCCCGCGACCAGCGTGGGGCCGGGAGGAAGCAACGCGCCAGCGGCTTCCGGAAGCAGCGCCCTCGGCGGACCCAGGGCGGCGCCGTCGGGGCCGAACGCCTGGGCGTAGATGTCGCTGCGCTTGGCGTCCAGGGCCACGATCAGGGCGCGGCCACGGAGTCTGGAGGAGGGAACGGCGCGGGCCACGGCCGCCATGGAGGTCACGCCCATGCAAGGCGCCCCCGTCGCCAGCGCCAGCCCCCGCGCCATGGCGAGCCCGATGCGAATCCCGGTGAAGGCCCCCGGGCCCACGGTGGTCGCGATCAGGTCCAGGTCGTTCGGGGCCGCGCCGGATTCGTTCAAAACCGTCTCGACCATGGGGGCCAGCATCTCGGCTTGGCCCCGCTCCGTCTCGACAAAGCGGCGCGCGCGAACGGCCCCGCCCCGCCACAGGGCGGCCGAGCACGAGCGGGTCGCGGCGTCCAGGGCCAGGATCATCACGGCGCGGGGTCCTTTCGTTGGCTGCGGGGATGGGTATACTGCACGCCATGTCCCTGGTGGAAATCAAAAGCGAAACCCACGGCGTCGCGATGGAGTTGGCCTACGCCGGGCCGGACAACTTCACCGGCGAGCCGGTCTACGCCCGCGCCGCATGTTTCCTGCACGCCGAGGCCGAGGCCTTGTTGCGCAGGGCGGTGGAGCTGGCGGCGGTCCATGGCCTCGGGATCAAGGTCTTCGACGCCTTCCGGCCGGCCGAGGCCCAGTGGAAACTGTGGAACCACACCCCCGATCCGGACTTCCTGGCCGACCCCAGGCGCGGCTCGCCCCATTCCCGGGGCGCGGCCGTGGACGTGACGCTGATGGACGGCGGTGGAGAAGAGCTGGACATGGGAACCCCGTTCGACACGTTCTCCCCGCTCTCCCACCACGGCGGCCTCAAAGTCTCGGCGGAGGCGCAGCGGAACCGGTTCTTGTTGCTGGGGCTGATGACGGCGGCGGGCTGGGACTTCTACCGGAACGAATGGTGGCATTACCAGCTGTTCGATTCCAGACGGCTGCCGGTTCTGTCCGACGCCGACCTGGATCAGGGGATGATGTAGGCGTCGATCGCCTGCTTACGGTCTCTTTCCTCCGATTGTTCCAGAAATAATGATTAATGGCCAGCCCTTGAGAGCAAAGGCGCGTGCGTTGCGTGGTGATGCTATTCCCTGGTCATGCTCCTGATTCTGACACTGTTGTCCGGTTGATCCCGGAAAGTTATTAATAATGGTAAAAATTTCTCTGAAACATTGAAAAGGCGTCCTGCGCGGGCTTGACCCGCGTATCCACGCTTTCAATTCCGCGCGAGAATTCCGTGGATGCCCGCGTCAAGCGCGGGCATGACGATGTGTGGTTGATTATCGCGACTCAATGTTCAGCCGATTCTGCTTGACCGGACAGCAGTGCGATTCTGATGACCATCTATTTCGACCGGCCGCCAGGCTCGACATGGCCGACGGTAGAGCGCGGCGGCCGTCTTCACCAACGGACGCATTCGGTGTTCCGATTCCGTCTTCTTGGCTATTATGCGCTCCGACAATTTGAACAGCATGGAAAGGCCCGGTCATGGCGCGCATCGACAGCATCGAACCCGAACAGGCGCAAGACGAACTCGCTGAATTCTTCGAGACCGTGCAATCCGCATTCGGCGTCGTTCCCGATCCGTTGAAGGTCTTCGCCCACCATCCCGCCGCCTCCAAGGCCGTGTTCGAGGGCTTCGCCGCCTCCATGGCCCAATCCAGCCTTTCGCCGCCGTTCTTCGCCTGGGTCCGCTATCTGGTGGCGAAGCGGAGCGACTGCCCCTATTGCGTCGACGTCAACGCGGGCATGCTGATCGAAATGGGCGTGAGCCAGGCCGTTCTCGCCGCCGCGCTCGACGACCCCGCCAACGCGACGCTGGACGACAAGGAAAAGGCCCTGCTGCTGGCCTGCCTCGACGTGGTCCACGGCCGGTTGGACAAGGACGGAATTGACCGCCTGAAGGCATTGGGCCTGACCGACGCGGACCTGGTCGCGGGCCTCCATCACGCGGTCCACTCCCACGCTGCGGACTTGCTGATCAACGCGTTCGGGCTTTGATCGGACGAGACTTCGGTTCGTTTGAAAAAAATGGTGGGCACGGCTGGGATTGAACCAGCGACCCCCGCCGTGTGAAGACGGTGCTCTCCCGCTGAGCTACGTGCCCTTGACGCCCGAGATCGCTTGCGAAAAGGTTCGGGGCGCGGCGGTTGGTATACTCCAATCGCCGCGCCCCTGTCACCCGGATTTTGTCTCGTCCCGCGGGCCGGGAGATCAGGTGATGACGGTCGGCTTGTCGCGGCCGGTGTTCTTTTTGATGCCCGCGATGCTCTCGGCGGCGGCGATGAGCTCGCCCAAGGCCTCCTGGGTGTCGATGTCGTGCTTGGCCGCGTCGGGCTCGTACTTCTCGATATAGACCCGGAGCGTCGCGCCCTGGGTGCCGGTGCCCGAAAGCCGGAACACCACTCGGGAGCCGTCCTTGAACAGCACGCGGATGCCCTGCTTCTGGCTGACCGAGCCGTCGACGGGGTCGGTGTAGGCGAAGTCGTCGCAGGTCGCGACCTCGTAGCCGCCAAACGTCTGGCCCACCAGGTCGGCGCCGCCGGAACGGAGGTTGTCCATCAGCGCGTTGGCGCCCTCGGTCTCCACCGCCTCGTAGTCGTGGCGGGAATAGTAGTTGCGACCGTACTTGCCCCAGTGCTCCTTGACGATGGCCTCGACCGACTCGTTCCGGGCCGCGACGATGTTCAGCCACATCAGGACCGCCCACAGCCCGTCCTTCTCCCGGACGTGGTTGGAGCCGGTGCCGAAGCTTTCCTCGCCGCAGACCGTGGCCTTGCCGGCGTCGAGCAGGTTGCCGAAGAACTTCCAGCCCGTGGGCGTCTCGAAGCATTCCACGCCGAGGTCCTTGGCCACACGGTCCGACGCCGCGCTGGTCGGCATGGAGCGCGCGATGCCCGCGATGCCGTCCTTGTAGCCCGGCGCCAGCTTGGCGTTGGCGGCGATGATGGCGACGCTGTCGGACGGGGTGACGAAGAAATTCCGGCCCAAGATCATATTGCGGTCGCCGTCGCCGTCGGACGCCGCGCCGAAGTCGGGGCCGTCGGCCTTGAACAGGATGTCCACCAACTCGTGGGCGTAGACCAGGTTGGGGTCGGGATGGCCGCCGCCGAAGTCTTCCTTGGTCTCGCCGTTGATCACGGTTCCGGCGGGGGCGCCCAGGCGGTTCTCGATGATTTCCTTGGCGTAGGGGCCGGTGACCGCGTGCATGGCGTCGAAGCACATGGTGATCTTGCCGCCTTGGAGCGCGTCTCGGATGGCCCCGAAGTCGAACAGGCTCTCCATCAACTCGGCGTAGTCGGCGACCGCGTCGATCACCTGGATCGCCATGTCGCCCAGCTTGGCGTCGCCGACCTTGTCCAGGTCCACGTCGGGCGCGTCCAGGATCTTGTATTCCTTGATGGTCTTGGTGTGCTCGAAGATGGCTTCGGTCACGTTCTCGGGGGCGGGGCCGCCGTTGGAGATGTTGTACTTGATGCCGAAGTCCTCGTCGGGTCCGGCGGGATTGTGGCTGGCGGACAGGATGATGCCGCCGAAGGTCTGGTATTTGCGGATGACGCAGGACGCGGCCGGGGTGGACAAGATGCCGCCCTGGCCCACCATGACCTTGCCGAAGCCGTTGGCGGCGGCCATCTTCATGATGATCTGGATGGCCTCGCGGTTATAGAAGCGGCCGTCGCCGCCGACCACCAGGGTCTTGCCCTCGAAGCCCTCGAGCGAGTCGAACACGGACTGGACGAAATTCTCCAGGTAGTTGGCTTCCTGGAACACCTTCACTTTCTTGCGCAGCCCCGAGGTGCCCGGCTTTTGTCCGTCGAACGGCGAGGTGGCGATGGTCTTGATGGTCATGGTCGTGGTTTCCCCTGTTGAACGCTCCCCACGGGGCCGGGCGCCCGGCTCCGATCATTTCGCATGGCGACGTTACCCATGTTCCGGACCGGCTTCAAGCCTCCCAGCGTTATGTCCCAGGGCGCCGAGTCGAGGTTAACGAGTTGAAGGGCTCAGCAAGGCGGCGAGGTAT
>CAYFNC010000107.1:0-5920 GCA_964344345.1 uncultured Hyphomicrobiales bacterium | reverse complement strand
GTTACGGAATAGATATTCCCTTCCTAGGCGGCGCCTAGGCGCAACCTAGCCGAACCCGTCCGGCCACATCCGCGCCGAATGACGAACGGCCAGGAGGTCGATCGCGTCCGCGGCCACGCGGTACGCGACCACGCAGTCGTATCCGGCGATCACCAGTTCGCGCGTTCCCGCCACCCGTCCCGGGCGGCCGATGCGGGGATGGTCGGCGAGCGCCTCGGCCTGGGCGCGGATGGCGCGGGCGACCTTCAGCGCGGCGGCGGGATTGCGTTCGGCGAGATAGGCGTGGATCTCGGCGACGTCGCGGAGCGCCGGGCGGGTCCAGCGGAGCCTCACGCCTCCTCGAAGCCCTTGAACACGGCCTCGACCTCGTCGGCGTCGGCGAAGTCCCCGGCCTCGGCCGCCGCGAGCCCTTCGTTGACCTTGGCGATCCAGGCCCGCTCCTCGGCCAGGTAACGGTCGAGGGCCTGGTTGACCACGAAGCTGCGCGATCGGTTTTGCGCCCTGGCGATGGCGTCGATCTGCTCCAGCTTGCCGTCTTCGGTGCGGACGGAGAAATTGCGGGTGGCCATGGCGGTCCCTTGGTAATCTTTTGTAATCGTCCGTAATCATACGCCGTGGCGACGTTTTATGAAAGGCTCACGCCACCTCGTCCATCTCCCCATCCTCCTCGAACGCGCGGGCGGCCTCGGCGGCGCGTTCGGCCATGGCGTCGGCGGAGAACGCCGCGCCGATGGGGTCGTCGTCCCAGATCGTGGTCGGGTCGAGGACGAAGCCGTCCGAGAGGGACTCGCCGTAGCCGATCATGAACCGGGGAACGCCGCGCCGGGCCGGGAGACGGAAGACGGCTCCGCGATAGACCTCGTCCTGGAGGCTGTCGGCATACCAGCCCCGGTGGCGCAGGGTGACGACGGCGTCGGACCAGCCCTCGAACCGCAAGCCGACTTCGGCCGGATCGGCGACGAAGCGGCGGCGCTTATTGCATAACAGCGTATTCATTCTTTCCTTCTCCCAGAGCAAAGGGCGGAGACCCGGAGGCCCCCGCCCTTGGCGTTGTCCGTTCGACTTTGTTATTGACGCAAGTCGCAAACGTGACCGTTTGCTCGGGATTTGCTCAGAACGGGATGTCGTCGCCGTCCTCGAGGGGGGGCCGGGGCTGCTCGTCGCCGGGCGCCGCGTCCTTGTCCTCGAGCTTCTCCAGGAACTGGATCTGGTTTCCGGGCGTCACCACGATCTCGGTGGTGAAACGCTCGACGCCGTCCTTGTCGGTCCACTTGCGGGTGCGGAGCGAGCCCTGGACCGCGGTCAGACGGCCCTTTTTGGCGTGCTTCTCCAGCACCGCGATCAAGCCCTGCTGGAAGGTCACCACCCGATGCCACTCGGTGCGTTTGACCCACGCGCCGGTGTTCCGATCCTTGAAGCTGTGGTCGGTGGCGAGGCTGAGCGTCGCGACCTGCTGACCATTTTGCATGGTCCGGATCTCCGCGTCCGAACCCAGGTTGCCGACGATGGTGACGCTGTTGATGCTGTACATTTTCTCTGTTCCTCTCTCTCGGGGTGGAAATTCACCCCCTCAGAATCCCCCTCTCCCTCTAGACACCTGAGCATCGTAGATAAAATGAACATTTTGTACTAATATGAACATTATGTATTAATTGCTTATTTTGGGCAATACGCGCACTTTGTTCTTGACAGAATGAGCGTACCGCCCCAAACTGCGCATTGTGCTTAATTTGATCAGGAGGAGCAAATGGCGACAATCCCTGCGATTAAAAGGTACAGAAGGGGCGACCGCCTTTATGTTCAAGCACAAAGGATTTGGATGATCCTCATTTCTTTTGTTATGAGCCCTAGAAGAGAAGATTCCTGCCCAACAACCATTACTTATGGTGACATTGCTATTCTTATGGGATACCCAGACAAAAGAGCTGGACGCACATTGGGAAGACAGCTTGGAATCATTGGAGAATACTGCATTCACAATGAATTACCTTGCCTAAATTCAATCGTCGTAGACCAAGATTTTTCAATCCCGGGATCAGGTGTCGTCCTTCATCCAGGGTGGACAATTGAGCAAGAGCAAAGGGCAGTAATAGATGAAGATTGGTTTCAATATCGCATTCCCACAACTGGTGCCTTGAGAAAAGTATGGGAGTCATGACAGCCTTGCTCACGTCTCACACTTCCGCACCGATCAACGGAAACCGCTCCAACACCCGGGCCAGGATCGCGGGGCCCTCGGCGCTGGTGGGGATGAAGGCGCGGCGGCGGTATTGGATGATCTCGGTCATGCAGCCGAGGCGGGCCATGGCGTCAAAGATCGCCGGGCCGCCGTCGTGGGCGAGCTCCACTCTGTTCTCGCCCATGACCTTCGAGCGCCGGATGCGGACGCCCCGGGCGAGGGCGTGGGAAACGCCGCCGTCTCGCACCGAGCGCCAGAGGTCGTCCGGGCTCATCTCCGGCGCGTCCAGGCCCATGGCGGCGAAGAACGCCGGAAGGTCGTGGTCGCGGATCACCCGGCCCAACAACCTTCGCCCGTCGTCGGTCCGGAGCCGGTAGACCCGGACGCCGCGCTTGTCCAGCCGGTCCCAGATCGGAAGCAGAAGGCCGGTGACCAGGTGGAACGTACGCTCGCGAAATTCCGGGAGCGCCGCGACCTCGGACTCCCAGGATTCCCGGAACCGCATGAGGCTCGTTTCCTCCCACCGGGACGACGCCGGTTCCGCCTCGCTCACGGTCTTGGAGTCCAGCGGGCGCAGCAGGCGGACGCAGGCCTCCACCGCGCCGTCCTCGGACATGCGGCTCGGCGCCGGAACGCGGAGCGCGGCGCGGCCGGTCCGCGCGTTGACCAGGAACGCCGCGTCCCCGGCCCGGGAGCGCGCGACCATGTCGGCGACGGACGCCGGATTGACCCGGTCCTTGCGCAGGATCTTGCGGCATTGGCCCCGGCGTGGGCGAACACCTCGCGGGTTTCCGCGACGACAAAGGAATCCGCGCGCAAGGTCTCGACCCCGACGTCGAGATCGCCCGACGCGCGCGCCCCTTCCAGGATCTGCTCGAACAATATCTCGAAGGCCTCGAACAGCGCGTTCTGAACCGTGATGGTCAAGGCCAGAACCCGGTTCAAGAACCGGCTCATGGGCGGCAGGTCCTCCTTGATCGACCCGTCGCCGTCCAAAAGCCGCAGCCCGGTCTGGTCCTCGAAGTCGGAGAGCGAACACGCCGCGACCTCGCCCCGCGCGATCCGCATATAGAGCCGGCGCAACGCCGCCCGGGCGTAGACGCTTTCCAGATTGTCCTCGGCCCGGAACAGCCCCTGGCCGCCGGTCTGGCGCTGCCCCCGGGTGATCGCGCCCAAGCTGTCGAGCCGACGCGCGATGGTGGACAGGAACCGCTTCTCGCCCTTGACGTCCGTCGCCACCGGACGGAACAGCGGCGGATGGGCCTGGTTGGTGCGGTTGGAGCGCCCCAGCCCCTGGATCGCGTTGTCCGCCCGCCACCCGGGCTCCAGCAAATAGTGCACCCGGCGGCGATGGTTTTTTGCGTCGAGATCGGCGTGATAGGACCGCCCGGTCCCGCCCGCGTCGGAAAACACCAAAATCCGTTTCTCGTCGTCCATGAACGCCCTGGCCTCGGCCAGGTTGGCGGAGGCGGGGCGTTTCTCGACCTTGATCCTGTCGTTGTCGCGAACCAGGCGAAGCCCGCGCCCCGTGACCTCGGCCACGCGATCGGCGCCGAAGTGGTGGACGATCTGGTCCAGCGCCGCGGGCGCGGCGGGAAGGCCCGCCAGATGCTCGATCATGCGATCGCGCCGGGCCTCGGCCTCGCGGTTGATCACGGGATTGCCGTCGGCGTCGAACACCGGGCGCGAGCTTTCGTTTCCGTCGTCGTCGGAGAAGATCTCGAACAGCTGGGTCGGGAACGAATGGGCGAGGTATTCGAGCGTTCCGTCGACCGGCGTGACGTTGATGGTCAAGTCGCCCCATTCCGACGCCGGGATCTGCGACAGGCGCCGCTCCAACAATGCCTCGCCGGTGGAGACCAACTGGACGATCACCGCGTCGCCCCGCTCCAGGTCCGCCTCCATGGCCCGGATCAGGCTCGGGCATTTCATGGCCGTCAGCATGTGGTTGAAGAAGCGCTGCTTGGAGCTTTCGAACGCCGAGACCGCCGCCGACTTGGCGTTGCGGTTGCGGCCCGCGTTCGAGGCCTCGAGCGCGGCGTGGAGGTTGCGGTGGATGATCTGATAGGCCTCGGCGAACGCGTTATAGATATGCGTCTGCTCGGGCGTCAGGGCGTGCTCGAGGATATCGACCTCGACGCCGTCGTAGGACAGGGATCGGGCGGCGTAGAGCCCGAGCGCCTTGAGGTCGCGGGAGATCACCTCCATGGCCGCGACCCCGCCTTGCTCCATGGCCTGGACGAAGGCGGCGCGGTTTTCGAAGCAAGAGGCGAGGACGGGAGCGCGCGAGCGGTCGGGGACCGAAGAGGAATCCGAGGGACCCCAAAGTCCCAAGCGCTCGGCGTAGGCCAGGTTGCCCACGGCGGTCGCGCCGGTGGCGGAGACGTAGACGACCCGCGCCGACGGCAAGGCCCGCTGCAACCGCAGCCCGGCCAGCCCCTGGCGCGACGCGGCGCGGACGCCCCGCGATCCCTTCTCGGACACGGCGTTTGCGAGCGCGTGGGACTCGTCGAACACCAACGGCCCGTCGAAGTCCGGGCCCAGCCATTCCACGATCTGCTCCAGCCTGGACGCCTTGCCCTGGCGCCCGCCGGAGCGCAGCATGCCGTAGGTCAGAAACAGGATGCCCCGGGCGAGGACGATGGGCTCGCCCTGGCGGAATTTCGACAGCGGAGCCACGTCCATGGGATCGCCGCCGAGCGCGGCCCAGTCCCTTCGCGCGTCCTCCAGAAGCTTGTCCGACTTGCTGATCCAGACCGCCCGGTCCCGGCCGCGAAGCCGGTTGTCGAGGATGATCCCGGCGACTTGGCGTCCCTTGCCGCAGCCGGTGCCGTCGCCCAGGAACCAGCCCTGGCGGAAGCGCGCCGACGCGACCTTGTCCTCGTCGGCGGCCTCGGCCTCGCCGGCGAGATCGAAGCTCCGGCTCACCCGCCAAACCCCCGGCAGCATCCGTCCGTGCGCCTCGCCCGCGAAGATCACGCTTTCCAGCTGGGCGTCGGACAGGACGCCGTCCGCGACCAGGGCCTTGGGCAGCCTGGGCCGATAGGACGGCTTGGGCGGAGCCGCCGACGCCATGGCCGCCGACTGGACCAGCGGCGTCGGATGCGGCCGCGCGCCGGGGATGCGGATCGACTGCGGCGCGTAGGACTCGTACAGGCAGTCGCGGATTTCTTCCGCGTCCGAAACCCAATCCATAGTCTCGTAGTCGAGGGGCGCGACGTCGGCCTCGGGCCGGGAGGGCGCGGCCGGAACGGGCGATGGCGTCGCCTTCGGCGCGGGCGCGGACGGCGCCGGAGTCGAAGCCGCCTTCGGCGTGGCTGCGGACGCCTTCTCGGAAACGGCCGGAGCCTCGACGGCGAGCCGCTCCGGAACCCGCTCCCGAACAAGCTCCAGAAGCTCCGCCGCGGAGCAGACCACCCCGCGATGATACCCGGAGAAATCCCGGGCATCGTCGGCCGGGCGCTTGTCGATCACCGTGATCCGGGTCTCGAACGACGTCCCGTGCTTGGCGTACATCCGCCCCGACAAAGGCGTGGAGAACGCCACCCGACCGATCCCCTGCAGCCGCTCGAACGCGCTCCGCCAGGGAACCGTGTCCGGCGCGAACGCGCGCCCCGTCACCGCCACCAGCCGGCCCCCGTCCGCCAACCGCGCCAAGGCCGAGAACACGTGCCGCCCGGCGACGGCGGGGCTGGTCCGCGAGACGGTCGGCGACGCGCTGAACGGCGGGTTCATCAGGAC
>CAYFNC010000106.1:0-6021 GCA_964344345.1 uncultured Hyphomicrobiales bacterium | reverse complement strand
CCCCATGCTGCACCGGGAGCGCCTGCTGGTCGAACGAAGCCTCGCCAAGCTCGCCCGACACTACGCCGACGAGGCGGTCGAGGAGGTGTTCGTCAACCGGCCGGGCGAGGTGGTCCTCAAGCGCGGCCCCTACCGCTACGAATACGTCGCGGATGCAGGCATCACATACGCTTACCTCGTCACCGCCTGCCGTGTGCTCGCCAACGACACGCGGCGCGCCTTCGATCCCGAGAGCCAGCCCATCCTGTTCACCGAAACACCCGAGGGTTTGCGATTCACCGCCATGGCTGGGCCCAATGTCAAGTACGGCCGTGCCGAACGCCTGGGGGCCTGTATCGCAATCCGCCGGGTAGCGTCGCGCAAACGGTCGCTCAGCGAATGGAACCTGGACGCCGAAAAGCTGCGCGCCTCCGGCCGGACGCGCTTCACCCCAGATCGCCAACTCCATTCCGGCGATCCCCTGGAGGACCTGGTGCTCGCGGTCCAGAACGGTGAAGCGGTTGTTGTCTCCGGCCCCACCGCCACCGGCAAGACCTCGTTCCTGCGCGCATTGATCGACGAAATCCCCCTCGACCGGCGCATCGTCACCGCCGAGGACGTGCGCGAGCTGGACGTTCCCCATCCCAACCACGTCCACCTGATCGCCGAGCGCATCCAGACCGAGCAGTCCGCCGTCACCTGGCCCCGCGTCATCGATGTAGTGAAACGCCTCTCGCCCGATGCGATCATCTGCGGCGAGGTCTCGGCCAGCAACGCCGAGGGCGTGCTCGGGCTGATGAACACCGGGCACCTCGGCTTCCTGCTCACCATCCACGCCAACTCGCCGGAAGATGCGGTCCGCGCCCTCTATCAGAACGTGGTCCAGGTCAATCCGGCCATCGGCTACG
This sequence comes from uncultured Hyphomicrobiales bacterium, assembly GCA_964344345.1. Taxonomy (GTDB): domain Bacteria; phylum Pseudomonadota; class Alphaproteobacteria; order Rhodospirillales; family CAYFNC01; genus CAYFNC01. The sequence goes on along the minus strand of CAYFNC010000106.1, from coordinate 5,134 downwards.
GTCCGACCGTGGAGATTTTCCGCAATGCCATCGGCCGTGTGGTCCAGCTTTCCGCCGAGGGAGGGCGCCGCCACATCCACGCCATCGATACCCCCGACCTGCTGGATACCGTGCTCACGCCGGAACTGGACGGCGCGGTGCGGCAAGGGACCTGAGAGGCCCCGTCGATGGCTCCCCACGACTACGATACCGCCGAGCGGCAGAAGGCCATCCGCTGGGTGGTGGTCTCGGTCGTCCTCGGCATCGCCGTCGCCGAGCTCCTCGTGGTTCTCGCGGCCCCCGTCCACGCCCTCTTCGAACTCGACCACGACGCCCTTGACTACATCGCCGGATATGTCCGGCTTTTCGGGGATTCAATTCTGCGTGACGACGCGAGCTGGACCCGCTTCATGGGGCGCTGGATCGAAATGGCGGTGGAGCGCGATGGGTTCCCGCCCTTGATGTTGATCCTTTCCGCCATCATCGGGTTCGCGGTGCCGATGGTCGGGATCGCCACCAACCCGCATGAGTTCATGCCCAAGTATCACGGCTCGGCCGCGTTCGCCACGCTCAAGGACATCCGCCGCATGGGGCTGCTGCCGGGCAGTGCGGGAATCAAGGAACGCCTGATCGTGCTCGGCAAGCTCGGACTCGGAACCACCGTCCGCCTGCGCAGGCCCTGGGGAACGCCGGATCGGACTCTGCGTCTTGGCCCGTTCCCCGTTCCGCTCTACCGCAACCCGCTCAAATATCTTCCCTGGCCGTTGGAATTGGTGTCGCGGGACGAATACCTCATGCTGCCCGAGACCCTCTCCGTCCTTTCCCTGGCCCCGCCCGGATGCCAACCGACGGGATCGAAAGTGCTGATGGCCGACGGAACCTGGAAGGACATCGAGAAGGTTCGGGTCGGCGACGTTGTCCTCTCTCCCCGCCCGGACGGCACCGGATTTGCGGAACGGGTCAGCCGGGTGTTCCGCTACGAGGACAGGCCGGTCTACCGCGTCGCCACGAGCGAGGGGACGCGGTCCTACCTCTGTTCCGACAATCACATCCTCGTCGTCCTCTCCGTTGACGATGCGGAGAACGGCGGAAACCGGGGGCGGTGGCGAGAGATCGCCGTGACGGAGTTCCTGCGTACAAACCGGGAGTGGCGCGAGAAAGCCCGGATATTCTCCTTCCGCGGCCTGGACGGCGGCGCTCACGGTAGTATCGATACATGGCCGTTCACTGTCGAGCCCGTGGGAACGGATACCGTCCACGGCTTCGAACTCGAGGGATGCACACAATGGTATGTAACTGACGGCGGGCTGGTCACCCACAACACCGGCAAGACCACCGCCATCGTTGTCCCCACCATTCTCGGCAACGACGACGTCAGCATGATCGTCAACGACGTCAAGCCGGAGCTGGCCAAGCTGACTTCGGGTTGGCGCGCCACCGTCTCCGAGGTCTTCGTGCTCGAATGGGCGGCGGAGGACGATCCGGACTCGGGGCTCTTCCATCCCCGCTGGAACCCCTTGAGCCCCACCGCCATGCCGCCGGCCGGCGCCGCCCGCGACCTCTACATCGATCGCCTCGCCAACGTCCTGGTCCCCGATCGCGAGGGCGGCAGCGACGACCACTGGACCAAGAACGGCCGCAATGCCCTCAACGGCATGGCCCAGTTCCTGGCCGCCAAGGTCGAGAAGGCCATGTTCAATGACAAATTGGTCGAAGCCTGCGGCCAGCCGGCGGAAGAACGCGACGACGACGCCCTGCTGGCCGAGGCCCGTCTTGTCGGCGCACCGTCCGCGATCATGGAAGCCCTCGACCGGTACGCCCTCACCCGCGAGGTGGTGAACGCCAACGCCTTCGGCACTTGGCGCTCCATTCCGGCCTCCTGGCGAGGCAGGGAGCCGTCGTTCCCCATGCTGCTCGACTGGCTGACCGAGGCCCAGCTTGCCGCCCAGGACGCCCTCGAGGAGAAGAAGGCCGGCAACCCCATGGCCGGGGTGGGCGCCGATCCCATGAAGGATTTTCTGGTCGATGCGGTCAACGAGGCGCGGCGCTTCGGCTATCCCCAGCGCGCGGTCAACGAGCTCAACCAGCTCTCCACCACCCCCGACCGCGAGCGCGGCTCCATCCTGTCGACCGCGCTCACCGGCATCGGGATATTCAAGAACGCGGCTGTAAGGGCACGCACCTCGACCTCCGACTTTTCCTTCCTCGATGTGCGGGGAGTGCGGAAAGAGGACGGCACTTGGCGCCCCCTGACCCTCTATCTCTGTGTCAACCAGGAGGATGCCAAGGCCCTGGGCGTGGTCTCCGGCCTGTTCGTCGAGGCGTTGTCGGCCTGGCTCATCGCCCACAAGCCCAACAAGCCCGCCGACCTTGAAAACTGGGAACGCCTATGCCGGGAGGAAGAGACTGCCGAGGGCGATGCTCTCACCCGGACCCTGGCCGACAAGGATGAACTCCGCGGCGAGATGACGTTCGCCCGCGACGGGCGGCCGGTCGGACCGTTTCCGTCGCTGTTCGTCCTCGACGAGTTCCCCCAGATGCCCAAGCTGCGCGCCCTGATCGACGGGCCGGCCGTGGGGCGCGGGCAGAAGGTCTCCTATCTGATGATCGGCCAGGACTTCGCCCAGATCGAGCAGACCTATGGCCGGCCGGGCGTCGAAACCCTGGTCTCGACCACGTCCGCCAAGGTGGTTCTGACCCAGAACAACGAAGTAACCGCCAAGCGGCTCACGGAGATGGTTGGCCAGAGGACCTACAAGAGCGTCCAGAAAAGCCGCACAAAGGGCGTGGGACGCGGCGTAAACCCCTGGCAGGTGAACGAGACCGAAAGCCTCCAGGGCCGTCCCTTGATCCGCACGGAGGACTTCCTCACCATGCCCGAGGTGTTCGGGCCGGACAAACACGTGATCCTGTTCCAGCAGTTCATGGCCAAGCCCATCGTCGCCGATACGCCCAAGTACTTCCTCGATCCCGTGTTCAGGCACAGGGTCGATCCTGGCGCCGGCGGCGGGTATCCGGCCGCGCCGCCGATGCCGGAATGGCTGCAAAGGAAGCTCCATGTGCAAGAAACCACCCCGCCGACGGAAGCACTATCCCGAGCCCCGGCGAACCGCCTCATCGTCTTCGACGCCACCGCCACCTGCGTCAGGCCCGATCCAGACGCCCGGGTGATCGACCTGTTCCTCCAGGAGATCGTCGACGGCGAGCCGGGGAAACATCTGGCCTTCCGCTTCGATCCCGGCGTCCCCATCCACCAGCCGGCCGAGGTCAAGGAATTCCTGGGCGTCACCGACGAAGACCTGAAAGGCCATCCCGCCTTCGCCGATCATGCCGCCGCAATCCGGGCCTTCATCGGGGGAAGCCCGGTCCTCCCCTACCGCTACGACGATGCCGGCTTCCAGGCCTTCCGGAACGAGTTGGAGCGCGCCGGCCAGCCCGAACCGCCGCCGATGCCGGGCAAGGACAAGAGCTTCGCCACGCTCGCCAGGTCCGCCGGGCTCTATGTCCAGGACGATCTGATCGGCGAGCACGGCACCGACAACGAGCCCCTGTTCGTCATCGCCCTCAAGCAGGACATCGCCCTCGAGGACGTCTACTGGTCGCCCTCCGAGATGGGCGCCCTCATGGCCGACATCCTTGCCCGCCTGAGCCGGGACGACAAGACCCGCACGCTGGTGCATCCCATGGCGGGCGCATAACCTCTGGACGAGACGCACGTTTGCGGATAGATCGGAGTCCGAACATCCATTCAAGGGGGAACGCATTCATGAACAAATCCGATTTGATCGCCGCCGTCGCCGACGCCACGGGCCTCGGCAAGTCCGATGCCGGCACCGCCATCGACGCGATGTTCGACTCCATCGCCGACACCCTCAAGAGCGGCGGCGAGGTCCGTCTGGTCGGCTTCGGCACCTTCAACGTCTCCGAGCGCGCCGCCACCACCGGCCGCAACCCGCGCACCGGTGAGAGCATCCAGATCGCCGCGTCGAAGCAGCCGAAGTTCAAGGCCGGCAAGAGCCTCAAGGACACCCTCAACGGCTGAGCCCGGTCAATCCTCACGGAGCTGCTTGAACTGGCGTGTGTCTTCCAGCACCGACGCCGCGACCGTGATGGTGCGTCTGTAGCCTTCCTGCACCAGCCTCACGTGCAGTGGGTGGCCATCGCGCTCCAGGAGCCGCTCCACCACCCATCGCCCGGGCGGGTTACCGTGCCGGAGGTAACGGTCTCCGGGCCGGATGGGGGACTCGCGCGGGGTCATGGCTGGTGGCCCAAGGAGAGACTCAAGCCTCGCCCGCCGTCGTCCCGGCGGTCTCCGCTTCCGCGCTCTCCGCCTCGAAGGCCACGCCCTCGTAGACCGTCGCCAACGGCACCTCGATCCCTAAGGATTCGAAACCAAGGACCGCGGCCGCCCCCTCCAGGTCGTTGACCGTCCAGCCGCCCTCGGCGCGGTGCCACAGCTCCGCCTTCATCGCCGTCGCCGACACCAGCGCGATCTCGCGCACGCTGGGGATGGTGCGATAGTCCGGCAGCTTGGTGGCGCGGTCGTGGGCGGCGGTGGACGGCGAGAGGACCTCGACGATGACCATGGGCTCGGGAACGTGGGAGACGCCCGAACCGACGGGCGAGCAGTTCACCACCAGGTCGGCCTGGTAGTAGGCGTCGTCACGGTCGGGAACGCGGACCCCGGCCTCCGAGAACCCTCGGCAGGGGGGCTTCAGGCGGCTGCGGATTTCTCCACCCAGATTGAACGCGATCGCACTGTGCGCCGGCGACGGCGGCGTCATGGCGACGATCTCCCCGCCGATCAGCTCGTAGCGGACATCGCTGCCGTCGTCCCAGGCCAGGAACGCGTCCACCGTCAGTTTGGGGTGCGGCTGTTTGAGGGCCGGCTCGCCCATGCCATGGCCTTTCGAAGGTTGATCCGGACGCAACGCACTATAGCAGATTTTCCGGCGGATCGGGAATTCATGCTTCAAGCTTCGGGGACGGCGCCGGGGCCGCCCCGCCGCCCCTCGCCGCGGGATTGAGGCTCGTTTCCCGCAACATACGGTGGTATGCGCCCGCCGGGGCGCCGCGACGGATGCGGTTATTTCGGAGTGGATGGGAGCCTGTTGCAGAATCGCGCATCTCCCTGTTGACCTAGCGCGCGCGGGCT
>CAYFNC010000105.1:0-6227 GCA_964344345.1 uncultured Hyphomicrobiales bacterium | reverse complement strand
CATCTCTTGCCCTAATCCCTACAATCCCGGACCATTCCGCAACAAGCTCCTATGGTCTTCTCATTTTGTTTTACTTCACTAAATTCATGCCGCTCATACCAAGGGGCGGAATCGTCCGCATCCGGATTCGGAGCTACGTTAAAGATCGCGGGCTTTCCCTGAAGTATGGCTTTTTTCCGTTCTAAATGATTATTGATGACGGGGACGGATTCATCGCCTTGATCCACCCCACTGTCCGACAACGCTTCCTCATCTTTTCGTTCAAGGACATCGTTGCCGGTCTCGTCGGCAAGCCGATCATTCCTCTTTTCATACTCCTCGCCATCCGAAGCCAGATAAGTGAAAAGTTCGTCTCCGCCCGCGCCGCCGGTCAATGTGTCGTCGCCCTTTCCTCCGGAGAGCGCTCCGTCCGCGCCCGCGAACCGCTCTGGATAATGCCGCCTGTAGCCGTGCATCTCGTCGATGGCGTCGGCGTAGGCTTCGAGCGCTTCCTTTTTGCCCGGACCCGCGAGCCACGCCCGGTCGCGGTCGGTGTCTTCGCGGGCCTTCTTCTCGCTTGCGGACTCAAGGGCGAAGCCGTCTTTCGTCAGCGCCTTGATCTCGGCCAGGGTTTCGGGTTTGAGGCGCTTGAGGACGTCCTGTTCGTAGAGCGCCGCCGCTTGCCTGTCGGATTCCTTCAGCCTGCCGACCATGTCGGAGACCTCGTCCACCGCTTTCAAATTCACCCGCCCGCGCTTGTCCTTGGGGTCCTTGACCTGCGCCAAGTCCTCGATCGCGAAGGCGGAATACTTGGCGTGGTCGCCGAAATCCCGCTTGCCCTTGAGCGCGTTGATCGCCCGGCCGTTGGCGGCGAACGCTTCGTCATCGACGCCCCGCGATTTCGGCAAGCCGCCGTCCTTGCGCGGCAAGGGCGCGGTCTTGAGCCTGGCGCGGCGCTTGCGGATTTCGGCGGCTTTTTCGAAGCTTTTGTAGAGCTTCTTTTGCTGCGTCTTGCTGATTTTCGGCATGGGGGCGAGACCGCCGACAGCCGCCGCCGCGCCGAGATCGCCGCCCGCCTGCGCGATCTTCTTGAACGAGGGACGCTTGGGCTTGTTCGCCTCGGGAAATTCGTTGCCGAGCAATGTGTTTTTACGCGGATCGAGGACCTCCTTGCCCTCGGCTTTCGCCTTGGCGGCTTCCTCCATCCGCACCGGAAGCCAAGGGTCGGGCGTCCCGCCCTGGCGGGCGTAGTGGGACGTGATCCCGCCGACCTGTTTTTTCATTTCGCCCATGGTGGGGCCGCCGGGATTGAGAATTCCGTCCTGTTTGAGCCCGTTCGCGCCCTGGAACGCCTTGACCGAGTCCTCGGTCTCGGCGCTGAACAGCCCCGACGGCATGCCGCCGGACGATTTCATGAAGCCCGCGTTGCCCAAGAATCCGTTCACGTCCTCCACGTCCCGATCCTTGTTGGCCTTGCCCGGGCCGACGCTGTCGTCGAGATCGAACCAGTCGAACATGCCCCCCACGGCGTCATTGGCGAACCCGCCGACCGCGTCGCCGACGGCGTCTCCGAACGGCCCCCCGATGGCGTCGCCGACCTTGTCGCCGACATAGTCCGTCGCCGTGTCGAACACCGCCTCGCCCACGTCTTCCAAGGTATCGGTGAAGGTATCCGCGAGCCCGCCGAAAAATCCGCCGGAACTCCCCGAGTCCGAGCTGGGGGTGAACAGGTTGGTCAGAGAGTCGAAAACCCGAAACCCTGGCCGAGATCAAGGCGCTGACGAAAGACGGCTTCGCCACCGAAACCGCTACCGAGAAAAAAGCGCGCGAGGACGCGGCCCGCGACCGCGCCTGGCTCGCGGGACCGGGCAAAAAGGAAGCGCTCGACGCCTACGCCGACGCCATCGACGAGATGCACGGCCACAAGCGGCATTATCCGGAGCGGTTCAAGGGCGTAGACGAGGACGCGTTCGCCTATGCGGTTTCTGACGGCCCCGCAAAAAGCAAGGGGAACGATGCGGCGAAGAAGAACGGCAAGGTCCATGTCGGCAAGTCCGGCGATGCGGACGAGCGCCGGTTGGACCCTGACGTCGCCCGTCTGGTCGATGACATCGGCCGGTTCGCGGACGCGCGCGAGGGCGTTTCGACGGAAAAGCGCATGGCGCAACGCGACGCGCTGGTCGAGCGGGCGAAAAAGGTTTTCGCCGACGATCCCGTGGGTGGCGAGGCGTTCGCCCAGCGCATCGCCCGCGCCCATGACGGCGCGTTCAAGGACCGGGATTTCGAACGCCTGCTCAAGGCCGGTTCGGACCCGGAGCGAAAGCGCCGCCGCGAGGAATTGGACGCGGTCCGCTCCATAAAATCCGACGAGGCGCGCGAGCGCCATCTGCGCGACGCCTGGAACAGCAGCAAGGAGTTCCGGGAACTCAACGCCGACGAGGTTCGCGAGATGAGCCAGGCGCAGGTGGATTGGTTGGTGAGACAGGAAGAGTTGGAGAAGGGGAAAGAAAATGATAAGGAGAGGCGTCGCCTCAAGCCACCCGTTGAAAAACGGTCAGAGAAAGCCCCCAAGTCGAGTATTAATAATCCCGATCTGTCTGACAAATCAAATCCTCCGGCCGTTGGCCCCGATATCAACACCACGGCGATCAATCTATTGATGCGGTATTTGGGATCTGAGGATTCCCCCGGGCAATCGCTGAAAACCGCCGAGGATATCCGCGAGGGACTCGAAAAGTTCCTCAAGGACCCCACCAACTGGATCGACATGACCCCGCCCGACGATCCTCCCGGCGGTGGATACGGCGGCGTTCCCGCGCTCCTTCCTCCCATGAAACCCGGACGGTTCCCCGTTCTCATCCCCCCGATGGGGGGACGGCGGAAACGGCGGCGTTGATGGCTCGGAACGGTTGACGGCGGCGAGCGGTCACGGCTAATGATGGTTTCCCGTTTCAAGGAATCCGATACGCGCCATGCCCAGGTTCCGTCTCGCCGTTCGCCCGCCGCCCGGTTGGGACCTGATCCTGGTGGCCCTGTTGTTCGCCGTGGTGGTTTGGGTCTCCAATTCCATTCGGCCTCCAACTCCCGTCGTGCGCACGGCTCCGGTCGAGAAACTTCTCGCTCAGTTTGAAGATATTGTGTTCCGCGTTGAATACGGCATTGTTAGGCGGTTCAACACATTGGATAAATGGGATGGTCCCCTAAGGATCGCGCTACGAGGCGAAAACGTCGCGTGGCTGCGCCCTACACTGGAAGCGAACGCCGCGACCTTGAGCAGGCTGACCGGATTGGAAATGACCGTTCCCAATCCCGCCACCGGCGATGAAAACGTGATCGTGTTTGTCGACAGAATGGCGCAGGTTCCTTCCATTTTGGAGGCGCATTTTGGCGGAGCGGATTCATTCGAAGAGGGGATTGCCGACGGGGCCACCTGTTTAGGTCAATATTCGCCAAATTGGCATGGCGTCATTAATGCATACAAAATGCTCATCACCACGGACGGAGGCCCCCACGGGACAAGATCATGCTTGCTGGAGGAATTCACCCAAGGCCTTGGCCTTCCCAACGACTCCGACATCATCCGCCCCACCATCTTCAGCGACCTGGACGACCCCGAGGAGCTGACCATCAACGACATGATCCTGGTCCGCGCGCTCTACGATCCCCGCATCAAGCCCGGAATGGTCAAGGACGAGGCCATGGCGCTGGCGCGCGAGATCATTCCCGAACTGGTGGACAAGGTCCATCGCCACGGCGAACGGGCCCTGTATCAAGGCCGAGGCCCGTCGAGGTGAGCCGAGGCTACACCGCGCAATTCCGGGGACACCTTACTGAATTGGTATGCGTGAACGACGAGGCCTTCGCCGCCAACGGCCGGGCGATCAATGCGCTCAAGGGCAAGCGCGACTTCGGCGACCACGCCAAGTACTCCGCCTTCGCCATCGAGGATCTGGCGCAGGTCAAGGACCCCAAGGACAAGCGCGGGCGGGTGAATTTGAAAGCGGTGGACGAGGTCTCCGACATGGTCGGCAGGCTGAAGGAGTCGGACGCGGAAGCGGCGGCGCTCTACGAACAAGACGTGCTCAAGCGCCTCAAACCCGAAACCCTGGCCGAGATCAAGGCGCTGGCGAAAGACGGCTTCGCCACCGAAACCGCGCGCGAGAAACAGGCGCGAGAGGACGCCGATCGCGATCGGGCGTGGCTCGCGGGACCGGGCAAGAAGGACGCGCTCAATGCCTACGCCGACGCCATCGACGAGATGCACGGATACAGGCGGCATTATCCGGAGCGGTACAAGGGCGCGGACGGCGCGCTCTCCGGAGGAAAGGGCGACGACACATTGACCGGCGGCGCGGGAGGAGACGAACTTTTCACTTATCTGGCTTCGGATGGCGATGATGACCCCAAACGCAGGCATCCAGCCAATCCCATGGCAAAAGCGTTCTCCGAAAAGGCGCGCTTGGCTGATGACGAGGATAAACCTGTAGCGAAACCCAAACTGAAGCCGAAACCGGACTGGTCGGACGACGACAAGGAAACGTTTGGAACGCTCAATAAACTGATCGACTATGGCGAAAGGAAAAACCGACCGGAATCGGCGAGGCTGCTCCGTCATTACCTCTCCAACAGCGGCGAGCCGGTGACCCTGGACGCCGACTGGGTCCGAAAGCATCCCCCCGTGACCAAGGCGCAGGAACGCGTCGAAAGCCATTTCGAGGAATGGCTGCAGGGCGGACAAGGCGATAAAACGCTGGGGCATATCGACGACTGGATCAAGAGCGGAAAGAAAACCCTGGAACTCAAGAACATGCACTGGGATGGCAGCGCAGACAGTTCAAGCGTGGGTACTTCCGACCAAAACAATGCGCTCGGGGCGACAACCGTAAAAGGGATGGGAGAATTGACCCTTGAACGAAATGGCGACCGCATCATCGTTCGCGGAAAGATTGATCACAATCTTGATGATGATTATGATTTTAAGAAAGCTGGCGCATCGGGCCTTCCATTCGCGCAAGGGTTTTTGGTCGGCGATTTCGGGTTGACCCGGGATGGCATCACGGCGCTGGAAAAAGCCGGGGGTGCCAAGGCATTTAAGGTTTACTCGACGCCATGGCGTCGTGAGCTTCAAGGTGAATTGACCTTGCGTAATGGAAAGATCGTTGGCTCAAGATTCAAATGGAACGACGGGGCGAATAAAAATTAGCAAGGGGTCGCACTTCATGGCCATGATGAAGGGACGAATTTTTGCATTCGGGATTGTTTCTTTCCTGGTGCTTGCAGGATGGGGGTGGTACGTCCTGAATGATTGGGTGCATCATGGTTGGTGGCGCTATCATCCGATCTGTTTTTCAGGCGATGTGCCTTACGACGAGATGCTCAATCCGATGAAACCAGATGTACGAGAAAATGTATATTCTGCGTTAGAAGAAAGATTTCCAGGGGGCACCTTTCGCGATGGCAACGCCATGTATATCCGCCCTTATATCGCACTGTTTCAAATTCCAGAAAGGCGAAATTTTCTATTCTCTGTAAGTGAAGAGGTTAGCGGTGAAATATTGACCATATGTAGAGAATATCGACACATCTTCACCAACGACACGGAAGAGGTCACAAAACCATTGCCACCCGAATGGCTGATCGACATCATGCAGTTCCTTACCTTTTATCCTCGGCTGGACAAATAGCCGCCGCCATGACCGTGATGAAGAAACGCATTGTCGCGGTCGGGATCGTTGGTCTCCTAACGCTTGCCGGATGGGGATGGCACGCCCTGAACGACTGGGTGCGTCATGGCTGGTGGCGTTATTATCCGATCTGCTTTTCAGGTGAGTTGCCTCTGGAAGAACTGGTTAATCCGATGAAGCCGAAAGCGCGGGAATACGTCTATGCAGAGCTTGAAAAAAGATTCCCTGGGGGTACCCGTCGCGATGGCGATGTTATGTACATTCGTCCCTATATCGCTTTGTTCCAAATTCCAGAAAGACAGAATTTCTTATCTTATATGATTGAAGACATTGGTGGACCGGGGACCAGGGTAACGTCCTTATGTAGCGGATATCTCCGCATTTTCACCAATAACACTCGGGAAATCACAGAACCCCTGCCGCCTGAATGGCTGATCGACATCATGCAGTTTCTTACCTTTTACCCTCGGCTGGACTGACCATCGAAAAACGCTCCCGCCGATCCTTGATCCGTGTCCGTCCGTTGAACCCGCTCTTGATCAGGTTTGCTGTTGGGCGTAGTTC
>CAYFNC010000104.1:0-6242 GCA_964344345.1 uncultured Hyphomicrobiales bacterium | reverse complement strand
CGCTTCGCAGGCTGCCAAGCGATCGCGAGTCATAGCTCGCGCCGCTTGGTATTATGGGTTTCGAGAACATCTCGCCAAGGCCCGAGCGCGCAAAAAAAGACGTGAGGATCATCCTCGCGCCTTGCCGGTGATTTTGAAGAATGTTGCGATGAAAGCGACGGCCCGCCGAGACCGGCGGGCCGCGTCGGCGATCAATCCGCCGAACTCGCCAGCTGGACGCCCTTTTTCATGGTGAGCTCCATGCAGGGGATCTTGCGGCGCTCCAAGTAGTTGCAGGCGCGGTAGGCCTCTTTCTTGGAGAGCCCCAGGATGCGGGCGCGATAGACCGGGTTGCGGCCCCGGCGCTTCAGGGGCGCGACCTTGATCACGCCGTCGGACAGGTAGCTGGGAGCCAGCTTCTGGGCGCGGACCGCGATCTTGTAGGCGGGAGAGTACTTGTTGTAGGCGCCCACCTGCACGCCCCAGCGGGAGCTCGCCGTGGTCACGCGGCTCGACCCGCCCCTCGAGGACGTCCGGCCCGCCTTGGGCTTGCTTTCATAGGCCGCGACCAGGGCCGGGTTGATGCGGTTGAAGCCCTTGTCCAGAAGCTTGGCCATGTGGCGGTTGCGGTGGCGGGGCGACTTGCCGCCGAACACCACGCCGATGACGCGCCGCCCGTCGCGCTCGGCCGACGCCACCAGATTGAAGCCCGACGCGCGGATATACCCGGTCTTGATCCCGTCGGCGCCGTTATAGGTCTTGAGCAGCTTGTTGTGGTTGCGATGGCGCACGCCCTTGTACTTGAACGACTTGGTCGCGAACAGAGCGTACTGTTCGGGAAAGTCCTCGAGCAGCGCGCGGGCCAGCGTCGCCATGTCGCGCGCGGTGGAAAGCTGCGCCGAATGATAAAGGCCGGACGCGTTGCGGAAGTTGGACCGGCTCATGCCCAGCCGCTTGGCCTGTCGGGTCATGGATTTGGCGAAGGCGCGCTCGGACCGCGCCAGATTCTCGGCGATGACCACGGCCACGTCGTTGGCGGATTTCGTGATCAGCGACATGATCGCGTCCTTGACCGTGATGGTCTGCCCGGCGCGGAGCCCCAGCTTGGACGCGGGCTGGCGCGCGGCGCGGCGCGACGTCACCAGGCGCTTGTTCATGGACAGGCGTCCGTCCTCGACCGCCTGGAACACCATGTACAGCGTCATCATCTTGGTCAGCGACGCCGGATAGTTCCGGGTGTCGGCGTTGACCGAATGGAGGACGCGGCCGGTGTCGGCGTCCATGACGAAAGACGCGTACTTGGCCTCGGCCGACGCGGCCGAAAGCGCGAACGCGATGACAAGGAAAGTTCCGATGATGGCCCGTTTGATCCGGGAGTTCGAAGCCAAAAACATCTGCCCCTCTTAACGCTCGTCGTTGCTTACGCTACGAGCCTCGACGAATTAAAGCTAAACCAACGTCAAGACTCAAGGGCCGTGGCGTTACGCCGCCGTGAATTTTTCCCAACCCCTAATATGTTGGTACACTTCGCGTGGATAAGAAATGGTTAACGTCATAGACAAATCAATTTGTTTTTGGTACTATAGTTTATGGTTAATCATTGATTCAATTTTCAATAAATTTTACTAGAAACCCTTGGTCGCCAAGGCCTTGACGACGGCCCGCTGGCAGCCCCGCCCCAGCCCCAATCTTGACACAAATCCCCGAAACGGATTAGCATTCGCTGAAATGCTGCGGTGCAGCATGGCTTGTTTCGGAAAAACAACACCGAGAGAAAAAATGACCGGACACGTCGATCCCATCACCTTCGCCGCCGACGCTGGCCGCGACGCCGTCAAGACCTATGTGGAGGCGGGACGCCGCGCGACCGTCAATTTCGCCCGCGACCGCCTGGATTCCGGCGTGGACGCGGCCTTCAAGGGCGTGAAGGAGTACGAGAACTGGGTCGGCGCGGGCCGCGAGGGGGCGGAGGCGCTCCTGCCCGAAAGCTCCAAGCTCGCCAAGGAGGCGCACGAACTGAACGCGGCGGTGGCGTGTTCGGTCAGGGCCGCGATCACCGACAACGCCCAGGGGCTGAAGGCCATGCTCGGCTGCCGCGACCTGGAGGGCGTGATCGGGGTGCGTCGCTCGCTCTTCAACATGAACGTCAAGCGCGTCATGTCCAACGGCCGCAGGCTGACCGACGCCTGGCTCCGTCTCGGGCTCGAGGCGTCGGAGACCATCCTGGACACGGCGGTCCCGCGTGGGCGCGCCTGAGCGCCCCCTTCCTTCCCAGGCGAAATCGAATATATATATGGGTCGGGACAACCGATGAAGGCCACCCACGGACGCTAGCCCATGCCCGGTTCGCACAATCCTTACGACGACGCCCCCGGGACCGGCGTCGCCATCAAGTCGCGGCCCAAGACCCGGCGGCCCGCCATGTACAAGGTCTTGATGCTGAATGACGACTACACCCCAATGGAGTTCGTCGTCCACGTGCTGGAGCGCTTTTTCGGCAAGTCCAACGAGGAAGCCACCGAAATCATGCTCAACGTTCACACCAAGGGCGTCGGCGTCTGCGGCGTGTTCACCTACGAGGTGGCGGAAACCAAGGTGAACCAAGTCATGGAGTTGGCCCGGCGCAACCAGCACCCGCTTCAATGCACCATCGAGAAGGACGGCGACGGGGAGGACTGAGGCCCGATCGTTCGGCGAAAGCCAAGCGTCCGGAGGACGCGCCCGGCGATTGAGGGGCCTCCATCGGTCATTCCCAATGACCGATGGAATGACTCCCCCGCCCCTTTAACCACCCGCCCGTTTGCAATATATTAATGGGCGTCTTCCTTTATGGAGGGCGCATAAGAACGAACCGCCCGGAGGGCGTCCGATGCTGTCACGAAATCTGGAGCAAACCCTGCACAGGGCGCTGGCCTTGGCCACCGAAAGACGGCACGAGTACGCCACGCTGGAGCATTTGCTGCTGGCCTTGACCGAGGACCGCGACGCGCTCGCGGTCATGCGGGCCTGCGGGGTGGACCTGGAGCGGTTGCGCGACGACCTGGTCGAATTCGTCGACACCGAACTGGCCGGGCTGGTCACCGTCCTGATGTCGGACCCCAAGCCCACCGCCGGATTCCAGCGCGTGGTCCAGCGCGCCGTCATCCACGTGCAGTCGTCCGGACGCGAGGAGGTGACCGGCGCCAACGTCCTGGTCGCCCTGTTCTCGGAGCGGGAATCCCACGCGGTCTATTTCCTGCAGCTCCACGACATGTCCAGGCTGGACGCGGTCAACTACATCTCGCATGGCATAGCCAAGGTTCCGGGCGAGGACAAGCCCCGCACCGTCCACGGCGCCGACGAGGACGCCAAGGCCGAAAGCGTGGTGCGCGAGGGCTCGGAATCGCTCGACGCCTATTGCGTGGACCTGAACCACAAGGCGGCCCAAGGGCGCATCGACCCGCTGATCGGCCGCGACGCCGAGATCGAGCGCACCATCCAGGTGCTGTGCCGCCGGAACAAGAACAACCCGCTGTTCGTCGGCGACCCGGGCGTGGGCAAGACCGCGCTGGCCGAGGGCCTGGCCCGGCGCATCGTCCAAGGCGAGGTGCCCGAGGTGCTGGAGAGCGCCGAAATCTTCGCCCTCGACATGGGCGCGCTTCTGGCCGGAACCCGCTATCGCGGCGATTTCGAGGAACGGCTGAAGGCGGTGATCTCCGAGCTCGAGGACAATCCCGACGCCATCCTGTTCATCGACGAAATCCACACCGTGATCGGCGCGGGGGCCACGTCGGGCGGGTCCATGGACGCCTCCAACATCCTCAAGCCCTCGCTCCAGGCCGGGAACCTGCGCTGCATGGGGTCCACCACCTACAAGGAATACCGCAACCACTTCGAAAAGGACCGCGCCCTGGTCCGCCGGTTCCAGAAGATCGACATCCAAGAGCCGTCGCCGGACGACGCGGTCAAGATTCTCCGAGGCCTCAAGCCCTATTACGAGGAGCACCACAAGGTCCGCTACACCGCCGAGGCGCTGAAGGCCGCCGTGGACCTGTCGGCCAAGTACGTCCACGACCGCAAGCTGCCCGACAAGGCCATCGACGTCATCGACGAGGTCGGCGCGTCCCGCATGCTGCTGCCCGAAAACAAGCGGCGCAAGACCGTCACGGTCAAGGACGTGGAGACCGTGGTCGCCAAGATCGCGCGCATCCCACCGAAAAGCGTGTCGGCCAACGACCGCGAGGCGTTGCTGCATCTGGAGCGCGACCTGAAGACCGTCGTCTTCGGCCAGGACGACGCCATCGAGGCCCTGGCCACCGCCATCAAGCTCGCCCGCGCCGGGCTGCGCGAGCCGGAAAAGCCCATCGGCAGCTATCTGTTCTCGGGCCCCACCGGCGTCGGCAAGACCGAGGTGGCGCGCCAGCTTTCCATCACCCTGGGCGTCGAACTCCAGCGCTTCGACATGTCCGAATACATGGAGCGCCATTCGGTGTCGCGGCTCATCGGCGCGCCGCCGGGCTACGTGGGATTCGACCAGGGCGGATTGCTGACCGACGCGGTGGACCAGAACCCGCATCTGGTGCTTTTGCTCGACGAGATCGAAAAGGCCCATCCGGACCTGTTCAACATCCTGTTGCAGATCATGGACCACGGCAAGCTGACCGACCATAACGGCAAGAGCGTGGATTTCCGCAACGTGATCCTGATCATGACCACCAACGCGGGCGCGGCCGACCTGGCCAAGCCGGCCATGGGGTTCGAGCGCGACGTGCGCGTCGGCGACGACACCGAGGCGATCGAGAAGATGTTCACCCCGGAATTCCGCAACCGGCTCGACGCCGTGATCCCGTTCGCGCCGCTGTCGCCGGAGGTGGTGGCCCGGGTGGTGGACAAGTTCGTGCTGCAGCTCGAGGCCATGCTCGCCGACCGCGACGTGGTGATCGAGCTTTCCGACGACGCCCGCGCCTGGCTGGCCAGGAAGGGTTACGACAAGCTTTACGGCGCCCGCCCGCTGGCCCGCGTGATCCAGGAGCACGTGAAGAAGCCCCTGGCCGAGGAGCTGCTGTTCGGCCGCCTGGCAAAGGGCGGCGCGGTCCGCGCCGACATCGAGGACGGCAAGCTCGTCTTCGACTACCCCGACGCCAAGCCGCCGAAAAATCCCAAGAAAATCCCGGAACTGGTGGAGTAGGCGGGATGGCCCGGCGCTTCCTGGCCCTCGCGCTCGTCGTCCTCTTGTTCGCGCCCGGGGCGTGGGCGCAAGGCGGGTACGAGCCCCGGGACGGGGTGAGCAACCTGATCGCCGCCGTCCGCGCCAATCTGACCGAGGCGCCAAGGCTGGGAGCCAACGGGGTTTACCTGAATCTGGTTTCTGTCGTCGAGGACACCTTCGATTTCCAGATGCTGTCCCGCCAGTTCGCGGGCGCGGGCCCCTGGGACGCGGCGGGATCGGCGGATCGACAGGCGTTCGCCCGCTCGGTCCGCCATCTTTGGGTCGCCATCCTGGTTCGCGAGATCGTCACCGGCGACATCGTCCACCGGTTTCCGGAAATCACCTACGACGGCCCCAGCGGCCTGTGCCAGGGATGCTGGGTCGTCACCGTGGAGCCGAGGGGAAAAGCGGCGCGCAAGAATTACATGGAGTATTACGACCTGATGCGCGACGCCCAGGGCCGATGGAAGGTGATCGCCGTGCGCGATTCCGAGTCCGTCGCCGGAACCGACAACGTGCTCGAAAGGCTGCGCGTTCAGTTCCAGGAGCAGGGCCTTCTGGGCTCGTTCCTCAACCAGGTCGGGTTGGAGCGGCGCGCGGCGGAACTGGCGCGCATCGCCGACGCCATGGCCCAGGGCGGGAAATAACCTGGATCCATCGTCAGAATTTCAGTTTATCCCGATTCACTGAA
The DNA here is from genome assembly GCA_964344345.1 of uncultured Hyphomicrobiales bacterium. GTDB lineage: Bacteria > Pseudomonadota > Alphaproteobacteria > Rhodospirillales > CAYFNC01 > CAYFNC01. The sequence continues at coordinate 384 of CAYFNC010000104.1, read as the reverse complement.
TAATAACAGCAGACTATACTGCATTCACCCGATCTGAAAAATTACACGGTGTTTTCCCGAATGCAGTTCTCCAACTTTGACCCGCGCATGGTTCTGGCGGCGTTCGGTGGGGCGAGATCACCCAGGATTCCAGAGGCTTGCTGTTGCGCGAGACGGCCATGGGGATGAATTCGTGGGCACGCTTGGCCGGGTGTTTCGATGACCTTCGCGATCCGGCCTGGGCGCGCCATCTTCTGCCCGATCCTTTGGTCCAGCGGGTGATGGGGATCGCCCTCGGATATGAAGACCTGAGCGAACACGGCACGCTCCGCCACGATCCCCGGCTGAAACTTATACATCCCATACATAAACGAGGTTGCCGCCCTCCCCGAGAGCGTTGACGCT
>CAYFNC010000103.1:0-6269 GCA_964344345.1 uncultured Hyphomicrobiales bacterium | reverse complement strand
GTGAGCAGGAAGCGGAGTTCCCCACCTCAGGTGGCTCACTGACCGCTGATAATTTCGGGGATGGCGGGCAGATCGGCGGGCCAACGAGTATTCGGCTGGATTTGGTTCCTGACGGGGAGCTGACTGCTCCGACCGTTGTCTCCAGGAAAGATAACGGGATTTCTTTCTCCAAGGGGGATTATCTCAAGGTCAGGAACGACGCCCAGGTCAATGATGGCCGGGACGTCGTGGTCATGGATGACGGCTCGGTTTCGTCCTCGTTCACGGGGCATTTTTCTTATCAAAGCTTTTCAGCATCCAACATCGTCAATCTGGACTTCGATGCCGCCAGCGAGACGGTTTCCTTTGATTCGGCGGATCATGTGCAAGTGGGCGATTACTATTTCCATGCCTTGGGGCGATCGACATTTCGGTTACTGGGGGAGTCTTTTGAGAGCGCCGAGCTGACGTTTCCTCATGACAGCACGGTCTATTTGTTGCCGAATCCGTTGTCGGATGAAAGGGACAGGGTCCTGAACGTTACAGCTGGGAACGTTGACAGCGACAACGACGGACTGGTGGATGAGTTCGAAATCCAAAACGGCCTCGATCCCCAAAACGCCGACACCGACGGCGATGGGCTGACCGATTTTGATGAGATCATGCGCTATCCGACCGATGCGTTGAAAGTCAGGACCTATGAGGATGCGGAGCAGGCGACGGACAAAGAATTCATGACCGTCGCTGTCGAGGATCCGACCATTTTCGGCCAAACCCTCCATGACATCGGGCTGACCCGGAACCTGCTTCGGGACCGGGATGGGGATGGGATTTCGGATGTCAACGAGGTCCTGTATGGCGCCGATTACGGCGCGTTCGACAGCGATGGCGATGGATTGGGCGACGGGCAAGAGCTCAGGAATAATCTCGATTATCTGAAGAAGGATCTGCGCGCGAGCACGGCTGCCCAATGCCGGGATTGCATCGTTTCGGCGCGGGGCGACGCCGGCGGAAGGTTGGGCCTCGTGCGGCGGTCCAATTCCATGGCGTTCGCGCAAAAGAAAGTCACGGTCGGCGTCGGCGATGGGTTGAACGACGCCATGCGATTTGAATCCGAAGAAGCCGGGGCGGAATCCAGCGCCCAGATTACCAAGGTTACGGGCGGCTATGACGTTTGGGCGGAAGGGCAAAACCACTCGGTTGCAATGGGGCCGGTGGACGTGGAAACCCCGGCGTTTCGTGAAATGGTGCGGGGAGAAGGGGCGTTTTCGTATCGGAGTTTCCTGGACGACGGCGTGGTTTATGCGGAGTTGGGAAGTCCCGGGGCGTATATTTTGAGGCTTTCGGGAATCCGGGCGGGCGTGTCAATTTCGACGCCATGAAGAAAGGCGTCCCGATTGAGGGCAGTTTCGCGGAAAGTTTTGCCATCCTGAGACCGTCTGGAACCGTCGCGCCCTATAAACTCGCGATCGACAAACCCCATCATCGGGCGGACGACAACGGGAAGGCGGATGCGTATGTCAGCCTGATCGATCATGAAATGCGGCTGAACGGGGTGGTTGATCTTTTGAAAATCAGTTTCGAGGAAAATGCCGATGCGGCGATTGAAATCGACAACCGGTCGTTCCCGATCATCGAACGGCGGGATAATGATTATTACAAAACCATCCAGAGCCTGCATGACGGCAACGTCGTCGATATTACCCTGGACGAAAGCAATGTCTTTCTGGCGGATGTATTTATCCGCAATCAGGATGTGGTTTGCTCCAAAGATTTCAATGTCTCGATCATCATCAACGGGATGCTGTCATTGGAGGAGACATGCAATCCGGAAATTGGCGCGGTGGAAAGGCTCGGCGATATTGTCGAAAGCCGGGCTCCCTATGCGCTCAAGGGGAAATATCAATCCGATTTCGGCGAATTGAAACCCTATATGGTTTTCCGTAACCGGACTATGGTTCAGCCGGTGCAGGAACTGTCACGCTCGAATACGGTTGTGATCGCGACCGACAGTCAGAAGTTCCTAGAAGCGGTGAAAAAAGGGAACGATTATCTCGACTGGGCGAACCTGATTTGCGGCACGGACGGCGTTTCGGAATATCTGGCAGCGAATCCGATTTGATTTTCTTTTGATCCCGTCATGCGCGGCGCACTACGGACATTATAAGTTGGAAGGCTGTTTCCGTGCTTCATGAAAACTACAAAAAAACAGAAACAGGCATTCGATAGTCTTGGAATCGACAAAGAGGTCATCTCCGGACTGATCCAGGCGCGAGAAAAAGCCCGGGATCGGGAAATCGAGAAACTGGACCAAGCCGCGATCCGCCATGTGCGGGGATTGGCCAAGGTGCGCGAGAAAATTTTCGCCGAGGAAATCACGTGCTTCAAGGACACGGTAGCGCTGCAAAAGCGGATGATCGAGGATGGAAGAGGCGGAAGAAAAGCTGAGAAAGCTGGCCGCCGTTGATCCCGAAAGGGCCGCGTCCCTGTGGAAATTTTTTCTTCTTGGCCATGGCGAGGAACGACAGGAAGCGGAGGAATTGATCGATGTCCTGCTGGACAATGAAATCAACAAGGATTTCGACAAGGGGATATTCCTGGAGCCGCCGTCCCATATCGATTGTCATGGCGAGTATGATCTCGGTGTCGTCATGTATCCGGAAACCGAAGTCTATGGCTCCTTCGGATTGCATGAAACCGAATGGATTCGCCACCTTCTTATTACCGGCATGACCGGGGCAGGAAAAACAAATCTGGCCTTCCATATTCTTCGTCGTTTTACTGATCGCAATAAACCGTTCCTGATTTTCGATTGGAAACGCAATTACCGCGACCTTCTCCAGTTTCCAAAATTTCGGGATCTGACTGTTTATACGGTGGCGAAAAGCGCCGCCCCGTTCCGTTTTAATCCCTTGATCCCGCCGCCCGGGTGTCCTCCCGGCCAATGGCTGATGCTGTTGGTGGACGTGATCAAGCACGCCTATTTCGTCGGCGAAGGAGTCGAACATTTGCTCCGCGACGCCATGGATGCAGTTTTCGAGAACTGCGGAATATTTGAAGGTGGCGAGGCCAAAACGCCCCGCTTCACCATGGTCAGGGATCTATTGGGCATGCGCCGGGCGATGGGGCGGGAGTCGCTTTGGAAAGCGTCGACCATGAGGGTTTTACAAAGCCTTTGTTTTCGTCATGGGCTCGGACCCGTGGTCAATTGCGATGAAGGCTTGAAACCATCCGATTTTCTAGGCCGCCCCATTATATTGGAGCTGGACGCGCTGTCCGACGCCGACAAGGTGTTCCTGACCGAGGCGATCATTCTCTGGATCTACGAATTCCGAAAACAGGAGGGCAAGCGGGAAACCTTCAAGCACGCCCTCATCATCGAGGAGGGCCACCACGTCCTCTCCCAGGCCAAGGAAACGGCCGAAGGCGCGGAAACCATCATGGAGACCTGCCTGCGCCAGATCCGGGAGTTCGGCGAAGCCGTCATCGTGATCGATCAGGAACCCACGAAACTCTCCAACTCCATCAAGGCCAACTCGCTGACCAAGATCGCGTTCAACCTGGGCAACGGCAAGGACGTGCTGGATATGGCCAACTGCATGGGGCTTGACCGTGAGGAAAGCCAGGCCATCGCCAGGCTCAAAACCGGCCATGCGGTGATCGCGCTCAAGGGCCGGATTCCGGTCCCGATATTGGTCCGCTTTCCCCATGTGGCGCTGACCAAGGGGGCCGTTTCGGACGGCGATCTTTCCCGTGCGGTTTTTTCTCCAATCCGCCCCGGTTGAGCGTTACGTGTTGCTGGTTTCGCTGAATCTACAGTTTCTGACGGCCGTTCACAGCTTTCGAAATCACCAGAAACAGTAAACCGCCCCTCACGAGCCCGCCCTCCCCAAAGGATTGAAATTCAAGGATTTAAGCCTCGTCATGAACCCTGCCCCACGTTTACAGAATCTACTGAATCTGACTTTGTTTTCAAAGGGATGTTACAGAATCTGGCATCCATGAATAAGAAAAGAAAAAAGATCGGAAGGAGTAAAAAAAGAGGAAAAAAATAACGTAACGGAAATGGGTGAGGGAGATGGATTGTGGGGATGGTCTGTGATGGAAGGATGGCTATGGTCTGGGTGGATATCGCTCTTGGATTGAGCTGGCGGTGAAGGGAAGGAAGCCTGTTCAGTCGATTCAGGAAGGGTCTGTATGTTCGCCATGCTGATGGATCCAGGTCTTGATGTTCGAATTCTCATGGCGCGTCTGGTCGTGCTTGTTTGGGGGGCGGCTTGGCGCTTTACCCCTCCTTGCCCTTCGGGCAAGGAGGTTGTCGTTTTCCTCTCCGGGTCCGTGTCCGGTTTCGTAAATTTTCTCCCGGGCGTCGCTCTGGCGTTTCGGGCAAGGCCGCTTTCAGGGGTGCCTGAAAGCGGCGAAAAATTTATCGGCGTCGGGACGGAAGAAAATGGGCGTCCCGCCCCACGTAAATTTTTCCCGGAAACGCCGGCGCTCCTTCCCGGGCCGTCCGCCCCGAGGGGTGCCTCGGGATCGTCCTGAAAATTTATCGAACCGCCCACCGGCGCACGGCCGCCCATGAAAACGACAACCTCCCACATTTTCCCGAAGGGCAAGGAGAGGCGAAAGTCTCCCAAGCTGTCCCTTCAGGCGTTCGAGCATGTGCTGGACGACTGCCCAAAACCGTGGCGGTGCTCCGAAAAATGCTGTTTGGAAAGGCGGGGGTGTCGGCAAAAAAAACAAGAAATACGAGGTGGAAAAAATGAGTGAATTGACTGTGTGCCCGACACGGGCTGGAAAAGGCTACAAGGCGGTAGTGAATGGCGTGTGGTTTTACACATCCAGAGCCGAGTTCCTGAATATGGTGAACGGAAACGCCACGGCGGCGAAATTCCGCAGCATGGACGAATGGAAGCGGGGTGAGGCGTAAATGGCCTATCCCGAGGAAAATTTCGGTGGCGATTCCGCCCCGACGGAAAAGCAGAAGCGCTATCTGCAAAGATTGGCGAAAAAGGCGGGACGTGAGGTTGATGTCGATACTCTGACCAAGCGGGAAGCCTCAAGGCTGATCGACGAACTGTCGGGCAATGGCGGCGGCGAACGGGAAACCGCAGACAACGGATATAACGACGGAAACCGAAACTCGGCGTTTGGCTTGGCGACGAAGCTGGTTTATCAGCGATATCTGAACACAGGCGCAGCCCCCCAGATAAACGAGGAGTTTTGGAGCAAGGTGCGGGAACTGTTCCACGCCATGGAACGCGAACAACAAGCGGCGCTGAATTCGCCGCAATAATTTTCAGCCGCCTTTTGCGGCTGATTTATTCAATACAAATTATATAAACGAGGTTGATAATCATGGAATTGGAAAGTTTGAAAACATTGGGGTCGGTCTGGACGATCAATCCCGTCATGTGGTTTGATGGAGATATCAAGGATATTCACCCTTGCCCGTTTCCGATCGAACTGGCGAACCGACTTGTGCGGATATATTCGAACAGGGGAGATTATGTTCTGGACCCGTTCTGCGGAACGGGAACCACGAATTACGTCGCCTCCCGTCTCGGCAGGAAATCCATCGGATTTGATACCGAACGGCGATATCTGGATTACGCCAAAAAACGCTGTAACCGCAAAGGGACGTTCGTTTGCGCATCGTCGGAAAACATGACCGGGATTCCCGACGGTATAATCCATCTCTGCGTAACCGATCCGCCGTATTTCGCCGTGAAGAGGTTCTCGGACAATGCGGCGAACCTGTGCACGCACAAAAACCCGTTTCCCGCATTGGAGCGGGTGTTTCGCGAAGTGCTTCGGGTCTTGAAAAGGGGCGGGTATTTCTGCCTCAACGTCTCTGACGTCCCGTCTAAGGCGACGGATACCTTGACCACCTTCCCCTACGACCTGATGAATTTGTGCCGAAAGATCGGCTTCGAGCTGAAAACCACGATTATCTGGGACAAAGGCGACTGGGTCGGCCGCGAGAAATCCAACGGATACGGCAGCCGTTTCAATCACGAATACGTCTGGGTCCTGGAAAAACCATGAACGAGGTGATGCCGATGGCTCCGCCCATCAAAAAATTTCGCGCCGGCGCGTGTTGCGCCAGCATATTCGAAAACCCCGTCCAGACCGCCGACGGGGTAAAAAACCTGAAAAACGTCCGCCTGGCGAGAGCCTATAAATCCCGCGACGGCGAATGGCGCGAAACCCCGAGCTTCCGAGAATCGGATATCCCCAAGGCGATCGTCGCGTTGCAGAAGGCGTATGAGTATTTGGTGATGGAGGCC
>CAYFNC010000102.1:0-6810 GCA_964344345.1 uncultured Hyphomicrobiales bacterium | reverse complement strand
GTCTATTCTGCGGAGAAATCGCTCCATCTTTCGCTCTTGTCTCGCAATGCCCTTTTCGATGCCGTCAAGCTCGCGCCGCCGGGACCGGCTGGTCCAATGGAGCGGAACGCCCAGGCGGGGAAACAGCGCATACCCCGCCGCCGCGAGCGAGAGCCCGATCAGGCAAAACCCGACCAGGGGCGAGAGCGCCCACGCCACCACCGCCCCGACCGCGACATTGACCGCGACGACCACGGAAGCGAACGGCGGCAAATGCCGCGCCGTCGCCGCGCCGTGGAGCCGGAGCGTCAAGGCGACCAAGGCATAGAGCAGCCAGAACCCGACCGCGAACGGGTAATGGAACGACTGCCGCCGCCACGCCCCGGGAACGTCCATGTCGAACCACGTATCGGCGGCGTCGAGCACCCAAACCGGCGCGAGCGCGGGCGCGCTCAAAAACGCCCCATGCCACGCCCACCACGCGTGTCGCCACGCGTCCTTGTGATCCGCGAACGGATGGGCGAGATAGAGCCAGAGCACGAGCGCCGCCACGTACCCCGCCAGCAGCGCCAGCCCCCACGGATCGTCGCGGAACGCCCGCGCCTTGGCGCGGAGATCGAGCGCAAGCAGCAGAAAAACCGCAAACCCGACGATCCCCATCGGTCGCCGGTCGAACGCGTCCGACACGCCAAGCGCCACCCCGCAGACGATCAGGATCACCAGCCCCCAGCGGGCGGTGGTGTCGGAAAGAGTCCTGCCCGGCTGCTCGCCCACGCTGACTCCTTTCGTCCATGACGCGATTTCAGGCGACGTTCATCTTCACTTGGTATGCACGGACGTCAAGAGTTCTTCGCGGTCTGACTTTCCAAAAAACGCCCCTGGTCTCAGATATCGAGACCAAGGTCGTCATGGGTCATGCGGTACGCCGTCTCCTCGAATCCGAACCACGCCAGGAAGTTCCTGAGATCGCCCCTGATGCGGATCGGTTCGCCGACGTTCTCCTCCCATTCCTCGCGCAGCTCCTCGATCTCGTCGTAGTGCGCATCGAAGTACACATGGGTGTCGACGTAGTAGATCAGGTGAGACACGAAGCCAGATATGCAGCCGCAATTCATGAGGTCGTGGAAGAAGCCCTCGGGGGTGTCGTAGTCGAGCGCGGTCTGGGCTACGTCCGCGCGGATTGTGCCGGGTTCGGTTTCGACGATGCGCTCGAGGATGCAGCGGAGGCGCGCGGTGTCCGGCTGCGGGGTGTGGGGGTGGATCATGGGAAAAGGGGGTTAAGGATTAAGAACATCCCCCGCCGGACAGCCCGAAAAAAGCCCCCGTCAAGGAGGAACCCGGAGGGGCAAATCCTTTACGGGGGCGGCGGGCTGTCACGCTCAGGGGGTGTCGTATCCGTCCCCCGTTCCCATGTCCGCGCCGCAGACACGCGCCGAACGCCGACCATTGCTCCCGTGCGAATGGTTTCAGTCCGGGATTTCTGGTAAACTGTAACCGTCATCCAATGAATGGAACGCCCATGACCATCACGTTGCCGCCGCAGCTGGAGAAGCAGGTTCAGAAGAAAGTCGCAGCTGGCGAATACGACTCGCCGTTCGACGTTCTCCAGGACGGTCTGCGCCTTATCGAGGAGCGCGACCGCAAGCTTGAAGCGCTCCGCGCCGATGTTCAGCTCGGCGTAGATCAGGCGGACCGGGGGGAGGTCGCTCCTCTCGACATGGAAACGCTGATCCGCGATCTGCGTGCGAAGCATGCGGACCCTTCTCTCGTCAAGTAATGCCCACCGTCTTACGGACTTCCCAAGCCGAAGCCGATCTGAGCGACATTTTCACCTACATCGCCGAAGACAATCTCGTGGCGGCGGAGAATACCTTGCGCTTGATCGGGACCAAATGCGCGCTGCTTGCGCAGACTCCGGCTTTGGGGCGCGACCGGTCGGATCTGCATCCCCGCGTCCGTAGTTTCCCAGTCGGGAACTACGTGATTTTCTATCGACCGATTGCCGACGGGGTCGAAGTGATCCGCGTCCTGCACGCCGCGCGCGACGTGGAGCGGATTTTTCGCTGAGTTTCCGCCAGCAGAGCCTCATGACGGCGGCGACTCCGACGAAACACCGGGCGGTTTCGCCGCACCCACCCCCGGGAGCGGCGTCCCCGGCGGCTCATGCAGTTTTTCCCAGCCGCCCGCGAAATCCTCCATCATGTCCGGCAGCGCCTTGAAGAAGAGCGCGGGGGCGACGTCGCGGAAGTCGGGCGTTTTCCGGAGACGGTTCATGACCAACTCCATGTTGCGCCTTGTGTCGAAAACGCACAGCAAACGATACGAGCGCCGGGTGAATTCGTAGGCGTCGTTGAGCGCGCCGGTGAGGAGCGCGCGGCGGTGCTTTTCCAGCTGCTGCACCACCCGGGTCGTGCGGGTCTGGTTGTAGATCTCGAAGCAGAGCAGGAAGCGCCCGTCGTCGCCCGCCCCCGCGCGGTCCCGGACCATCGCGGTCATGTCCGGGATCAGGCGCTCGCCGGTCATTGCGTCCGGGATCGCGCGCTGCCCGGCGAAATAGGTCTCGACGAACTCCAGCGCCGCGCCGCTCGCCCGCGCTCAGCGGCCAAGCGCGATATGGCAATCGACGGTCGCGACCCGGTGGTGGAAATCGTGGGTGAACATGACCGCTTTTTTCGGATGGCGGATCGCGGAAAGCGGGCGGTCCTGCATCTCCGCCAAAAGCCGCGCCCTCTCGGGGTCAGGAAATAAAGGTGGGGCAGCCGCCCGCCCCGGGGGATCACGCCAAGGTCGCGGCGCGCGATCAGCGGGCGCTTGCGCCCCGCGAGATCGCGCAAGCCCGCGTACAGGCCGGACGCGCCGCCGGTCCCGAGCCCCGCGAGTTGGCTCCGGGTCAGGTACTGGTAGCGTCCGAGCGCGCGCAAGATGCGCGACTGCAAACCGGTGACGACGGAAAGGGACGGCATATCAATCGAGGGGATAGGGCAAGGGAGACGCGGTCTTCTTGACATCGGGCGGCGGCGGGGCGGTGTCCGCCGCGTCCGGCAGCGGGTGGTAATAGGCGTTGAACTGGCGCTCTTGCACCGATTTCCACGCCGCGCGCGGCATGGCGTTCCGGTGTCCGAGAAATCCGCCGAAGCCGCGCACGCAGAACGGCTCGCGCGTCCGGTCCTGGCGCTGGACGTGGAGCATGAACCGCCCGGCGGTCAGCCGTCCGAGCACTGCGGGATCGGCGTCGGTCTCCTCCGCGAAAGTCTTGCGCGTTCGTGTGCTGGCGCGCCCGCAGAACTTGACGGCGGTGTTGTTGGAGACCGCGTCCACGAACGCGGGCGGCATGCCCTGCCCGTACTGCTGCTGCGCCAGCACCAGGTGCATGCCGTACTTGCGCGCCCCGGTCAGGAGGTGCGCGACGCTCCGGGTGATGAAGTGGTGGCATTCGTCGATGATGACGAAGGTCGGGGTGCGAAGCGCCCTGGGGCTGCGCGAACGCCCGAGCGCGATCATGTTGAGCCGCGCCACGACGAACCGCCCGATCGCATGCGCCACGTCCGGTCCCAGCTCGTCGCCGTTGAGCCGGAACACGATCGCCTTGCGCGCCTCGATGGCGGATTTGAGATCGAAGCTGCTCCGCCCGCGCCGCGCCCCGGTCCCGACCAGGAAATGGCGGAAGAAACGGTGATTGAGCAAAACCTGCAGCCGCCGCGCGATGGCGTCGCGGGTCTGCCTGCCGACGCGGGGGAATTCGTGGCGAAAGAAATGGCGCACGGTTTCGTCACGGGACTGTTTGCCCAGCTTGACGTAGCGCCCGTTCAGGTCGTCGTTCATGAAGTAATAGAGATCGTCCAGCGCCATGCCCCCCGCCTCCAGCAGGGTATAGAGGCACGGCACCAGCGCGCCCTCCATGGCGACGGTGAACACGTCGCTCAGGATCTCGCGGAACACGTCGATGTGCTGCTGCGTCGCGGCGGTCACCGCGCGCGGCGTCCGGCTCGGCAGCGCGAACGTGTTGAAGCAGGGATAGCGCCCGGCGACGTCCGCCCGGTACGGGTCTATATATAAGAGCCGGTCGCCCCGGCGGAACTCCCGGAACCGCGCCAGCTGGCTCGCCGCGTCCCCGTGGGGATCGATGAAGACCACGGCGTGGTCAGGGCGTCGCAGCAGATGAAAGGCGATCACTTTCAGAAGCTCGCTCTTGCCGCTCCCGGTCCCGCCGACGACGTAGGCGTGGCGCTCCAGCGCGTCGCGGGGGATCCAGCGCCCGAAACGCCAGAAATAAATCCAGCGGACCCCAAGCAGCCACCCCTTGATCCGCCGCCACGCAAGGCGGGCGATCAAGGACAGCAAAACCGCGACGGCGCCCGGACGGGCGCGATACCCTTTCCATCTGCGGACCATGGGGGGAGGGATGAAGAAAACGCCCGGCGAGTTTAGCAGGGTCAGATGAACCGGTGATGAAATTCACTCGGGCTCCCCAACGCTACCGACTCCGGCTGTCAATCCGTCCTTGCATAGTCCGGCGAATACGCCGCGCCGCGATCGTCGCCGGGGGGACCGGTCGGGTATGAAATGTGTTCGGGACGGTTTTGCCCAACCCGCCGACGTGGGGTAGGATTCCCTCGATCTCATCGATACCGGTCGCTTCGGATCGCACAGGGGCGGCTCCGAACCCAAGGGGCGCATCCTTGACGTGGATGGGGAGCGATGGGCGGATTCCATTCAATTTGACATCACGTGGGCTCGTAGCTCAGTTGGTTAGAGCGTCTGCTTGACGTGCAGGAGGTCGGAGGTTCGACTCCTCCCGAGCCCACCAGAATGATGTTTCCCCGCTTTCCGCCGATCCGCCGTCCCCGAAACGCGAAGGACGTCCCAAGGGACGCATCCGAGCGCCATGTCGATGAGAGGTTTCTTACCTCCCATCCCATGGATATCCTCCAGACCTATGAAGCCTACGCGGATTACGCACTCGCGATCCGCAACCACTCGCCCGTGACCGTGAATTGCCGTCGCGGCGTGATCCGGTTTTTCGCGTCCGAAACCGGGATCCGCGACCTTGCGGACGTGAGCCCGGATGCGGCGCGGGAGTTCCTGCTGCAAGGGCGGAGCAGGCGGAACTGGTCGTCCTCGACCTACTGGACGTACCACAAGCACCTGAACGTGTTTTTCGACTGGTGCGTGAGGCAGGGGCATGTCGCGGAGAATCCGTTCGCCGGTCTGGAAAAGCCCAAGCTGGAACAGAAGCTCCCCCGCCGCCTGAGCTGCGGTCAGGCGGAGCGGTTGCTCGACGCGTGCCGGACCATGCGGTTTCGCGACGGCTTCCAGCGGAGCCGCTGCCTCGCCCTGGTCGCGCTGTTGCTGTACACCGGGCTGCGCCGGTCCGAGGCGCTGAACCTGAAAATGACCGACGTGAATCTGGATGAGGGGATCTTGCAGGTGATCCACGGCAAGGGCGGCAAGGATCGCTTCCTGCCGCTGAATGCGCGCCTGATCCCGATCCTCGCGGCGTACCTCAAGGAACGCGCGAAGCGCCAGCCCGACATTCCGAATTTCTTCGTGTCGAGGGAGCGGGGCAAGGCGTTCGGCGAGCGGGGGCTGCGCCGTCTGTTCGACCGGCTGAAAGCGCGCACGGGTCTTGATTTCTCCCCCCACGCGCTGCGGCACACGTTCGCGACGCTGATGCTGGAGGGGGGCTGCAACATCTATCCCCTGTCGCGGATGCTGGGGCACTCGAAGATTACGACCACGACGATCTATCTGGCGGCGTCCACGGGGCTTCTGGCGCGGTCGATGGAGAAGCATCCTTTGGGGTGCCCATAGAACCATTATTCAGATTTCGAAAATTCAACGACGACAATGATTCTCGTCATGCTGTCGCAGCCCTCTTCTTTCGGCGCGAAGTCCGAGTTCCCGTTCTTGGTTTGGATGGTGCCTGCTCATCTTCCTCGTTTTGAGAATCAAGGTCATGAGCACCTATTTCAATCATCCGTTGGGTGAGAGAATTGAAATAGGCTGCGTTGATCCTCCCTGCTTCCTCGTGCTGACGCACCACAAGGTAAGGGTTGTAAATCAGTACATAGCTTATGGGACCATTTGGTCCCTCTTTAATGTCAATGAAACCGAGGTCTCGCAGGATATGCATCCGTGTCGTCCATGTGCGAACTGCACGTTCGCCTGTAAAGCCCGAGAAAAATGCCATTTCACGATCTTTGTTTGCGATAACGAACGAGTCGTCATACGTTCGGCACCAAAGGTCCAAGTACGTGGACGAGACAGGTTTTCCCTTAGATAGGCTATCCATAATTTGTAGTAACAATGGCATAGAGCGTGGGACACTAAGCCATCCGTCAGATCGTTCGCGCATCCATAAAGTGGATTCGTCAAGATCTTTCCATAAAGAATCTCGCATATTTCGTTTCTGGCGCGCGATTTTACTTAAGCGTTTCTTATTTTGGTCCGCCATTTTCCAAACCTCCGCGTCCTGGTTAGGGCGGATCGGGGGGTGGAAGCCCGACCCTACAAGTGATCCTCAACACTCACGCCCAAAAGGGAACAAGTGGCTTGCTAGAGCCCGGCGGGGTGGCTGCCGTCGGGATGGCTGGATAACTCGATGTAATGACTTGTCTCATATATTTCATTTAAAAACAATGACATAAGAAATTCTGAATCAGTTGAGTAAGCCATAAAACATAGAAGTTTTCAATTTTAATTAAATATATGTGATGTTTGTTCATATAGTGAACTGGAATATGCGTATGGAAAAAATGCTGATATTTCTGATGGTTAAGAGCCTGTTGCAGAATCGCGCATCTCCCTGTTGACCTAGCGCGCGCGGGCTGA
>CAYFNC010000101.1:0-6896 GCA_964344345.1 uncultured Hyphomicrobiales bacterium | reverse complement strand
TCACCTAATGCACCTCTTTAATCCGGCGGTGGCCGTCAAGTTCCGACGCCTGTTCGTTGGTTTTCGGTGGTTGCGCGCCCCGGGGTCCATGCTTCTTTTCGTGCTCGATTGCCCCGAATATGGCGAGGGGCGGCACAGGATGGGATCAGAGGGGCGAGGCGGCAACAATCTGACGGAAGTGCTCGATCCCAAAGGTGCTTGGATCGGCACAGGGTGCATTGCGTGCTCGTCTCATCCCGCGTTCCCCTTGGGGTACGCTCCGCCGAAGCGGATTTCACGGACGTCGGTGTAAGGTCATTCCTCCTGTCTGGTCGTTTCCGATATTTACGCGGCGGCTTGATCCCGCGCTCCCCAGTCGAATTCCGAGCCATCGAGCCACATGCGATGCATGACCACGGCGAGTTTGCGGGCCAGGGCCACCCGGGCACGGTTCAACCCGGCACGGCGGGCAATCCGCATCGCCCAGGCCCTGAGCGCCGACCATCGCGAACACTTGGTCAGCATGGAGTTGGCCGCCTCGAAGAGAAGCGTTCGCACCCAGGCGTCGCCACATTTGCTGATACGGCCGTTGTAATCCATCTCTCCGGAGCTGAATTTCCGTGGCGTGAGCCCGAAGTGGGCGCCGACGGTTTTCGAACTCCGAAACCGTTCCGGCACATCGACCGCCGTTTTGAACGTCAGCGCAGTGATCGGCCCGACCCCCGGGATGGTCATGAACCGTCGGCACACGGGATCTTTCCGGACCACGGTCAAAATCTTGCGATGCAGACGATCGAACTCCTTGAGCAGAGCGGCTCGGGCGCGCAGCATCGGTTTCGTCATTGAACGCAGTGCGCGGTGATCCGCGACCAACTCCAGGACCCGAGCCTCGAAGCCCAATCGGCTCACCCGGCCGACCTTGAGCCCGAACGCCTTCAGCGTTCCCCGAACCTCGTTCTCAATATCCAACGCCTTGCTCAACAGGGTTCTCCGGTTGGTGAGAAGAAGCCGCAGCTCAAGGCTGCCGGCATTCTTGACATGGACACGGCGGAACCATCCCGTACGCATTGCATGTGCGATACCTCGGGCGTCATTGCGATCGGTTTTGTTGCGCATGGCCCTCAGCGCCGCCTTCATCTGGCGCGTCTCGATGCAGATCGCCGGAAAACCGTGGGAGCGCAGCCCGCCGTGCAGCCAGGGCGAAAGCTGCCCGGCTTCCAGACCCACACGCTTCAAGGTCAATCCCGTGGCGTTCAAGGCTTCGGCAATCGTATCCGGATGGCTCGTCGCCTTCTTCTCCGCCACCACTACGCCCTCACGATCAACGATGCAGATGCTGGTTTCTTCCAATGAGACATCCAATCCTGCAAAATACTCCACGGCTGTTCTCCATCTCTGATGCTTGGGACTCCCCGGAGATCCCGTTCAGTCATCAACCGGGGAACAGCCACCTTGCACCATCGGTGCCGCATATGCGGAGCCGGATTACCCTATCTGAAGGCGCATATTATTTTCAATATGGGAATCAATGCATTAGAACGCCATCAGCGCACGAATGTCGCGCCCGTGTCGCACGGAATCGATGGCAACGCGCACGGCGGGCCAAGCCCCCGCCTCTCCCGTTTCACCCACTGCGTCTTGATGTCTGGGCCGCGCCGGAGGCTGTCGCCTGGAGCCGCGTGGCTGTCCTTTTTCATCACGAACAGCCAATGGGCGATGTCCGTTCTTCGGCGTTGCCCTGGAAACGTCCGCCGGACCGAAGCAAGCTGGACGCCCCCGAAAACCTCGCTGTTCCCCCTATTTTCTGATTCAATCGGCGTATCGTGATCTTTCGGGAGATTGAGATGATCCACGGCTTTTTCGACGTCGATGAGCGTTTGGCGAAGATTTCCCAATCGGGCTTGGCGCGCCCCTTGGCGAGAAGGTACGCCTGTTCGTGGCGTCGCCGTGTGGTGCCGGAGCCTGATGCGTAGTTCTTCGTCCACACGAAATGTCCGACGATCCGGAAACCCGCCCTTCGCCACGCCCTGGCAAATTCCTCGATTCGGCTCCAGCCGTAGAAACACACACAGAAGGTGTCGGGTTTGAGCACCCGGAAGGTTTCGGCCATGGCGGTTTGGATCACGCCCTCGTCCTGCGGACTGTCATTGGCGATCGCCCTGCCGTCGCGGGAGCGGTACCGCACGAGATGCGGGGGATCGGTCACCGCCAGATCGATGCTTCCCGTGGGAAGGCGCTGCAGGGCCTGGGTACAATCG
Organism: uncultured Hyphomicrobiales bacterium; assembly: GCA_964344345.1. Classification (GTDB taxonomy): domain Bacteria; phylum Pseudomonadota; class Alphaproteobacteria; order Rhodospirillales; family CAYFNC01; genus CAYFNC01. The sequence goes on along the minus strand of CAYFNC010000101.1, from coordinate 4,659 downwards.
GCCTGGACGATCCTGTCGAGCCATGGTTCGAGCGGGAAAGGGGGCGAGCCCCCCTCTTCCTCGTCCGTCCCCGCCAACAGAGCCAATGTCCGGATGGCCCTCGAGGCATGCTCGCGGTCGGTCACCTTGTCCAGGTTGACGTCCATCTTGAGCCGCATGGCCAACTCGCGGATGTATGCTTTCTGTTTTTCCGTAGGCGGTTGTCGGAAAACCGCCGTATGTTTTGGGTTCATTTTTTGCCACCTCCGTGTTTGTTCACGCACCCGAGGCGGGCGGTACAGCGGGCGTTGTCGCAAAGCCAGGGAGCCGGACAGCGTCGCCGAAATTCCTGTGCCCTGGGAAGTGGCGCCTGTAGGTTTTGTCCGCATGCTGGTCGATCTCTGAATATCCGATGCATGTCGCGCCGGGAAAAACCTGTTCGATCGCCAATTCGAACCCGCCGATGCCCGAGAACATGGAGAAGTATTCAATTTGAACCACCTCCCATGATTTTCGCCGCCACGGTATTTCTCAAACCCCGGCCATCTGTATTTTCGCCCGGAACGTTTTCAAACCGGGTCACATTTTTCTTTATTTTTTCATTCATTTATATCACCAATTCCGCGTGATATAAATGCGCCCGAGAGGTTGCCCGTTAGCGAACCCCACATTAAAGCTGTCGCGTCCATGACCGACCGCTTTAAGTGAAGGGGTTTGCGTGGAGCAACCGTTGCGACCGCGTGGGTTTGACGATCGAGCAGAAGCACGGCGTGAAGCTATTTCGGCCTTTTCGGATCGTAGAGGATGTTCTCGATCCCGGCGAGTTCGTCGCCGCCCTGGACCTTTTCCAGCAGGTGGCCGTAGCGGTCGTAGGTGATCTGGATGGAGCTGTGGCCGGCGCGGGTCTGGATGACCTTGGGATTGAGGCCGGCTTCGATCCAAGTCGAGATGGCGTAGTGGCGGAGGTCGTGCCAGCGCAAATACGGCGCGCCGATCTTCTCGCGGAGCGGTTCGAACCAGGCTTTCATTTCGGTGTCGTGGCGGAGGTAGGTTCCGTTCTTGTCCGGGAACACGATGTCGTCCAGGTTCGCCCCGTGGGCCACCTTGTATTCGCGTAGTTCCTGGGTCAGTTTCGGTCCGATGGGCACGGTTCGGTAGCCGGCCTGTGATTTCGGCTGGGCCACGTTCTGGTACTTGTCGACCCGTTCGGCCACTTCCACCGTGTACTGTTTCAAATCCACGTACTGCCAGCGGAGCGCCCTTTGCTCCGAGGCCCTGAATCCGGTCAGGAGCGCGAAACGGAGATAGAGCGATTTCTCGTCCGGACAGGCGTCCGCCAGGGCCTGGATGATATCGTGCGAGGGCGGCATGACCCGGGTGTCGTCCCGCGATCCCGACCGTTTCTTTCTTCCGACCAGCGGATTGGCGGCGATCATGCCCCGGTCTTGCGCCCAACTCAGAAAACTCCGGAGCACGCCCATGGTCTTGGCGGCGTTGGCCTGGGAGCGGCCGCGCACGCCGGGTTCGATCATGGCCAGCTTGAAATCGTCCACGATCCCGGACGTCACGGTGTTGACCTTGTAGGAGCCGATGCCGTAATCGGGGCTGAGAATGTGGTTTGTGACCTTGCCCCGGTAGTCCTCGAACGTGGCGCGCTCCAGGTGGTCGTCGCCGCCGATGCCGACGCGGGATTCACAGTATTCGAGCCATTGCCGGACCGCATCTTCGAGCTTGGGAACGCCGTGGGCGTGGACGTAGCGGCCTTTCTTGATGTCGCCGCCTGCTTCGGCCATGAAGGCGTCGGCGTCCCGTTTGCGGGCGAACTGCCTTGCGCGGCGGCGGCCTTGCTGGTCCTTGAAATCGCAGAGCCAGACCTCCTTTCCGCTGGGTAACGTTCGTTTTCGTATGCTTGCCATTTTGATCAGGATTCGGGTTCCTCGAACGGGAGGAGCCCTTGCAGGGCGGGCCGGTCGAGGACGTCGAAAAATCGGGCCAGGGCGGATTTTCGAGAGCAGATTCCGAGACCTTCCACGTGATGGATCGGCAGGTTTCCCTTTTCCGCCAGGTGATAGACCCGGCGGCGGTTCCACTTGCCGTTCGGGGTCTTCCAGTTCATTTCCCGGGCGATGGCTTCGGCTCCGATCAGGAGGTCGTCGCCGAGGGCTTTGTCATCGTGGTCGGGCATGTCCATGTCTCCGCTATCCCATGAGCGCGTTGGCGATGGTTCTCCGCAGGTATTTTTCGTCCTTGTTTCCTTCCCGGAACGCGCCGTCGGGGCGGAGCGCCAGGATGACGGCGAGGTCGTCCACGTTGGTGTAGCCGAGCTCCAGGAGGCGCTTGGCCAGGCTGTAGTCGTAGCCGCTGCGGGACGTGTCCGTGGTTTGCGGCTTGCCTTGGCCTTGCCAGAGGTTTCGAAGCGCCGGATCGCAGTCGAGCAGGTGCAGGAACGGTTTTGGGAGCGAGGTCGCGACCGAGAGCGCCCGGGATTGCCTCGGGGTCATGGAGGGCGGTTTCTTCGCCTTGGGCTCAAGGTTCAGGCCGAGGAGATAGACGCGCAATTGCTCGTCCTCGATCCGTTCGCCCTCATGGAGCCATTGCGATCGGGTGGGAACGCCCGGCTTGGCGGTTCCGTAGATCTTGACCATGCGGCGCAAGTCCTGGGTGTGGTCGAGTTTGGCCTCAAGGTCGGCGAGTTCGGACTTGTGGTCGTCGCCGAAGTCGAGACAGAATTTTCTCAGCCGCCTGGAGAAGTCCGGGACCTCGGAGGCGTGAATATCGGGATATGCGAAAAGCAGATGATAGCCCCGTCCCGAGTCCGCGATCACCGGCGGGATCAGGCCCAGGTCATGGAAATACGCCATCCCCTGTTCCAGGAATTCTCGCAAAGCCTCTTTCTGCGCCGGCGTCGGGTTCTTGTTTTCGAAATCGATGTCGAAGAGCGCGTTCCGGGCGGTCTCGATTTCCTTTTCCGTGGCCGCGCGAAGGTAGCCGTGCTGGTTCTTGAGAACCCGTGGTCGTTCGTTCAGGCTGTAACAGACCATGCGCGCGCCATGATGTCGGCGCACGAACCGCGCCACCTCGTCGCCCGTCCGGGCGTAGGCGGTTTTCGGGTAGGCGTCGTTCTTCTTATTATGATCATGGTGTTCCCGGCCCGGGCGATAGTCCGGATGCAAGGCCACCAGTTCGGTGTATTTCCGGTGTCCCAGCCATTGATGGGACGCCGAGATGTCTTCAAGGGAATAATCGGTCATTGTTCATCACTCCCCTTGTCGATCGGCCGGGCTTTATTAATCCCGTAATGCATGCGTCATGACGGGCCGAACAGCGCCTTGACGAACGAGAGCTCGAAGACCGGGATCACCTTGACCGCCCGGAGCGTTTCCGCCGGGACGGATTGGGCGAGCCGGTCCGATACGGCTTTCTGGATCTTGGCGTCGCGGCACGCGACCAGGACGCGGTCGAAACCGGCCTCAATGTCGGCGGTCACGTTGTGGACGGCGTTCTTGGCCGTGGTTTCGATCTCCACCGCCACCCATTCGCCGTCTTTTCGGAATCCCACGTCGACGCGTTTTCCGTTTCGCGTCATCTCGACTTGGGCGTCGATGCCCTGGGTTTGGTAATAGGCGGCCAGGTTCCATTGCAGCCACCAATGCTCGGGCCCGACGTTTTGCGGTCTTTTGAACGGCGGCTTCTTGCCGAGCGCCCGGCACCCGGCTTCGGTGACGGCCAGCATCTTGACCACGCCCCGGGTCTCGCGGCCGAGATTGAGGCTGAACTCCTCCACCAGCCCTTTCCCGGCCAGCGCCTTCTTCAGCCGATCGGCGCGATAGGCGGAAAGGCCCAGGTGGTCGCGACGCCCGGTCATGGTCAGGTTGGGATCGCTGAAGACGGAGTCGAGATAGTCCCGTTCGTCCGGGTCGAGATCCGACTTTTTGCGTTCCGACCGGGGTTTCGCCTGTCCCCTCGGTTCCGGTCTGCGCACCACCACGCGCGTCCCGAGCCGCGCCAGGTGCGGTTCCATGAATTCCGCGATTTCCCGGTCTGTGACATCCTTTACGTAACGGGGCCTATTCATCGTTCCGGCTCCTGGAAAAGATCACCTTGACGATGCCCACGATCGCGATCAGGTACGCCATGCGGATCCCGAGTTCGAACGCGGGCGAGCGGGATCCCTGGAACTGGGGGATGTCGGCCATGCGCTGGAAGAACTGTTGCACCGAGGGGCCGACGTCCAGCAGGTGGACCATGAACACGAACAGGACGGTGATGGCGAGGGCCTTGTAGATATTCATGGGCCTACCCCAGTCTCAGCCGAGGGGTCTTCAAGAGGAACGGCCCCGCGCCCGGAATCCGCGCGATGCTTTCCCCGATCCCGAGCCTGGTGATATGGCGGCGCTGGTCGTCATCGAGCGCCATGGCGCGACCGGCCTTTTCGATGTCTTCGCCCGAGCCCAATCGGCCGCAGAGCTTGGCCCGGGTCTGGACGAACACGGCGTCGTCGAGGTTGGCGGTCTGATCGGCCAGAACCAGCCCGATCCCGGCTTCGCGGCCCATGGCCAGCACTTGCGACAAAGGGGAAAAGCCAAGCTTGTCCTCGTTCCCGGGCGGGAACGCGTGCTTGCATTCGTCGAAGACCACCAAGTTGCGGAGCACGTTTCCGCGCTGGTTCGAGGCGATGCG
>CAYFNC010000100.1:0-6929 GCA_964344345.1 uncultured Hyphomicrobiales bacterium | reverse complement strand
ATAACGTGAATCAATCGCACCGGTTTGGAAAGACCTTTTATGAGTTTACGGCCTAGGGAGTAGGTTTGACGCATATTTTTTTCTGCCTGTATCATATTACCAAAAATATTCTTAGTTAATTCCACAGGTTAAGGGAGTGCGGGTCGATGCATGCATGAGGAGCATTTTATGGTGGGCACGTCGAAAAATCAACGGATCAGGCAGGAGTCCGGGAGTTTGGCCGCCAGGCCGTCGATCTTTTTTGCCTCGTTGGGATTCTGGTGTTCCGTTTGATGCCAATTCCGGGCAGACTTCTCCCGTGGCCTTCGTCATGTCGGTGCTGGGGCCAAGCGCTCCAACTGCACCAGGCGGCGCATGTTATAAGCTAGGTTCTTGAAGCCGATCGGCGCCTTTGCCCGCACCAGACCGACGGAGCGTACCAAGGCGTCACCCATGTCGTTGCTCTGGGTGCCGAACACGTGTTTCACCTGCATGCGGACCTTGGAGGGGGGCCGGTTGCCCCGTTTCTCCCGCGCGCTCAGCGGCCTGTTGGGGCGGCCCTTGCGGTGGATGCGGCTCGTCAACCCCTTTTCGTTCAACAGCGTTTCGGCCTGGTCGGACCGGTATTCTGCGGGCGTTTCAATAAGGAGCTTCGCCACCATGCGGTCGATACCCATGAATTTCGTTGCGTGCCAACCATTCCAATCTGTTTGCGAGAACTCCGCCGGATGTGGTTGCAACACAAATGCAACATATTGCTCCCTTTGCAACAAAATACATCGTTATTTTAATATGTTATGGGGCCGCATCAACGTCCTCATAACCTGAAGGCCGCAGGTTCAAATCCTGCCCCCGCAACCAAGAAAATCAATTGCGCGTATTCGCGAGCCTTTGCGAATCCCTTTACGACTCAGCCCAAGGTGAAAATGCTCTAAAAATCCAAATCCGCGTAATGGGACGGGGGCGAAAGCCCGGGGATGCGGTCGCTCAGGAGCGCGCGGAAGCTGGGGCGGGACTTGACGCAAGCGTACCAGTCCTTGGCCGGGCCGTGCTTGCTCCAGGGGACGTCGCCGAGATAGTCGATGGTGGACAGGTGCGCGGCGGCGGCGAAGTCGGCGTAGGTGATCTCCTCGCCCGCGAGCCAGGACCGGCGCTCCACCAGGAAGGTGATGTACTCCAGGTGATAGTTGATGTTGGACAGCCCCGCCCTGATGGCCTGGGAGTCCGGCTGCCCGACGCCGGAGTAGCGCTTGAACACCCGCTCGCCCACCAACTTTTGCGTGACCTCGGCGTTGAACTTGCGGTCGAACCAGGCGACCAGGCGGCGCGCTTCGGCCCGCTCGATCGGCTTTTCGCCCAGAAGGGGCGGGTTGGGCTGGATCTCGTCCAAGTATTCGCAGATCACGTCCGAGCCGGATATGGCGGTTCCGTCGGGCTCGATCAACGCCGGGACCTCGCCCGCCGGGTTGATCACCAGGAACTCCTGGCGCCGCTCCCAGACGTTCTCCGTCTTCAGGTCGAACTCGATCTTCTTTTCGGCGAGCGCGATGCGCGCCCGGCGGCAAAAGGGGTCGAGCCATTGGTGGTGCAGTATGCGCATAGGCCGTTATAGCCCGATTCGATCCCATGGGAAGTCCCGTGTTGATTCCCGCTGGTTTCGCGGCGCTTGGCGTGATACCCATCCGGAAATTTCACCGAACGGCCGGAATGGAAACATGATTGTCGCCATCGACGGACCGGCGGCGGCGGGCAAGGGAACGCTCGCCCGACGCTTGGCCGAACATTACGATCTGGCCCTGCTGGACACGGGGCTTTTGTACCGGGCTGTGGGGCTCAAGACCGTCAACGCGGGTAAGGACCCCGAAGACGCCGACGCCGCGACGGAAACGGCCCTAGGCCTCGATCCCGCCGACATGAAGGACGGGGCGCTCCGCTCCGACGAGGCCGCCGCGGCCGCGTCCAAGGTCGCGGCCATTCCGGGCGTGCGCCAAGCGTTGTTGGACTTCCAGCGGAGCTTCGCCAAGACCCCGCCGGGGGGCAAGCGGGGCGCGATCCTGGACGGGCGCGACATCGGCACCGTGGTCTGTCCGGACGCGGACGTGAAAATCTTCGTGACCGCCAGCGTCGAGGTTCGCGCCGAGCGCAGGCTCAAGGAGTTGCGAGAGCGCGGCATCGACGCTATACATAGCCAAGTTCTGCGGGACATGAGAGACCGCGACGCCCGCGACAGTCAGCGGAGCGTCGCGCCGTTGACTGCGGCTTCCGACGCGTTGGAGTTGATTACCGACGAACTGGACGCCAACGCGGCCTTCGCGAAAGCGATTGAATTCATTGAAAAGCGGAACGCCACCTGAACATCCCCGCGCGCCCGCGTGGCGTTCGGGATTGGGCAACCAAAGACCGCCGGAGCCAACCGGCAGGCCAGGCAAAACAGACAGACGCAAGGAACCGAAAGATATGACGACCACAGAAAACGCCGCCGACGCGATCCCGGCCATGAACGAGAACTTCGCCGAGCTTCTGGAAGAATCCTTCGGCGGAAGCGACGGCTTCGAAGGCCAAGTGATCAGCGGAACCGTGATCAACGTCGACAACGACAGCGTGACCATCGACGTCGGGCTCAAGTCCGAGGGGCGCGTGCCGCTCAAGGAATTCGGCGCGCCGGGGCAGCCGGCCGAGATCGACGTGGGCGACACCGTTGATGTGTTCGTCGAGCGCTACGAGGACCGCGACGGCCAGGTGATGCTGAGCCGCGAGAAGGCCCGGCGCGAGGAAGCCTGGATCCAACTCGAGACCGCCTTCAAGGACGGCCAGCGGGTCAACGGCGTCATCTTCGGCCGCGTCAAGGGCGGCTTCATCGTCGATCTTTCCGGCGCCGTGGCCTTCCTGCCCGGCAGCCAGGTGGACATCCGCCCGGTGCGCGACATCTCGCCCCTGATGGGCACGCCGCAGCCGTTCCAGATCCTGAAGATGGACCGGGCGCGCAACAACATCGTGGTCTCCAGGCGAGCCGTGCTCGAGGAAACCCGCGCCGAGGCTCGCTCCGAACTGATCGCCAACCTGAAGGAAGGCCAGGTCCTGGAAGGCGTGGTCAAGAACATCACCGATTACGGCGCCTTCGTCGATCTCGGCGGCGTCGATGGCCTGCTGCACGTCACCGACATCGCCTGGCGGCGCATCAACCACCCGTCCGAGGCCCTGCAGATCGGCCAGACCGTCAACGTGCAGGTCATCCGCTTCAATTCCGAGACCCAGCGCATCAGCCTCGGCATGAAGCAGCTCGAAGCCGATCCTTGGGAAGGCGTCGAGGTCAAGTACCCCGAGGGCACCAAGTTCAACGGCCGGGTCACCAACATCACCGACTACGGCGCCTTCGTGGAGCTGGAGCCGGGCGTCGAGGGCCTGGTCCACGTGTCCGAAATGAGCTGGACCAAGAAGAACATCCACCCGGGAAAGATCGTGTCCACCAGCCAGGAAGTCGAGGTCATGGTGCTGGACACCGACCCCGAAAAACGCCGCATCAGCCTCGGTATCAAGCAGTGCAGCAGCAACCCGTGGGAAAGCTTCCTCGAGAACTTCCCCGTCGGCTCCGAGGTCGAGGGCGAGGTCAAGAACACCACCGAGTTCGGCCTGTTCATCGGCCTGCCCGGCGACATCGACGGCATGGCGCACCTGTCCGACCTGTCCTGGGGCAAGTCGGGCGAGGAAGCCCTGGCCGAGTACAAGAAGGGCGACCAGGTCCGGGCCAAGATCCTGGACGTGGACATCGCCAAGGAGCGCATCAGCCTCGGCCTCAAGCAGCTCTCAGACGACCCGTTCGAGTCCGGCCTTGAGGGCGTGAAGAAAGGCGCGGTGGTCACCTGCACGATCACCAACGTGGTGGACGCGGGCATCGAGGTCCTGGTGGGCGACAACGTCCCCGGCTTCATCCGCAAGGCCGACCTCAGCCGCGAGCGCTCCGAACAACGCCCCGACCGCTTCGCCCAGGGCGAAAAGGTCGACGCCAAGGTCACCCAAATCGATCGCGGCTCGCGCCGCCTGACGCTGTCCATCAAGGCCCGCGAGATCGAGGAGGAGAAGAAGGCCATGGCCGAGTACGGCTCTTCGGACTCCGGCGCCAGCCTGGGCGACATCCTGGGCGCCGCGCTGAAGGAGAAGAAGGAGGCCGCCGCCGAGGCCGAGGCCAAGGCCGAACCCGAGCCCGCCCCCGAGCCGGAGCCCGAGCCCGCCGAAGAGCCGGCGGAAGAGCCCGCCGCGGAGGAGGCGCCCGCCGAGGCGCCCGAGGAAAAGACCGAAGACGAAGCCTGATCCGGGTCCGAGGAAACGGGATTCGCTTCGCCCGATAGCGGGAGACGGCCATGTCCCTGGAAAGCGATCGCATGCTTGACCGGCGCCGCCTGAAACGCGCCCTGTCCCTCTGGCGGTTCGCCGCCGTCGCGGCGGTGACCATGGCCGCCACCATTCTCGCCATGGGCCGGGGCGGGGACGGGATTGCGACCGGGATCGGGTCCAAGGACCACGTGGCCCGGCTCGAGGTCACGGGCGTCATCGTCGAGGACCGCAAGCGCATCGAGGCCCTCGACGACCTGATCGAGGACGACAAGGCCAAGGCCCTGATCGTTTATATCGACAGTCCCGGCGGGACCATGGTCGGGGGCGAGAGCCTCTATCTCGCGCTCCGCAAGGTGGCCGGGGAAAAGCCCGTGGTCGCGGTCATGGGGTCCATGGGAACGTCGGCCGCCTACATGGCCGCCATCGCGACCGACCGGGTCATGGTCCGGGCCGGATCCCTGACCGGCTCCATCGGCGTCATCATGGCCGAAACCGACATCACCGGATTGTTGGAGAAAATCGGAGTCAAACCGGAAATCGTCAAAAGCGGCCCGCTCAAGGCCCAGCCCAATCCGTTGGAGCCCTTCACCGACGAAGGCCGCGCCGCGATCAGGTCGGTGATCATGGACTCGTTCGAGCAGTTCGTCGCCATGGTGGCCGAGCGCCGGAACTTGCCGATGGCCGAGGCGCGCCGCCTTGCCGACGGCCGGGTCTACACCGGCGGCCAGGCGGTGGAGAACGGTCTCGCCGACGCCATCGGCGGGGAGGAAGAGGCCCTGGCCTGGCTGTCCGCAACGCGCGGCCTCGACGAGGACCTTCCCATCGAGGACGTGAAAATCAAGCGCGAAAAGGAGCTCTGGAAGAAAATAATGGAGGGTTTCGCCGGAAAGTCCTTTGTTTCCGAGACATTGGCGCTTGACGGTCTGGTCTCCCTTTGGCACCCTTCATTTCTACGCTAGCGCCGGGCGGGGATTCGTGGGGCGTCGGCGAAACGGATTTCTTCATCGCAGGACCATGACTCTATGACGAAATCGGAATTGATCGCGCGACTGGCCGAGGCCAACCCTCATCTTTATCAAAGGGATGTGGAGCGCATAGTCACCACAATTTTCGAAGAGATCACGGCGGCGCTGAGCCGGGGGGACCGTGTGGAGTTGCGCGGTTTCGGCGCCTTCTCGGTCAAGGAGCGGCGCGCGAGGGTCGGGCGGAACCCCCGAACCGGCGACGCCGTCAGCGTCGACGCCAAGTACGTGCCCTATTTCAAGACGGGCAAGCAACTGCGCGACCGCTTGAACGCGGGCTGATCCGGCGCGCCGGAATGAACTGAACGGGCGGAAAGCGAAAAGCGCATGGGAAGGCTATTGTCCTGGATCGTGTTGGCGCCGGTGATGGTGGTGGTCGTCGTCTTGGCCGCCGTCAATCGCCAGGAGATGACCTTCAACGCCTGGCCCCTGCCGTTCGAATACGCATACCCGGTCTCCTTTTTCCTGATCGCCGCCGTGGCGTTCGGCTTCTTTTCGGGCGCGTTGGTCGGGCGGCTTTGGGGCGGCGAAACAAAACGCATGCTTCGCAAGGCCACCGAACGGGCCGACAAGGCCGAACAGGACGCGCGCGAGCTTCGCAAGCAACTCGAGGCCGCCGACGAGGACGAAGCGCCCTCCCAGGCCGCCTAAGACGCCATCCATGCCCATCGACGTGAAGATCTGCGGGCTGAAGACGCCCGAGGCGCTCGCGGCCGCCGCGAACGTCGGCGCGCGCTGGGTCGGGTTCGTGTTCTTCGAGCGATCGCCCCGTTTCATCCCGCCCGAGGACGCCGCCGCCCTGGCCCCCCATGTCCCGCCGGGCGTGGAGCGCGTGGGGCTGGTGGTGGACGCTGGCGACGAAGAGCTTGCGCGCATCGCCAACGGCGGCGCCATCGACGTCCTGCAACTCCACGGCAAGGAAACGCCGGAGCGGACCCGAGCCGTTCGCGACCGGTTCGAAAAGCCGGTGATCAAGGCCATCCCCGTCGCGGCCCCCGGGGACCTTGCGGCCGCCGAGGCCTACGCGGACGTCGCCGACATGCTGCTGTTCGACGCCAAGCCGCCCAAGGGCGCGGACCGGCCCGGCGGCAACGCTGTGTCCTTCGACTGGCGGCTGATGCGGGACGCGCGCGTGGACCTTCCCTGGCTTCTCGCGGGCGGGCTCGATCCGGAAAACGTGGCGGACGCCGTCAGGATCAGCGGCGCGCGCGCGGTGGACGTCTCGTCCGGCGTCGAGGACGCGCCCGGGATCAAGAGCCCCGAACGCATCCGCCGGTTCATGGACGCCGTGAAGGCGGCGTAACCCTCACCAATCCAATTTTTCGATATTCTCGAAACTGATGGTCGATCCGTCGTCGAAGGTGATCGTGCCGTCCATGCCTTCCGTGTCGGCGTACTCCGACTGCTGGGAATCGCTGGAGATCGTGTCGCCGCCGTCGATTTGCATGGTCCAGTCCTGGCTCACGTTCGACAGGTTGATGGTGTCGTCGCCGCTGCCGCCTTCCACCGTGTCGGCCCAGGACCCGCAATCGAAGTCATCGTTGAGCTTGTTGCGGAATGGTCCGGGATTGTAGGGATTAGGGCAAGAGATGGGTG
>CAYFNC010000099.1:0-6972 GCA_964344345.1 uncultured Hyphomicrobiales bacterium | reverse complement strand
AGCCTGGTGCACCTACTCCATGGTCATCGTCCTCTATCACGAAGACGCGCAAGCCCTGGAGGAAGCGGTCAATGCCGTGCGCGCCATCTGCCGCGACCACGGCACCACCGTTGCCCGCGAAGGCGTGGCGGCGCAGGAGGCCTGGTACATGATGTGGCCGGGCTACAGGGCGGTCTGGCTGCGCGAGCACAAGTTCTTCTCCAAGGCGGTGGCCGCCCTGGTGACCCTGGAGCGGCCCTCGCCGGGACTGACCGGCTCGGACTGGGGCGAGGGGCCGGTGGCCCGCTTCCCCACCCCGGCCGGCACCACCTACAATTTCTGTTTCCAGGTGAGCGGGGAGCGCCGCGCGGTCGGCCACGGCGTGGTCATCGGCCCGGCCGGCGGCGGCAAAACCACGCTGATGGCGTTCCTCAACGGCATGGCCATGCGCATCCCGGCCTTCCGGTCGTTCATGATCGACCGCCATTTCGGGCTCGAGGTGTTCACCGCCGCCATCGGCGGCCACTACATCCGCTTCGGCAACAACGCCGGGGACGTGGGTCTCAATCCTCTGCAGATGAACGACACGCCCGAGAACCGGGAGTTCGCCAAGACCTGGCTGCAGAGCATCTCCGGCCTGCACGATCCGGATTCAGCGGAGGAGATGAACTTCCTGGTCGATACCGCCTTCGACGCGCTGGGCCGCGACGAGCGCTCCCTCGCCAATGCCTACGGCGCCCTCGATCCCAAGGGCGAGACCGCCGTCGCGCTCCGCAAGTGGGTCGAGCCGGCGATGATGGGGGAGCTGTTCAACGCGCCCCGCGACACCCTCGACGTCATCTCCAACCGCTGGACCGTGTTCGACTTCACCACCCTCTACGAGGATCCGGAGAAGGCCCGCGCCGTGCTCACCTACATCCTGCACCGTATCGAACGGGTGCTGGAGGAGACGGGCTCCATCGGCACCATCTTCATCGACGAGACCGAGCCGGTGCTGGCCAACGAGATCGCGGTCCGCGCCTTCCTCAAGTTCCTGCAGGAGTACCGCAAGCGGGGCATCGCCTGCATCAGCGCCTTCCAGCGTCCGCAGGCGGTGGACAACTGCGGCGCGGCGGTGGCCAGCGCCATCCGCACCCAGTGCCAGACCCGCTACTTCCTGCAGAACCGCTCGGCGGCGCCCGAGGAATACGAGGGCTGGAACCTGAACGACCGTGACGTCGCCTTCATCGGCCAGCAGCTCAAGGTCTGCCGCCGCCATCCCCGTTCGGTGCTGATCAAGCGCGGCAGCGGTGAAAGCGTCATCGTCGACGTGGACCTGAGCGCGCTGGGGCGCTGGATCAAGCTGTTCTACGCCGACAAGGCGGCCCGCGACCTCGCCCGGGAACTGGCGGACGCCCACGGGGCCGCCTGGCCCGAGATCTACATGGAGCAGATCTGATGAACCCGAACCGCCTCAACGTCACGATCACCGCCGTCCTGCTGTTTGCCTCCCCGGCCTCGGCCGGTGGCGTTCCCGTACTCGATCAGACGGCCATCGCCCGGACCCAGGAGGTGGTCTCGGCCGCGCGAGCCCAGGTCGCGCAGTTGAACCGGATCGTTGCCGACGTCGGACGCTACGCCGACGCGCTGGGGATGTCCGGGGCGATCCCGTTGGGCGAGGTCTCCGCCGTCCTTCGCGATGTCCGGGAACTGACCCGCCTCGATCCCGCCCGGCTCCTCGACCGACTGCCCCCGGAACTGCGCGAGACCCTGGGCTCCACCGGAACCGGTACAAGTCCGTTCGCGAGCGTGCCGGCCGCCCGCACCTTTGCCCGCGAGGTGTTTTACGCACCGCAGGCGCGGGTCGGTTCCGAGCGCAAGATCCGCATCACCGAGGTGCGCCGCGCCGCCGCCCGCGACGCCGCCGTCGAGGCCTACGCAACCGCCACCTGGGGCCGCGGACGGGTCGCCAGGGCGGGCGAGGACCTGGCGACCCTCAAGGGCGCGGCCGAGACCTCGACCACCTTGCGGGGCGACATGGCGGTCAACACCGAGGTGCTGCTCCACATCGCCGGCCAACTCGATGTCATGCTGGCGCTGCTCGCCGCCGAGGTGGAGATGCGATCCGCCGCCGCCATCGCCGCCGACCGGTCGCCGAGCCTTGCCGCCGCCGGCACCGAGCCCCGCGAATGAAGGCCGGCGCGGGAATTGCTGCGGCGATCATGGTCGCCGTCCTAGCCGTGCCCGTTCCGGCGGGAGCCTGCCCGCCGGGTTGCCCGAACCCGATTCTTCCCTGCTGCTGCCCGACGCCGTGTCCGGTGTTCGATCCCGCCCGGCTCGGAGAATGGCTGCGTGACCTTGCGTTGGAGCAAGCCAAGCTGGAATCCCGCGCCGCCGAGCACGCCGCCCATGACCTCGTGGCGCGGATCACCGGCTCCGCCGGTCCGGCGGGTTCGTTTTTCGCGCTTCCGGACCTTGGGTCCCTGGTTCTGCCCGAGAAGCCCACCGCAACTGTTCCCGTTCCCGCCGAAGAAGGCATCGATCCACGCCAACGGTTCCAGCACATCCGCGAACGGAACCGTCAGGCTAACCTGGATGCCTACGCGACCGCCCTGGCGGTGCGCCGGGGCCCGGGCGACGACGCGGGAACCTTGCGTGAGATCGTCGTCTTGGCAGGCCGGGCCACGACCTTGCGCGAGGCCGCCCGGGTCAATACCGCGGCCCGCCTCCTGGTCTCCTCCAAGCTGTTCCGGGTGATCACGATCCTCTCCGAGCGCACCCGGACCGCCGCCCTGCCCGGGATCCTGGCGTCGGCGGGTCGGACGATTCAACCGCCAACCCCGGCCTCTTCCGATCGGAGCGACCGTCCGTTTCCGCCCGACGCCATTGCCCGCGTAATGCGGGCGCGGATGCTGACCCTGGTCCGCGACGCGGTCACCATCCACAACGACCAGGTGGCCGAGGCGGAACTGCTGGGCACCATGGATCCGCACCAGGACACCATCGCCGCCCACGAGGCCGCGCTTGCCCGGCGCAACGCCAAGGCCACGGAGATGCGTGCCCTGCTCGACACCATCTTCGAGGACCCGCCGCTCGCCAACGCCGCGATCATTGCCCGGCTGACCAGCCTCGACCATACCACCTACGCCATGAGCGACATCCGGCACAGCCATGCCCGGGCGGCGGCCGAGAATGTTGGCTCTCAAGTCGTCGCCACGCCGGCGGCATTCGGCAACCCGCTTCATTCCGGAACCCGCACCGTTACCACCGCGAGCGGAATCCCGGTCCGGTTGCCTAACCACCTGTTCGTGTTGGCCGGGCGCCTCGGCATCGACCTGCCGGAGCCGGCCCCGGAAAGCGATACCACGCCGGAAGCCATTACCGATGCATTCCGCGCCCGCGTCGTCGCGGCGCTGGCCGGCCACTACGCCACCTTCCTGGAACTCCACAAGATCGAGCGGTTCTGGCTGGCGTTGCGCCGGGACGCGGAGGACGCCAACGACCGGACCCGGGCGCTGCTGGTGGAAACCGCCGGCCGGTACGGCGGTGGTTCTCCCCGCGCCTCTGCCGCCGATGCCCGCAAGCGGGATTTGCTGGCCGCCTATCGAACCCTGGCCGAGACCTATCCACCGAGCCTCGAGGGGCGGGACGGCGCCTTCCTCGCGGCCCTCGCACGAACGGCCGCGCTCATCGGGGCCGATCCGAATGCGCTCACCTACATCTCCCTGCAGCTTCCGACCGAAGGGACCCGACCATGAGCACGAGACTGATCCTCCTCCTCACCGCCGCTGCCGTCCTCGCCGCCTGCGCCGGAGACATGCAGCGCGGCCCGGCCGGTATCGGCGGCGGGCGCAACGACCTCAAGGGCTCGCCTTGCGCCTGTGTCCACATCCCCCAGCCCTTCCTCGGAGCCTGAGAGTCATGGCGTTCAAGCTGCCCACATTGAGAAGACGCCGGAAGCCGGACGAGCCTCGCCTCGATCCCGCCCGCACCGACGGCGGGCCGGACCGGCTCGGCGCCTATCCCGCGTCCATGGACGCGGCTCCCCTCGAACACCGGCGCAACTGGTGGACGGCCTACGTGTTCGCCACCGTCGCCTGCCTGTCGGTCGTCCTCAACATCGTCCAGGGGGGCGCCATCATCACGCTCACCCCGCTGGTGCGCGTGGTGCCGATGCTGGTGACCTTCCAGGACAAGGGCGCCCAGGTGGTGCGCATCGAGCCCTTCGAACGGACCATGCGCGGTTTAGAGCTCATGACCGAGCAACTGGCCAAGGAATACATCCTCATCCGCCACACCATCGTGCCCGACGCCAAGGCCATGGCCCAGCACTGGGACGACGGCGGCACCATCCGGCGGCGCTCCTCGGACCGGGTGTGGAAGGCGTTCGCCGCCAACACCGCGAGGGAGTGGCCGGAATTGGTCAAGGCCGGGGTCAGCCAAACCGTGGAGGCGGACGGAATGACCGTGCTGGCGTTGGGAGACCGGTTCTACCGCGTCGAGTTCACCGCCCGGCTGTTCCAGGACGGCCAGTTGCAGAGAACGCGGCGCATGGCCGCCACCATGACCGTGGATTACGAGGAGCATCGGGTCGACTACCGCGACCGCTACGTCAACCCGCTCGGGTTCACGGTGACCGCCTATTCGGTGCACGAGGTGACTGGAGAATGATTAGATCAGTTTTGATAGTGGCCACGCTCGCGGCCGTCGCCGTCCCGGCACATGCCCAGCAGGCCCTGCCGGACCTCGGTACCGGCTACGCCGTGCCCGCGAGTCCCCTGGAACGGCGCATCCAGGGGGACATTACCGCCCAGGAGAAGGGAAAATACCCGCCGCTCTGGCGCGACGCCCTACGGCCGCTCGGGCTCATCGGCCGGGCCTTCGACAAGCCCGAGGCCACCGAGGGACAGGCCGAGCCGACGGTGGTGGTCGAGGCCTGGCACCCCCATAAGATCATCCGTCTTCGCCTGCGGGATTCCATGGCCACCACAGTCATCCTGCCGGACTGGGAGCGCATCCAGGACTTCTACCTCGGCGACGCTGCCCTGTTCGAGGCCGGCAAGGTGCGCCCCAACATGCTCGCCATCCTTCCCAAGCGGGCCGGTATCGACACCAACCTGACGCTCATCGGTGCCAGCGGGCGGGTCTACAGCCTCTATCTCCGCGCCGAGGGATTCAACTCCAAGGAACTCCCCGACCTCACCGTATTCATCCATGCCGAACCGGAGGAGCCGCAACGGGACGAGGCCGCGGCGGAGACGGCCGACGAGGCCGCTATTTTCCCCGCCATCCCGCTCGACCGCGACCAGTGGCGCTGCGGCGACGACTCGGGGTTCGAGATCTACGCCCGTTCCCTCGCGGACGCCGAGGCCATCGCACCTTCCCGGGTATGCACGGACGGGGTCTGGATCTTCCTCGATTACGCCGGCCGCGAACACACCGCGCGGCGCCCGAGCGTGTTCGAGGTGGTCGAAGGCGTCGAGAACCCGGCCAACACCCAGTTGCTGGGCGACAACGACGAGGTCATCGCCGTCCACAGCCCCGGTCCCCGGCTGGCGCTGAGGAACGGCGATGCCGTGGTGTGCATCCTGCCTCGTGACGGCGGCGCGTAGGGAAGGGAACCCATGCGGAAGACCTTTGCAGTCCTTCCCCTCTGCGCCCTCGCCCTGCTGGCGAGCTGCGACGATGGCCCGGAGCAGGCCGCCCAGCCCATCGAGGAGAGCCACGACGACGTGCGCAAGCTCTTCCCCATGGCCGCGCCGGGTGCCTCCGAGGTGCCCAAGCATCCCGCGCGGATCGAGGTCCACCCTCAGCAAGTGACCCTCACCACCCGGAATCCCTGGCAGAGCCTGGAGGTCCGCAACAGCGGCGAGCGAACGGCCACGATCCGTGCCGTCCGCGTTGCCGGGAGCCGTCAGAGTTTGGCTGTCGAGGAGGACTGCACCGCCCGAAAGGTAGTGCCGGGCGAGGGCTGCACCGTGACCCTGAAGCTCGCCGGGGCGGGCGGCGAACGGACCGCCGAACTGATCCTCACCCACGACGGCAGCGGCGGTGTCGCGACGGTCCCGGTCCGGATCGCCGGACAGCCGCCCCGGCCCGTCTACCGCCCCGGCCTCGACGCCGTCCTTGAGGCCGTGAACGCCAGGCGGGAAACCGGTCTTGCCGAGGGCGGCACGCCCGCCTGGATCCGGCATGTAAAAGAGGCGGAAACCGGAGAGAGCATCGACTGGTCCCGCGTCGTCACCGCCGACCGCACCATCACCATCAGCCTGGACCGCGAGATCGTCACCGAACTGGAAGGGGAGGCCCGCGGCACCGTCGAGCGCCATGTCTACGGCGCCGCCGGGCGCCGCATCCTCATCCCGGCCGGCTCCAAGGTCATCGGCCGGTATGCCGGCATCGGTACCGCGCTCCAGACCCGTATCCCCATCCAGTGGACACGGATCGTCACCCCCCGGCGCAAGGAACTCCGCATCGAGGCCAGTACCGCCGATCCCATGGGCCGCACCGGCGCCATCGGCTACATCGACCGCCGCTATGTCGAACGCTACGGCGTTCCGCTGCTCATCACCACCCTGGAAGCCCTGGTCACCGCCTTGACCGCCCAGCCCACCGTCACTGGCGAGTTCGGCTCCGGGCTGGTGACGCGGACCACGCCGACCGGTCAGGCGCTCGAGAAGTGGCAGGACGACGTCTCCGCCATTGTCAAGCAGATGATCGCCGAGAACGCGGATTCCCGGCCCATCCTCACCGTTCCCGCCGGAAGCCGCATGCAGATCGTGCTCGTCCGCGACATCCGGCTTACCGACGACGACCGCATCGTGCCCGCGGACGACCGCCAAAGGCCGGACGACACACCCCGGGCGGAGCCGCCGGCCCCGATCCCCGGCTACCCGAACACGCCGGTGGCGCCGGATCTGCAAGTCTATCCCTACGCCACCCCGGGCATCGCAAGGTAACCCCATGCTGCACCGGGAGCGCCTGCTGGTCGAACGAAGCCTCGCCAAGCTCGCC
>CAYFNC010000098.1:0-6987 GCA_964344345.1 uncultured Hyphomicrobiales bacterium | reverse complement strand
CGATCGAAATCGAACCCCGCCACCGCTTCCCCGCCCGTCGCCGCCAAGGGCAAGTCACGGAGATGGCTTCGCAGGTCGGCGTCGTCGATCCGCGCATGGTCGGCCTTGAGCCTGAAGCCTGTGGCGAACTGGCTCTCGTTGTGCGCCGTGACGCTGATCGTTCCCGTGGTCTCGGGCGTCACGATGGCGACTTGCCCGAAGGCGGCCCCGGCCAGGAGAGACGTGGCGAAAGCCAAGGGGATAATCCGGGCCATCATGTCAAATCCCTCCCTCGCTCAGACCTTTTTTGAGCACGGCCAGGGTCGAGGCCTCGTCATGGAGTTCGACGTCCTCTATCCGCTGGTGGCGCAGAAGCCGCACCCAGGGACTTTTCTGCAAGGCATGGCACCAATGCAGAATCAACTTGGTGTCGTTCATGAAGCCGAGGTCCAGGTTCCTGGGGGCGTCCTGGGGCAGCGTGATCGTCTTCTTCTCGCAGGGGACACCGGTGTGAATCATGGAGCCGATCACGATCACCACCTTCTTGTCCGGCCGTTCGATGGCCAGATTGTCCCGAGCCTGCCCAAAAGCGCCCACCAGGTCCGAGCATCCGTTTTCGACGGGCTCGATTTTGGAAAGCAGTTCCGCGCCATTCCTGAAAACATCCTTCGGCCGCCCTTTCCACAGGGTCCTCGGGTTGTTGGTCGAGATCACGGTCACGGCGGCATTCCTGAACCCCCGTTTCTTGCGGAGTTCGCTCAGAAGGAAAAACAGCCTCTTTTTGGCGTTGGCCGCTTCTTTCTGGTTCTGAAGCGCCGCCGAATTGTCCACGATGACCTGAATTGAGACCTTTTCCTCCGCGTGAACGGGAAATGCCGAGAAAATAATGGCCAACAGGAGCAGGGAGATTCTGAACATGGCGTCCTCTCTTTCAAAATCTGGTGTCGGGGGTGGAGAAACGGGCGGTCGCATAGGCCGTCGCCACGTTTGTGATCACGAAGAAAATCGATAACGCCACCGATATGCTTTCCGCGTAACTGCTGAGATTCACCCAGACGGAGTTCACGCCGAGATCGATGCGGTAATTCATCATGGCGAATTCGAGGGCGATCACGGGCAGGTAGGTGACGGTCAGGAGAAGAACGTCGAGATTGTGCTTGAGCTTTGTAAAGTCGACGCCTTTCAGGATCCTTTTCCAGACCAGGATCGGGGTGCCGACAAACACGAGGGCGGCGAACAGGGACAAAAAATGCAGGAAGGTGACGTCGGGCGTGTATTGGAAGATAAGATTAAGGATCGGAATGTCGGCCAAATAGGTTTCCGCGACGAAGCCGATATTGTCGAGGGTCTCGACGATGGACGCGAAATGCAAAACGATGTGGAAGATTTCGAGGCCTATGCAGATAAGCAGGGGATTTATGTCGTTGGACGGCCCTCCCGCAAAACCGGCCTCGTTTTCGGCGACCAATTCGCTGCCCAAACCGTTGTCGACCTGCGTTCCCGTGGAATGCTCCGGCCTGAAGGCGAAACTTTCGCTTTCATCGGGTTTGGTGTTGTTGAAATTGCCTTTTTCGAACATAGCGGAACTCCTTTCCGAAAACCGCGAGAAATGTTTTAATTCATGCAATTTCGTTTAATTTTCCGATCGCATCGTCATTAATGAAAAGCATGACATTTCGAGGTAAAGCGAGTCACTGTCTCGCGATAAGGAATTATCCCGTTCAATTCAGGAGTTTTCCTGTTCCCCATTAGATGCGTCATGAACACCGACCCCATATCGCGCCGCGATAATCGGAATCTCCGTGCGGTTCCAGGCGTTCATTTTCTTTTTGACGGCATCAACGCGGCTTGCTGCGGTTTTTTCTTCGGTGAGCCCGAAAGCGTCGGCGATCTGCCTGTTTTTCGCGCCACGGCAGAGCATTTTGACAAGACGAACCTGGTCCTGGTCGAGTTTGAATTTATAGGCCAGGAGCGCATCTCCGATGTCTTCCGGCCTATCGAAACCAATGCCGCGCCGGATCAAAACGGGATACATTTCTCCGTCGATCGTCTGAATGACGTCCTTGAGCACGAAACAGACCGGAAGGGTTGAAGTCTGATTTTCCCCGCCCTGGTCAAATCCCGCGCCGTTGGTTTTTGAGATGCCGGTCATTTCCGTCTCGATGGTTTTCCGTCATGCAATTTCGACCGTATCAATCGAGGCCCTTGCATCCGAGGCCGCCTTGGACAGGGATTCACCGGTTGGACGGAATGGACAGTTTGGACAGCAAAAAAACGGCTGACGGATAATCGTTTCGCCCGGTTTGGGGCGGCGATTTCATGCAAGGCTGAGATTGACGGGAACATTGGCATTCTCCAAAATGTTGTGGCGCATCCTTGCGAGGACATGGACGGCCTGCCCCCCTTGGAGCGGCAATCTTCGTGCGAACGGAATGGGCGGGTAGGACAGATGGAAAAATTCAAGGAGGACCTTCGAAAGCGCGTCCTGGCCCGGCGAGGGATAAGGGACCGCAGGTTTCTCCAGGATCCGGACAAGACGACGAAACTGGACGATGCGATCACGCGATTGGCGCCGCTCGTGTTGTCCTCGCAGCAGATCGATGTCTTGTTTCAGCTGCTCGATTGCGAGGAGGACTGGGGGGTCATTTGGGATACGTACAATGAAAGCCGTGACGACAGTGTCGATCTCGGCTCCGTGCAACGGCTGGCCCGCAGAGCCAAAACCAAGATCGTGGAGAAGGCCCTCGGCGCCGATGAGTTCGCATTCCTGAGGCCCTGAGGACAGCGCCCATGTCCGCCACCGTCAAATTTCCCACCGAATTTCTTCTCCGCATGATGTTCGAGAAGGCCGATGCGGAATTTCGGTCCGGCGACCCGGATGAGGCGATCGCCCTGGTGCATACGGTGTTGCGCAGGTATCCGGAAAACGCCGAGGCCCGGAAGCGACTTGAGCGCTACGAAGCCTCCATCCACTCGCCCGGCGAACGATCCATCAATGAATCGCAACTCGCCATCGCCTTGTCCCGGGAATTCACGCCCGAGTTCGAGTTCGCGGCCGATATTCTCCTTGCCCGTTACGCCCAGGGAGGAGCCATTGGCGGTGGCGGCCTGTCGGCGGGGCTGGGGTTTGGCGCAGGCTCTTTTCCGCCGGAACTCGTCAAGCTCTTCGAGGCCTGCATCCCCATCGTCGAATTTGTCGCCAAGGCCGGGGTCGAGGCCTTTCTGCCGGTTGACAGGCGTGGACGCACCGAGAGCGCCTTGCACGAGGCAATCATGGACAACATCGCAGCCGAGGAGGCAAGGAACGCCGACTTCAAGGCCGCGATCGAGGCCCTGGAACGATCCTATCGGAAGGCCCGCCGTCAGGGTGAAACAGCGGATGTCCGCGCCATGCTGGCCCGTTCCCTGGCCCTGGCGGAATCCATCGAGGTGATGGAGGACGATGGCGATTCCTGATGCTGGACCATCTCGCATCCCCTGACAATCTTGCGATCATCATCTTCATTTGCGCCGTTTCCCCGGCATTGCTTCTTCCCCGGCCGGAACGCTCGCCGCCCTATCTGGGGCCATGGCCCTGGCAATTCATGGCCGCCCTGGGAGCGGCTGCCTTGATTGTCGCGCAGTGCGCCATGGCCGGACTGGCCGCCATGCCGCTCGCCAGGCTGGAAGCCACGGACATCAAGGGAGGCCTGTTGGACGGTCTTTCCATCATCGTGCTCTTGGCCTGGCTGGGCGCTTCCATCCTCACGCTTGTCCTGGCGTTCGTCTTTATAATAAGGCATGCCCGCCGGCCGCGCCTTGCCGACAAGCCTCCGCCCGACGACCTTGCCGCCTTCGCCGACGACGCCATGGGGCTGCTGGGGGCATCACGCGCCTATGCCCGCACCCGTTTGGCGGTTCGCTGGGCAATGGATCCCGGTTACGCCATCGAGGTGCGGAGGCAAGGTCGCCATGATCTCGTGATCGTCTTGCGCAAGAGCCTCAAGAGATGGCTCGGCCGTCTTTCATCCGCTGCGGAACGCATGGCCTTCCAGCGTTTCATCGTCTTTCACGAATTGGGGCATTACCTGAACGGCGATCACAAGACCGCAAATGTCGTGGTCGCCGTGATGACGGCCCACATCCCGTTCCTGGTGTTCACCATCGCGGGGGTTCCCGTCGGCATCCTTGCGGCCGCCTTGGCCCACGATCCGGATTTCACAAGCTCCGTCCTGCTTTATCAGGGCTTCGGGCTGGCCATCTGCGTTCTGGCGCTTGCGGAGCGAATGCTGCTTGCCCGCTTCATTGCGGAAAGGGAACGGCGGGCCGACCTTCGAGCCAGGTTTTCCCTCTCCGCCGAAGACCATGATCTGATGTTTTCCAAGGGATCCCGATCGTCGAACCTTCTCACGTCCTATATCGCCCTCGAAGAGGATGGGGGACACGATCCGGCGGGAACGCCCCCTTTGTTGGCGAGACTGTGGAACGGACTGCCGCGTTTCATGCTTCCGCAAGGAAACGCCGTCTCCCGGGCCGCTCACTTGAACACCGAACCGGCATTTCCAAGCGTGTCGCGGCGGGTCCTGTGGGGGGGCGTATTCGGCGCTCAGATCGGCGTGCTTTGGATGGCGGGCATCGTGTTCGGCGCTTCCGCCGTGGTGATCCTCGATCTAAACGAGATGGACCTGAACCTGGTCATCCTGCTCAGCGGGCTCGTGGCCGCTCTCGCGCCCAGCATTTATTTTATCGCCGCAACCGAGCCGGCGCGCATACGGCTCGTATCCAATACGGCACGGAGGGCTTTCGAGGGCGCCGCCGTGACGGTCGGCATTATCGTTTCGGCCGTGACGGTCGCCTCCCTTTTGTTCGGATTGGCGGTATTGGGGCTGCATTTCTTTTCCGGTGAAACGGCTCACGGCGGCTCCCCAATCGTCGGCGGCGCCGTGATCCTTGCCGGAATGATTGCGATCGGCTGTTTCCTGGGCTGGTTCACGTCGGGAGGCGACAGTTCCGGCCCGATCAATTATGACAACGGCGCATCGGCTCCTTGGCGCGCCACCGTGCTTCCGTTCGTCATCGCCGCCTTCCCGGTCACGCTGCCCGTGGGAGGCTCCCTTTATTATGCATCGGGGCTGGTCGATGCGTGGCATTTCGGGTTCGGCTTTGCGGTCCTGCTGGGATTATTGCCGTTTCTCGCCATGACGGCGCTGAATATGGAAATCTCGAAACCTTATGCGTCGTGGTCGCCTTTTGGATATGTCCCTTCGTCGGATCCGGTCATCGGAGTGCGCATTCTTTGGCGAAATTATTACGCTGATCGCACACGGAGCTCATATTGGGGCGTCGCAACGACCACCGGCCTTTTATCCGCTTCCATGCTTGGAACCTTGGCCGGAATCGCCGCCATGGCCTGGGGCGGCATGGCGATCATCGGCGATGGCGATCTGGTCCTGGGGCATCTTGTCGCCCTGACCCTTGGGGGAATGGTTCTGCTTCTTGTCGCGTTCCACAAGCCCCGCCGCCTTCATGCCCTGAGCGCGCAAAACCTGATGACGTTCGCGAAACTGCATCGGCTTGCTTCCCAGCATAAGGACAGCGGACTCGCACGGCGCGCGGGCGCGTTCGAAAAGGGGCTCGTCGAAGCGCTGTCCCTTGACCAGACATGGGACGCCCTGCTCCCCCGGGCCGACGCTCCCGAACGATTGAAGGCCCTGACTTTTGCCGTGGATGCCCTCCATCTCGCGGGGCGGGAGGACGTGTTGGAATTGCGGCGTCGCTCGCTTCAAGACGCCCTCCGATCGATCCTCACGCCGGAAAACTTCGTTTCGAGTTGGCCGGGCGGGCCGCCAAGCCTGATCTGGACGGCCCATGCCGCGAAACTGGCGTGGGAGGCGCGGCTTTTCGATACCGGTTTTCGCGCAGAGATCGCGGACACCCTGGAACGCTTGGCCGAACAGAGTCTGGCGGAGCCGAACCCGAACAGCCGCTCCAATGAAGCCCATCGCCGCCATGAATTGCTCCAGGCCGTCCGGGTCTTGGCGGATTTAAACAGGATTCCTTGCGCCGTCAAAGGAAGCGGGCGCATCCTGAACGATATCGACGCGGGCGGCTTTTACGGCTGCGGGCTTTCTCCAGGGGATGTGGCGTATTGTTTGCGCATGGCTGAAACAAGCCGTTCAAGCCTTCATGGGGTCATGAAAAGGATCATCAGGGAACGCGCATGGGCGCTGTTGCATGGCAATTTACAAATCAACCTCCTGCCGGCACTCGATTGCCTCGAAGCGGCATCGATTCTCCGTTTATCGCCAGAAGAAATGCCCCACGGATTGGAGAATTTGCTGGATAAATCATTGGCGGTAACGCTGAAACAGGATTTACACGATATCAATTCCAGCAGTATGTGAGACAGGATAAATATTGGCGTTATTTTATCCCTGGATCCCCGTAAGCTTTTTATAATCCAGCACGTTATTATCAAATGGTAACGACAAAATGGAAAACGCATCGTATTCGGAATTGATGGAGCGGATGGCCAGGATGGAGGCCATGATCGCGGCGGGCTTGCGGGACATCAAATCCTGCATCGGCAAGGGAGAGGAGGTTACGGCCTTTTTCACCGATGCCCTGAATCATTACCGCGACAAGCTCTTGGGCGAGGCCAGGGCAGCCAATGTGGTCCTGAACCACTGGCGCGCCAGGGTCATGAACGACATGGAGCTTCGGCCGGGACACAGGCGGGTGATGGAGTTTCTTTTGGGCCTTTATGATCCTGTTTCAAGCGATTTTCGGGAAATCCATTTCTCCGAACTGGTCAAAAAAGCGCGGGTTTCCAAGCGGTCGGCCAAGGAGTATATGGCGCTGTTGGTGGCCAAGGGCTATGTGGCGAAGCGGAGTGATGGATATCGGCATTATTTCCGGGTGGCGGAAAATACGCTGTGCTGAAATCCGCCTAGATCGCGATCTCGTCCAACCGGCCCTCGTCCTTATAGGGCTTGGCCCAGAGCGGGGCGCGACCACGGCCGGTCCAGG
>CAYFNC010000097.1:0-7000 GCA_964344345.1 uncultured Hyphomicrobiales bacterium | reverse complement strand
GAACTGCCCGCATTCTGGACGCGGCTCGCCGAACAAGCCGGGACCGGCGCGCAGGCGCTCCGCCTCGCCATCCTGACCGCCGCCCGCACCGGAGAGATCATCGGCGCGACATGGGACGAAATCGATCTGGACCAGGCGGTCTGGACCATTCCCGCCGACCGCATGAAAGCGGGCAACGAGCACCGCGTCCCGCTTTCCCCGCCCGCCGTGGCGATCCTCCTCGACATGCGGACGCTGCGCGCGGGAGACTTCGTATTCCCGGGCGCGAAAGCGGGCAAGCCGCTCTCGAACATGGCGCTCCTCATGGCGCTGCGACGCATGGGACGCGGCGACCTGACGGCGCACGGCTTCCGCTCGACGTTCCGGGATTGGGCTGCGGAGTGTACGGACGCGCCCCGCGAAGTCGCGGAGGCTGCGCTGGCGCATACGCTGGCGGACAAGGTGGAGGCGGCGTATCGGCGGTCTGATTTGTTTGAGAAGCGGCGGGGGCTTATGGAGGCGTGGGCGGGGTATTGTTGCGCTAAATCGGTATGATTTGCTTATTATTCACGTTCTTTCAGCCAAAGGAGACCGTCCAGCGCCCCCATCTTAGCTTTGTCTTCGGTCTGATATTCCCGTCGAGCCCAATGTCGTTCACCGGTTGCCAAATTCTCGATTACCCCGGTCCAGCTACGATTTTCCAGCTGATAAATTGTGATCCGATAGCCATCGGTTCGAATAGTCGGATTGCCCTTTTTCGAAAGACGCCATCCCTTTCTGGATAGCCAGTTCTTTCTTTTCCGCTGGGCGTTTTGCAGTCTCTTCTCTCGTTCGCGTGGGGAGCGGTAATCTTGCTCCATGTTTTCTGCGCAAATACATCCGACCCCCAAAACGTCCGGATAATCCGGATGCCTCATATAATGGACGTAGCGGATTTCCCGTATCTCGCACATCTCACAGATCGTAGAGGGTTCCCCAAGGTCCTCCATGCCGATGCATTCCCATCCCTTATGGGGAACACTCTTTTCTGCCCATTTCCCCGATGTCAATTAATGTTCTCCCACCCCCGGCAACCCCACCGCCCCCATCGCCGCCCGCTTCCGCAGGTCCCCCCGGTGATAAAACGGCAGGGTCGCAAGCCGCACCGGGTCGCGGTTCGCGTGGAGGACCAGGAGATCATTGTCGCGGAGACGAATCAGTTCGTCCGGGCGCATGAGCGGTTTTTCGTGGAGGCCTGCGGACGGCTGTAGCCAGTCGAGGCGAAACGCGGTGCCGAGTCTGCCGGAGATGTCGTGCGCGGTATCCAAGTCCATCCCCCCGAAATACGACTCCGTCCCGATCCCGCCGAGGATGGTGCGCGCGCCGGTGTCGCCGTAGCGCTCGGTGAGTTGGGCGAGGGATTGGAGAATGAGCCAGAAGCCGACCTTGTATTTCCGGGCGGTGGTGGCGAAGACCGGGAAATTGGGAATGGTGAGGTGTCCGAATTCGTCGAGGAGCAGCCAGACCGGGAGCCTGCCGCCCCGATCGCGAAGCAGCGCATTCATGAGCTCGGTATAAAAGAGCGAGAGGATGAAGGCGAACGTGCCCATGTCCTGCTGGCGCACGAGGACATAGAGCGCGGTCTTGCGTTCTTTCATACCCGGAAAATCGAAGTCGTGGCGTGAGAGCAAATTCGCAATGTCCGCGTTGCCAAGGAGCGCCAAGGATGTCGCGGCGGTGGAGACGAAGGACAAGAGCATCTTCTCAGGCGCGGTGGTGGAGAAGCCGTGGTAGTCCTCATAGGTCGCCGGGTCGTCCAGCGTATTCTCGACTATAAAACCGTCGAGCCGTCCGCCTCCGGCGTGCGCGTCGAAATGATTCAGCCAGTACTGCACGTCCGCGAGCGTCGCGCTCCCCGGACTGTTTTCTTGAGCGCCCGGATCAGAATGCGCGTCAGCCGCTTCCGCCGACCACATTTGATATGCCGCTTCGGCTTGTTGCTGCACCCGGGTCGGCAACGCGTGAAAACACTCCTAAAATTCGGGAGTCGCGCGGGAATTCATCTGGCGTGCGGAAAGATGAGAGGGGTGGTTTCTCCGCGTTCGTCTGCTTCCAGCGCCCGCTCGGCGAGCTTGTCGAGCGCGGAAGCGGTCGCGGTGAACATCTGCTGCCACACTTCCTCATCCGCGAGTTCATCGAGCACGATTTGGTCAATCGCGTCCTGCTCATCCTCGGGAAGACGGCGCACCTTTTCCACGGCTTCGTCAAACAGTGTTGGCATGGGATAAGTATACTCCGGTTCAGGATTATTGAAAAACGCGCGGGCGGCGAGCGCTACGAATGTTTGACCGCCGCCAAAAACTCATCGGCAGTCAGATTGTCTGCGGGGTCGTCATGCTCCAGACTGTAGCGAATGGCGGCGGCAAGCTCTTCGTCGGCTTCCGCTTCCGCCTTGAACGCCGCCAGCATGCTTTCCGGCACGGTGCGGAGCCATTCCGCCACGCCCTTGTCTTGAATGTCGCGGGTGATGCGCATGGTGTCGTTTCCGGTCCGGGTGACGACGGTCATGATTCGACACTGTTTTACGTGATCGGGCAACCGTTCGCAAACGCCTGCCGTCACCATTCCCGCCCCCGCTCGAGCTCCCGCCGCGTGCGCCCCCGCTGCAAACTCGCCAGCCGACTCGCCGCGAGATCGAAGCGGGTCGCGGCTTCGGTGTACGCCTCGGCGGGTCGCCCCACGGGCGCTTTACGAATGCGTGGATGAGCGCCTCCAGCGCGCGCAGCTCGGCGACGAAATCCCGCCCGGCGAAATCGCCCTGGGCGTGGAATGCGCGGGTGATCTGATTGACGTTGTTGCCGATGCGCCTGAGCTCGCCAATGCGTTCGCGGAGGCGTTTTTCAATATCCTTGGTGGGCAGGTAGCCGCCCCGGGCGTAGGCTTCCGCCTCGGCGTGGATTTGCGTCCAGACCGCGCGCCCGGCTTCCTCGGCGCGGCGCTCGACGGCGGCGTACTCCTCCGTGGTCAGCGTGCCGTACACGCGCTTCCGGGTTTCGCGGAAGCGTTGCCAGTAGCGCTGCCGGTACGCCCGCAGCCGTTCGGCGCGGTCGTCATTTTCACACGGCGGCGGCTTGCTTTCATCGCTCATGGCTCAGGGGCTTCCAAGGGGCGCTCCCCTTGGCAAGATGGGGTTTCGGGTGGCGCATGTCATGGCTTTGTCCATGATCTGTGCAGAAACCCAATCTTGCATTCCGCTCTTCGCTCAATTTTCTCCGCTCACCTGTTCACCGTTTCGCGTGGCGGAACAGGGGGAGCGTTAGCGGTGAAGGAAAAAGAAAGCCGCCCCAATCCTGACCCCACCATTCCCCAATCACCGGCGGCGCGGTAGCCTCTCGCCATGACCAAGAAACGCTACTTCCATCCCGACGAGCTGTCCCGCATTCGGGAGAGCTGCGACTGGCGGGGGCTCCTCGCCGATCTCGGGGTGCGCGCCGATGTCCGGCGGTGCACCGGGTCGGAGTTTTGGGGGTACTCCCCATTTCATCCGGATGAAAGACCGCGAGCTTTCACATGCGAGCCCCGGGCGTCTGGTACGACTGGTCCGCGCACGCCACGGCTCCGGGTCGGAGCAAACCCGGCGGAGGGGTCATCGAACTGGTGCAGGCGGTGCACGCGGCGCGCGGGCGGATCATGCAGCTAAACGAGGCGGCGGGGTGGCTCGTGGATCAGGGGTATTGCCGGGGCGCGCTCGACGCGGCGCGCGCGGATGATGTCGCTCCGTCCGACGACGACGGGAAACAGAATCGTCCGATCGCTGTCGATCTCGTCCCGCGCCTCACGGAGCAGGGCAGCCATCCCGGTTTCGTCGCGCGGGGAATCTCGGCGGACACCTGCCACTATCTTCGCTCCGGATTTTATCCGGGCGCGCGCGGACCGCTCGCCGGGCGGCTGGTCTTCCAGGTCGGCGGCATCGCGGACGACGGCGCACGCCGCGTGATCCTGACCCACCTCGGGCGCGCCGCGACGCCGGAGCAGGAGGCGGACGGGAAGTGGCGGTTCTATCGCGGGTTCAATCCGTCGCTGGAACTTTATAATCTCGACAACCTGATCCTCGATCCGGTGGCGGCGGAGCAAGCCGCCGCGACGGGCAGCGTCCTCCTCGTCGAGGGCGCGTTCGACGTCGCGAAATGCGTCGAGGCTGGCGTCCTGAACGTCGTCGCCAGCTTCGGCGCGCGCCTGTCCGCGCGGCAGGGCGAAATACTCCGCGACACCCTGACCTGGCTCGACGCCTCGCGCGTCGTGGTTTTCTACGACCGCGACCCGGCGGGAGAGAAAGCCGCAGTGGCGGCAATCGCCCGCCTGCGCGATCTCGGCGTTTCCGCCGCGCCGTTCGACTGGGCGCAGCGGTTCGAGGGCGGTGGACGGAAAGGGATCGGAATTCCCGGGAGCATTTCTGACCCGTGTGATTTCAGGGTGGAGCAGCTCCGGTGGCTCAAGGGGCGGGGACTTATTTGATTCGCCAAACTACAACAAGCGCCGATGGTCGCGGGAGCTGTGAAGAACGCGAACGATCATGACGCCATCGGGGAGTGGGAGATAGTACACGACGTAATTTCCGTGCGGAAAACTCCTGATTCCCTCCCGAAGATCAGAGCGACCGCGACCCGCGAGCGGGTTTTCCGCCCACACGCGGCACGCCTCTTTGATCTCAGCCACAAACGAAAGCCCGCGTCGTGGATTGTCGCGGGCGATGTAGGTCGAGATGTCGGCAAGGTCGGCGAGCGCCGAGGGCTTAAACTCCAGTCGGGGCATCGGCAAGTTCGGGATATTTCTCAATGAGGTTGCGGCGGAGCTGTTCGAACGCTTCCTCGCCGTCAATGGGATCGCCGCTCGCCAGCCCCTCATCGATCAGGCGGCGAAGCTCCACTAGCTTGGCGTCCTCTTCCTCGTCGAGGACGGTCACGAACACGCGCTGATTGCCCGAAGCGCCAGTCTTGGCAAGCTCCTCGGAAACGTTTTCGACCGTGCTTTCGATCTTGATGCTCATGGACCTATTTTAAATCCTGAGCCGATTTCCGGCAAATGCAAATCCGGGTCCTCAGTCTGCCTGCAAGCCCGCCACGCGTCCAGCCGACGCGCGCCCCGCCCCTCCAACCCTGAACGATCTCCAGCCTTTTGGTCGTGAATCCCGACGGGTTTCCTACACTGCGCATCCTACACTTATGTGAATGCGGCGACGTCCGCAGTCTTCATGGATACGCCCCCGTCACAGCCTCGTCTGTTCCTCGTCGGCTTCCACCGCGCCGCGCGGCTGGAACTCTCGGACGCGTTCTGCGGGGAGGGGTACGCGGTAACCACGCACGACACGCCGGAGCTGGCGGAGATTGCGCTCGGTCTCACGTGCCCGGATGCGATCCTGATGCGCTGGACGGACGCGCCGCCGCTCACCAGCCTCGCCTTCGTCGAGCGGCATGGCGGACTCGCGCCGACATTGATCTTGACCCGTCGCCACGTCCTGATCGACGCGGTGCGCGCGCTCCGCGCCGGAGCGGTGAAAGAGGAAACGCGCCAATGCTAGGCTCGATCCTGAGCGCTGTGCCACACGTGCGCAATCTGCACGGAGTCTCGCGACACCTGATAGACAAAAAGATATGGCGTGCCGGAAACCACCAGTTCGCGCATGCCAGCCACGCTGGCGGGACGTCCCCGGTTTGGAAACGTCTTCAACGTATTTCCCGCATCCAAAAGCTTGGCTGCCATTCGGGACGCAGCCTCACGATCATCCAAACCAATATACGCCCGAATTTGCATCAGGTTGGAGAGCGCGGTCTCTGTCCAGATTACTTGCATTGCGGAGGAGGAAGTTCATTCTCCGTACCCCAACTTGCAAGCCAGCGCTCCACCTCCTCGTGAGGAATGACTCGCCCGGCGTCGACATCTGCCAGACCTTCCAAAATAGCAAGGCGCTTGGCTTCCTCCATGATGTGGCGCGCCAGCGTTGTCTGTCCCTCGTCGGACAGATTGCGCGCAGCGCTCATGGCTTGTTGGAGCATCTTGTTCATGTCTGAATTTTAACTTTTTTGGGCGGATTCGTCCATATCCCGACCACGATCACCGCTGCCGATCATCCTCGCGCTCGACCGCGCGGTCTCGCGCCAGACTCATGCGCCGCTTCGCGGACAGCGCCTCGCGGAAATCCTCGGGTGAGAGCAAACCCTGGTCCCGACCTTCTTCCAGATCGCGCTCCGAGACCCGGGCGAGCAGTTCGACGATGGTGCTCGTCGTGGTCCGCTCGGCGGCGTCGATCTCCTCCAGGAGACCCGTGCGCGCGATCAGGTCCGCCACCTGCCCGGCGTCCGCGCCCGCCGCCGCGATGTCGTCCCGCGAGAGCTGCATGCCCCGCGCCATGTCGAGCGGCTCGGGCAGATCGGGAAAGGCGCGGCTGATGCGGGCGTCGGTCATGGCGGGCGTCCATTACGAATTTGACCGACAGAGCACCACGGCGGCGGCGCAAGACCACGGGGAAAGCTGGAGGGGGTTCAGGATTTGTGATTTCAGGGAAGGAAGCGGCAACCGTGCTAAACTGCTCCCATGACGCGGGGCGGGTCGTGAAGCCGGTAACGGCTTCCAAGGACCCTCCCCCGCATCGTGAGCTGTACACGCAGCTCAATCGATCCTGCGAAGTCAATTCGCTGAGGTCGGTACTGCGTGTACAGTGTGCCTCGCTTTGCGGGGCATTGCCCGAAAGGGCAGCCGACCTCACTGAGTTGGTTTCAGGCTCCGTGCTGTCGGCGGCAATCCTCTAACCGCCCTCACCATGACCAACGAAGAACGCAGCGACAGCATCGCCCGCATCCGCAATCAACTCGCGATCATTCAGCTCGCGTGGGACAGCCCGAAGCACGCCCAGAAAATCCCGCCCGCCATCGCCAGGATCGTCAGAGAGCTTGAGATGTGGGAGGAGCAGGCGTTTCCCGAGCGGCAATTGACCTGCCCCCCTCAAATCGGTCCATCGTCTAAGTTATAATTCGGACCGAGAAGG
>CAYFNC010000096.1:0-7170 GCA_964344345.1 uncultured Hyphomicrobiales bacterium | reverse complement strand
GCGAGCTTCAAGACCGCATCGCCGTTTTCGTCCGCTTCGAACCAAACATCAACGTCAGCCGTTCCG
Organism: uncultured Hyphomicrobiales bacterium; assembly: GCA_964344345.1. GTDB lineage: Bacteria > Pseudomonadota > Alphaproteobacteria > Rhodospirillales > CAYFNC01 > CAYFNC01. Next base: position 7,104 of record CAYFNC010000096.1, on the reverse strand, counting down.
AAGATTATCGCGTCCTCCAGTCCAAAGTCGGTGATCCAATCGTCACCGCCATCCACGTCGAGCATGAAAAGGTCACGCCCGGTGCCGCCCGTCAGCACGTCGTCGCCCGCGCCGCCGATCAGGATGTCGGCGCGGTTGCTTCCATATATGACGTCATCTCCGTCACCGCCATCCATGATCAGGTTGGTGCTTTGGTTCGCCGCGCCTTGTTCATGGCTCTCAACCAAGGGAACGACGATCTCGCCCGTGACCTCATCAACGTAGGCCTGAATCTCCGTTCGGTTCGAACGGGATTCTGCGATCAGCAAGTCACTGCCATCACCGCCCAGAATTTCGTTATCCGTTTTCGCGGCGAGGCCGAAATCGTATTCGTCGTCTCCGAAACGAAGCGCCTCCACGTCATACAGATAATCGACGCCGTCATCGCCCCGATTGTCAGTGACAGCCAGCGAATTATTCGAGGATCGCGCCAAGAAGGCGTAATCGGAAAAGTCACCGGAATATACGGCCGTATCCTGCCCGTCCCCTGCGTAGAACCGGTCATTGCCCGCACCGCCCTTAAAAGCTTCGTCCTGCTGGCCTCCGTAGACACGGTCATTGCCCGCGCCGCCGTCGATTTCGGAGATATTGCGAAGCTCTGTTTGGCGAAAATCAAACGTGTTATTAGCGTTTGTGCCGACGATGCGGCTTTCACTTTCGCCACCGTCCACGATTTCGATGGAGGCGCTTTTGGAAAACCCGGCCATGGCGAAGTCGCCGTCGTCCTCGGCCACCATTCGGTCTGTTCCATCTCCGCCCTTTGCGATATCGCCGTCTCCGACCACCAGGACGTCGCCACCAGCGCCGCCGTCCATGATATCCGCGCCTTCGCCACCAATCAGACGATCATCGCCGTCGCCACCGTATAGGCGGTCGTCGCCCTCGCCACCGATTATGCGGTCATCCCCCACGCCGCCGTAAAGGCGGTCGTCGCCCGCATTGCCTTCGAGGCGGTCATCTCCTGACTCGCCCAGTATGTAATCGTTGCCCGCACCGCCCTTGACGACGTCGTCCTTCTGACTGGCGTAGATCCGATCATTTCCAAGTCCACCGTCGATCTCGGAAATGTTGCGGAGCTCGGCCGCGCGGAAGTCCAGGGTGTTGTTGGCGTCTGTGCCGACGACGCGGCTTTCGCTCTCGCCGCCGTCCACGATTTCGATGGAGGCGCTTTTGGAAAACCCGGCCATGGCGAAGTCGCCGTCGTCCTCGGCCACCATTCGGTCTGTTCCATCTCCGCCCTTTGCGATATCGCCGTCTCCGACCACCAGGACGTCGCCACCAGCGCCGCCGTCCATGATATCCGCGCCTTCGCCACCAATCAGACGATCATCGCCGTCGCCACCGTATAGGCGGTCGTCGCCCTCGCCACCGATTATGCGGTCATCCCCCACGCCGCCGTAAAGGCGGTCGTCGCCCGCATTGCCTTCGAGGCGGTCATCTCCTGACTCGCCCAGTATGTAATCGTTGCCCGCACCGCCCTTGACGACGTCGTCCTTCTGACTGGCGTAGATCCGATCATTTCCAAGTCCACCGTCGATCTCGGAAATGTTGCGGAGCTCGGCCGCGCGGAAGTCCAGGGTGTTGTTGGCGTCTGTGCCGACGACGCGGCTTTCGCTCTCGCCGCCGTCCACGATTTCGATGGAGGCGCTTTTGGAAAACCCGGCCATGGAAAAGTCGCCGCCGTCGGCCGTCACGATGCGGTCGATTCCGGTCCCGCCACGGGCGTTGTCCTCGCCATCGACCACCAAGGTGTCGTCGCCGTCGCCGCCGTCCATGATGTCGGCCCCGGCGCCGCCGTCCAACACGTCGTCGCCGCCACCGCCATAGAGGCGATCCTTGCCCGCGCCGCCTTCGAGAACGTCGTCTCCGTCCTCGCCGAGAATGTAATCGTCACCCGCGCCGCCCTTGACTACGTCGTCCTGCTGGCTCGCGTAAATCCGGTCGTTCCCAAGGCCGCCATCGACCTCGGAAATGTTGCGGAGCTCGGCCGCGCGAAAGTCCAAGGTGTTATTTGCGGCCGTGCCGACGACGCGGCTTTCGGCGTCGCCGCCGTCCACGATTTCGATGGAAGCGCTTTGGGAGAAAGACGCCATGGAAAAGTCGCCGTCGTTCGCAGTCAGCATTCGGTCTTTGCCGTCGCCGCCCTTGGCGTATTCCGGACCGTCCACAATCAAGACGTCGTCGCCCGCGCCGCCGTCCAGTATGTCGACTCCCGCGCCGCCGTCCAGGGTGTCGTTCCCGTCGCCGCCATAAAGGCGGTCTTTGCCCGTCCCGCCTTCCAAAAGGTCATGCCCGCCCTGGCCGTAAAGTCGGTCGTCGCCGTCGCCGCCGATGATTTCCTCGTGCTCTTCCCCTCCGATCAGGCGGTCGTTGTTCGCGGCGCCCTCGATCAGTTCCCGGGGGATGGCCGGTTCAGCGACGGTGATGGCGACGGTATTGGAAATCGTCGCCGATCCGTCGCCTATGTCGTAGGTCAAGTTCAAGGTTCCGGACCAATCCCCGGCGGGCGTAAAGGTCCAGGTTCCGTCGCCATTGTCGGCGAGCACACCAGAGTCGGTTTTCAGATTGCTCACGACGAGAATGTCGCCATCGACGTCGTCGGCTCCGTCCAGCAGCATGTCCTGGGTGATCGTCAAGTTCTCGCCGCCTTCCATGGACCAGGACAGGGGATCAACGGTCGGGGCGTCGTTGACGGCTTCCACCTCGATGGCCACGGTCGCGAAGGAGCGCCCGCCCTGCCCGTCGGAAACCGTATAGGTGAAGGCGTCGACACCCGAGAATTCCGCGTCCGGCTTATAGACGTAACGGCCGTCAGGCGTAACGATAAGGCTGCCGTGCCTGGGCGCGCCGTCATCGGCGACATGAAAACGAAGGGGATCGCCGTCCTCGTCAACGGCGGACAGGCGTCCGCTCAAGACGTGGTCTTCGGCCACGCTCACGTCGATGTCTGCGACGGACGGAGCCGCGTTCGAAGACGCTTGCGCCTGATACCCGCGTTCGGTCTGCTCGTTGAAATCGTTTTCCGGCTCTTCGCCAAAGTCGCCGCCGCCTTCATCGAGATTTGCCGAATTCAGGAAATCGATATCCGGACCGTTATCCGTCGCGCCGATCCGTCGGCCATCGGCAAAGCCTCCAAGGAATACGGTTTGGACAGGGGGTGGGGTGCCGTATTCAGGTGTTTCCCCTGATTCGGACGGATCATTATTCGGAATTTCCAGGAGCGGCCCATCGCCCGGGCCGTCTTCCGGGCCTCCGGCGAGTTGAAGGTCGATCTCCATGTCGAGAGACTCTGCCAAGTCTTCCGGGCTCAGCTCTTCTTCCCCGTCGTTCCGCTCTCTCAGGGTGGAGCCGACGTCATCAACATCTATGGAGCCCGGCGACATTTCTCTTGGCGGGGGCGCTGCGAAATCCTCCGGTTCGACGCCGTCATCCATGACGTTTGCATCGGCCTGGACGAACTCCGTCTGCGTGCCGTAATCGTTTTCCCGGACGGATTGCATGGGAAGGCGAGACAATGCGTCGCCAAAAATCTCGACCACGTCCAACGGGTCGAGGCGGTCACCTTGAACCGGCTTGGCGTCCATGGCGTCCACCGTGACCCGTTCGTGCAGGCCTGAGAAGTCAAACATTCCCGACGCAGTCCGGACGGAGAAGTCCCCGACCGCGCCGTCGCCGTTCTCCAAGGAAACGGCGGCAAGGGTCCGGCCATCGCCAAGGTCGATGCCGACCTGCCCCTCGCGCACGTTGATCTGTCCAACGGGTGTCTTGATCGTAATCGCTTCTGGGTCGGATTCTGCGGATTTTCCGCCCACCACCGTAAACACACCATGCTGAGCGGAGAGGGAGACGCCGCCCTCGTTCTTGGCCGGGTCGAAGATGACCTCATCAAGAATAAGGCTGCCGTTCTTGGACATGGAAACAGCCGTGTCGTCGGCCAGCACCAAGCCAAGCGAGCCGTCCGCGCCCGTCTCCAAAACGTCGCCTTCGAAAAGAACCGTGTCCGGCCGGACGATTTCGCGGACGCCGTTGGCACGAAGCACGGTGACCACGCCATCCACTTTTTTCACGATTCCGACGGAATCGTCCGCCGATTGCTCGACCAGCATGGCTTGCTGAGGATCAGCGGTATCGTTGCCGGATCGGATTTCCGTGTCCGCCATGTATTAGTCCCTTCTGACGCATTCCCAAGACTGTCATCGCAAAATATGTAAAATTCCAGATAAATGATGTGAGCTTTGTCACGTTTGTTCAGGAATCAACGATCAATCCCGGGTTGGGCCGGTTCGCAAGCCATGACGCCCACCATCAGATAAGGAATGGCAGGATGCGGTTTCAGGACACGTTCAGCGAATTGGAAGACAGCGAGCGCGAGACGTTTCTCGGGCTTGGGACACCGCGCTCCTTCACGGCCGGAGATGTCATTCTCGAGCAGAATGTCGAGCATCGGGGTTTTTGGGTTATCACCAAAGGCGAAGCGGGCGTCGAGCAGCGCTTGCGGGTGGTGGGCAGATACAAGTCCAAGGACAAGGCCCCCATCGAGAAGACGGTTCGGATCGAAGTCGACCGGATGGGGCCAGGCGAGATGTTCGGCGAAATGTCATTCATCGACGGCGCGCCCACAAGCGCCCGCGTGGTCGCCAAGGGCGATATCGACCTTCTTTACATCGAGGGTGATGCGATCCAGGAGTTGGTGGAGAAGGACCTTGGGTTCAAGGGGCGGTTTTTTCATTCCATGGCGAAGATCCTGGCAAGCCGCCTGAGGGCTGCGAACAAGGATCGGGCGGCGAGGAGGCTTTCGAATCAGGGGCGGTAATCAAGGTATCGTCTATGCAATAAGAGTCCGGGATTGGCAAATATCTCCATACCAGCAATGGAAGACCACAGGCAGTGCATCCTTGTGATCATCGGCGCCACGCCCGAGGGGAAAAGGAACTGGTCGGCTTGAAGGGCGCGAACCAGTTGCCAAAAGTCGTTCAAGACGTCAAGTTCAGGGATGGCCTCGAAAGCCAAACCGACGCCAATTCCGCCGCCGCCTGATCGGCCGCCATCACCACTTTCGAGCATAGCCCGTCGGAAGGCCGGGGCTCTCCGAATCTCACATGCAGCCAAGCTTCTCTCCAGTCCGACTTCACCGCAGGCAGGTCTCCCCATGAAGGCAAAGCGGATCTCAAAAACTAATAAAATTCATATTTCCTTATCTTCCGGCTCTCCCCCGCAGAAACCTTGGGGTTGACCTTCTGATCGACATCGCGCAATCCAGAAAACATAATGTTTTCAGATTATTGAAAATTTAATGTGAGATTTCGACGATGAAGCAAGCCAAGGTCCTGACTGCTGTTGAGATGAAAAGGTTGATGGCCGTGATCGCTGACGGACATCATGCCCAGCGTAATCGCCTCGCCTTTATGCTGAGCCATCTCGCTGGACTTCGTGTCGGTGAAATTGCCAGCCTGAAAATCTGTGATGTAGTTGATCAGCATGGGGACGTGCGCGACCAAATTCACCTCAAGCCGGCATATACCAAGGGCGGGGTCAGTCGGGCGGTCTTTGTTAGCAAACGCTTGAGACGCGAATTGGCCCAGTGCCTTTCCTCTTTTGCCGATTTAGGTGCGCAAGGTTCCCCTCTGATCAAATCCCAAAAAGGCAAATCCTTCAGTCCCAACAGTCTGTGCCAGTTGTTCGCAACAATTTATCGCAAGGCCGGTATCGACGGAGCATCGAGCCATAGCGGTCGCCGTTCCTTCATCACGAAATTGGCCCATTCAGGCATCTCGGCGAAGGTCATCATGGAGTTGGCCGGGCACAAGCACCTGAGCACGACCCAGCGCTATATCGAGGTCAATGACGAGATGAAGCGGGCGGCGGTTGAGGTTATCTGACCTGCAACGACACCGCTAATTTGTAAGCAATAAATAGCCGCCCAACCCGAAGGCTGAGCGGCCTATTCAAACGCTAACGGTGAACGCATGGTTGGCCGGAATGTAGTCCATGATGATTCTCCTAAACGAATGTTGGGGGAAAAGGGCATGCTGGGTGACACGTTTGGCCACCCAGCACGCAGGGGAGGGGCGTTCACCGCTAAGCAGCTTCCGCTTCCTCGTCGTTAGCAACGGAATCGACGGCCGCGTTTACGGCGATGTCGCTATCACCGGTCTCAGCATCGTTGTCTTCCTGAGCCGCTTTGCCGATGAGTTCCAGGGCCTGATTGAGCAAGGTGCCGTTGATGACGAAACACCGGATTTTGGTGGTGTGGTCACTTTCAACACTGCCCAGCAGCAGGACAGGTCCAACGGCTTCCGGCGTCGTAGCCACCTTCGGGATTTGGCGATTTTCTCCGCCAGTTCCATGCAGCGGGATAGCAGCGAGTAGAGCACTTCGTTGCTGCGTTTGAGCTCGTTGTCTTCCCACTTTTTGCAGTCGGCGACGAGCCCGTCGATGGTCTTGGTAACGAAGTTTGTGGTCTTAGTCATAATATGTTTCCTTTCTAATCAAAGTTTGAGGCGACTCCCGCCCCAGGTTCATTCATGTTTTGAGAAACGAGAGCGATCGGCTCTCAGCGGTCACTGCTACGGCCATGTCATGGAATTCCTCCTGGTCTGATGGTGAAAAATGAGCGCAATAAAAAACCGGGGCGCGTTTGGACGCCCCGGCGTGATCGCGCTGGGTTGCAATCAGCTGAGTTATGCAAATTGGTTTAAAGGGTTAAGCGGCAAACGGTTTGCTAGGTTTACGATTGGTGTTCGCGGACTTAGGCCATTTATTGGCGGGTCCTGCCAAGCCCGATTGGATGAGTCTTTCCCGCACTTCCACGTGAAACGGCGTCTTACCGATAATCACGTTATGCAGGTAGTTGTACTGGTTTCGCAGTGCATTGATTTGAGCTTTCTCGGCATGCAGCAAATTGTCCGCCGCTCGCATATCGGAATATTGACGAGCGCGCTTGAACATTCTTTTTGTGTACTTTATGTGTCTGATAACTCGCTTTTTTTCAACGATCTGTCGAGTGAGAGGTGTCCGTCCGTTGAACCCGCCCTGTTCATCGAGAGGACGTAGTGTGAAGGTGTC
>CAYFNC010000095.1:0-7276 GCA_964344345.1 uncultured Hyphomicrobiales bacterium | reverse complement strand
TCTTCTGCGCGTAGTTTTTCTCGATCAATCGCGGTGTGAAGACGCAATTCGCGCCTGACCCCGACATCGCCCATCAGTTCCGCCGCCTTGTTCCAGTCTTTGTCCTTCCAGTCGATCGGAAACGCCGGAGCCGCCTCGTTCAGAAGAGAGGCGCGCTCCAACCGTGCGGCGTCATAAAACGTTCCCTGACGATCGACGGCCAAAGACTGCGGAACCGCCATCGGACGGGTCAGGGGATTGGGCGAGGCGCCTCCGTCAGTTTTTACCGGGCGGGCGTGGGTGAAGCGCATGGCGTCGAAGTCTTCCTGGGAGATCGCTCCTTCCATGCCGGACGTCGGGAGCATGTTGGCCAACGCGCCCTTGATCACCCCGCCCGCGACATAGTCCACCGAGACAAACACGTTGTTCCGCCAAGTTCCGGCTGCGGTGTGCTCGGTCAAGCAGAAGGGATCGCAAAAACGCAGCACATAGGCCAAACGACCCCGCCCAACCGCGTCCCGGGCCGGAAGAGCCCGGGCGAGAGCGGGCGCGCGCCGTGTTATTCGCGCGCCATGGTTCCGACCGAATCCGAACGTGCGCCCGCCGCCGAACTGGCCGATCCAATTGAGCCCCTGCCGCAATCGGCGCTCCAGGATGCGCGCCTCGTCCTCGGAGCCCAAGAACCGGGCGACGCCGGCGAATACCACGTCCTTGCCCGTGGGAAAGGGCGTTTCCATGATCTGCAAAGCCCCTGGCGCCGCTGCGCCGGTTTTGGGATCGATGCTGACGCGGATTCGACGTCCGGCGGGGTCGCCGGTCTCGGTGGCCTCGAAGTCTCCAAAGGTGAGGCGCTTCCGCGCGCCCTCGTCCGCATCGGGATCGGATTGCGCGGGAAACCCCTCACGACCCAGCCAGGACAGCGCATCCCTGAAATCCATTTCGCCGAGATCACGCAATTCCTCCCACGCCTGACGGAGCTTTCCCGTCAGATGGCTGGCGGGAAGGATCGGGACGCCTTCGAGGTCTCCGCCCTTGCGCAGAACGGGAGCGTCCACGCCGAAGCGTCCCATGGCGGAAGACCGGGTGAGAATCGGAGCGGCGACGCGAATTTCGACGTCGAGCAGGTGAAGGCTCACGGCTCCGCCCCTCCTTCGAGTTCCGGCCCGACGTAATCCCATAGAGTTTCGAGATGCAGGAGGGCCGTCATCGTCCGCTCGTCCTGCGCCAGGTCATCGGGGGAAAGCGCGGCGGCGAGGCCGTCGATGGCGTCGCGCGCCTCCCGGCTCGCATCCCGGCGCAGGCGGCCGAGGCGATCCTCCACCCGGTCCGGTTCGGCGTGGGCGGCGTCCGCATAGCGCCTGAGCGCCCGGCGCGCGATGCCCGTTTTCGAATCCTTGAGAGCCCGGATATGCTCCTCCGCCGCGTCCAGGCTTCCGAACGGAACGGCGAGGCGCATGGCGTTCAGGCCGCCGGGCAAGGTCGCGTCGAGGTGTCCCTCAACGTCGCGCCCCACGTGGTCGAAGGTTTCCAGAACCTGCCACAGGACGAGTGATCGGTCGCGATCCACCTTCTTGGCGATGTCGGCCAGCCGCCGGGCCAGGGCGGTCACTCGGCCGATGGGGGAGTCGCGGTGGCAGAACACCAGACCGGCGGCGTGGTGAAGGGGTTCGCCGTCCATGGGCGGCCACGCCGCCGTCTCGTCGGCCACAAGGCGGAGCCCGTCCCAGCCGAGCCAGGCCGGAAGCGCGAAGATGAATTCGTCCCCGCCCCAAAGCAGGGTTTCCAGGCGAAGGCGGTTTTTCGGATCGAAGGCCTTCCGTTCGACCAGGAACCGCAACAGGCGCTCCATCAGCCTGCGGCGGTGGCCTTTCAGGGTTTCGTCAAAGTCCTGTTGACGCTCCAACGGCGTGACCTTGCCTTCCTTTTTGATGAAATCGTCCTGTATCTTTGAAAAGCTGTTGCCGTCGGCGTACAGCACGGCGATGCGCCCGGACAGGGGGGCGTCGCCGGATCGCCGGGACAGGTCGTCGAAGTCGTTGGAGAAACGGCGTTCGGGGTGGCGCGCCGGCGTCGGGGTCCCGGCGAGGATCTCATTGAACGCGTCTGCGTCAAGGATATCGCGGTACAGGCCCTGCTTGGCCTCCATGCCGTACTTCCGCCGGTCGCGGACGGAGGCGGAGACGGGTTTGGGCGCGCCCTTGATCCACACCATGTCGCCGTCGGCGGGGCGCTGAGGCGTGACGTCGCAAAGAGGGTCCGGGCTCGGCCCGGGCGCGGTCAGGGTCGGTGCGGCGGCTTGGTGGAAACGGGTCCGGGCCAGCGCCGCCTCCCGCGCGCGCAGGAAATCGCCGTCACCGTTCAAGGGTTCGACACCGAATGAGAACGTCCCGTGGCGAAGGGCGGCGGCGAGAAGCGGGTTCTCCACCTTTCCCGCCAGGTCGCGGACCGTTTCGGCGACCTTTGTTTCCACGTCCGTTGCGCCCGGGGCGTAAATCCGAAACAGCCCGGCGGAGGCGCCGGTGCTGACGTTCTCGACCGCGGCTTCGGGAAGAGCGTCCTTTAGGGCGGCGCGAAAGGCCCCGACCGCATCCAACAGCATCAGCCCGCCGCCGCGCGCCGCGCCCAGGTCGTGGGCGTCGTCGAGGACGGCGGCGAGGTTCACGCCCTCGAACCGCGCCAGCCATTCCCGCGCCCCGTCCTCCGCCATGCCCATCCCTTGCGCAAATCAAACCAAATGCGCGAAGAGACTAGGATAGCTCTACCCAAAGATCAAGCGCTGAAAAGTGTTGCGCGCATGGGAAAGGCGCCACGGAGCGTGGCGGGGTAATGCTTCCAGGAAGCATTACTAGGGAATCGATCGATCGGACAGGGGTTCACCTGCCGTACCGCAGGTACATGGCCCTGAACTTATAAACTTCCTCAAAGAGCCAGATGATGAAGGTTCACCTGCCGTACCGCAGGTACATGGCCCTGAACTGGTCATGGACAAACGCCCGTGGCCGCCACGCCGGAAGGGGGTTCACCTGCCGTACCGCAGGTACATGGCCCTGAACCGTAGCATGGAGCGTGTACTGGATCCAGTTTGGTTCACCTGCCGTACCGCAGGTACATGGCCCTGAACTCCCTCTATGTCGGCATTCAGAGCGACCGGGAGGTTCACCTGCCGTACCGCAGGTACATGGCCCTGAACCGACCGTTACGTGCGCAGCGAAGGGGCGACCTTGATTCAGTTTCACCTGCCGTACCGCAGGTACATGGCCCTGAACACAGGAATCGCAAAAGTCGGCGACGTCACAGTTTCACCTGCCGTACCGCAGGTACATGGCCCTGAACAACCGTACATTTCACAATTCTGGAGTGCAGAGTTTCACCTGCCGTACCGCAGGTACATGGCCCTGAACGAGACGTTTTTGGTGCTCGTTGTTAAGCTGGGGTTTCACCTGCCGTACCGCAGGTACATGGCCCTGAACATCGTGAGACTCTTGGGTCTCTCGATATGGGCAACCATCCTGTGTTTCACCTGCCGTACCGCAGGTACATGGCCCTGAACTTAGGGGGTTGCAGGCGTTTGCGCAAGGCTGAAAAAAATTAGTGAATCCACATGGTTCGGACATTTTTCGGCACAGACCTTGACCTGACGCAGCATTTTCGACATTATACCAATAATCTCAACAAGATATATATATCCACATGGTTTCCCGTTCTTCCCCGTCCCCTTTGCTGGACACCATAACCGGGATGGAGGCGTTGCTCCAGGCCTGGGGGCGGGTGCTGGGCAACCACGGGGCGGCCGGGGGCGACGGGCAGACGGTGGAGGCCTTCGCCGCCACGGTTCCCGACGCCTTGATCCGGATCGGCCGCGACGTCCTGGGGGGCACCTACGCCCCCGGGCCCCTGCGCCGGATTTCGATCCCCAAGGCCTCGGGCGGAACCCGGCCCCTGGCCATTCCCTGCGTGGCGGACCGGGTGTTGCAAACGGCGGCGGCGGCGGTCCTGTCCCGCATCCTGGAGCCGGAGTTCGAGGACTCCAGTTTCGGCTACCGCCCCGGCCGCTCGGTGGGCATGGCGGTGGCGCGCATCTCGGCGCTGCGCCGCCAGGGCTACGTCTGGGTGGTGGACGGCGACATCGAACGCTTTTTCGAAAACGTCACCCACGACCGCCTATTGAAAAAGCTCGCGCGCTATGTGGACGATCCCGGCTTCGTCGATCTGGTGGGCCTGTGGCTGGCGGCGGCGGAGCCCGACGGGCGCGGCCTGGCCCAGGGATCGCCCATCTCGCCGGTGCTGTCCAACCTGCATCTCGACGACGTGGACGAACGGATCGAGGGCAAGGGCGTGCGCCTGGTCCGCTTCGCCGACGACTTCGTCCTGCTGACCCGCGACGAAGCGGCGGCGGAAGGGGCCCGCGCCCGCATGGCCCGGCTTCTGTCGGAGCACGGCCTGCGCCTGCATCCGGACAAAACCCGCGTCGTGCCGTTCGAACAGGGCTTTCGCTTTCTGGGCAAGCTGTTCGTGCGCTCGCTTGTGGTCGACGCCGAGGACGAAGATCCCCCGCCGCCCCAGGCCCCGCCCGCCCCACCGCCCGAACTCGAAACCGAAACCGCGAATACGGAAACCGGCGGCCACGCCCCCCTGGTGCGTCCCCTCTATGTGCTGGAGCCCGGTCGCCGCCTGGGACTGCGCAATCGAAGCCTCTCGGTCGTCGATGTCGAAAGCGGCGCCGAGTTGCTGGCCGTCCAACCCGGCCGGGTCGGGCGCATCGAACTGGGACCCGACGCCGACGCCGAACCCGAGGCCCTGCGCCAGGCGCTCGACCAGGGGACGCCGGTGGCTTTCGTCGATGGGCGGGGCCGGACCCGGGGACGGTTGCAGCGCGACGCCCAGGACCGCTGGGCCCGCCACTTGAACCAGGCCCGCCACGTCCTGGACCCGGATTTGCGGCTCGCCCTGGCCCAAACCCTGGTCGGCGGGCGCATTCAAACCCAGCAGGGACTGCTGCGCCGACTCAACCGACGGCGCAAGGTGGCCGAGGTGGCGACGGCGGCGGAGAAAATCGGGCGCATCCGGCGCAAACTGCGCGTCGGCTCCTCCATCGACCACGCCATGGGGGTGGAGGGGGAAGCCGCCGCGCTCTATTGGCCCGCCCTGGGCCGGTGCCTGGAGCACGGCTGGCGGTTCCGCCGCCGGGTGCGCCGCACCGGGGCGGATCCGGTGAACCTGGTGCTGGACTGGCTCGCCTCTCTGCTTCGACGCGAGGTCGAGGCCCTGACCGGCCGATGGGACCTGCACCTCGGTTTCGCCATCCTTCACGCCACCCGCGACGGCCACGACGCGCTTGTCAGCGACCTGATGGAGGAATTCCGCGCCCCCTTGACAGAGGGCTTCGCGGTTTACGTTTTCAACAACCGCATCCTGAAGCCAGAACACTTCATAGCCGCCCCGGGAGGCGCTGGGAAATCCATCCTGCCAGAGGGACGACGGGCGCTCATCCGCGCCTGGGAGGCGTCCCTCGCCCGCCCGGTGAAAAGCCCGGGGTCCGGACTCCGCCGCACTTGGCGCGGCGTTATCGACGACCAGATCGGCCTGTTCGCCGCGCACATCGACTGCGGCGAGGCATATCGCCCCTATCACCTGGACCACTGAGACCCCGATGCCGCGCGCGGAACTCACCATGGTGTTCTCCTACGACGTCGGGGCCGACCGGACGCGGCGGCGCGTGGCCAAGGCGTTGGAAGCGGTCGCGACGCGTGTGCAAAGGAGCGTGTTCGAAGCCCGCATGTCCGCCGCCGAGGCTCGGGATCTGGCGGAGCGCATCCGCCCCATGCTGGACGAAACGGACTCGCTTAGGGCCTATGCCCTCACCAAGACGGGACGGAGCGCAAGCATCGCTTTGGGCGGCGCCCCCCTTCCCGAGGACGAGGAGTTCTGGTTGCTATGAGCGCGCCCGCGCCGTCCCGGGATGGCGCGTTCCATCCGGTCCTGCGGGAACGGCTGGAATCCCCCGCGCTGACGCTTGATTGCGCCGGCCTCGCGCGCTTATGGAAGGAAGCGCGGATTGAAGCCGTTTGCGCTCCTCCGCCATTGTTGGAGGACGGGCCATGGCTTGCGGGAGCGGTGCGGGGCGCTCTTGGGCGACGCCTGCTGATGATGATGGAGCGCGCGGACGGCGCGTCGGTGGACGGTGCTCCGTCCGCCCTGCACGCTCTGTTCCGGCCCCAAGGCATGGTGGGGCCTGGACTGGAGATTCCCAAGCCCTTCGTGCTGACGGCGGAACGCAGAGGAAACCGAATGGTCGTGACGCTCGTGTTGTTCGGTTTCGCCGTTTTCTGGGAGCCGTCGGCGCGTTTGGCTCTGGCCGAAGCGTTGGACGCCGGCCTGCCGCTTCGCTCCGGTGGACGCCATCGCGCGCCTTGGCGTCTCGAAAGCCTGTCCGCCATCTGGCGAACCGGCATCGACGTACCGGGATCGGAATCCCGGATCCGAATCCAGCTGCTGACACCGCTGGCGCTACGCCGCGGTCGGTCCCTGATCGGCGATCTGAACGGATTCACCGAGGCGGTCCTGCGCCGCTTGGCTGGGCTCGCTCCCTGGCAGGACGCCACCCTGGACGCGAAGAACGTCCGCGTTCAAGCGCGAGCCCTGCGCATCGTGGACCTTGATGTTCAGCCCGTAATCTGGTCGCGCCGTTCCGGCCTGCAGGACGGACGCTTGATACCCGTGGCCGGGCTGACCGGATCATTTGCTCTGGAAGGTGGTTCGGGCTCGCTGGCTCCCGCCCTCGCCCTGGCTACTGCAACGCACGTCGGACACGGTCCCAGTCTCGGCATGGGACGCGTTGCTGTATCACCCGCATGATCTTTTCCAAGGCGCAAACGGCGACTAGAGCATGTCGCGTCTAATCGGCCTCATACCCGGATCCATCACCAGGATTTCAACAAAGTCATATTCACTGAATGATAACAGTAGATTATACTGCATTCACCCGATCTGAAAATTTACACGGTGTTTTTGGGCATGCAGTTCTCCAACTTTGGCCCCCGCATGGTTCTGGCGGCGTTCGACGGGGGCGAGATCACGTCGGCTTCCGGAGGCTTGCTGTTGCGCGAGACGGCGTCGCGGCTGGATCTGTGGGCGCGGCTGGCCGGGTGTTTCGATGACCTTCGCGATCCGGCCCGGGTGCGCCACCTGCTGCCCGATCTTTTGGCCCAGCGGGTGATCGGGATCGCGCTCGGATATGAAGACCTGAGCGACCACGACACGCTCAGAAACGATCCCCTGTTGAAACTGACCGCCACGC
>CAYFNC010000094.1:0-7279 GCA_964344345.1 uncultured Hyphomicrobiales bacterium | reverse complement strand
GCGAGGTGGTCAACACCGGGACCATCGACGTCGACAACAACATGAACATCGTCAATACCGGCGAGACCTTCGACAACAGCGAGGGAACGCTGGACGTCGCCTCGGGCCAGACCCTGAAAATCAACAACGGCGTCACCCGGTTCGGCGGAGGAACCGACCTGACCGGAACCGGCACGGTGAACCTGAACGGGACCCACACCCTGGACGTCGGCGACGGCTACGCGCACGCGACCACCACCACCGACCTTTACATGGGCGGCGCCGTGACCGTGACCGGCGTTGGCGCGTTCACCAACGAAGGCGCGCTGACGCTGAGGACCAACGACGACGTCTTCGAGACCGAATTCGTCAACGCCGAGGGCGGAACCGCGACCCTGCTCAGCACCTATTCGCTGGGCGAGGCGGACGTGGTCTTCAACGCGGACCTGACCAACCAGGGCACGCTGATCCTCGACAACAATAGGAACTATTACGGCGGCAACCACACCCGGCTGCGCATGGGCGACGACGACACCCTGTTCAACGAGGGAACCCTGCTCGCCACCAACCACGGCGGCGGGTCCACCCGCTACGTCTACGGCGAGGTGGTCAACACCGGTATCATCGACGTCGACAACAACATGAACATCGGCAACGACGGCCATGTCTTCGACAACGCCCAGGGCGCCATCGACGTCGCCTCGGGCGTGACCATGAAAATCAACGGCGGCGAGACCAGGCTCGGCTCGGGAACGCAATTGAACGGCGCCGGAACCGTGAACCTGTCCGGGATCCAGACCCTGAACGTCGGGACCGGTTACACCCATTCGGGCACGGCCGACCTTTACATGGCGGGCGGCGTCACTGTCGCCGGAACAGGGGCGTTCACCGTCGCCAGCGCGCTGACGCTGAGGACCAACGACGACGTCTTCCAGACCGCGTTGGTGACGAAAGAAGGATCGACCACCCGCTTGCTCAGCACCTACGCCGAGGGCGAGGCCGACGTTCGTTTCGACGGCGGAATCCAGAACGCCGGAACCCTGATCCTAGACAACAACCGGAATTATTACGGCGGCAACGACACCCATCTCAGGCTTGGCGCGGACGATGTCCTGGTGAACACGGGCGTACTGCTTTCCATCAATTCCGGCGGCGGAAGCACCCGCTATATCCATGGCTCGATCGACAACCAGGGCGTTTTGGACGTGGACACCAACCTGGTGGTGACCGAGGCGACGGCCGAGCTGACGAATCAGGCCGACGGCGTCATCGAGCTGGCCAACAACGTGACGCTGAACACGTCCGGCGCGGGCGCCTTCGTCAACAAGGGCGTGATCGAGATCGGCGACCCGCTCGGGACCGCGACCATCCAGGGCGACCTCGATATGGCGGGCGGCGGTTCCATCGCCGTCGACGTGGCGGCCAACGGCTTCGACCGGCTGACGGTCAGCGGCCATCTCGCCATGGACGGAACCCTGGATGTGGACTTCCTGGATCTGTACGTCCCGCTCGCGGGCGCCAACTTCAACGTATTGAACTTCGGGTCCGCCTCGGGCGCCTTCGGGTCCATCGCGGGCCTGGACGCGGGCGGCGGCGTGGTCATGGACACGGTGATCTCGTCCACCAGCCTGACGCTCACCGCCAAGGCCGTGACCATCCAGGGCGCGGACGCGAACGAGACCCTGACCGGTGGCGCGGGCGACGACGTCATCCACGGCGGCGCGGGGAACGACGCGATTTCGGGCGGTGGCGGTTCGGACCTTCTTTACGGCGGCGAAGGCGACGACCGGATTTCGGCGGACGGCGCGTCCCGCGTCGATGGCGGCGCGGGGGCGGACTGGCTGACGTCCTATTACGACCTGGACCTGACCGCGTTCGAAGGGCACCAGTTGGAGCATCTGGAAGGCGTGGACCTGTCCGGGAACCAGAAGGCCCAAACCCTGGTCATCGATTGGGACATGGTGATCGACACCGTGGACGGCCTGAACGTTCTGACGGGCGCCGACCACTCCTTGGTGGTCCATCTGGACGCCGACGACACGCTCAACATCATCGGCCACGAGGGCGGCCCCGACGGCCAGGCGAATCTGGAAGTTGATGGCGAGACGCGGGGCTACAGCGTTTACGAGGACGAGGAATCCGGCGCCAAGCTCTATGTCAACACGTCCGGCGACGGGGGCATGGCCTGACTTCCTGGGCAGGGTTGAGGGAGAGAGGTGTCGAGGACGTGGATGGAAGGTCCGACTTGGCTCACCAACGGCCCTCTCCGAAAGTGACGAACTTCGTTCCGTTTTCCAGTGGGGAACTGCCGAATTGCGCCGCCCCACCCCACCCCCTTGGGGCGCGGCGTATGTGCGAAAGCGCCGGTTTTGCATCCGGGCGAGTTCAAATGGGTCTGATCGAGGCGACGATGCTCTTTTTTCCCTGACTCTTCTTTGGCAAGCGATGTCAATTGCTGGGGTAGGTGCTGGTCTAGAATTATAATTTCCTGAAAATACGGAGGAAATACTTAATGCATGGCGGCCTCCCAACCGCAAGATTTCGCCATGGGTTCAAGGACTTGTGGCTTATTCTTGCGTGGTTTTGGTGGGGTGAATATCATCGGTCTTCCAACTTGGACGACGAAAATCTTCCAACTCTTTTTGCTTGTTTGTTCTTATTCGGCCCCTCCGGCGTCGCTCTCTAGGCGGCGGCGCGGAGCGCCTCGCGCATGGCCGCCCATGCATTTATCATTTTGAAAATATAAGAATAAACTGGTGCCGGAGGGGAGAATTGAACTCCCGACCCCACCCTTACCAAGGGTGTGCTCTACCCCTGAGCTACTCCGGCCCCGAAGAGCGGCGCAAGATGCCATAGCGTGGGGGGGAATGCAAGGGCGGGAGCCGAGGGCGCCGTTCCCATTTTGAAAAGCAATTCAGGAGGGCGGAGGACCGGACGAGCGGCGTCGGAGCCGCAATTTATTGAAATTATTATAAACAAAAACTGGCCCGAAGCTTGCGCGGTCCAGGGCGGGACATTACGTCAACTGGAAGGAGACAGCGCCATGAACCACATCCGTTTCCCGGGACCGGCCCGGGCGCCCGAGGGGCGGAGCCCGCTGGGGCTGTCCCTCGACATCCTGGAAGCCATCTGCAAGGCGGGCTTGGCGCTCGCCCCGATGGAGCCGTCCGAGGCCATGCGCGTCGCCGGCTCCCGGGCGGGCGGCGTTTCCGAGTCCACGGCTGGCAAGGTCTATCGCGCCATGATCGCCGCCGTGGACTGAGCGCCGCCGCTTACCCTCCGAAAAGACCCTTGAGCTGTCCCCAGAACCCGGGCTCGCCCACGGTCTCGGACTGAGATCCTACGCTGGGGACGCGTCCGGCGCCGGGAAGCGGGCGGGGCGGGATCCCCTTGTGGGCCGCGGTCATGACCTCGCGCCACAGCTCGGCGGGCAGGCCGCCGCCGGTGACACGCTTCATGCCGCGCCCGTCGTCGTTGCCCATCCACACCCCGGCGACCCGGTCGGCGCTGTAACCCACGAACCAGGCGTCGCGGAAACCCTGGCTGGTGCCGGTCTTGCCCGCGACCGGGCGCTCCATGGCCGCCTTGCGGCCGGTGCCCTCATCGATGGCGCCGGCGAGCATTTCGTTCATCCGCCCGACGTTGACCGCGTCGACCACCCGGCCCAGGCTGGCCCGATCCCGCTCGTAAAGGATGGTCCCCGACCCGTCGGCGATTTCCTCGACGCCGAAGGCCCAGGCGCCGAAGCCGCCGTTGGCGAAAGGGGCGTAGGCGGCGGTGAGCTCCAGAAGGCTCACTTCCTCGCTGCCGAGCGCGAGGCTCGGCGCGGTGGAAAGGGGCGATGCGATCCCAAGCCGTTTCGCCACGCCCGCAACCTTGGCCCGTCCCGCCGTCTCCGCCACCCGGACGGCGGGCGCGTTCAGGGACTGGGCCAGGGCTTCCTTCAGCTTCACGTTTCCGAGAAAGCGGTTGTTGAAGTTGCGGGGGCTCCATCCCTCGACGGTGACGGGGCCGTCCAGCACCCGGCTGCCCGGGGACAGACCGGCTTCTAGCCCGGCCAGAAACACGAAGGGCTTGAAGGTCGAACCCGGCTGGCGCTTGGCCAGCGTCGCGCGGTTGAACTGGCTTTCGCGGTAGTCGCGCCCGCCCGCCATGGCCAACACCGCGCCGTCCGTGTCCAGAACCACCACGGCGGCCTGGGACGCCCCAGCCTTTCGGCCCGGGCCGTCCAGCATGGCGCGGACGCTGTTCTCCACCGCCCTTTGCAGGGCCGGGTCCAGGGTGGTCTTGACCCTGAGGTCGCGGTCGCCGGTCCCGACGTAGTCCGGCGCGCGCTCCAGCGCCCAATCGACGAAATAGCGGCCGACCCGATTCCGGCTCCCGGCGGACGCCAGCCGCGCGCCGGTTTTCTCCACCGACTTGGACGTGGCTTTGTCCAGATAGCCCGCCGCGACCATGTTGGCGAGGGATTGGCGGGTGCGTTTCGCCGCCAGGTCCGGGTTGGCGTGGGGGTTGTAGCGCGACGGAGCTTTCAAGAGACCGGCCAGCATGGCGGATTCATAGATGTTGATCCCGGTCGCCGAGCGCCCGAAATAGCGTCTGGCCGCCGCTTCCACGCCGTAGGTCCCGGCGCCGAGGTAGACCCGGTTCAGGTAGACCTCCATGATCTCGTCCTTGGTGAACCGGTACTCGAGCCAAAAGGCGAGCAGAAGCTCCTGGATCTTGCGTTTCAGGGTGCGTTCGGGGCCCAGGAACAGGTTCTTGGCCACCTGTTGGGAAATGGTGCTGCCGCCCTGGACCACCCGGCCCGCCATGACGTTGGCCCACATGGCGCGGGCGAGCCCGATGGGGTCGAGCCCGAAATGGCTCTCGAAGCGCCGGTCCTCTGTGGCGATCACGGCCTGGGGCAGGGCGGGAGGCAGGTTTTTTATTCGCACGGCGCCCGCGTGGTCGTCGCCGACCACCGCGAGGCTCTTCCCGTCCGCGGCCAGCACGGTCACCGACGGCCTGCGGGTGGCGGCGAGGGCCTGGTCCAGGTCGGGCAGCCCGGTGGCGTGCCAGCCGACCAGAAGCATCACGGCGATGAACGCCCAGACGGCGGCGGCGGCGGTCCAGCGGGCCGCCGTTCGCAACAGGCCTCTGTTCTTACGCGCTTGGCGGCCGGTGTCCCGCGCCCGGGATCGGGCGCGGGGCCTGGGCTTGGCCGTGGAGCGGCGAGCGGGCGCGCGCTTGGCGGGCTTGCGCCTGGACGCGGCGGCGCCGCGCCCGGACGATCTGGTCCGCTTCGCCGGTTTCCTGGCGGTTTTCGCCTTGGTTTTCTGGTTTCCCCTGGCCATGCGCCCTTATGCCCGAACCCGGTTAGGATCGGGTTAACGGACGCGTCGATCCATTGGAGAGGGGAAAGCCGGGCAATGGGCGGAGGGGGTATTGAAAACCGGGCCGCTAAGGCCCCGGCGATTGAGGGGCGAAATTAACAGCAGCCCCAATCGCCTTCGTCCTCGACCACGTCGCCGGTGCAGCAGGGAAATAGGCCGTAATGGACGAAGAAATTGCCTTCGACCCGGAAATGGGGGGACAGGCGGGTCTGGAACAGGATGCGGGCGGTGTTGCCGCAAACGGTCTGGGGCACGCCGGTCTCGAACAGGTGGCGGTCGTCGAGGCGGAGCCGATGGGGGTGGTCCGGGATGGTTCCCTTGTACCAGGCGACGTGGCCGTAGTTCTCGCACATATCCTCGAATTCCAGCTTGTAGGTCCGGACCGTGACGGAATGGAAATCGATCATGCCGAGCTTGGCCTCGATTTCCGGGTCGTTCAGGGTCAGGCGCGAACGGGCGGCCACGCGATGGTCCGGGTATCCCAGACCGGCCAGCAAGCGGCGAAAGTCTTCCATATACATGGCGCCCGCCAGGCATTCGCCGAGAAGCACCTGGTCCTCGCGGAACCGCTCGGGCACCCGGCGTGCGGCGAACACGTCCGAGAACACAAGCTCGCCCCCGGTTTTCAGGACCCGGAATATCTCGGAAAACACGCTCTCTTTATCTGGCGACAGGTTGATGGCGCAGTTGGACGTCACGACATCGATGGACTTGTCTTCGACGCCGACCGCGCGGAGGTCCTCGATATAGCCCTTGTGGAACTCCACGTTGGAGCGAGCGTAACCGAAGCGCTTGCGGTGCCATTCCTGGTGTTGGCGTGCGACCTCGAGCTGTTCGTCGGTCATGTCGACGCCGATGACCCGGCCGGTCTCCCCGACCAGTTGAGACAGCATGTAGGCGTCCCGCCCGGACCCGCAGCCGAGATCCAAGACCGTGCAGCCCTCCAGAACGGGCGGCAAGGGCGAACCGCAGCCGTAGAAACGGTTCTTCACCTCGTCGTGGACATTGGCGAGATGCGGGTGAAGATGCCGGGGCATGGCGTCGGGCGCGCAGCAGACGCTGGCCTTCAAGTCGTCCCTATTTTGTAGGACGCGACCGTAATAGTCTCGGACGTCCTGCTTGTCGCGTCTTATCGCATCCATAACGTCGTTGTTCCCGCCTCGCCGACAACGCCCATCCCAACCTAACCCGGAAGCGTGATTCCGCACAGATTTTTTTCCGCGGAAAGCCATGGAACGCGACCATGCGGCATTTTGTCCAGCATCATTGGAAAACCATGGCGGAAATGTGGACGAAAAGCGGGTGTGGAAATGCCAACCATGTACATTTCAGCACAGTAATTTATGAAGTGTGAAAAAAATTCTCGTTTTTCCCCAATGCGATGGAAGGAGCAGAGCGGTTTTTCCGCGTCGATCTCCCGCTTTTGGCACGCCGCTTGTAATTGTAGTTGCGGTTCGGCGGCGCTCCGCATGGGACGCCCCGGCAGGGAGATCAAAAGAATTCGTTTCGACCTTAATCTTATCAGGAGGATGCAAAATGTCTGACAATGCTGGAGCTGGTGTTTTCCAAGGTGGTAAGTCCGGCGGCGACGCCATGGGCGGCGCGAGCGCGGGCGCTGGCGCGGTTGGCGGCACGGGCGCCGGGTACGGCAGCGGTTCCGCTTCCGGCTGGGGCCGTTCCTACGCCGAGGGCACGGGCGTTGGCGTCGGCGGCGACGCGGGCGCGGGCGCTGGCGCGGCTGGCGCGGCCGGCGGCGACGTGACCGACAACACCTCGATCGGGTCCATCAACGTCAGCTCGTAAAGAGCCGGACGCAACCCTTTCATTCCATACGCAATTAGGAGAACGAATATGTCTGACAATGCTGGAGCTGGTGTTTTCCAGGGTGGTAAGTCCGGCGGCGACGCCATGGGCGGCGCGAGCGC
>CAYFNC010000093.1:0-7368 GCA_964344345.1 uncultured Hyphomicrobiales bacterium | reverse complement strand
CCGAACCGTTCCGGAGCGAGCACGACGGCTATCTGACCAATTACCTTGCGACGGGCGACGCGAAAATCATCGGCGTCGGCCGCATCGTGGAAGGCGCGCGCAAGGACGGCTCCATCTTTCCGCTGCGGCTCGCGGTCAGCAGAATCTCGGTCCAGGGCCAAACCATCTTCACCGGCATCCTCCAGGACATTTCCGAGGAAGTCGCCGCCCGCGAGGCCCTCCGCGCCAGCGATGAGCGATTCGAACGCAGCTTGAACTTCGCCAACATCGGCGCCTGGGACTGGAATATCGAGACCGGCGAGTTGCACTGGTCGCCCCGCATCGCGCCGCTGTTCGGCTATGGCGAGGGGGAACTGGACACGTCCTATGAAAACTTCATGGCCGCGATCCATCCCGACGACCGCCAGATGGTCCAAGACGCGGTCGACGCCTGCGTCAACGAGGGCGCGGAGTACAACCTCGACCACAGGGTGGTCTGGCCCGACGGGACCGTGCATTGGCTCCACGAAAGCGGCGACGTGTTCCGGGATTCCCATGGAAAGCCGCTCAACATGCTGGGCGTGGTCCAGGACGTCACCGACCGACGCGAGGCGTCCGAACAGGCCAAACGCCTGGCCGCCATCGTCGCCTCGTCGGACGACGCCATCTTCGGCCTGGACCTGGACGCCAACGTGACCAGTTGGAACCGGGGCGCCGAAAGCGTGTTCGGCTACGCCGCCGACGAAATCGTCGGCCAGAGCCTGTTCGAGCTGGTCCCGGAAGGCCGCGAGCACGAGGTGGAAAAGGTCCGCGAAACCCTTAGGCGCGGCGAGAAGATGGAGACCTTCCAGACCCAACGGCTGACCCGGAACAGCGAGCCGGTGGACGTCTCGGTCACCGCTTCGGCGATCCGGGACGAGGACGGCGCGCTCACGGGCATCTCCGTCATCACCCAGGACATCACCGGCCCGGTGCGCATCCGCCGCGAGCTGGAGGAAAACCGCCAGTGGCTCGCCGCCGCGCTGGAGAACATGTCCGACGGCATCGCGCTGTTCGACGCCGACGACCGATTGGTCATGTGCAACAGCCGCTTCCATGAAATCTATGGAATCTCCGCCCCCGCCATCACGCCCGGACGCCGGTTCGAGGACATGCTGCGCATGGCGGTGGAGCGCGGCCAGTTCAGCCTGGACGATATCGACGCTCCCACCTGGCTGGGCGAGCGCCTGGCGAAGCACCGCGATCGTCAGTCCCTTCTGGAGGAGCGGCTATCCGACGGACGGCGCATCCGCGTGGCCGAACGCCGCTTGCCCGATGGCGGCAGCGTCGGCGTTCGCGTCGACATCACCGAGCTTCTGGAAGCCAAGGAGACGGCCGAGTTCGCCAACAAGGCCAAGTCCGATTTCCTCTCGCGCATGAGCCACGAGCTGCGCACGCCCCTGAACGCCATCATCGGCTTCGCCCAATTGATGGAAACCAGCAAACGCGAACCGCTGGGCGAGAAGCAAAGGGACTATGTGGACCACATGAAGCGGGCGGGCCAGCACCTGTTGGACCTCATCAACGAGGTGCTGGACTTGGCCAAGCTGGAATCCGGGCGCATCGACCTGGACGTCCGCGAACTGGAAACCGCGGAAATCATCGAGGCCTGCGTCTCCCTGACCGAACCGGCCGCCGACGCGCGGGGCGTCTCCATCGTTGCCACCGGCGGCCCGCCGCCCTTGGTTCGAGCCGATTTCACCCGTTTCAAGCAAATCCTGCTCAACTTCCTGTCCAACGCGGTCAAGTACAACCGGGAAGGCGGCGCCGTGGCGATCTCCTGGGAGTCCGCGGGCGAGGACATGCTCCGCATCGCCGTCTCGGACACAGGGCTCGGCATCCCGGAGGACCGTCGCGACGACATCTTCCAGCCCTTCACTCGGCTCGGGGCCGAGGATCTGGAGATCGAGGGCACGGGCATCGGACTGACCATCTCGCGCCAGCTCGCCCAGCTCATGGGCGGCGAGGTCGGCTTCGACAGCGTTTTGGGCGAGGGCTCCACCTTCTGGGTCGAACTGCCGGCCGCACCCGACGAATCGCCCGCCGAAACGGCGGTGGAAGCGCCCATGGACCTTCCCGAATGCGCCCTTCTGTTCCTGGTCGCCACGCCCGTGGACCTGGCGATGACGGAAGCCGCCATGACCCGACACCCCCAGGTGAGCGCGACCGCCGCGCTGAGCGCGGAGGAAGGCGTCCTCCTCTCCAAGGGCGCGCCCCCGGACGCCATCGTACTGGATCTGGACGTGGAAACCTTAGACCCCGCCCGCATCCTGGCCCAGTTCGCCGAAGACGAGGCCACGGCGAACGCGCCGGTGATCGGGCTCGGCGGCGGCGGAGACGCGGACGGCCTTCGCGCCCGGCTGGACAAGCCGCTGCGCATGGACGCCTTGGCGAAGGCCCTGACAGAAATCCTCTAACGCCCTAATCCCGCCATATTGCTTTGTTATCGGAATCGACGTCGCCCGTGTTTCATTCCGCGACATTGTGGTATTAAGTCCGCGAACCTTTTCACGGAATATTCTGGGAGCGAGAGTGGCGAGACATGGCCGGTCATTCGCAATTCAAGAACATCATGTACCGCAAGGGCGCGCAGGACAAAAAGCGCGCCAAGATCTTCACCAAGCTGATCCGCGAAATCACCGTGGCGGCGAAAATCAGCGGGGACGTGGATTCGAATCCGCGCCTGCGCTCGGCCATTGCGGCGGCCAAGCAGCAGAACATGCCCAAGGACAACATCGAACGCGCGATCAAGAAGGCCACCGGCGGGGACGACGGCGCGGCGTACGAGGAAATCCGCTACGAAGGCTACGGCCCGGGCGGGGTCGCGGTGATCGTCGAGGCCTTGACCGACAACCGCAACCGCACCGCGTCCGAGGTTCGGGCCGCCTTCTCCAAACACGGCGGCAACCTGGCGGAAACCGGCGCGGTGGCGTTCATGTTCGAACGGGTTGGCCAGATCACGTACCCCATGGACGCGGCCAGCGCCGACGGCATGTTCGAAGGCGCGCTGGAAGCCGGCGCCAACGACGTGGATTCCAGCGGCGAGGCCCACGAGATCACCTGCGCGCCCGACGACTTCGCCGCCGTGCGGGAAGCCTTGGAGGCCCAGTTCGGCGAGGCCCTGTCCTCTGGCCTCGACTGGAAGCCCGGCAACACGGTGCAAGTCGAGGAGGGCTCGGCCCAGACGTTGCTGAAGCTTCTCGACGTGCTGGAGGACAACGACGACGTCCAGCGCGTCGCGGCCAATTTCGAAATCGACGAAGCCGTGTTGGAGCGGCTGAGCGCCTGACGGCGGGAGACGCGGCATGCGGCTACTGGGGCTGGATCCCGGCCTTCGCAACACGGGCTGGGGACTGATCGAGGCGGTGGACAACCGGCTCTCCCATGTCGCCGACGGCGCGGTGAGGACCGACGCCGCCCTGCCGCTGGCCGACCGGCTGGTCCAGCTTCACGACGGGCTGGCGGAAATCATCCGGGCCCACCGCCCCGACGAGGCCGCGGTCGAGGAAACCTTCGTCAACAAGAACCCCGCGTCCACCCTGAAGCTGGGGCAGGCCCGGGGGATCGCGCTTCTGGTTCCGGCCAAGGCCGGGATCCGGGTCGCCGAGTACCCCCCCAACCTGATCAAGAAGACTGTGGTCGGAACCGGCCACGCCGCCAAGGAGCAGGTGCAGATGATGGTGGGCATGCTGCTGCCCGGCTGCGACGTCAAAAGCCCCGACGCCGCCGACGCGCTGGCCGTCGCCATCTGCCACGCCCACCACCGCGCCACCGCGACCCGGGTGCTGGAGGCCGCGTCGTGATCGCCAAGCTGAAGGGAACCGTGGACTCGGTGGGCGAGGACTGGGCCGTCGTTGACGTGGCCGGGGTCGGGTACCTGGTGTCGTGCTCCAATCGCACCCTTGGCCAGCTCGCGGTCGGGGAAGCCGCGGCGCTGCATGTGGAGACCCAGGTGCGGGAAGACGCGATCCAGCTCTTCGGATTCCTGGAAACGTTGGAGCGAGACTGGTTCCGCCTCTTGACCCAGGTCCAGGGCGTGGGGGCCAGGGTGGGCCTCGCGCTGCTCTCCACCCTTACGCCCGACCAGCTGACCCACGCCATCGCGTCCAACGACAAGGCCGCCATCACCCGCGCGCCCGGGGTGGGGCCGAAGCTGGCGACACGAATTCTCAGCGAGCTGAAGGACAAGGTCGCGGGCCTCGCCCTCGGCCCCGCCGCCGCCAAACCGGGCGCGCCCGCGCCGGTCGCCGCTCCGGCCGGCGCCACGTCCGAGGCGGTCTCGGCCCTGGTGAACCTCGGCTTCAACCCGACCCAGGCGCTGACCGCCGTCTCCGGCGCCGCGGGCAAGCTCGGCGACGGGGCGGGCGTCGAGGACCTGATCCGCGACGCGCTCGCCGACCTGCAACCTCTTGAGGCCCGGCGATGAGCGAAGAAGACCGCATCGTCGCGCCCGAACGCGCCAACGAGGACCCGCCAGAGGCGGGCATGCGCCCGACGGCGCTGGCGGACTTCGTCGGCCAGAAACAGGTGCGCGAGAACCTGAAGGTCTTCATCGACGCCGCCCGCGCCCGGGACGAGGCCCTGGACCACGCCCTGTTCTACGGCCCGCCGGGGCTCGGCAAGACCACGCTGGCGCAAATCGTCGCCCGTGAATTGGGGGTCGGCTTCCGCGCCACGTCCGGCCCGGTGATCGCGCGGGCCGGGGACCTGGCCGCGATCCTGACCAACCTGCAGCCCAGGGACGTGCTGTTCATCGACGAAATCCATCGCCTGAACCCGGCGGTGGAGGAAATCCTCTATCCGGCCATGGAGGACTTCCAGCTCGACCTGATCATCGGCGAGGGACCGGCGGCGCGCAGCATCCGCATCGACCTGCCGCCGTTCACGCTGGTGGGCGCGACGACCCGTTCGGGCCTGATCACCACGCCGCTTCGCGAACGGTTCGGCATTCCCATGCGCATGCAGTTCTATACGCCCGAAGAGCTGGAGCATATCGTGACGCGCGGCGCCGGCATCCTGGGCATGGACCTCACCTCCGACGGCGCCCGCGAGATCGCGACCCGCGCCCGGGGAACGCCCCGGGTGGCGGGCAGGCTTCTGCGCCGCGTGCGCGACTTCGCCGCCGTGGCCGGGCGCAGTCCGGTGGACGCGGTCGCGGCCGACGGGGCGCTGAACCGGCTGGAGGTGGACCGCAAGGGCCTCGATTCCATGGACCGGCGCTACCTCGCCTGCATCGCCGAGAACTACGGCGGCGGGCCGGTGGGGGTCGAGACCATGGCCGCCGCCCTGTCCGAGCAGCGCGACACCATCGAGGAGGTCATCGAACCCTACCTGATCCAACAAGGCCTGCTGGCCCGCACGCCGCGCGGGCGCATGCTGGCGGCCCAGGCGTGGCGGCATCTGGGCCTCGCCCCGCCCCCGCCATCGCCCCAGATGGACCTGTTGGCGGAGAACGCCGATGACTGAGGCGGCGGGGAGCCTGATCGAAGGGGCGCACGTCCTGCCCGTCCGGGTCTATTACGAGGACACGGACGCTGGCGGCGTGGTCTATTACGCCAACTACCTGAAATACGCCGAGCGGGGCCGGTCCGAGATGATCCGCCACGCGGGGCTGGAGAACTCCCGCATCTGGGAGGAGGACGGGGTCGCCTTCGCCGTGCGCCGGTGCGAGGCGGACTTCATCCGTCCGGCCCGGCTCGACGACCTTTTGGAGGTCTGGACGACCCTCGGCGAGGTCAAGGGCGCCTCGCTGGACATGGACCAGACCATCCGCCGCGACGGCGAGGAGATCGCGCGCATCGGCGTGCGACTCGCCTGCATGAACGCTTCGGGCCAACCCGCCCGCCTGCCCGCCCAGGTCCGAGGGGTCCTGGAAACTTTCGTCAACACCAGCCAACGGGATTGACCGATGGAAAACAACGTTATCGACGCCGTGGCCATGGGGGGATCCGTCGATCCGTCCGATTTCACCATGTGGGCCCTGTTCCTTAGGGCCGACTTGGTGGTGAAGGCGGTGATCGTCATCCTTCTCATGGCGTCGCTCATCTGCTGGGCGATCATTTTCGAGAAATGGGGCGGGCTCCGCCGCCTGAACGCGCGGGCCAGCGAGTTCGAGGCCAACTTCTGGTCCGGCGGATCGCTGGAAACCCTTTACGACCGCATCGGCGGCAAGCCCCGCGATCCCATGTCGGCGATCTTCTCCGCCGCCATGCGGGAATGGCAAAGGGCGCTGTCCAAGGTCGGGACGGGAACGGAAATGCGGACCGGAAGCCTGTCGGATCGCATCGACAGGGTGATGCAGATCACCATGTCGCGGGAAATGGAGCGGGTGGAGCGCTACATGACCTTCCTGGCCTCCACCGGGTCCACCGCGCCCTTTATCGGGCTGTTCGGCACGGTCTGGGGCATCATGAACAGCTTCCAGTCCATCGCCGCCACCAAGAACACCAGCCTGGCCGTGGTCGCGCCCGGCATCGCCGAGGCGCTGTTCGCCACCGCCTTGGGGCTTTTGGCCGCGATCCCGGCGGTGCTGGCCTACAACAAGCTGTCGCGGGACATCGACCGGTACTACAGCCGTCTCGAGACCTTCGCGGGCGAGTTCGCGGCCATCCTGTCCCGCCAGCTCGAGGAGAAATCCTGACCATGGGCGCGTCGATCAACGCCCCGCACCGAGGCGGCCAACGCGCCGGTAGGTTCCGGGCCATGTCGGAAATCAACGTCACGCCCTTCGTGGACGTGATGCTGGTTCTGCTGGTGATCTTCATGGTGACGGCGCCGCTTCTGACCGTGGGCGTCGAGATCAACCTGCCCAAGACCAAGGCGGGCCCCATCAAGGGCGACGACGAGCCCTTGAGCGTCAGCATCGACTCCGAGGGCAAGATCTGGCTGCAGGAAACCCAGCTCGACCTGGACGCGCTGGGGCCAAGGCTGGTGGCGATCGCCGGAAACAATCCGGATCTGCGGATTTTCGTGCGGGCGGACAAGGATATTCCCTATGGCCGAGTCATGAAGGTGATGGGAGGCATCAAGGATTCCGGTTTCCGCAAGGTCGGGCTGGTGACCGAACGGAACGACCGCAAGACGAAAAAAGAGGAAGGAAAGAAGTAGGCGTCCATGTTCAAGGGTCTGGTCCTTTCCGTTCTGTTCCACGCGTCGGTCTTCTTCGTCGCCTGGCTGGGTGTGCCGCACCTGGCGCCGCCCCCGCTTTTGGAGGAAGAGGCCGTGGTCGTCGACATCATCGACGAGATGGTGGTCGCCGAGGAAACGAACCTGCCCGAGCCGGAACCCGAACCGGAGCCGGAACCCGAGCCGGAACCCGAGCCCGAGCCGGAACCTGAGCCGGAACCTGAG
>CAYFNC010000092.1:0-7689 GCA_964344345.1 uncultured Hyphomicrobiales bacterium | reverse complement strand
CTCCAGTCCCTCAATCGCCGGGCGCATTCCTCCGGAATGCTTGGCTTTCGGCGCAAAAGCGCCGGCCCGCTTCGCAGGCTGCCAAGCGATCGCGAATCATAGCTCGCGCCGCTTGGTGTTATGACCCTTGGGAAAAAGCCTCCTAAAAACTCAGCGCCCGGGCCTCCACCACCTGGGGCAGGCCGCGGACTTTTTCGACCACCTCGGTCGGGACCTCGCCGTCGACCTCGATCAGGGCCACCGCGTCGCCGCCAGCGTCGGCGCGACCCAGGTGGAAGGTGGCGATGTTGATGCCCGCGTCGCCCAACAGCGTCCCCAGCGCGCCGATGAAGCCCGGCTTGTCCAGGTTGGTGACGAACAGCATGTTGGGCCCCAACTCCGCGTCGATGGCGATGCCGTCGATGGAGACGATGCGCGGCGCGCTGTCGGCGAACAGCGTGCCCTTGATCTCGCGCTTCACATGCTCGCAGGCGACCGAGACCGTGATCATGGTCTGGTAGGCCCCGGCGCTTTCGTTCAGCACCTCGGAGATCTCGATGTTGCGCTCCTTGGCGATGACCGGCGCGCTGACCATGTTCACCGCCTCCAGATGCGGCGACAGCAGTCCCTGGAGCACCACGGCCGACAAGGGCTTGGTGTTGAGCTCGGCCACGTGGCCGTTGAACTCGATCGAGACCGACTTGATGCCGGTGCCCGCGACCTGGCCCGCGAGCCCGCCGATCTGTTCGGCCAGCTTCATGTAGGGCTTGAGCTTGGGCGCGTCCTCGGCGCTGACCGACGGCATGTTGAGCGCGTTGGTCACCGCGCCGGTCAACAGGTAGTCCGCCATCTGCTCGGCCACCTGCAGCGCCACCTTTTCCTGGGCCTCGGTGGTGGAAGCGCCGAGGTGCGGGGTGCAGACCACGTTGTCCATGCCGAACAGCGCGTTCTCCTTCGCGGGCTCCTTCTCGAAAACGTCGAGCGCCGCGCCCGCGACTTGGCCGCTTTCCAGCGCCGTCTTCAAGTCCGCCTCGACCACCAGCCCGCCGCGCGCGCAGTTCACGATGCGCACGCCGGGCTTCATCTTGGCGATGGCCTCGGCGTTGATGATCCCCTTGGTCGAATCGGTCAACGGCGTGTGCAGCGTGATGAAGTCGGCGCGCTCGAACAGCGCGTCCAGATCGACCTTTTCGATGCCGAGATCCTGGGCACGGTCTTCCGACAGATACGGGTCGAACCCCATGACCTTCATCTTGAGCCCCCGGGCGCGCTCGGCCACCGCCGCGCCGATGTTGCCGCAGCCGATGACGCCCAGCGTCTTGCCCATCAGCTCCACGCCCATGAACTTGGATTTTTCCCACTTGCCCGCGTGGGTGGAGGCGTTGGCGGCCGGGATTTGCCTGGCGACGGCGAAGATGAGCGCGATGGCGTGCTCGGCCGTGGTGATGGAGTTGCCGAACGGCGTGTTCATCACCACGATCCCCTTGGCCGTGGCCGCGGGCTTGTCGATGTTGTCGGTGCCGATGCCGGCGCGGCCGATGACCTTCATGTTGTCGGCGGCGGCGATGATGTCCGCCGTCGCCTTGGTGGCGGAGCGAATCGCGAGGCCGTCGTACTCGCCGATGCAGGCGGCGAGTTCGTCCGGGCTCATGCCGGTCTTCACGTCCACCTCGATGCCCCGGGTCTCGAAGATCTTGGCGGCCAGCGGGCTCATCTTGTCGGAAATCAGGACTTTGGGCATGTCGTTACTCCCCTACCCGGCCATTTCGGCCTTCATGGTCGCGAAGGCCCAGTCCAGCCAGGGGAACAGGGCTTCCAGGTCCGATCGCTCCACCGTGGCGCCGGCCCAGACGCGGAGACCCGGCGGCGCGTCGCGGTACGCCCCGAGGTCGAAGGCCGCGCCCTCGGCGTCGAGCAGCGCGGGCAGGCGCTTGGCCGCCTTGGCCTGGGCCTCGGCGTCGAGGCTCGCGAACCAGGGATCGGAAATCTTCAGGCACACCGACGTGCACGACCGGATGACGGCGTCGGCGACCAGGAAGTCCACCCACTCGGTCCGGTCCACCCATTCGGCGATGGCCTTGAGGTTGCCCTCGGCGCGGTCGATCAGGCCCCGGAGCCCCCCCACCGATTCCGCCCACTTCAGGCCGTCGAGCGCGTCCTCGACCGCGATCATGGACGGCGTGTTGATGGTTTCGCCCTTGAAGATCCCGGCGATCAATTTCCCGCCCTTGGCGAGGCGGAAGATTTTCGGCAGCGGTCGGGGCGGGCTGTAAGTCTCCAGCCGCTCCACCGCGCGGGGGCTCAGAACCAGGATTCCGTGCTGGCCCTCGCCGCCCAGCACCTTCTGCCAGGAGTACGTGGTGACGTCCAGTTTGTCCCAGTCCAGCTCCATGGCGAACGCGGCCGACGTGGCGTCGCAGATGGTCAGGCCCTTGCGGTCGCCCCGGATCCATTCGCCGCCGGGCACCCGCACCCCGGACGTGGTGCCGTTCCAGGTGAAGACCACGTCGTGGTCGCAATCGACCTGGAACAGGTTGGGGATTTCGCCGTAGGGGGCCTCGAAGACGCGGACGTCGTCCAGCTTCAGTTGCTTGACCACGTCGGTGACCCAGCCCGAGCCGAAGCTTTCCCAAGCCAGCATGTCCACGGGGCGTTCGCCCAGAAACGACCACAAGGCCATCTCGACCGCGCCGGTGTCGGAGGCGGGGACGATGCCGAGCAGGTAATCGTCGGGGATACCCAAAATGGCGCGCGAGCGCTCGATCACCTCGGCCAGGCGCTCCTTGCCGGGCTTGGACCGGTGCGAACGGCCGGTGAGCGCCCCTTCGAGGGCGGAAATGGACCATCCCGGGCGCTTGGCGCAGGGACCGGAGGAGAAATTGGGGCAGTTGGGCCGGACGTCCGGCCTAGCGGGTGCGTTCATGGAATGACTCCCTTCCTTCCAGAAGGGTCGCGGCCCGTTGGGGGACCGTGGCCCACGCGCTTTATAGAGGGCCGCGCCCCGCGCGTCAATGTGGGAAACTTAATGATTTTCTTGATTTTTCAATGCGTTGGTGATTTTGGCCCTATGAACCGTTCACTTCTTCAGAGAAAACGCCGCCGTCATTTTCCAAAGCTGGATCAGCATCAGGCCGACTTGGCGGAAGAAGGTCTCGATTTCGTCGTCGTCGGCCTCGCCGTGGACCACCTTGGTGAAGGTTTTTCCGAGGATGTCGACGTCCTCTTTCGGGTTGCCGGTCATGAAGGATTCCTTGGTGATCCCGATGGGGTCGAAGAAATCCACCTTGAACAGCTGGTCCCCGTCCTCGCCGAGGCAGAGCCTGACCTGGCCGTTTTCGCGCACGTGCAGCCAAGCGCGGGCGAGCACGTCGCGCTCGGACTCGGTGAAGCGGGCCTCGATGTGCTCCTCGGCGAAGCTCAGGTCCAGTTCATGCCAGACTTCCATGGGGCTAATCCCTCCGGAAAACCGCGACCGCCTCCACGTGCGCCGTCCACGGGAACTGGTCCACCGGCGTGATCTTGTCGAGAATATAGCCCCCGTCGACCAGGATGCGGGCGTCCCGGGCCATGGTGGCGGGCTCGCACGACGCCATGGCCACCACCGGCGGTCCCGCCTGGGCCAGCGCCTGGGCCTGGGCCTTGGCGCCGGAGCGCGGCGGGTCGAGGACGACGGCGCGATAGGGCGCGAGCTCCTGCCCGCGATAGGGACGCTTGCCCAGGTTGCGGACCTCGGTGGTGATGGGGAAGCCGGACGCGTAGGCGGCCATCTGCAAGGCGTGGGTCTGGTCCTCGCGGCCGTCCACCGCGTGCACGTTGCGGCCCCGGGCGAGTGGAAAGGTGAAGCTGCCCGCGCCGCAGAAGAGCTCGAGCAACGGTTGCTCCGGGCCGATGGCCTCGGACAAGAGGTCGGCCAGCACCCGCTCGCCCTCGCGACTGGGCTGGAGGAAGGAGTCCGGTGGCGGCTCCACCCCCACGCCCGCGAAGGCCACCACCGGGGCGCGGCGATGGACGATGGGCTCGATATCCTTGGACTTGGACTTGCGCCAGCCGAGCCGCGCCAAGTCCATGGTCTCGGCGAAGGCGGCCAGACGCTCCCGCGCCGCCATGGCGGGCATGCCCGGCGCCACGATCAGGACGTCGAGGCCGGTGTCGGTGTAGGTCGCCTGAACGTCGCCGCGCTCCCCCGGCTTCACCACGCCGGGCAGAACGGAGCGGAGCGCCGGAAGCAGGCCCGCGATGCTCGGATGCAGGACGCCGCAGGACCAAACGTCCACCACCCGGTGGCTGGCCAGCGCGTTGAACCCGACCGACATCACCCGGTTCTTGGACAAATGGAAGGCGAAGGTCGCGCGCCTGCGCGTGCCGGGCGCCACGCGGACCAGGGATTCCACCTTGGGCATGACGAAGCGCTGGTTGGCGAGCGCGCCGCGCACCACCTTTTCCTTCCAGGTGATGTAGGCCTGGTGCTGGATGTGCTGAAGCGCGCAACCGCCGCAGTCGCCGAAATGCGGGCACGGCGGGGGAATGCGGTGGGGTCCGGCTTCCAGAATGCGGACCAGGCGGCCGGTGCGGCGCTCCCCGCTTTGGATGCGGGCCTCGATCACGTCGTGGGGGGCCGTGCAGGGCACGAACACGGACTCG
The DNA here is from genome assembly GCA_964344345.1 of uncultured Hyphomicrobiales bacterium. Lineage (GTDB taxonomy): Bacteria > Pseudomonadota > Alphaproteobacteria > Rhodospirillales > CAYFNC01 > CAYFNC01. Next base: position 3,069 of record CAYFNC010000092.1, on the reverse strand, counting down.
CCGTTGACCACGGCGATGCCGTCGCCGCGGTGGCCCAGGCGCTCGATGATCAGCTCGGACGTTTCGCCCTCGACCACGCTCCCCACTCCTAAAGAAGGCGTCTTGGCCAAGAACGATAGGACCGCCCGGGGCCGGGAACAAGAGAGAGGTATGGTTAACGGGAAAAAAAGCGGTTTCTAGTTCTTGTCCAAGGCGTTGCGGACCATGGGAACAAAGGCCACCGGCAGGCCCGCCCGGCGCTCCAACGCCCCGTTTTCGCGTTTGACGCAGACGGTCAGGATCTGCGTGTCCCCCGGCCTGCCGATGGGAACCGCCATGCGGCCTCCGACGGCGAGCTGGTCGGCGAGGGCGTCGGGAACCCGGGTGGGCGCGGCGGTCACCATGATGGCGTCGAAGGGCGCGCGCTCGGGCCAGCCCTCCCATCCGTCGCCTTGCCGGGTTCGGACGTTGTCGCGGCCGAGGCGCTTCAGCCGCTCGGCCGCCGCCCTGGCCAGGGTTTCCACCACCTCCAGCGAGTAGACCTTCCCGGCCACCCGGGACAGCACGGCGGTCTGGTAGCCGCAGCCGGTCCCGACCTCGAGCACCCGCTTGGTCTTGTCCAGCTTCAACAGGTCGGTCATCAGGGCGACGATGAAGGGCTGGGAGATGGTTTGCCCGTGCCCGATGGGAAGCGGCCGGTTGACGTAGGCGGCGCCGTGTTGATCCTCGGAGACGAATTCGTGGCGCGGCGTCTCGGCCATGGCGGCCATGACCGCGTCCGAGAACCGGTCCCGGCCGGTCCAAAAGGCCGTGTCGCGGGCGTCCTGGCCGATCTCGACCAGCATGCGGTCCCGCCGGGCTTTGATCTTATCCGAGTCCATGGGGAAAAGATTGGGCGGGCGTTCGGGAAAAAACAAGCCGTTCCGTTGCGCCAAGACTCCAATTTCGCGTATTATCGCTGTGATTCCAAAATAACCAGGCCCAAGAGGCAGAGAAACCGTCCATGTCCGGAACAGACGAGTTGCAAAAGGCTTTTCCGGACCTGTTTCGCCACGCCTTTCTCGAAAAGCTGCCCATCGGCGTCGCGTCGTTCTCCGAGGAATCGACGCTTCTGTACGCGAACGACGCTTTCCTCGCCACCTTCCACACCCTGGAAAGGAACGAGACCATCCTGGGGATGGAGTTCTCGCGCCTCTTGATGATGATCGTCGAGGAGCACGAGATCGCGGGCGAGGAGGTGCTTCAGGACCCCGAGGCCTGGATCGCCCGTTTGGTCCGCCTGCGCGATAACGGCGAGGGCGTCGAGGTCGCGCGGCTCGCCGACGGGCGCTTCGTCGAGATCAGTTTCCAGGACGCCGAGGAAGGCCGGTTCCTGGTCACCACCCAGGACGTCACCGAGCGCGTGCGCCAAAAACTGTTTATCGAGGATCTGGTCGAGGGCGCGGGCGACGGCTTCGCCGTCTGGAGCCAAGCCGACCGCCTGATCATGGCCAACGCCACGTTCGCCGAGCGCTTCGCCGGGCGCGGACGCGCGCTGGAGCCAGGGCGGAGCTACGCCGACGTCATCCGGATATTGGCGGAAAGCGGAACCCTGGCGCTGGAAAGCAAGAAAAGCTGGCTGGACGAGCGCATGCGGGCCCGGCGAAGTCCGTTCTCGAAAACCGTTCTGTCCTTCTCCGACGGCGCCCATTTCGTGGTGGTCGATCGCCGCACCCGCGACGGCGGCATCGTGACCATCCTGGCCGACGTCACACGGCTGGTCGAAACCGAGCAGTCCCTGCAGCAGAAGATGGGGGAGCTGGAGTACACCATTTCCGAGTTGGAGTTCTCCCGCGCGTCGCTGGAAGGCCAGGGCATCCAGTTGGTCGAGTTGGCCGAAAACCTCCAGATCGCCCAGAAGAAGGCCGAGGACGCCGCCGCCCACGCCGAAAAGATGCAGGCCGTCGCCGAACACAGTGAAACCCGCATCCGGATCATGCTCGACACCATGGCGGACGGGCTGATCACCATCGACCATGACGGCGTGGTCACCCTCGCCAACCCGGCGGCGGCCCAGATGTTCGAAAGGCCCATCGACGACATCGTCGGCAAGCCGGTCGGCGATCTGATGACGCCCAAGAGCGCGCCCGTGGGCGCCAACCTGAACAGCCTGTTCGCCAAGACGGCCATATCCCGGGACGACTGCAAGGCCGACATCGTGGGAACGCGCGGCGGCGGCGCGGTCTTTCCCATCGAGGCCCGTTGCGCCTTCTGGGCCGAGAAGACCGCCAGCGAGGTGATCGTCAACTTCTCCGACATCTCGGAGCGCAAGGCGTTCGAGGAGAAGCTGCGCGAACTGGCCATGACCGACCCCCTGACCGGGGTGGCCAACCGCCGCTATTTCTACGACCAGACCGACCACGAGCTTCAGCGCGCCGTGCGCTATGGCCATCACCTGTCCCTGATCTACGCCGACCTGGACCATTTCAAGTCGGTCAACGACAATTTCGGCCACGACGTGGGCGACGAAGCGTTGAAGTTGTTCGCCGACGCCGCGCTCGAACTGGTGCGCGACAGCGACGTGGTCGGGCGCCTGGGCGGCGAGGAGTTCGCCATCCTGCTGCCCCAGACGTCCGAGGAAGGCGCCTTCCGCCTGGCCGAGCGCCTGCGCCAGAAGGTCGCCGCAATCCCCCTCGACGCCGGCGGCCGCCCCGTGCTCCTCACCGTCAGCATCGGCGTCCACGAATGGACCGTGCTCGAGGAGACCATGGAGGAAGCCTTGAAGAAGGCCGACCACGCCCTCTTGGAGGCCAAGCGCGGCGGCCGGAACATGGTGAAGTCCAGCCGGGGCGGGTGATCATAAAAGAAGAAAGCCGGCCCGAAGGCCGGCTTTCCGTAGTCTGGTCTAGGACCCGGGACGCTTAGGAGGCGAGGCTCCAGACGTCCGGGGCCTTGGAGACGCGATCCTCGAACTTGTCGAGTTCGGCGTTCATCTCCGGAGGGAGCTTGTCGCCGAAGCTCTTGAAGTATTCGCGGATCTCGGCGATTTCCGCCTGCGCGCCGTCCTTGTTGATGTCGGTGATCGACAGGAACTGGTCGCGGGTGAACTCG
>CAYFNC010000091.1:0-7708 GCA_964344345.1 uncultured Hyphomicrobiales bacterium | reverse complement strand
TGATGATGCCCCAGTAGAGCCACACCGCGAAGCCGCACAGAAGGCTGGGGATCGAGATCCACAGGTTCCGGTTGGCGACCCGTTTTCCCTCGGATTCCCAGAACCCGTCGTCTTCAATATTCCATGACGTGATGTTGGCCATTGTATCCTCTCGATTCGTCTAACGAATTTTCATAGCGCACGTTTTTTTTGGACGGTCTCCATCAGTCGCACCGCGTCTCGGACCCTTCGCGGCGGTACCACGCCCAGGTCCCGTACACGCACGATGCGTAGAAGATGGCGAATACGATCAGCGCGTTCTGCGGCGATCCGGTGGCGTTGATGGAGACGCCGATCAAGGCCGGGATGAAGAACAACCCGAAGGCCGCGATCCCGGCGGTGAAGCCGAGCGCCACCGACGACTCGATCTCGCCGTTGCGGATCGCCTCTTCCTCGGCTTCCTGTCCCCGGCCCTGGGCGTTCTTCAGGTGAAGCATGCGGAAGACGTTGGGGACGATATGGAACACCGAGCCGTTGCCGATGCCGGTGGTGATGAACAGCACCATGAAGGCGGCGAAGAACCCGCCCACGGCGACGTCTTCCGTTCCCGACGGCAACATCGCGATGATGGCGATGGTCGCCAGCATCATCACGACGAAGTTCCACTGGGTGACCTTGGCCCCGCCGATGCGATCCGACAGCCAGCCGCCGATCGGCCGCACCAGGGCGCCCACCAGCGGACCGATAAAGGCGTACTGGAAGGCCCAGTGCGTGGTGTCGGTGTCCGGGAACAGGGCGTTGACCAGGCTCGGGAACGCCGCCGCCAGGCCGATGAAGGACCCGAAGGTGCCGGTGTAGAGCCAGGCCAGCATCCAGGCGTGCTTGCGCCTGAAGATGACCAGTTCCTCGGCCAGGGTGGACTTGGCGCCGCGAATGTTGTTCTGCCCCCACGCGGCCGCGATGGTCGCGAGAAGGATGAACGGAACCCAGATGAAGCCCGCGTTCTGCAGCCAAACCTCGCTGACGGCGGAGCCGTCGGTGTGGGTCTGGGGCTCGCCACCCATGACGGCCAGCGCGCCGCCAAAGATGATCATGGGCACGACCGCCTGCATGACGCCGACGCCCAGGTTGCCCGCGCCCGCGTTCCAGCCGAGCGCGGTGCCCTGCAGCCTCTTGGGGAAGAAGAAGCTGATGTTGGCCATGCTGGCGGAGAAGTTGCCGCCGCCGAGCCCGCACAGAAGCGCGATGGCGAAGAACACGGCGTAGTCCGTGGACGGATCCTGCACCGCCAGCGCCATCCACAAGGTGGGCAGCAACAGGGACGCGGTGCTGAAGATGGTCCAGTTCCTTCCGCCGAAGATCGGCACCACGAAGGAGTAGGCGAGGCGCAACAGGCCGCCTGATATGCCCGGCGCCGCCGCCAGCCAGAACAATTCGGACGTGGTGAAGTCGAAGCCGATCTTGGGCAATTCGATGACCACCACGCTCCAGACCATCCAGACCGCGAACGACAGGAACAGGGCCGGCATCGACAGCAACAGGTTGCGGATGGCGATGCCCTTGCCGGCGGCTTGCCAGAAGCCCTCGTCGTTGGGGCGCCAGTCCAGCAGCCAACGCCCATGGCGGCGGGCGCCGACCAGGTTCTCGCGGACCATCTGGTCGCGCAGTTCCGGGTCCTGCTCCAGGATGGCTTCCCGCTCGCTGCGCTTGGCCACCCAGGTCCAGATCATGATGCCGGCCACCACGGCGTACATCAGCATGAAGGTGCTGGAGCGCACGCCGGTGGCGTCGGCCGCGATGCCGAACATGATGGGAAGCGAGAAGCCGCCGAGGCCGCCGATCACGCCGACCAGGCCGCCGACCGAACCCATGTTGTCCGGATAGTAGTCGGCCAGGGAGCGGTAGACGCTGGCCTTGCCGATGCCCTGGGCGATGCCGACGATGAACACCAGGACGGTGAACAGGGTGATGCCCACGGCGAGGGTGAGATTCACATCGCCGTCGATTCCGTGGATTGTCAGGGTGGTCGGCGGGTAGGACAGGAAGAACAGGCAGACGATGCTGATCCAGAACACCCACCAGGTGGTGGTGTCGCCGCCCCACTTGTCGGACACCCAGCCGCCAAGCGCCCGGATGACGCCGGAAGGCAGGGTGAAGAACATGGTGATGAACGCGGCTTCCTTAAGGCCCAGGCCGTATTCCGAGACGTAGTACTTGGGCAGCCACAGCGCCAAGGCGACGAAGCCGCCGAAGACGAAATAGTAGGCCAGCCCATAACGCCAGACCCGAGCCTGAGTCAGGGGCGCGAGTTGATCGGCCAGGCTCAGGTGCTTGCCCTGGCGCTTGCGCTCTTCCTGCTTGGGATCGGGATAGGTCAGGAACCAGAAGATCACCGCCATGACCAGCATGGAGACCGAGTAGATCTCCGGCACGGCCCGCCAGCCCATGGCGACCACGATCAGCGGCGCCACCAGGTTGGTGACCGCGGCGCCCGCGTTGCCGGCGCCGAAGATGCCCATGGCCGTTCCCTGCTTTTCCTTGGGGAACCACGCCGAGGTGTAGGCGATGCCGATGGCGAAGGAGCCGCCCGCAAGACCCACGCAAAGGCCGATGACCAGGTACTGCCAGAACTGGTCCGCGAACGCCATGCCGTAGGTGGCGACGGCCACCAGGATCATCTGAATGAAATAGACGATCCGTCCGCCATAGCGGTCGGTGAGAACGCCCAGGGGCAACCGCACCAGGGAGCCCGTCAGAATGGGCGTCGCGACCAACAGGCCGAATTCGGTTTCGTTCAGGCCGAGCTCGCCTTTGATCTTGATGCCGATGACGGAAAACATGGTCCAAACCGCGAAGTTGACCGTGAAGGCCAACGTGTTCATGGCGAGGACGGTGTACTGTTTCCGTTTCTCGGGCGCGGGACTAGTCATTTGGCTGGCGTCAACGGTCATGACCCACCTTTTTGTTTTGCGTTGGCAATGCGTGGATGAATTGGGCTGCGTAAGCCGAACGACCCTTCGGAAGCCAAGGCCGGAGGCAATGGGGGCGTTCCCGTCGCGATGAAATCGACGGCCAAGGACCTGAAGAGTCCTTGCGGTGTTCGTGAATGCTCCACCCCAAACGAGGCAAAGAAACGCCCATAACACTCCCTCCAACCTCGCCGGACGGAAGTGTCTTTTGCGCCTCTCGTCCGACAATCACTAGAATAATGACAAATTCGGCGTGATGGCAAACCCAACTATGCTGCGGGACGCTGCTGCAATGCAAAAACAAGAGTACAATTTTATTTATCAATACATGAATTGATGTTTGACGGTTGCAAGCCTCGGTGACACAGGCTAAACATTGATATAAATCGTGACCGAGTTGACATTTATCAATTCTGGGGGCGTGTCATGCGGGACCAGGATGTTCCGGTTGTTCGCGGGCTGGATTTGTTCGCGGACATGGATAATTCGAACTTCGACGCGCTGCTCAGCGCGTCGTATCTCCAGCGATTCCCGCGTCAGGTCCAGTTGATCGCCATGGGCGAAACCGCCGATTTCCTTCATGTCGTCATCGAGGGATCCGTTGAATTGTTCGCGACGGCCAACGGCCGCGAATCCACCGTCGACATCGTCCGCCCCGTGGCCACCTTCATTCTGGCGGCGGTTCTCACCGACCGGGTCTACCTGATGTCGGCCCGCTCGCTGGCGCCTTCGCGAATCCTGATGATCCCGGCGGAGAACGTGCGCTCGGCCATGGAGCGGGACTCGAATTTCGCCCACGCCATCGTGCGCGAGCTTTCCACCCGCTACCGCACGACCGTGCGCGCGCTGAAGAACCAGAAGCTCCGCACCGGAATCGAGCGTCTGGCGAACTACCTTTTGGTCCAGCACGACGAGCAAGGCGCCGGCGGGACGCTCGCGCTTCCCATCGACAAGCGGACCTTGGCGTCGTTGTTGGGCATGACGCCCGAAAACCTGTCCAGGGCGTTCGCGAATCTGGCTCCTTACGGCGTCGAGGTGGATGGGCAGGATATCCGGCTGACCAAACTCAAGGACCTTCAAGTTCTCGCCAAGCCCCATCCCCAGATCGACGGGTAACGGACCCACGCCCCATCGGCGGCGCATAATCCGCCGCCGATCGGCAGGCGATTTTTTTTCGATGGCGAAAAGCGCTCCGTTTCAAAGTGCTTGGGCTTATTCCAGAGGCGATTCCGTTTTACCGGGGCTTCAAGAACGCTCGCCAAATTCGTTTTGATTTGTTATTTGCGAAAAAGGACGTTGCTTTGGAGGGACGGACATGACCGACGACCACGACCAGATCGACAACTGGCTCACCTCGGTCCGGGAGCCCTACCGCAATCATCCCCCATTTCCCAGATGACATCGTAATACGACACCTTGTGTCATCAAATTACGATGTCATCTGGGAAATGGGGGATAAACGGACATATCTGGCGTTAACCTGGGATACGAGCCATGCAAGCTACCGACGAAACCATCGCTGCTCTGTTTGACCGCTGGAACGAGTCACTGCTAACAGGTGATCCCAAGAAAGTCGTGGCCAATTACGCGGAACGCTCCATTCTCTTGCCGACGGTTTCCAACACGCCGCGCCTGACGCCAGCGGAAAAAGAAGACTATTTCACCCACTTTCTGCAAAGCCAACCATCCGGCGTCATCGACCTGCGCCAGATTGATATCAGTGGGGATATCGCCGTCGATTCGGGTCTTTACACCTTTACGTTGGCGGCCAAAGGCGAGACCGTAAAAGCCCGTTACAGCTTCGTATACAAATGGGATGGGGAGCAATGGCTGATCATTTCCCATCATTCTTCCGCAATGCCGGAAGGTTAAGCCATGAAGTCAAAAAATGGGGTCCAAAAGGTCGTTGAGCTTGGGCCAAGTGTGGCGAAGCGGGATTGCCGCCGCATTCCTGTTGCGTGTTAGTCCGCTGATGGCTCTTTAGATGGAAGGCTACACAATCAACCTCGGGCCGCTCTCATCCGGGATCATTACGACGAACTTTCGGCCATCGGCGCCCCGGTGCGGCGCCAAGACCGGCTCTCCAAGCTCAACATCATGGCCCAGGTCCGAAACGTCGCCGCGCACGGCTGGGTCTACAGCCTCTACGACGGAATCCTCCGCGACCTGGGCGTCAGAATCTCGAGCCCCGAAAGTTCCACCCGGCCTACCGGAACGACGGGCGCTGAGACGAGGCTGGGCAGTTCTGGCGCGCGCGGATTGTTTCTTGATGGGATGGGTTAGTAAAGTCCTTGGAATTACCTGTAATTTGGAACCGATAGGGCAATTGGATTGGGATGACGCGGAAATGGCCTCCTATTTCAATTTCATCGCCAACGGAAATTTTTTGGCAGACATATTGGCTGGCAAGGTGAAGTTCTCGAAGGTCGGTGAGCTTAACGATCCTTCTGAACTCGTTCCCTATTTCAACGAAACCCAATACTTATCGTCACTAAACGAGATGAGAATGCGTGGTTTTACCGACGAGGATATGGATGAACTCCGCCGGAACGAGATCCTGATGGACCGGATTAGTCCCGAAGAGAAAGTCATTGGCGCGCCGCCAAGCAAGGAAGAGGCGAATAAGATTATACGTCTACCAATATACGATAATTCGTCTTACATGAGGAAGAAACTGTATAGTACTTCTCGCACGATGTCAGAAAACATTGGTGTATTTTGCCTGACAAGGCGCTATGAGTCCTTGCCGATGTGGGCGCACTATTCCAATAACGCCAGGGGTCTTGTTATCGAGTACGGTGGATTGGATGAGCTTTTCGTTCCAGACGACACTGGTATTCTGAACGGTCTCCACGCCGTTGAGTACAATCGCCATCGCGAAGGCGTCGCGTTTGCCCCGACAAGCTTCCGCCTCTTGTTCCTATCGAAACTGCCGGACTGGCAATACGAAGACGAGGTTCGCGCGATCCAGGCGCTTGCGAATTGCCAAGAGACGGTTCTGTCGGATGGCGCCCACCTGCACATGATGACGATCCCAAAAAAGTGCGTGCGGTCGGTAACCATGGGCTGGAACATGTCTGCAGATGATAGGGAAAAAATAAGGGCGACAGTCAAATATGCGTCCCCTCCCGTAACTCTTTACAACGCCCGTTTTGACGGTAGCAACTCCGTCGTGCGTGAAACCGCATGAGGGACAATAAATTTAGTAACCACCAAGATTTTCGCCTGGAATTTCAATGACGGACGCATCGACCGGAAATGGAAAACCTCGGTCAAACCGTCTTGTCTCGCGCAATTGGAAGACAAGCCGAAACGACAATGAAGCCGAACCATAGGGAATGCGGCGACTGCAGCCTATGCTGCAAGTTGCTCGCCATACCCGAATTGAACTGCGGCGAGGGCGATTGGTGCGCCCTCTGCAATCCCCCCAAGGGATGCGGAAGCTACGAAAATCGCCCCCCGTCCTGCCACGATTTCGAATGCCTTTGGCTTCAAGGCCGCATGCCTGAAAATCTGAAGCCGAACCGCATCGGGGCCGTCGCCCATTCAAGCGACGGCGGCGCGACGATCAAAATCCATCTTGACGCCGGTCAAACGGCGGACGCCATGGACAAGGGATTGCGCGCTTTCATCAATGCGATGGACGCCGAAGGCCGCAACGTCCGTGTTTCCAGTCTTGAGAATCATCCCGCTTAACAACCCCTTTGGAAACGCCGCCATGCCCTCCGCGCCGAAGGAGACGGTTCCGCCGCCTTCGGGTTAGGTAAAGCGCCCCCGGAATTCCCGGAATTGCGTGGATGTCGCCCCCCTTCCGCCGCGAAACGGTCCGCCGCAGCCCATATGGCCCGGTTGTTCAGCGTTCCCGATTGCATGCTTGTGGTTTGCGGCGGCCGCGAAGACGCGATACGCGTCACAACATGATGCTGAGACGCTCGCCGCGCAGGGAGAGATTTTCGCCGCTGATGACGCGGGCGTTGGTCTCGTAGGTGCTGATGGCCTTGGTCAGGGTGTTCTGGTGCGCGCGCGACACGGCGCCGCCTTGATCCGCGCCCATCTCCATGTTCTTGGCCTCGAACACGATGGCGAAGGTCTCGCTCGGCGCGTGGAACACGCCGGGGACGGGAAGCCTGCGCTTCTGCTGGGGAAGGTTGCCGCCGCTGCCGTTGTCCTCGGCGAAGCTCTCCCGCTCGTAGCCCTGATAGAGGAAGGAGGAGTCGCGGAAGGACACGCCCGTGCGCGCCGACATCTCCTCGATGTCGCCGCGACCATCGGACGCGATGTTGCGCAGCCCGGCGGGCATCCGGCTGGCGGACACCGCCGAGGCGTAACCTACGCCGCCCGCTCGTGGCAACTGAGCCATAAACCGCCCTTCCAACAAGACCTTACGCGGCCCGACGACCATGCCCGCGTCCAAATCGCGGATACACTGCGATGAGCCTACTTTTACGCAATTTTCATATTAACCGAAAATCCACAAAATCTCAATAAAAACCGAGGTTTTAGAGTCGTTTGCGATTCGCCGGGAAGTCCAAGGGGATGGGCGTCCGAGCGTTGGTTCGGCGCGGGATCGGCGCGGTGGATGGCGGCGGCGGCCGATGAATTGATAAAGCGTTTGGTAAGTCCGGATAATTATCATGCCCGCGCGCCTTTCCCCTGTCGGCGAACGCGGAAAGCAGGCTACATTTCCTTGAGTCATTTCCCGAGGACGCCATGCTGCTTGTGATTCATAAACGCGAAGAGGTTCTGGAGCTCATCCCCAA
>CAYFNC010000090.1:0-7761 GCA_964344345.1 uncultured Hyphomicrobiales bacterium | reverse complement strand
GCCCGCGCGCGCTAGGTCAACAGGGAGATGCGCGATTCTGCAACAGGCTCAGAAGGCCGAGGAATCCGCTGACCACACGCAAGGGCTCCTTCAGGTCGTGGGAGACCACGTTGGAGAACTGGTCCAACTCCCGGTTCGAACGCTCCAACTCCTCGGTCTTCAGCGCCAGTTCATGGGTTTTCGCGGCCACCTCGCTCTCCAGGCGGCGTCCCGCGTATCGGAAGGCGAGAATCAGCAGGGTTTCGACCAGGATGTAGCCCAGAACGCCATAGACGATATTGAATCCCTGTTCACGCTCGAACGCCGCCATCTGTTCGGTCGCGTCGCGCCAGAACACCACCGCGCCGACGTCATGCCGTTTTGGGTCCCGATCGCCAAGATAGTCGCGCAAGGGGAAATGGGTCGCGACGAAGGAGGTGTCGCCCACGGTAATCACGTCCGTATGCGGGTCCCTGAACCGGACGCCTTGTTTCAGCCCGGCCTCGACGACGGCTTCCAAACCGTCGCGGGACTTGGCCTCGATGGCGCATTCGCATCCCTTGGTCCCGTTTCCGAATCGCTTCTTCACGAAGTCGGGCCACATGGCCGAGACGATGTGCTCCATGGTGAGCAGCACGCCAACCCCTTGGCCGAAGCGCTGGTCGAGGGTGCCAAGGATATTGGTGAAGGACGACCCGACTTCGAGCGCGCCGACGTGGACCCGCCGGGAGGTCTCTTCGTCCAGGGCCGACATGGGGACCACGCCCCGGAGTCCCGAATACACGCGCCCGGTCTCGAAACCCACGTGGGGCGTCTTTTCCGCGTTGGTGTCGACGATGGTGAAGCGGACGTTGTCCATGTTGTCGCCGAACTTCTCGGGACGGTGGACCCTGAGGAAGCTGGTCGAGCCCGGGCCCAGGTGGAAATGGAGCTGGCGGACGTGGAACCGGTCCTGCACCAGTTTCCAGTTGGGACCGACTCGTTCGAACAGGCGTTTCCTCGCCGCCTCCGAACGGGGGCCGCCGCGCCCGCCGCCCTCGACCTCGACCGCCTTCTTGCCGTCCAGGAACAGGGCCTGCACCTCGGAGTCGTTGGCGACGAAGGTGGCCATGGCCAGCATGTTGGTAAAGGTCTGGTCCAACAGCATGTCGAAGCTGGACCGCAGGCGACGTCCTTCCTGGACGAGGGAGTCCTCCAGCGCTCGGGCCGAGAAGACGTTGTTGGCGAAGACGAACAGGCCATCGACCAGGGCAATGGCCAGACTGAGCAGCAGAAAAATGCGTCTTCGCTTCAACATGGGCCGTTCCGGCTCAGGTCGAAAGGAGTCCGAGGGTTCCCAACACGCCCCTCAGCTTATCCGGGTCGGGCGGTTTCAGCATGAAGGCGTCGGCGCCCTGCTTCCGGCATTGCGCCTCGTCCCCCGGGTCTGCGGAAGAGGTGATAACGACCACGGGAATGGTTTTTGTCGCCTCGGTCGCGCGGATGCGCTTCAGGAGCGCAACGCCGTCAAGGCCGGGCAGGTTGAGGTCGAGAAAGAGCACGAAGGATTCGGCGCGGGCGTCGCGTCCGAACAGGCAGGCGTCGGCGTCCGAGCCGTCGCCGATAAACAAAACGGGATTGTCCACGCCGATTTCCCGCAGCACCAGCTCGATCAGCCTGGCGTGGCCGGGGTCGTCCTCGACGACGACGATCGTCAGCTCATCGGAAATCGCCATCGCTCCGCTCCGCCGGAAGGGTGAAATGGAAGACGCTGCCTTGGCCCGGGGTCGATTCGATCCAGATGCGCCCGCCGTGGCGCTGGACGATCCGCTTGCAGATGGCCAGCCCGACGCCGGTTCCCGGAAAATGCTTTTTGGTGTGCAGGCGCTGGAAGATCACGAACACTTTGTCGAAGAACTCGGGCGCGATGCCGATGCCGTTGTCGCGGACCGAGAACCGCCATGCGCCGCCCGCCTCCTCGACGACGTCCAGGCGGACGACCGGGGGCGCGTCCTTTTTTCTGTACTTCAGCGCGTTGCCGATCAGGTTCTGGAACAGGCGGGCGATCTGGCCGCGATCCACCGGCAGGGTCGGCAGGTCGGCGATCACGACCTCGGCCTTGCTTTCCTCGACGGCGGCGGCGAGGTTCTTCATCGCCTCGTCCGCAACCTCGTTCAGGCTCGCGTCGACGAAGGGCTCGCCCTTGCTCTGCACCCGGGAATAGGCCTGCAGGTCCTTGATCAACGCCCGCATGCGCGCCACGCCGTCAAGGGTGTAGCCGATGTATTCGTCCGCGTCGGGACCCATTTTTCCGCCGTAGGTCCGGTTCAGGACGTTCAAGAATCCCTCGATGAGGTTCAGGGGCTCCTGCAGGTCGTGGGAGGCCACGAAGGCGAACTGCTTCAGTTCTTCGTTGGATCGCTCCAATTCCTCGGTCCGCGCGGCGAGGGCGCGCTCGGCGGCTTTCTGTTCGCTGATGTCGCGCCAGACCGAGCGGCTGCGCAGGATTTGACCGTCCTTGTCGCGCAATGCGGTGACGTTCAGGCTGACGAAGAGTTTTTCGCCATTGCGTTTCTTCAGGATCAGGTCGTCACGGTGGACCTCGCCGGTGGCGACGAAGGTCTCGAACGCCTCGTGGACCAGGTCCATGCAGTCCGCGTGGTAGACGTCGAAGATGGGGCTGCCGATGATGTCGTCCTTCGCGCGGCCGAGCATGGCGGCCATGGTGTTGTTGCACTGGACGATCGCGGCGGTCTTGGCGTCCACGGACACGTAAAGGTCCGGCGCGTTGTCGTAGAGGTCGCGGAAACGCTCCTCGCTTTCCTTCAGTTCGTCCAGGCTTCGCGAAAGCTCCCGGTTCAGGCGCTCGATCTCTTTCTTGCCGTGGTCCAGGTCCAGAAAGACCTGGACCTTGGACAGCAGGATTTCCTCGTCGATGGGTTTTTCGATGTAATCGACGGCGCCGGTCCTGTAGCCCTTGATCCGGTGTTCGCGGTCCTTGAAGGCCGCGGTGATGAAGATGATTGGGGTCGTTCGGGTCTTTTCCACGCCTCGGGTCAGTTCGGCGAACTCGAAGCCGTCCATCACCGGCATGTCCACGTCGACCAGAAGCGCCGCGAAATCGTGCTCGACGGTCAGGGCGAGGGCGTCGTTCCCCGACCCGGCCTCGATGACCTCGGCGTCGATCGGCTTCAACAGCTCTCTCAGCGCGACGAGGTTGGCGGGCAGGTCGTCGACGATCAGGATTTTCTGGCGTTCCGAAAGGGTCATCAGGTCATGCGGACGGAGCCGCTCCGTCTCTTCCGTTCGATAAGCTATCATTTTGCAGTAGAATTTGCATCTTTGAAAGTAGCGTTTCGAGTTCCACGGGCTTGGAGACGTAGTCGTCGGCGCCGGCTTGGAGGCATTTTTCCCGGTCCTCGGGCATGGCCTTGGCCGTCAGCGCGATGACGGGCAGGTGTTTCAGCTTTCCATCCTCGCGGATTTTCCGGATCGCTTCGTATCCGTCCATGTTGGGCATCATGATGTCCATCAGGACCAGATTGATCTTCCGGTCCTTCTTCAGCTGAGCCAGGGCCTTCAGCCCGTCCTGGGCCAGCAGGACGCGGTCCGCCTTCTTCTCCAGGTAGCTGGCGAGCGAGAAGGTGTTGCGCATGTCGTCGTCCACGATCAGGATCGTGATCGGCGGCTCGCCGAGTTCGAGGTTCTCGACGCCCTCTCCCGCGTCGCCCTCGTCGGCGAGGATCTTGACGCGGGGGAAAGCCCCTTCGTCCGTCGATGCGGCCATGGGAGCCGAGACCGCCTTCGCCTTGCTCAGCCAATCGACGAGCGCGGCCACCAGGTCGTCGGTCTCCACCGGCTTGGGCAGGTAGTCGCTTGCGCCGGCCTCCAGGCATTTTTCCTTGTCCCCGGGCATGGCCTTGGCCGTGAGCGCGATGATCGGCAGGTTGCGGAATTCCCCTTGCTTGCGGATTTCCCGCATGGCGTCGTAGCCGTTCATGACCGGCATCATGATGTCCATGAGCACGATGTCCACGTCCGCGCCTCCGGCTAGGAGGTCCAGCGCCTCCCGTCCGTTCGAGGCGGAGAGGACCTGTCCGACGCGGCCTTCCAGGATCTGGGTGAGGGCGAAGACGTTGCGTTCGTCGTCGTCGACCACGAGCACTGTGCGGGTGGCGTCCTTGAAGTCGGCGGCATCGGCCTTGGCCGCCGGGCCGCCGGCCTGGGCCTCGACGACGGCGGCGATGGAGTCCGGGAACTTCAGGGGCAGGTAGATGCTGAACGACGCGCCTTTTCCTTCCTCGCTCTCGACCTGTAGCTCGCCGCCCAGAAGCTCGGCGAACTTTCGCGAAATCGAAAGCCCGAGTCCGGTGCCGCCGTACTTGCGGCTTGTGGTGCCGTCCACCTGGCGGAAGGCCTCGAAAATCTGTTCGCGTTTTTCCCTGGGAATGCCGATGCCCGTGTCCCTTACTGTCATGGCCAGGCAGTTGCCGGGGTGGAGCGCGGGGTTGATGAACATCGCGTTCCGGTTCGGGAAATGGAAATGGACGGAAACCGAGCCCTCGGCGGTGAACTTGAAGGCGTTGGACAGCAGGTTGCGGATGACCTGCTCCACCTTGACCCAGTCGGTGCGAAGCGCGTTGGGAAGGTCGGGATCGACGTTCACATTGAACGCCAGGCCCCGGCTTTCGGCCACGTGCTTGAACTGGCGCTCGAGACTGTTCGCGAATTCGGCCAGCGCCATGTCGCCCGCCACCACGTCCATGCGTCCGGCCTCCACCTTGGACAGGTCGAGGATGTCGTTGATCAGGCGCAACAGGTCGGTTCCGCTTTCGTGAATGATCTTGGCGGAGTCCACTTGGCGCTCCGAGAGGTTCTTGTCCTCGTTGGCGGACAGAATCTTGGCCAGGATCAACAGGCTGTTGAGCGGGGTGCGGAGCTCGTGGGACATGTTGGCCAGGAACTCTGACTTGTAGCGGCTGGCGTTCTCCAACTCGTCGGCCTTGTCCTTGAAGACCTGGGCGGCCATGGCCATGGCGCCGATTTCGTCGCCGCGCTCCTGCTCGGGGATCGTCAAATCTTGGCGCCCGCGCGCGAGACCGGTCAGCACGCTGGTCATCTCCTTGATCGGCGTGGTGGTGTTCCGCGTGATCCACCAGGCGAGGATCAATCCGACCAGCGTGGCGAAGACGGACACCAGAAGGCTGAAGTTCTGGCTGAGGTTCACGTCTCCGGCCATCTGGGCCTCGACCCGGGCGCGGTCTTGAAGGGTGTATTCCTTGAGCTCGCGGGCCAGGTGGCCGATCTCTGCGGCTTCGCCCGCCATCACCACGTAGACCAAGTGCATGTAGCCCCGCGTCGCCTGCACCATGCGGATGAAGGCGGTTTTGTACTGGGTCGCCAATTGTCCGGCGAAGTCGATCTTGGCCGCGTCCTTTCCGTCGCCCGCGTGGTCCGCGAGTTCGCCCAGCGCCTTGTCGAACTCCGCGAGTCTTTCCTGCGTGCTTTGGACCAGGGTGGAGTCCGGCGCGTTCAGGAAGCGGATGGCGTCGCGGTGGGCGAGAAGAAGCTGTTCGTTGGCCGCGCCCGCGAGCGCCGCGGCCGTCATGTCGCCGCGCTTCCTGGATTCCGCGAGGATGCCGCTCAGGATTTCGCTGGCCTGGCGGCTCAGCGCCTGGATGCGGTCCTCGACCAGCTTGTCGCGAAGGGCGCGCTCCTCGATGGCGGCGTCGAAGTTGTCTTGGAACAGGCGAAAAAGCCCCTGGATGCGGCGCAGGATGTCCTGGGGGACCGGGTCGGCGATGGCGCCTTGGGCCGCGGCGAGTTGGCTCGCGAGCGTGTCCTGGAGCTTGCGGACCCGCTGGACCAGGCCGCCGTATCCGGAACTAGGTGTAAGCGAGCACGCTGCGTTGCAGTTCCAGAACCGTCCGCTCGACTTCCATGATGGCGGTGGTTTCGGCGTTGACTTGGCCGTAAAGCTCGAAGTTCTCGACCGTTCCGTCGAAGCCGACGTTGCTGACCACGGACTGGCCGACGAAGATGGCCACCACCAGCCCGAAGCCGAGGAAAATCCTCGCCCCGATGTTGAAGCGCCGTCGTTTCAAAAAGGAAAGCATGGCGTATTAGGTTTTCCCCTAGGCCAACAGAAATTCATACCAGCGCGGCAGGCTGTACTCGTAGGTGTCCATCACCGTGTTCCAGACCGCCACGTTCGAGAACCGCTTCCAATACGAGCCGCCGTTGCGGACCGCGCCCGTCTTGACCGCGATGCGGCCCTCGGGGCCGGGCAGGTCCTCGGCCGCGGGCTTCCCCTCGTACCAATAGTCCCATTCCGCCTGGGACAAGTGCGGTTTGGCGCGCTCGGGGACCGAGATGTAATAGCCCTGGCGGGCGACGAACGCCCCGGCCCAGCCCGACAGCCACCAGTTCATGAATTCATACGCCGCGTCCTTGGCCGCGCCCTCGGTCCTCGACGACAGGCACATGACCCCGTGCCAGGCGCGGTAGCCCTCCTTGGGCGCGGCGTAGACGGCTGGGATGCCGCGCTCGTTCAGGTCGGCGACGGCGGGCGAGAACATGCTGGCGATGGCGGCGCGGCCGCTGGCGAGGAAATCGGCGGATTCGGGAACCGAGTTCCAAAAGCCGCTGAAATGCCCGTTCTGTTTCTTTTCGATCAGGATCGCGAACAGGCGGTCCATCTCTTCCTTGGTCATGTCGCCCATGTCCTTGAATTTCATCAGGCCCTGGGCCTCGACCGCGAGGGCGGCGTCGAAGATTCCGATGGTCGGCTGGTTGACCAGCGCGACGCGGCCCCGGTTGGCGTCGTCCAGAAGCCAGCCCCAGCTTTCGGTCTCGTAGGCCTCGCCCCGGGCGATGACCCGGGTGTCGTAGCCGAAGGAATCCACGTTGTGGACGTAGGGCAGGAAACTGATGCGGTCCGTGGGACTTGAACCCAGGCCGCCGCCGTCCTGGACGTAAAGAAGCTTGTAGGGCGCGTCGCCAAGGCCCGTTTTCGAGTCAGGGGTCAGGCGCCCGGTCTTGGTCAACGGGTTGATTTTTTCCCATAGCGCGATCCGGCCGTAATCGATGGGCTGGATCGCGTCCGCGCGCCACAGCACGTTGATGCTGTCGGACCATTGTTCGTAGATGTCGAATTCGTTGGGGCGAGCGGCCGCCTTTTGCAGCACCCGGGCGCTGCCGCCCGGCTCGAACCGGATGCGTATGCCCAGATCTTCCTCCGCCCGGCGGCGGATGGGCTCGCGCAGCGTGACGTGGGTGCCGAGAACGCGGAGCGCGATGTCCTGTTTCGCCCAGACCCAAGGCGCGTGGACAGCCGTCGCGGCGCCGACCGTGGCCGTTCCGGCATGCTTCAAAAGACGGCGTCGAGTAATCATGGCCCGAACAACTCCAAATGCCCCGGATCCATTTTTGACCAGGTTGGCGAACGATGCAAACCCATCTTGGCGGAGCAAAGAGCGGACGCCGATGAAGAAACGAATAACGCTTTCATCCCGCCTGTTAACCTCTTGTTTACGCTTGTTCGGACAATATGTTTTTCGGCAAAAGCAGTTGATTTGTTTTGTTGGCTTTGTTATTGTGTTACGAGCTTTGGGGTAGAAAAGCCCCGATCGCAGCCAATCTTGATCCAGAAAGGAGATGACAATGGCTGACATCAAGCTTTCCTCGGCAATTCGATCGAACCTGTTGTCGTTGCAACAGACCACCGACCTCGTCGGCCGCACCCAGAACCGTTTGTCCACGGGCTTGAAGGTGTCCAGCGCCATCGACGACGCCGTCGCCTTC
>CAYFNC010000089.1:0-7767 GCA_964344345.1 uncultured Hyphomicrobiales bacterium | reverse complement strand
GAACTACGCCCAACAGCAAACCTGATCAAGAGCGGGTTCAACGGACGGACACGGAGCTTGAGATTGCGCCGCCGCAGGATCGGATGGACGTCCTCGCCCCGGGCGTCCAGCTCCGCCGCGCCCGCCGCGTCCAGGTGATAGGCGGTCTCCGCCGATCCCCCGTCCGGAGGCGCATACAGCTGTATGCGTCCGACAAAGCCGTGGTGAAACAAAAAGCGCAGCCGCCGCCGCGCGCTCTGGAGCGTCGCGTTGCCCGGGAACACCGCGCGGTTGATCTGCCCGGTCTGGAGAAACCGGCATCGATTCAGCGCGCGAAGGATCTCCACGTCCCGCTCGGTCAGCAGGAAATCGCCGCACGCCGGATCCCGCGCGCGGCGCGACAGGTACGGGCGCGCGCGTCCACCGTCTCCAGACCGCTCCCGCTCCGCTTGGTTCTTCACTTCGCCGTCCGCCGATCCTATAGTGGTCAAACCCGATCATAACGCCTGCTAACCGTTTTACGGAAGTGCGGGGGTGGATCGGTCTTTTGTCGGGCTTTGGCGCTCCCTCGGGACTGCCGGACGAAGACGCCGCCTTTAACCCCTTTCATCATGACCAGGCGGAAACTCCTCGGTTGTGGTGGGCGGTATCTCGGGAAGACCGTGCGGGTGAGCGCCAGAGTCCTCTGGTGGATCGTCAAATACGCATGGTCCCTGTTTGTTCTCCTGGTGGTCGGTCCCACAGCGACACCCAGGAAGCAGCGGGACCCGGGGCAGCCGCTCATCATTCACAACCACCGCTACTACGGCGGACGGACGCGAGCGGTCCGGAAACGCTCCAAGCTCGGCGACCATTAGGTTGCCGAGCTTGCCCTAACACGGGGAATGAAAATGAGCGAAAAATACGAACTGAATCTGCTCGAAAACGCTTTGGATAGCCTGCGAGAGGCTTTGAAAAAGCACAAAGATGGACGGAACGAGGATCCCAGGGCGTTCAAATTTTGCGTTCTTCATCTCGTTCATTTTGTCGAGCTATTCCTGAAGCATTGTGTCGCCGAGGAACACCGTCTGCTCATTTACACGAAGCCCCATAATGTAAATCCGGAGTCCAGAACGATCACGTTGGATCAAAGCATTGCGACCCTCGAAAGCTGTGGATATGGCATTCAGAAAAACCTAAGAGATGATATCGAGTGGCTACAAAAACTGCGCCATAAGATTCAGCATTTCCAATTTTCAATCACCGAAGATGAGGTTGATGAGTATATCGGGCGTGTATTCGATGGCGTCATAGCTTTCAGTAACGAACACGAGATTTTCAATTTCAGCAATTTCTTAGAAGAGATCGAGGGGGAGATCGATCTATCGCTGGAGGATATCGAACGATACAGAGAGTTTTATAAGGACAAGCTCAAGCGAGCAAAGGAGGAGGCGGAAGATGTGCTTATTGATGCGGCAGGGGGGCGGCTAAAACACACCCTGACTCTCGATTGGGAAATTACAAACTGTCCGAACTGCTCCCATCCAACCGTCATTGTCGATCATGAAAGTGAGACAGGCTATCGATGCACATATTGTGGCGAGACGGATCCTGATGAATATGAGGTCGAGGGATTTTGTTCTCTATGTGGAATGAATTGGTCTCTCGCTGACCTTGTCGAAGTTGATTGGACAGACGAGGGGCATATTGAAACCGCGTGTCCGCGTTGTCGAGGTGATCCAGAGTATGTGAGTGATGACTAGGCAGTGTTTTCTCGGGGTGGTCATGGGCTGAGTTTCCAAACACGCATGGTCCCTGTTTGTTCTCCTGGTGGTCGGTCCCACAGCGACACCCAGGACGCAGCGGGATCCGGGGCAGCCGCTCATCATTCACAACCACCGCTACTACGGCGGACGGACGCGAGCGGTCCGGAAACGCTCATCGAAAGCCAGTGGTCGATAGATCACTGGCTTTCCCCTTGGTGGGAGTGGATGGGATGAAGCGTGTTCGCTGGCAGCCCCCTTGCGCGGGGTGGAGAACGGAGGCTTTCGATCCCCGCGATCGGTCGATCAAGTGGATCGGTAGATGGGGGGCTGCCGCAGGGCGTTCGTGGAGAGCCGTCCCGATAGGGCGGCTCGGAACGGACGATCCTGCGGCTTTTTTTCAAGCCGGGGTGTCGGGGCGGCAGTCCCGACTTCCCGAGCTTTGGAGCGACAGCGGAAAAGGGAGGGAAGTCGGGGGTGTGGAGACCATGGATATCGGCGCTCGGCAAGGACGCGTCCGCCGCCAAGCGCTTGATATTCCATGTCGAAAAGCCCCGCCACCCCGGCGCTCTCCCCCCGCCCCGAACCGCTGCCCGCAACAATCGTTGTTATGGGGATGTTATAGGCATTGTTATAGGCGATGTTGTAGGCGGGCACTGTATGGCATCGTGTTGAATTGGTGAACGTTACTTCGTAAGCTGCCTTGCAACCCGGAACCCAATAAGGAAAGAGCGGTAATCCGGGCTAGATGCCGTACGCTTAGCAGACCGAAGGTCCTGCCAAGTGCTCCCCCAGGCTCCGCCGCGATGAACACGATGCTGACAATTGCTTTCTATCCAAGACCATCCAAGCGTGAATTCCGGTGGTGCTTTGGAATAATTTGAGTGCCAACAGTCCTCGACCCATTCCCAAACATTGCCCGAGGTGTCGTTCAGCCCAAATGGGTTCGTCTCATACGACCCAACAGGTGCCGTATGCACATAACCATCCCGGCACGCCACGTACTTGGAAACGACATACTGTTCGGTTAGAGAGAGGTCGGGACCGTTCATCTTCTTACATCCATTGCTGGGGCTCGCGCCCCACCAATACGGTGAAGTTGTCCCTGCCCGGGTTACGTATTCCCATTCCGTTTCACTCAGCAAGCGATATCGAAATTCGGTTCCTGCCTTGCGACTCAACCACTTCACATATGCTTGCGCGTCGTTCCAACTGACGCAGACCACTGGATGGTCATCGGTCTGAGAAATGTATGGATTGTCCCAACTCGCCGATGGAACTTTGTGTAGTTTTTTGACGCCAACGCCGATCCATATGTGGCAGTTCCCGCCAGCTGAATACCCTGATTCCCGCACGAAGTGAGCGAACTCACCACGCGTTACTTCGTTTTTTCCAACCGCGAAAGGTGTCGGTATTGTCACTTGAAGACGAGGCTCCTCATTGAGATATCGTCCCTTTTCGTTCCTCGGTGAGCCAATTATGAATCTCCTAGGTGGAACCACAATCATTTCGGGGCACATTTTGCAATCCTTAAAAGTATCGCCTGTATTGTAGCCGCCCTCTCGGTCAGTACCC
This sequence comes from uncultured Hyphomicrobiales bacterium, assembly GCA_964344345.1. Taxonomy (GTDB): domain Bacteria; phylum Pseudomonadota; class Alphaproteobacteria; order Rhodospirillales; family CAYFNC01; genus CAYFNC01. The sequence goes on along the minus strand of CAYFNC010000089.1, from coordinate 4,471 downwards.
GATGCGATGGTTGGCACCAGAAAGAGATATAAGAAAAAACCGATTGCAGTTCTCATTGTTCTCCTCCCGTTGATTGTCTTCGGCTACCTGAACAAGGTTGGTCGATGTTGAATAGTCACTCCCTCACCGCAAACGGACTCCTCGTCCCCGCCTTGACCACCCCCTCCTTGCCCCTCGGTTTCGGCAGCGCCTTGACCGGCTCGTGGGTCAGCACCGGCATTGCCGACTGGGCGATGCGGCGCTCCGCGACCGGGCTGGGGGCGTAGCAGGGGTGGGTCCAGTGGACCAGTTGCTTGAACTCCCGGATCTCTTGCTCGGACGCCCGGGGCGGCTCCACGTCCAGGGTGCGGATCCGCATCGGCTGACCGTCGCGCCCGATCTGGACCGTGGCGACGCGCTGGGGTTGGGTGCGGAGCGATTGTTGGAACAGGTAGCGCTGTTCGTCCAGCGACCAGAAGCGGGGCGCGCGCTCCCGGCGCTCGACGTGGTCCGTGACCCAGGTTTCGTTCACGCTGTCGGTGCTGGACGCGCCGGAGCGGGCGCTGCGGCTTTCGCTTTCGCTTGCTTGCCGGGTGTCCTGGGTGCTGCGCGTGCGGTTGCGCCCGAGCGGTCCGGCGTAACTCATGCCGGACCGGCTGCCGATGCCCTGGCTTTTGCCTGACGTGGTGGTTTCGTCGCTCTGGGTTCCGTGGGTGTGTCCGTGGACGCGGCGCTTTTCCAGCCGGGGTTCGAAGAACGTGCGCTCGTCCCAGTGCTTGACCGCCATGAGATCGTAGTGGGTGCCGAGGTTCTCCTCCTGTATCCGCGCGGACAGCGGGCTGACGCCGCCGAAGACCACTTGCGTCCGCGCCGACAGCACCGCGCCCAGCACCTTTTCGTCCTCGATCTGCGACAGCTCCTGATTGGCGAAGGTCAGGTGCAGCCCGAACTTGCGCCCGCCGGTCAGGATCTCCTCGATGTCCGAGGTGACGAAGTGCTGAAATTCGTCGAGGTAGAGGTGGAACGGGCGCGCCCGCGCGGCGTTGATGTCCCGCGCGCGCCCGTAGGTCAGGAACTCGTTGACCAGGAGAACGCCCAAAAGGTGCGCGTTCTCCCCGCTGATGAAATTACCCTTGCGCCCCAGGTTCACCAGCAGGATTTTTCCGCTTTCCACCAGATCGGGGATGTCAAGCGTGCGCGCGGTCTGCCCGCACGACAACCGCACCGCCTGATTGTGCAGGAAGCGTTCGGTGCGGCGTTGCGCGCTGCCGATCACCGCGCCCTTTTCCCGCACCGGCATTTTCACGAAGTTGCGCCAGAACGAAAAGATCCCCGGGCGCTCCGCCTCCGCCGCGAGCGCCAAGACGTCGCCCGCCGTTTCGTAATCGAAGAAGCGCTCGATTTCCAAGAGCGAATGCCCGCCCCGGATCAGGGGAACCAGCGCATTGCGGAGCGTGCTTTCCAGCTGCGGCTGGGTTTCGGAGTCCTGGCGCATGACGCGTTTGACCGCGTCGATGAAGCGGTCCACCTGCACGCTCACGTCCGGATGGTGGTCGGCGCGCGCCAGTGGGTTGAAGCCGGTGACGTACGCGCCCTGGTCCGACGGGTTGAACAGGATCACCCGGCGGCGGAGTTCGGGACGCGCCGCCGCGAACGCCACCAGGTTGTCGTACAGCTCCCCATGGGGATCGACGACGCAGAGCCCGCGCCCGGCTTCGATGTCCTGTTCGATCAGGGATTGCAGGAAATAGGACTTCCCCATGCCGGACGCGCCGAGCACGTACATATGGCGGCTGCGCTCGTCCGCCGGAAGCCGGAGCGGATTTGACGAATCCCGGGTCCCGAGCAAGATGGGATCACCCGGCTTCGCCCGGTCCCCGCTCTCCCCGGACACCCACCGCTCCGCCGCCGCGTCCGCGCGCGCGAGCCAGTCCGCTCCGGGGTTCTCCAACACGTTGTCCCAATCCGCCATGACCCTCGACCACCCGACCGAAAAGCCGTCCCCGGACGGCATGGAGGCGGCGCTCCGCCACCAAATCGACGCGGCGCACGCCCGTTTCGACATTATGAACGATCCACGGCTGCTTATGGAAGACCGTGAGTCGCTGATCCGGGCGCAGGAAACACTTTTATTCGAGCGACGGCATGCGCTGATATGCGCGCTCCACCGCGCGGGCGACCGCGCCGCGCTCCGGCTGCTCCTCGACATCCCGGACTGGGCGGACGCGGCGCTGGATACGGGGATGTATTATACGCCGGGGAGGGGGTGGATATCGCTGGATCAAGGATCGGCGGGAGCGTTTTTCGATGGTCAGTCCAGCCGAGGATAAAAGGTAAGAAACTGCATGATGTCGATCAGCCATTCGGGGGGCAGGGGTTCTGTGATTTCCCGAGTGTCATTGGTGAAAAGAGGAACGTATTCCATGCATAAACCCAGCGCTTCGCCGCCAATTTCTTCACTTATGTAAAATAAGAAGTTCCGCCTTTCCGGAATCTGAAACAAGGCGACATAGGGGCGAATATACATGACGTCGCCATCGCGTTGCGTCGCGCCCGCAAATCTCTCTTCTAGCGAAGAATACAAATATTCCCGTACATCCGGCTTCAGTGGGTTCAGCAACTCATCGTACGGCACATCGCCTGAAAAGCAAATCGGATGATATTGCCGCCAGCCATGGCGCACCCAATCGTTCAGAGCGTGCCAGCCCCATCCGGAAAGCGCCAAGAAACAAACGACACCAACCGTGATAATACGCTTCTGCATCACGGTCATGGCGCGCAATTCCTAGCTAACGTTTGTGTTTCCCGTCGCTCCATTTGAATTTTGATCCGATGATCTTGCCATTGCGTAAGGTCAACTCACCGCGAAGCTCGCGACGCCAAGGCGTAGAGTAAACTTTATACGCTTTGGCTCCTCCTGCGTTCTCAAACGCTGTGACGCGGTTTCGGCTCAGGATATCACCGACTGCTGCGCCTTGAGGCAGCCATTCATCCAACACGCCAGCTTTCTTGAAATCATATTTGTCATCAAGGGAGTGGTCAATCATTCCGCGAACGATAATGCGGTCGCCATTCCGTTCCAGGGTCAAATCACCCACACCTTTTACTGTTGTCGCCCCAAGCGCGTTGTTTTGATCAGAAAGATCAAACACAGAGCTATCGGCGCTGCCATCCCAGTGCATCTTCTTGAGTTCCAGGGTTTTCTTCCCGCTTTTGATCCAGTCGTTGATTATTCCATGATCTTTATCGTTCTGCTCGCCCCTCAGCCATTTCTCGAAATGGCTTTCGGCGCGTTCCTGCGCCTTGGTCACGGGGGGATGCTTTCGGACCCATTCGGCTTTCAAGGTAATCGGCGAGCCGCTTTTGCCGAGATAGTGGCGCAGCAGCCGCGTCGATTCCGGATAGTCGCGCTCTTCGCCAAGCTCGACGATCTTGTTGAGCGTTTCCAACGTTTCCCTGTTTTGTTTTGCGGGCGTTTCCTCCTCGAGCCCCAACGCCTTTCCGACGGTCTCGCCCGCTTCTTTCAGCGCCCATGCAGTCGGATTTCCCCAATTGTCATGGAGATTTTCCGCCATCTCGAATTCTTCATCCATGGCGGCTGCGTCCGACGCCTCGCCATCCGAAGCCAGATAGGCGAATAGGTCGTCGTCTCCCGCGCCGCCGGTCAATGTGTCGTCGCCCTTTCCTCCGGAGAGCGCGCCGTCCGCGCCCTTGTACCGCTCCGGATAATGCCGCCTGTATCCGTGCATCTCGTCGATGGCGTCGGCGTAGGCATTGAGCGCGTCCTTCTTGCCCGGTCCCGCGAGCCACGCCCGATCGCGATCGGCGTCCTCTCGCGCCTGTTTCTCGCGCGCGGTTTCGGTGGCGAAGCCGTCTTTCGCCAGCGCCTTGATCTCGGCCAGGGTTTCGGGTTTGAGGCGCTTGAGCACGTCTTGTTCGTAGAGCGCCGCCGCTTCCGCGTCCGACTCCTTCAGCCTGCCGACCATGTCGGAGACCTCGTCCACCGCTTTCAAATTCACCCGCCCGCGCTTGTCCTTGGGGTCCTTGACCTGCGCCAAGTCCTCGATCGCGAAGGCGGAATACTTGGCGTGGTCGCCGAAATCCCGCTTGCCCTTGAGCGCGTTGATCGCCCGGCCGTTGGCGGCGAACGCTTCGTCATCGACGCCCCGCGATTTCGGCAAGCCGCCGTCCTTGCGCGGCAAGGGCGCGGTCTTGAGCCTGGCGCGGCGCTTGCGGATTTCGGCGGCTTTTTCGAAACCTTTGTAGAGCTTCCGCTGCTGCGTCTTGCTGATTTTCGGCATGGCGTCAAGGCCGCCGACAGCCGCCGCCGCGCCGAGATCGCCGCCCGCAGCCGCGATCTTCTTGAACGAGGGACGCTTGGGCTTGTTCGCATCGGGGAATTCGTTGCCGAGCAGCGTGTTCTTGCGGGGATCGAGGACCTCCTTGCCCTCGGCCTTGGCCTTGGCGGCTTCCTCCATCCGGACCGGGAGCC
>CAYFNC010000088.1:0-8875 GCA_964344345.1 uncultured Hyphomicrobiales bacterium | reverse complement strand
CTTACTCTCGCCCGAAACCGCCACGAACGTCACGGTCAGCATGGCGTCGTCGTTCTTGCCGACCACGGTGTCGTCAACGTTGGTCTGCGGGACCTTGATGTTGTTGTGCAGGCAATGGTTTATGGCCGCCGAAGAAAGATCTTCCGACGAAAAAACGAGCTTGCGAAGCTCTGTGGGCATCGCCCGGTCCTTTTCTCAAGAGCTTAATTGTTCTTGTTATTAATGCGCCTCGGCCCAGTTGTACCCGATGCCTGTGTCCAACACCAGTGGAACATCGAGCTCAGCCGCGTTTTCCATGGTTTTTTTGACGGTTGCGACGGTTTCCTCCATTTGTCCTTCAGGAACCTCGAACACCAACTCGTCATGGACCTGGAGCAGCATGCGGGCGTCGAGCCCGGCGCGCGAAAGGGCGTCCGGCAGCCGGACCATGGCGCGCTTGATGATGTCGGCGGCCCCGCCCTGGATCGGAGCGTTGATGGCGGCGCGCTCGGCGAAGCCCCGGCGGTTGGGGTTCTTGTCGTTGATGCCGGGCGCGAAGCACTTGCGGCCGAAGGGCGTGCGCACGAAGCCCTTGGCCTTGGCCTCCTCCTTGGCCTTGTCCATGTAGGCGCGGATGCCGGGGTAGCGCTCGAAATAGGCGTTGATGTAGTCCCCCGCCTCCTGGCGCGAAATCCCCAACTGGCGCGCCAGCCCGAAGGCGGAAATGCCGTAGATGATGCCGAAGTTGATGGCCTTGGCCTGGCGGCGCACCATTGGGTCCATGCCGTCGATGGGAACGCCGAAGACCTGGGAGGCGGTCAGCGCGTGGATGTCCTCGTCGTTCAAGAACGCATTCTTCAGCGCATCGATGCCCGCGACGTGCGCGAGAAGGCGCAACTCGATCTGGGAGTAGTCGGCCGACAGCAGCCTCCAACCGTCCTCGGCTACGAAGGCGCGGCGGATCTTGCGGCCTTCTTCCGTACGGACCGGGATGTTCTGCAGGTTGGGATCGCTGGACGACAGGCGTCCGGTCGACGTTCCGGTCATGGCGTAGGAGGTGTGCACCCGCCCGGTGTCCGGGTTGATCCGAGCCAGAAGCGCGTCCGTGTAAGTGCTTTTCAGCTTGGCCAGCTGGCGCCAGTCCAGCACGCGGGCGGGCAGCTCGTGACCGTTCTCCGCCAGATCCTCCAGCACACCGGCCCCGGTGGCGTAGGCGCCGGTCTTGCCTTTCTTTCCACCGGGAATCCCCATCTCGTCGAACAGGATCTCGCCCAACTGCTTGGGCGAGCCCACGTTGAATTCGCGTCCCGCGAGCCCATGGATCTCCGCCTCGAGATCGGCGATGCGTCGCGTGAAGTCCGCGCTCAGCGACTTGAGCTCCCCCGCGTCCACCTTGACGCCCCAGCGCTCCATCCGCTCCAGCACCGGGACCAGGGGGCGCTCCAGGGTTTCGTAGACCGCGACCATGCGATCCGTCAGCAGTTGCGGCTTCAGGGCGTGATGGAGCCGCATGGTCACGTCCGCGTCCTCGGCGGCGTATTCCACGGCGTCCTCAACGGGGACCTTGTCGAAGGTGATCTGGTTCTTGCCGGACCCGACCACGTCCGAATATTTCACCGTATCGATCCCAAGATGCAGGGTCGCGAGTTCGTCCATGCCGTGGCCGTGGCTCCCCCCATCCAGCGCGTAGCTCAACAGCATGGTGTCGTCGATGGGCGCGACATCGACGCCGTATCGGATCAGGATCTGGCGGTCGTATTTGATGTTGTGCCCGACCTTCAGGACCGAGGGGGCCTCCAGCATCGGTCGGACGATGTCCAGCGCCGCCCCGATCGGGACCTGCTTCGGCGCGTCGCCCGAGGGCTCGCCTCCCCCGTCCCCGAAATCGAAGGCGCCTTGGCCGCCCGTCGTTACGTGGCCAACGGGAACGTAGCAGGCGCGCCCGGGCTCGACGCAAAGCGAAAAGCCCACCAGCTTGGCCGCCATGGAATCGAGCGAGGTGGTTTCCGTGTCCACCGCGACCACGCCCGCGTCCATGGCCGCGGCCGCCCAGGCCTTGAGCGTGTCCGCGTCCTGGACCAGCTCGTAATCCTTTTCCACGGACGCGGCGACGGCCGTCTCGCCCGGCTTGGCCGCGAGTCCGCTTTGGACCTTGGCGGCCAAGGACTTGAAATTCTGCTCGGTCAAAAACGCCAGCAGCGCATCCGGGTCCGGAGGGGTGATCGCCATGTCCGCGAGGGGGACGGGCGGGGCCACGTCGTCGCGGAGCAGCACCAACTCCCGCGACGTCCTGGCGTCGTCGGCGTGCTCGATCAGGTTCTGTCGTCGCTTGGGCTGCTTGATCTCCTCCGCCCGTTCGAGCAGGGTCTCCAGGTCGCCGTATTCATTGATCAACTGCGCGGCGGTCTTGATTCCCACGCCCGGCACGCCGGGCACGTTGTCGGTGGAATCGCCGGCCAGGGCCTGCACCTCCACCACCTTGTCCGGGCCGACGCCGAACTTCTCGACCACCTGGTCGGGCCCGATTTCCCGATTCTTCATGGCGTCGAGCATGACCACGCCGTCGCCGACCAGTTGCATCAGGTCCTTGTCCGACGAGACGATGGTCACCCGCGCCCCGGCCTCGCGCCCCAGGCGCGCGTAGGTGGCGATCAGGTCGTCGGCCTCGAACCCGTCCATGTCGATGGCGGGCACGCCGAGCGCCCGCGTCGCGTCCCGCACCAGTTCGAACTGGGGAATCAGTTCGTCAGGCGGCGGCGGGCGGTGGGCCTTGTAGTCTGGGTAGATGTCGTTGCGGAAGGTCTTGCGCGCCTTGTCGAAGATCACCGCCAAGTGGTCGGCCTCGGTCTCCTCCAAGATCTTCATCAGCATGGAGGTGAAGCCGTACACCGCGTTCACCGGCGTCCCGTCCGCCCGCGTCATCGGCGGCAGGGCGTGGAAGGCCCGGAAGATGTAACCCGAGCCGTCGATCAGGCAAATATGGCTGGAGAAATCGGTCATGGCGGCGAAACACGCAAGGGATGGTGCGGGAGGGGGGACTCGAACCCCCAAGTCCTTGCGGACGGCAGATTTTGAGTCTGCTGCGTCTACCAGTTCCGCCACTCCCGCGCCGGAGCCCGAACCATAGCGTTTGGCCGCTGATGGGCCAAGGGTTTCTTGGGCGGCGGGATCGATGGCTTGGGAGACTTGACGCAAACGGAAATCAGCGCGTTTTCATAATCTTGGTATCGTCTCCACCATTATCGACAACAGCCGAAATTATTTCGATGCCAATCCTCAATCATGCGGCGCAATTATTATGAGAAAATACAATAATGCCTTGCCTCGAAAAGAATATTTATGTATGCTTTTCATGCTCCTTTTTGAGCCAACCCGGACATTGCGGCGCATTATTTAACCGCCGTTCCTGCAAGCAGGTTGGAAGCGAAACGGAATGCGGCGGCCATTGGTCGATTTTTTGGACAGGCTTCAACGCGTCTCCTCCGAAGCGGATTTGAAGGCGGCGATCTCGCGTTGGGCCCGCGAGCTCGGCTTCCAGCACGCCGCCTACGGCAACGCCATGGTGAAAACCGGCGCCCTTAGGATCTTCACCGGATCCTATCCCAATGTCTGGGTCGAACGATACGAAGACGCCAAATACCTGGCGGTCGATCCCGTCGTCCGGACAAGCCTGAAGGGCGTGCTGCCATTCAAGTGGGGCCACAAGGAGCAACGCAAGGGGTTCAATCCCGTCGAGGCCCAGTTCTTCGACGAAGCCGACGATTTCGGCATCAGCCGCGGGTTCTCGGTCCCCGTGCATGGGCCGGGCGGCGAGCTTTCGGTGCTCACCGTCGCCACCGACGAGATGGATTCCGGCTTCCACAAGCTGATCGACCTTTACGGCGACGTCCTGCACCTCGGCTGCTGCTATATCCATCAGCGCATGGGCAACGTCGTCGCCCGCGACGAAGAGGAGCCCCAGGCCTTGCTTTCCGGGCGCGAGGCCGAATGCCTGCTGTGGACGTCGTCGGGCAAGACCGCGTCCGAGGTGGGGGACATTCTGAGGCTTTCCGACAGCACAGTCGTCTACCACCTGGAAAACGCCAAGAGAAAACTCGGCGCGCGCACCAAGTCCCACGCCGTGGCCAAGGCACACGCCTTGGGCCTGCTGGCTTGCGTCTGACGGTCTCTCCTCCCTTGGACAAGGCCGCCGCGCCGGGCCGCGGGGGCCTTGCGGCGGCTCCGATGGGGGCCAAGCGGCGGCCGCGCGGGACCTTGTCCAACTCGGACAGAAAGGAGTGTCATGTCTATGGAGGCCCCGGGGATCGCTCCCCGGGGGGCGTGGGGCCTAATCGCTATCCGCGGTCGGGGTGATCTCGAACAGGACCGTGGCCTTGGCGGTTCCGGTGGACGCGCCGTCGGTCTCGACCTCGAGCGCGTCGCCGACGGCCACCGTGTTGGCGCCCGTGGGGGTCGCCGTGTCCACGTCGCCGGCGGCGGAGCCGGAATTGGCCACCGTCAGCGCGCCGCCGGTAATCGCGGTCCCGCCGATCTTGGTGGTCAGCGTGGCGTCGGCGCCGGAGATGGCGGCGTCGATCACCGACTGCACCTTGGTCACCGTCCCCGCCACCGGAGCCGGGACGTAGACCTGGTCGGCGGTGGATATGTCGACGATGGTGACGCCGAGGTAGGTCTTGGCGCCCGCGCCCGGGCCGCCGACGGCGGTGATGTCGGCGACATCGACCACGCCGCCCGCGTTGGCGTTGACCAGATAGACGCCCGAGACCGGAGTCCCGTCGGTGTCCGCGTTGGCCAGGATCATGTCGCTGACGCGCATCATGTCGGACGCGTCGTTGAAGTACCCGGCGGTGTCCACGTCGGCGGCGGCGTCCGTGGTGGCGTAGTGCCACAGCGTGAAGCCGTTGGCGTAGGCCAGCACGGACAGGTTCTTGGAATCGTAAGCCATTTCATATGTCTCCTATGGAAAGGGAAAGGGAGCCGACGGACGGTCCGCCGGCTCCGTCCGGTTCGCGCGATCAGCTCTCGAGGCAGCGCATGGACACCACGCCGGTGGTGTCGATCAGGCAGCTGCCCTGGCTCATCATGTGATTGATGAAGTGGGACGCCCGGTCGCCGTGCCAGGAGATGTCGGTGGACACGTCCTTGCCGACGGCGTGGCCGATGGCGGTCTTGTGGTACCAGTAGCAGTAGCGCACGTTGCTCGAAACCGTCAGGCCCGAGTGCGGCATCCAAAGGGTGCCCAGCCAACGCTTGGCCTGGGTGCCCTTCCACGGCAGTTCGTCGTCGCCGATGTAGTCGGCGTTGGCGAACTCCTGAATGCCCAGAAGGTCGGACCACTGCTTCCAGCCGATGATGGCGTAGCGCTGGCCGTCGTCGGGCACGTCGGCGCCGCCCAGCATCTCGAAGGCGGTCAGGACCTTGGTCTTGGTCAAGCCGTCCGAGCCGTCGCCGGCGTAGTTGGTCGACTTGTCCAGCTCGGTGATAACCAGTTCGTCGGTCTTGCGGCCGAGCGCGTAGGCGCCGGCGTTGGAGATCACCTGCTGCTCCGAGATGTTGGTCTTGACCTGGTCGAGCGCGTCGACCCAGTCGCCGGCGTAGTAGTCGGACAACTGGCATTCGACGGTGTCGTGATCCACGTTCATCACCGGCACCTTGCCGTGGCGCGCCTTGGTCGAGGCCGAGCCCTTGCCGACCTTCTGGAAGACGCAGGTGGCGCCGATGACGTTGTTCTGGGTGCGCACGGTGTTCCGGAGCTTCGAGCCCATGCGCTGATAGGCGCCATGGACCTCGGACTGGAACAGCTTCGTGAACGCGGTTTCCACGGAAGTGGACATGTTGGTTCTCCTTGAAATTTGGGGATGAATGTCGGGGGTTCGCGCCGGGAGCCGGTTATGGCGAAAGCCGCCGGTCCCGAACGCGAGGCCCGCCGGGCCGCGAAGCGGTTGTCCCGCGGGCGAAAGCCTTTGAAAGGGCCTAACGAAATTCAGGAAAAAAAAGCGGAAGCGGCGCGTGGCCCGAAGGCCCGCGCCGCTTCCGAAGTTGTCCTACGGGACAAGATGAACGATCGCCTATAAAAGTCCCAGATTGAATCCGAACCGTTGCGTGACGTCACGGGGCCCATGGCGCTCCAGCGCGCGGCCGAAGACGTTCGTCGTCTTGGGGCCGAGCCGGCCGTCGATTTTCAGCGTCTCCTCGTCGTCGTCGAGATCGTTGAGGGTTTCCTGCAGGACCTTGGACGCCGGTTTCTCCGCCTTGCCGCCGTAGAGCGGCTCGAGGGCGTCATCCACCGTTTCCTCCAGGCCCCAGGGGTTTTTCGTTTCCTCGGCCTCCTCGGCGAAGGCCTTGAACCGTCCGAGCGCCAGCCCGTCCTGGAGGCGACCTGAGCCGAACAGAGCCGCCGCGCCGTCGGTCGCCGCCTGGGTCTTGGGGCCGAACAGCCCGTCCTCCTTCAGCACCGGCCGGGGCGCGTCGCCGCCCTTGTCCGCCAGCATGTTGAGCCCGGCCTGCAGCCCCTTGACCGCCTTCTCGGCCCCATCGGACGCGACCGCCTTGGCCAGCGTCTTCTTGAAACCGCCGACGAAGGGATTGTCGGGTTTTACCGGCTTGGGCATGGGGTTTTCGGGCTTCGGCGACGGCGCGATACGGGGCCGGGGCGCGAGCGCCTTCTTCGCCTTCTCCAAGGCTTTGCTGCGCGACGCCTCGGTCGGGAACGGCCGAATGGGCTTGATCTCCACCATCTTCCCGGTCTCGTCGCGGGGAACCGGCTGGTCGCCATAGAAATGGCTGTGCCAGGCCTTCTCCTTGCCCCAGATCGACTCCTTCTCCGGGTCCCAGTCGGGGAGGTCGCGGCGGTGCGCGGCCACCCGCTTCAGCTCGTCCTCGGTCCAGTCTTCGGGGGGGCGAGTGAGGATGGATTGCGCAGTCTCTTTGTCACCGTTTGTTATGGCGCCAACCTCAAACTGCACAGGGGATTCATTAAGCGCCATCTCCAAGCATTCAGATTGAACAGGCCTGTCGGGTGGAGGGTTTGGCGCACCACCCTTTTCTTTAATTGTATTTATAACCCTTTCTATTTTCTTGTTGACGCGTTTTAGCTGTATGTCAACTCCGGTTGTGGATTGACCATTCAAAATCATGCATTCCTTTCTGTGCTTCAACCTGAAGCGATGAAGATAAAGCCGCTTCAATCGCTTCTGGAGGTAAGACACGCTCGCCATGACTGTTTTTGTCGTTGTCTCATTAGCTGAAGAATTGGCACCACCGTTATTTTCAGCATCATGTCTCGAATCTTCCATGGACCTTAAGTCATCACTGTTCAACATAGCATTACTCCTTTGCTACAGAGGTTGGGTGGATCGGCCAAGTGGCCGAAGGGTATTGAGACCGTGCGGCTCAAATTTATGTTGGTTGTTTAACTGCGTAGATTATTTTACAATTACGTGCGTTATGATTTGAGGAGCACATCGCAAATGACTACAAAAAAAGCATGTCAATCCGTCATTCTGGGCTTTATGAGCCTGAGTCTCGTAATCTTGTTTTCTGCGGATCGAAATCGCCCTTTTGCGTCCGAGCCGAACTATTGCGGCGACTTGATCGTGGGAAAGCCTGGCCTTTGCCACATGGCCAAGCGCGGCCATGTGGCCAGCCAAGTTGAAATCGGCATGACGCATCTGAACCATAAGATTCCGAATGGCTGCAGGCGATACGCCATTTGGGATGAAGAAAAAGATGAGAAGAAAAGAGAAGGGTATCTTGAGGGCGTCGGCGTGCCAACGTCTTGCAAGCGATATGTTCTTAATAAATTTCACGATTTTGATATCGCTTATTACTGGCTCTCCAAGGCGGCTGACGCAGGAAACGCCGTGGCGCAAATCAATGCGGCTTGGCTGTTGGACATCGATTCAGAATATGGCGAATGGGAGCCTGGCGACGCGGCCAAGGCGATGGCTTGGTACGAAAAAGCCGTTGCGTCCGGGCGCCCCGTCGCCATGTTCAATCTCGCTTGGCACCTTATGCGCGGCCTTGAGGTCGAACAGGATACGGAGCGCGCAATCCAGCTATACGAGCGGGCCTTCGCGCAAGGGCTTGCGACCGCCGCCTTCAACCTCGGGGCGTTCTATCAGGAGGGAAAGTACGTCCCGAAGGACGATAACAAGGCCATCGTCTGGTTCCACCGCGCCGCGTTCGCGGGCCATGCGAACGCGCAGCTCACTCTCGCCTATTACCACAAACATGGAATTCTTGTTGAGAAGGATGCGGCCAAGTCCAAGTATTGGCGTCAAGCGTTTAAAGCCACGCGCGCAATCGAGCGGCTTTATGAATAATAGCTTATGGTGGACATTTAACGGCCTTAGAAAGAATACGTGGCGCACCTGAGCCGCCCTCAAGCTGGTTGAAGAGGGGCTTTCGAGTGAACTGGACAAGGCGCACTTTGGGTGGGTGCTGAAAAGGACCATCTCAAAAGGCGGGCCCGGCGTCAAGCAAAATGTTCGCGTTGCGTTCTGCGTGAGGCATTGCCTTCCCTACAGCAGCCCCAGATTGAACCCGAACCACTGGGTGACGTCGCGGGGCCCATGGCGCTCCAGCGCGCGGCCGAAGACGTTCGTCGTCTTGGGGCCGAGCCGGCCGTCGATTTTCAGCGTCTCCTCGTCGTCGTCGAGATCGTTGAGGGTTTCCTGCAGGACCTTGGACGCCGGTTTCTCCGCCTTGCCGCCGTAGAGCGGCTCGAGGGCGTCATCCACCGTTTCCTCCAGGCCCCAGGGGTTTTTCGTTTCCTCGGCCTCCTCGGCGAAGGCCTTTGACCTGCCCCCCTCAAATCGGTCCATCGTCTAAGTTATAATACGGACCGAGAAGGAGGGCAGAGATGCCGAAGAAACCCCACACACCCGAGCAGATT
>CAYFNC010000087.1:0-9135 GCA_964344345.1 uncultured Hyphomicrobiales bacterium | reverse complement strand
ACCCATCTCTTGCCCTAATCCCTACAATCCCGGACCATTCCGCAACAAGCTCTTAATTGAATTTTGTTGTGATCGTGGTGCTCATGTGGTCCTGTGCTCAAATTGTGCTCCCGGTGCTCCTGGGGTGGAGGGGGGCACCCCTTTCAAATTCCCTATCGAATATGCCCCGTCATAACCGACTCCAAAACCCGCGCCAGCGCATCCGTGCACGGTCTCAAGAGAGCCGGGGTGCAGTCGTTGATATAGAGCCGCGTCGTCCGCGTGTTCGTATGCCCCAAAAGCTGGCTGATCTGGTCCAGGGGCAGATTTTGCTCCGCCAATTGCGTCGCGGCGAAGCGGCGAAAGGCGTGGCAATGGATCTTGAAGCCCATCTCCTCGCTCAGCCGCGCCAGCATCTTGCGCACGCCCCCATAGGTCCAGCGTCCCTTGCGGCTCGACGAAATCAGCAGCCAGTCGTCCGTCCGCCCGATCCGGTGCCGGTATTCCAGATACCGGACCAGGTGCGCCTGGAACCCCGGATCGATATGCACCAGACGGGGCTTGCCCCCCTTGGTCGCGGGGATCCGGAGCGCTTCGCGGGCGAAATCCAGATCCCCGAGCGTCATGTTCAGCGCCTCGCTGACGCGGCACCCGGTCAGGCACAGCAGATGGACGAAGACCACGTTGCGCCGCGCCACCAGCGAGTTGGGATTCCGGCAAAGCAGGCGTCCCAGGATGCGCTTGCTCTGCGCCTCGGTCAGGGTCGGGCGATGGACGTTCACCAGCCCCATGGCGCGGATCCGGCGCAGCGGATTTTCGTCGATGACCCTTTCCTCCCACAGGTACTTGAAAAAGCTGTTCAGCTTGGCGCGGTGGGTGTTGTAGGTCCAGGGCTTCCATCGCCGCGCCTCGGACTGTTCGCGCAGATAACGCCGGAGCGCATCGGGCGTCGCGCCCTCAAGGGTCAGGACGCGACCATGGCGCACGAGGCTCTGCATGGCGTGGCGAACGTTTTCCACGGACAGGGGCTGGCGGCGGAGGTACGCCATCTCCTTGGCGTAATCCCGCCACGGTCGCCAGAGCGGGGTTTCCCCGCGCGGCAGCAGCGCGGCGAGTCGCTCCCGCTCGTCACGGGCGAAAAGGGGCGCGACGCCATGCAAATGCGCCGGACCGGGCGGAGCCGGGGGTCGGTTCATGGAAGATGGGGATTACGGGCGGGGACGTACAATTTTAACGGCGGGCGGATGAAAACCGCATGAACGAAAAACCGCCCGCGCCGATCCGGCGGCGGGGGGTGTCAAGTCGCCCGTTCCCCGAAAGACGCAAAAGCGGGAACGTTTTCGCGTGTTCGGATCGAGCATCTTTCATTTTCTCCCGGTTGAGATTTTACCACAAAACACGTTTTATTTCAAACGCTTGACGGGTTTTCGCTTGCCGTCCCACAAGCCGTCGAACTTGGCTTCGTCGAGTTCAGTATAGCGAACGGTGTGCCGGATGTCGCGGTGTCCGAGGTATTCCTGGATGCGCCGGATGCAGCGTTCGAGCACGTTGATCAGATGGTTGCCGCACGAATGGCGCAGCATGTGCGTGTTCACCGGCACGTCCAGCCCGGCGCGCTTTCCGGCGCGGGCGATGATCTTGTACGCGCTGGAGCGCCCGAGCCGGTTTCCTTGCTCGCTGGCGAACACGAACGGCGATCGCCCGCCCTGTTCCTCGCGCAGCCGCCGGAGCGCCTCGATTTGCGTCCGGTTCAAGGGGTGGTTGCCGTTCTTGCCGTTTTTCAGGCGGCGGACATGGATCCGTCCCGCCTCCAGATCGATCTGATCCCAGCCGAGCGCCAGGGCTTCGCTGACCCGCAGTCCATGGCGATACATCATCAGGACCAAGGTGGCGTTGCGATGGCGGTGCCGTCCAGCGGCTCCGGCGGCGCGGCGCAGGCGCTCGACTTCATCGTGGCGCAGGAACTTGCGGCTGCGCCGTCCCGCGTAGGGGGTCATGCGGGGCGGCTGGGGTTTGCGCTTCGTCATTCTTCGGTCTCCCGATCGGGTTAAAGAGACCAAACGATGTAGCGCCTTTTCCCCAAAATGCGTCAAAGTGGGAATAGTCATAAGCCTCTGTATAGTATCACTTTTCATCGCCACCATGGCTCAGCCGACACCCGCCAGCGCCGGAAGCGTCGATCGGAAGCCCGATCCCGAATTGCTGCGCCGCCTCGAAGCCGAGCGGGATCAGGCGCGCGAAGACCGGCAGCGCGCCGAAGCGCTGCGCAAGCAGGGCGCGGAGAAGATCCGGCGCGGAAAGGAGATGCAGAAAGAAGCGCACGAAGACGCCAAGGCGGAACTTTGCCGCATCGGCGCACTGCCTGCATCCGAATGCCCATAACCTCCATCGGACGTGACCACAGCAGAAGTCGCACCCGCACCGACCTACGACCCACCGGAAGCCGCCGCCGAGCGGCTTCCGCATTTCGGCATCCCCGGATTTGAGAAGCTGCCGCGTGAAACGCAGGAACTCTATCTCAAGATCCCGCCGGACCGTCTCGACATGGCGCGCCCCATCATCGAGGATGAGATCAAGAAGACCAGCGCCGCCGTCGAGGTCATGTCCGACGGCGAAACGGACCAGCATCAGGCGGAGTCCGTCGAGACCAACGCCGACACCCGCGAGACCCAAGCCGAAGCCGGGATCGCCACGTTCCACCGCGCCGAAGCCGGAGACCCCCGGGCGCGGGCGGACCTGCTCGACTTGAAGCGGGAGCTGTTCGGCGAAGAACCCTCGGACGACGAGATCTTCGCCACCATCCTGGAGACCGAAAGCGGCAACCCGTTCGCCCAAGACACCGCGCTCGAAGTGGCGCTCAGCGACGCGGAAGCGGACGCCTATCAAAATGTCCTCGATCTCTTCAAGGAGTTTCGCGGCGATCTCCCCTCGGTGGACGACGCGCTCCGCCCCGAACTGCAGATCAAGCTGTTCCTCGAACTGACCAAAGGTGGCGGGAATCTCCCCGAACGCATGCACTTCGTCCGCCACGTCCTCGCCGTCGCAACACAAGACGGCGCGCGAAACCTGCGCCAGGGCTTGACCGACCACGGCGTGGTCAAGGGCGGAGATCTCGTGCTCGACAATCTCGACCAGCTCAAGACCCTGGCGCGAAACACCCCAAAAGCCGTCCCGATCGAAACCGCCGCGACCGACCAGACCCGGGAAACGCCCCCGCCGGGAACCGGCGAACGAAATGGCGCGGACATGACCCGTGATGTATAATGCCGCCATGAGCCAAGCCACGACAGACCGACCGATGACCGAGGAACGCGGCACGCCCCGCGAACTGGCGGAACGCCTGACCCGGCTGCCCGACGGGCAGTACCGGGTGTTCGTGCAGCGCGTCCAAAGCCGCGAGGAAGTCCTCGCCGACTTCGATCGGGATACGGAGGCTCTGCGGCGCAACCCGCCGTCCGAAACCGTCGGCATGAGCGATGACGAGGTCATGGCGTGGGGAGACGACGTCGTGCGGGACGTCCGCCGCGCATCACCCGCCACCAAATGATCGTAGTCCTCGACTGCAACGTCGTCGTCTCGGCGGGAGCCACGGACGGATTTGTCCGGCGCGTCCTCCGCGCCATCATCGCGGACCACGAGATTATCGTCAGCGTCGACATCCTGGCTGAATACGAACGGGTTTCGCGGTACCCGAAATTCGGGGAGCAAACAGCGGTGAACCTGCAAAACATCATCACCCGGATCGGACGCCGCGCGCGCATCATCGAAGCGCCCCCCAGCGGCGTCCACCTCCCCGACCCCGACGACATTCCCTACGTCGATGCCGCGCTCGCCGGAGCGGCGGACGTCCTCATCACCGGCAACCTGAAACATTTCCCCGAGCGCCGGTACGGCGCTCTGGGCATCGTCTCGGTCCGCGAATTCGCGGCGCTCGCCGAAATCCCCTGAACCGCGACCGACCACGCCCGGGAAACGCCACGACAAACCACACGAGAACGAAACGGGAAAATTTGGTTAATTTTTCACACTTTCTTACACATACACACATTTCATAGAAAATAGCTCATCAATAACAATGTGTTGCGAGTTGGGCGAGTAAACTCATAACCTGAAGGTCGCAGGTTCAAACCCTGCCCCCGCAACCAAGAAAAACGCCGCTAACGCAACACGTTAGCGGCGTGGCCATTTTGGCCAGAAATCCCAAAAAACCCAAGAGTCAACACCGAGTCAACACCGACACAATAATCCGGACACGCCGAAACCCAACCCCGATTCGGTTCCGAGCCAAAAAACGCACCAACTACCATGGTAGTAACGACGGCCACGATCCGAACCCCCGTCCCGAAAATGCGGCCACCGATTCCAATCCAATCCGACCACTGCGCTACGACGCAAAACGGCCACTCTTTCCAATCGAAAGCGGCCACCGAATACGATTGAATCCGGCCACACTGATCCTGGTAATGGACAACTTGACGTCACTTCCCCGACTCCGACGATCGCGACCAGTGATTCCGATCGATCCCGACCACCTGTTCCGACGGATCGCGACCATCCTCTACGAGGGGACTCTCACCGCCGTTGTCAGTCGGCCCCGCTCCGTTTCGCTGCCAAGCGGCTCGGCAAGGGCGAACTCCTGATTGTCGCCAGCAACGGCCCGGTCAAGAAGGCGACCGAGGCCTATCGCAAACGCTGGCAGATCGAATGCCTCTTCGGCGACAGCAAAATCCGTGGCTCCAACATGGACGACACGGGCTATTGTCAAAACTTGTGTATGGCGAGTTCAAGCGGCGGCGCGGTCCTGGCGTTCTCCATCGGTGAATTTGACGCCTCGAATGATCTCGGCGAGTTGGTTTGATCCGTCCAGTTTTCTCCATTTCCACCCGCCTGACCCAGCCCGCGAAGCAGGGAACGCTGCTGGTCATCATCACTTGGCCATGGCCTAGTCAAATCTCTATGTTGGTAATCGCTTTTTTTGGGTAGGGTCTGCGCGAGGGGGAGTGCTCTGATGTCGGACCGGCTTTCGCAGTGGCTTGAGAAACTCGGCTACACCGCCGAGCCGAGTGCGCTGCACATGGCCGGACAGCCTGTGTCGGCGCGCCACCCGTATGCCCTTGAGCTCCAGGCGATGTTGCGGCCTACGGGCAGCATTCAGGCCCAAGCAGTCTTCGATGTTGAAGGCGTCCCCACTGTGGTTTTCGTGGGCGACCAGGGTGGCCGATCGCTGACAGGTTCCGAACTGGACGATATCCGCAAACGTATCTGGAACCAGAACCTCGCCAGCATCGTCATCTCCGTCGAGGATAAACGTGTTACGGCGTTGCCCGCCCGGCGCCTCAAGGGCGCCGGCGAAGAGTTGGCGTTTGATGAAGCTTGGCCGGGCGGCTCTTTTTCGGCGGCGGAAGTCCAATCGTCGAACATCTCGCGTCGTCTTCCGAGGTGGTTCGATGTCAAAGCCCGTGTCGACCGTAAACTGCTCGACAACCTTTCGGCGGCCGTGAGCCAGTTGGAAACTCCTCACTTCTCGCGTCGTCTAGCCGAGTTGCTGCTAGGGCAGGTCCTGTTCGTCTCCTATTTGGAGCACCGCGGAATCGTTGGATCGATTTACCGTGAGCGGCGGGGAGTAGATTCGCTCCATCCCTTGATCGCCGACAAGAAGCGAGACGGCGTGAATCGCTTGATCGAAAACTTGCGCGCCGATTTCAATGGCGACTTTTTGACGGATGAAGGCGGGGACGATCCATGGTTGACATTGAGCGAAGCGGGTTTCGAAACCCTCGATCGTTTTCTGCGTCGGACCAACATGGTCACCGGGCAGGAGGATTTCTGGAACTACGACTTCAGTTTCATTCCGGTCGAGTTGTTGTCGGGATTGTATGAGGAGTTCCTAACGCCAGAGGAACAAGAGGAAGAAGGCGCGTATTACACGCCCCGGCACTTGGCGACGCTGGCCGTTGATCAAGCGTTCGAGGCTTCGCCCGATCCCTTGTCGGAACTCATCTTCGATGGTGCCTGCGGGTCGGGAATCCTTTTGACCACCGCCTACCGGAAACTGATCGCGTTGAGCGAGGCGCGCGAAGGACAGCAGTTGGGCTTTGCCGAGCGCGGTAACCTGCTGTTGCAGCGGATATTCGGAGGCGACACCAATCCAATGGCGTGCCGGGTAACGGCATTCAGCCTTTACCTCTCCCTGCTGGAGGGGCTGGACCCAGCCGACGTGCTGGAAGCACAAGAACGTGATGGCGTCAAGTTGCCTGCTCTGCGCGACAGGAACCTCTGTTACGGGGAATCCGCCAATTTCTTTTCCGATGGCCATCCGTTCGCCGATCATCGTTTCACCCTCCTGATCTCAAATCCGCCGTGGAAAGAACCGGCAGGCGATACGGTCACATTGGTTGACCACTGGGCCCAAGAAACGGGCGCCCCGTACGTACGCCGACAAATCGCCGGCGCGTTCGCCATGAGGAGCTTGAAGTTCCTGACAGAGGACGGACGACTCAGCCTGATCCTGCCGATCGCTCAATTCTTGGGGCCGTCGAGCGCGCCGTTCGTATCCTACTTTTTCGATCGGATGCTCCCAGTAAGATTGATTAATTTGGGCGACCTGCAGGGGCGGCTTCTGTTTCCCACCGCAGAAAACGCTTGCCATGTCTTCATTGGTATCCGTCGTGGGCCAAGGGCCCTAGGGCGTATCCCACCCACTGAGACTTTCGATTATAGTGTCCCCAAGGCGGACTTGAGTCTGCGGTTCGGCCGCCTGTCCCTCCAGTCGGCGGATCGTCATCAATTGCAGACCCAGAGTGTGCGCGAAGACCCGCAGTTGCTGGTCTCGCTCATGTGGGGTAGCGCCGACGACTTGGCACTTTGGACCCGGCTGAGCGTTCGCGGCACCCTTCAAGACTTCTGGTCGGGGCCACGGGGAACGCGGCGCTGGGTCAACCGCAAGGGCGTACATTTCAAGGACAAAAGCCGTCCGCCCGTCGACGCGGGACCTTTGCGCAACATGCCGTTTATCCCGGTGGAGGCACTGCGGCGGGGTGTTCCGGTTCTTCACCATGATCTCTTAACTCCCTGGCCGCTCGAACAGGCTACCGTCGCGCACTTGGACGATGCCCTGATGGCTGTTTTTAAAAAACCGAGGGTTCTTTTTCCCGACGGTTTCTCACGAGAGGAGCACTCGATCAGGGCTGTATACTTCGACCGTCCCGGAAGCTTCAAGAGCAGCGTGGGCGTGATAGCCGGGTCACCGGAAAGTGAGCCGTTGTTGCGCTTCGTGGCAATCTACCTTCGTTCCTATCTCGCTCGCTATTTCCTCATGCTTCGGAGTTGGAAGATGTTGTGTGAACGCAACGGCGTTCATCTCAAGGACGTCGAACCGTTCCCGTTTTTCACACCGGATCAGGCACCGGACCCTGAAGCCAGCACGAAAGCCCTCAACCAGATCGTCGCCTTCTCTCACGAACTCGAGCGTCTGCCCGAATTGGAGCAGGCAGCCCGTTACCAACTGAGGCGGGAGGAACTGGACGAGTTCGTGTTCGATTATTTCGGACTGAGTGGGACGGAACGCGCCCTGGTGCGCGAAGCCGTTGACGTCCTCATGCCTTCGATCCGGCCCCGGAGTTACAAGAGCCTGTACACGCCGCTGCAACATCGAGCCAATTCGGATGACATCGCGAGGTATGCTTCGGCCTTGGCCACCGAATTGACGTCATGGCGTGAGCGGATGGACGGGGTCGGCCGTTTTCACGTCAGCGTCATGGCATCCGAACCGACCCACACCGGTCCCGTCGGCATTGTTCGAATCACTTACGAAAGCGACAACACCGCCCAGGCTTCCGTCGATACACGTATCGACGACGTATTGGTCCGGGAGACCCTCGATGCCCTCCATCGCGAGAGACTTGATTCCGTTGACCAGGGCGAGACGCTCCAGCTTCTGCCGGACACCCTGATTTGGACGTCAGTGGGTGTGTACATCGTCCGGCCTCTTACTCGGCGGGGATGGTTGACCCGCACCGCGCTTCGCGATGCCGAGCGGATCGTCCGCCATGTTCAGGAACGAGAGCGCGGACCGACGCCGGAGGTGACATGACGGCTGGATCGGAATGGCTTTCGGCTTTCCCTCTCGCCGAAGCGAGCAAAGCCGTACGCGCACTCCGCCAAGGCTGGTGCGCCTTGGCCGCTCAGCCCAGGAGAGATTTTCACCCGCGGGTCCGAGAGGAGAAGCTGACTCGGGTATTGCGGTCATACGTGGAACGAGTTACGGCGCGGGAGATGGGACTGCTCGGTTTCTGGGGAGCGGAGTGCGTTGACAACGAGGTGGACTTCGAAACCGGCGAGATACTGGAAGAACGGCGGACGGACATCCTGTTCGCCTGGAACGACGATGAAACCAGCATCTGCCTTGTCTTCGAGTTCAAGAAACTCAACCATCGGAAAAGTTCGCGTGACAACTACCTCGGGGAGGATGGCCTGCTTCGCTTTGTGACGGGTTCCTACAGCCGGCAACAGGCGGTGGCGGTAATGGCCGGGATTCTGACAGCGCCGGAGGCCAACGTCGTCCCTCAATTACGCAACGCACTCCAAGACGAGACAACGGCGGTGGTGTTGAAACTGTGTCAGCAAGAGGATGGCAGGTGGATTCGCCGCCCCTCTCTTCTTTTCCCAGATGACGCGGATTTCGACACCGAACACCGTCGCATCGAGGAACTTGCCCCGATCCACGGCACGATCAGAATCGCCCATTTGTTTCTTGCGTTCGGCATGAAGGAATATCCTTGACCCCGGATCCGTCACCAGCTTTTTTCCCCACCTGAAATCCCCCTGATTTTCCCCCTTGGCTTTCGATTTTCCAGACACTTTTCCCGATTTCCCGCCCAGGCGGAATCCGAGGGAGGATATTTTCGCGTGATTTCTATTTTTACGATATATTCTGTTGCGCATCGGACGTGTTTGCCCGTTCTCCGCTCGGGAGCCTTCTGGTTTCTGGTTTCCGGCGTCGGTCTGGGTTACGTGGGCGCGAGGGCGCGCCATGCGGTGAAGAAGATCTCCTGGACGGGGCAGGCGTCGGGCATGGAGATTTTGATCCGGCGCACCGAGGTTGGTGTCCGTCCGTTGAACCCGCCCTTGATCAGGCTTGCTCTGCGTACTTCCATG
>CAYFNC010000086.1:0-9560 GCA_964344345.1 uncultured Hyphomicrobiales bacterium | reverse complement strand
TGCCGTTGGCGGGGCTGAGGATGTTGTTGGTGGACATCATCAGCACGCGGGCCTCCAACTGGGCCTCCAGCGACAGGGGCACGTGGACCGCCATCTGGTCGCCGTCGAAGTCGGCGTTGAAGGCCGCGCACACCAGCGGGTGGAGCTGGATCGCCTTGCCTTCGATCAGCACCGGCTCGAACGCCTGAATGCCGAGCCTATGGAGCGTCGGCGCGCGGTTGAGCAGCACCGGATGCTCGCGGATGACCTCTTCGAGGATATCCCAGACCTCGGGCCGCTCCTTCTCCAGCATGCGCTTGGCCGCCTTGATGGTGGTGGCCATGCCGTAAAGCTCCAGCTTGGAGTAGATGAACGGCTTGAACAGCTCGAGCGCCATCTTCTTGGGAAGGCCGCATTCGTGGAGCTTCAATTCGGGACCGACCACGATGACCGAGCGGCCGGAATAGTCCACGCGCTTGCCCAACAGGTTCTGGCGGAAGCGGCCCTGCTTGCCCTTCAGCATGTCGGCGAGCGACTTCAGCGGGCGCTTGTTGGCGCCGGTGATGGCGCGGCCGCGCCGTCCGTTGTCGAACAGGGCGTCGACGGATTCCTGGAGCATGCGCTTTTCGTTGCGCACGATGATTTCCGGCGCGTGCAGCTCGATCAGGCGCTTGAGCCGGTTGTTGCGGTTGATGACCCGGCGGTACAGGTCGTTCAGGTCGGAGGTGGCGAACCGGCCGCCGTCCAGCGGCACCAGCGGACGCAGTTCGGGCGGGATGACCGGGATGACCTCCAGGATCATCCATTCCGGACGGGCGCCGGAGGCGAGGAAGGCCTCGACCAGCTTCAGCCGCTTGACCAGCTTCTTGCGCTTGGCTTCCGACGTGGTTTCCTTCAGCTCGTCGCGCAGGTCCTCGCGGTCGTCCTCCAGGTTGATTTCCTGGAGCATGTCGCGGATGGCCTCGGCGCCGATGCCGACCTGGAAAGCGTCCTCGCCATATTCGTCGACGGCGGTCTGGTACTGCTCCTCGCTCAGAAGCTCGCGGGGCTTGAACGGGGTCAGACCGGGTTCGACGATGACGTAGTTCTCGAAGTACAGCACCCGCTCCAGATCCTTGAGCGTCATGTCGAGCAAAAGTCCGATGCGCGACGGCAGCGACTTCATGAACCAGATGTGCGCCACCGGGCTCGTCAACTCGATATGGCCCATGCGCTCGCGCCGGACCTTCTGCAGGGTGACCTCGACGCCGCACTTCTCGCAGGTGATGCCCTTGTACTTCATGCGCTTGTACTTGCCGCACAGGCATTCGTAGTCCTTGATCGGACCGAAGATGCGGGCGCAGAACAGGCCGTCGCGCTCGGGCTTGAAGGTGCGGTAGTTGATGGTCTCGGGCTTCTTGATCTCGCCGAAGGACCAGGACCGGATGCGCTCCGGCGAGGCGATGGCGATGCGGATCTTGTCGAAGCGCTGGGCGCCGCCGACCTGCCCGAAAATCTTCATCAGTTCATTCATGATTTCTCTCCTCGGGTCGGGTCGCCGCTACATCAGTTCCACGTTCAGGCCAAGGGAGTGCAGCTCCTTGACCAGGACGTTGAAGGATTCGGGAATGCCGGCCTCGAACGTATCGTCGCCGCGCACGATGGCCTCGTACACCTTGGTTCGGCCGGACACGTCGTCCGACTTGACCGTCAGCATTTCCTGCAGAGTGTAGGCGGCGCCGTAGGCCTCCAGCGCCCACACCTCCATCTCGCCGAAGCGCTGGCCGCCGAACTGGGCCTTGCCGCCCAGCGGCTGCTGGGTGACCAGGCTGTACGGGCCGATGGACCGCGCGTGGATCTTGTCGTCCACAAGGTGGTGGAGCTTCAGCATGTAGATGTAGCCCACCGTCACCTTGCGGTCGAAGGCCTCGCCTGTGCGTCCGTCCACCAGGGTCACCTGGCCGGACACGTCGAGCCCGGCCTTGTCCAGCATGTCGACGATGTCCGCCTCGTGGGCGCCGTCGAACACCGGGGTGGCGATGGGCACGCCCTTGACCAGGTTGCCCGCGAGCTCCACCAGCTCGTCCTCGCCCATGGGCTTGACGATCTGCTTGTATTCGTCCGGGCCGTAGACGCCTTTCAGTTTGTCGTGCAGGGGCTTGAACTCGCCGGACTCGCGTCCCTGGGCCAGCATGGCGCCGATCTGGATGCCCAGGCCCGCGCAGGCCCAGCCCAGATGGGTTTCCAGGATCTGGCCCACGTTCATGCGCGACGGCACGCCCAAGGGGTTCAGAACCACGTCCACCGGACGGCCGTCGTCCAGATAGGGCATGTCCTCCATGGGGATGATCTTGGAGATGACGCCCTTGTTGCCGTGGCGGCCGGCCATCTTGTCCCCGGGCTGCAGCTTGCGCTTCACCGCCACGAAGACCTTGATCATCTTCATGACGCCGGGCGACAAGTCGTCGCCGCGCTGCAGCTTGTCCACCTTGTTGTCGAAGCGGCTTTGCAGGGCGGCGATGCTTTCCTCGAAATGGCGCTTCAGGGCCTCGACGTCCTCCATGACCTTGTCGTCGTCGACCACGATCTGGGACCACTGGCCGGGGGTGAAGCCGGACAGGAGGTCGTCGTTCACCGGGCCGCCCTCGGTCATGCCCTTGGGTCCGGAGACCACGGTCTTGTCGAGGATCAGGGTCTTGAGCCGCTGGTTGAAGCTGCGCTCCAGGATGGCGCGCTCGTCGTCGCGGTCCTTGGCCAGGCGTTCGATTTCGGCGCGTTCGATGGCGAGCGCGCGCTCGTCCTTGTCAACGCCCCGGCGCGAGAACACCCGGACCTCGACCACCGTCCCGGCGACGCCGGGCGGCAGGCGGAGCGAGGTGTCGCGCACGTCGGAGGCCTTCTCGCCGAAGATGGCGCGCAACAGTTTTTCCTCCGGCGTCATCGGGCTTTCGCCCTTGGGCGTCACCTTGCCGACCAGGATGTCGCTGGGCTTGACCTCGGCGCCGATGTAGACGATGCCCGCCTCGTCCAGGTTCTTGAGCGCTTCCTCGCCCACGTTTGGGATGTCGCGGGTGATTTCCTCCTGGCCCAGCTTGGTGTCGCGGGCCATGATCTCGAACTCCTCGATGTGGATCGAGGTGAACACGTCGTCGCGGACGATGCGCTCGGAGATCAGGATCGAGTCCTCGAAGTTGTAGCCGTTCCAAGGCATGAACGCGACCAGCACGTTGCGGCCGAGCGCGAGATCGCCCAGTTCGGTGGACGGCCCGTCGGCGATGGTGTCTCCGGCCTCGACCTGGTCGCCCACGTTCACCAGGGGACGCTGGTGCAGGTAGGTGTTCTGGTTCGAGCGCTGGAACTTTAGGAGATTGTAGATATCGACGCCGGCGGCGGACGAGTCCGTCTCCTCGGTCACGCGGACCACGATGCGGGTGGCGTCCACCTGGTCGACCACGCCGGTGCGGCGCGCGGTGATGGTGGCGCCGGAATCGCGGGCGACCGTGCTTTCCATGCCGGTGCCGACCAGCGGAGCCTCGGTCTTGATCAGGGGCACCGCCTGGCGCTGCATGTTCGATCCCATCAGCGCCCGGTTGGCGTCGTCGTTCTCCAGGAACGGGATCAGGGCCGCGGCCACCGACACCAACTGCTTGGGCGAGACGTCCATGTAATCGATGTCCTCGGGCCGCACCATCAGGAAGTCGCCGCCCTTGCGGCAGCTCACCAAGTCGTGGACGAAACGGCCGTCGGCGTCGAGCTCGGAATTGGCCTGGCCGATGGTGTAGCGGCCTTCCTCCATGGCCGAGAGGTAGACCACCTCTTCGGTGATCTTGCCGTTGTCGATCTTGCGGTAGGGGGTTTCGATGAAGCCGTACTTGTTCACCCGGGCGTAGGTCGCGAGGCTGTTGATCAGGCCGATGTTCGGGCCTTCCGGGGTTTCGATCGGGCAGATGCGGCCGTAATGGGTCGGGTGCACGTCGCGCACCTCGAAGCCCGCGCGCTCGCGGGTCAGGCCGCCCGGGCCCAAGGCCGACAGGCGGCGCTTGTGGGTGATTTCCGACAGCGGGTTGGTCTGGTCCATGAACTGGCTCAACTGCGAGGAGCCGAAGAACTCGCGAACCGCCGCCGCCGCGGGCTTGGCGTTGATCAGGTCGTGCGGCATGACGGTGTCGATGTCGACAGAGCTCATGCGCTCGCGGATCGCGCGCTCCATGCGCAGAAGGCCGATGCGGTACTGGTTCTCCATCAGCTCGCCGACGGAGCGCACCCGGCGGTTGCCCAGGTGGTCGATGTCGTCGATCTCGCCTCGGCCGTCCTTCAGCTCCACCAGGATGCGGACGACTTCGAGGATGTCCTCGCGCCGGAGCGTGCGGACCGTGTCCGGCGTGTCGAAGACGAGCCGGGCGTTGACCTTGACCCGGCCCACGGCCGACAGGTCGTAGCGTTCGGAATCGAAGAACAGGCCCTGGAACAGCGCCTCGGCGGTTTCCAGGGTTGGGGGCTCGCCCGGACGCATGACGCGATAGATGTCGATCAAGGCCTCCTCGCGGGCGGAGTTCTTGTCCACCGCCAGCGTGTTGCGGATATAGGGGCCCACGTTGATGTGGTCGATGGCCAGGGTCTGGATCTGGTCGATGTTCTCGGCGGCCAGCGACTCCAGGATGGCCTCGGTGATCTCCTCGCCCGCCTCGGCGTAGATTTCGCCGGATTGTTCGTTGACGATGTCCTGGGCGACGTAGCGGCCGATCAGCTCCACGTTGGGGACCAGTTGCTCCTCGAAACCGCGTTCCTCGAGCTTGCGGATCAGGCGCGGCGTGACCTTGGCCCCGGCGTCGGCGACCACTTCGTTGGTCTTGGCGCAGACCAGCGGGGTCGCGAGCTTCACGCCCTTCATGCGTTCGGCGTCGAACGGCGTCTTCCATTCCTCGCCGACCCGGTGGAAGGTGATGGAGTCGTAGTAGTAATCGAGGATGTTCTCGGGCGACATGCCCTTGATCTCGGCCGCGTCCAGGGCGCGGCCCTGCTCCTCGGCGTCCTGGCGCAACCGGGCGGTTTCCGAATTGTCGAGAGCCATCAGAAGCGTGGTCACCGGCAGTTTGCGCCGACGGTCGATGCGGACGTAGACCAAGTCCTTGGCGTCGAACTCGAAGTCCAGCCACGAGCCCCGGTACGGGATCACCCGGGCCGCGAACAGGTACTTGCCCGACGAATGGGTCTTGCCCTTGTCGTGGTCGAAGAACACGCCCGGCGAGCGGTGCATCTGGGAGACGATCACGCGCTCGGTGCCGTTGATGACGAAGGTGCCGTTCTTGGTCATCAGCGGCATGTCGCCCATGTAGACGTCCTGCTCCTTGATGTCGCGGATGGAGCGCGAGCCCGTGTCCTCGTCGATGTCCCAGACCACGAGACGGAGCGTCACCTTGAGCGGCGCCGCGTAAGTCATGCCGCGCTGCTGGCATTCCTCCACGTCGTACTTGGGCTCCTCGAACTCGTACTTGACGAATTCCAGCGTGCCGCGTTCGGAAAAGTCCTGGATCGGGAAGACCGACTTGAAGACTTCCTGCAGGCCGGTGTCGGGGCGGTCCTCGGGCTTCAGCGTCCTGTGCAGGAAATGCTCGTAAGAGGTCTTCTGCACCTCGATCAGGTTGGGCATGGGCACGGCCGCGGCGATGCGGCCGAAACTTTTGCGAATACGCTTACGGCCCGTAAAGGACTTGTCCATCACAGCTCCTCGGCGGGGAAAGTCCGCCGTTATCTATCCGGAACCCGCGGGTCGCGCCGTCGCCGAAACGACGTCCCGCGGTTTTTGATCGACGCGGCCTCCCCTCGAAGGCCGCCTCTCGTCCGCATCCGCGTTTCCCGGCCTCGGCGGGGCCAATTCGAGCGAATGCGAAAAAGACCGCGCCGGAACGCGGGCGCGCTCCAGCTACGATCGAAAGGCAGTATGGTGATTTCGGGGCGAAAAGCCAAGGAAGAAATCACCACGGCGGAACCGGTTCTTTGAAGCCGCCCCCATTCCGTCACCCCCAGGCTTGGATTGGAGGTGACGGGATATGGGGTGGTCGCGCTCCGTTCGGAGCCGCCGCATTTAACGAAGCTATTTGAGCTCGACGGTGGCGCCGGCCTCTTCCAGCTTCTTCTTGATCTCCTCGGCCTCTTCCTTCTTGCAGCCTTCCTTGACCGCCTTCGGAGCCGATTCCACCAGATCCTTGGCCTCCTTCAGGCCCAGGCTGGTGATGGTGCGGACTTCCTTGATGACGTTGATCTTCTTGTCGCCGGCGGCGGCCAGGATCACGTCGAACTCGTCCTTCTCCTCGGCGGGGGCCGCGTCGCCTCCACCGGCGGCGGCGCCAGGGGCGGCGGCCACGGCGACCGGCGCGGCGGCGGAAACGCCCCACTTGTCTTCCAGCATCTTGCTCAGCTCGGCCGCCTCGAGGACGGTGAGCGCGGACAGGTCTTCGACCAGTTTTTCCAGATCAGCCATTGTTCAGTTTCCTTTGCTCGAACGCATTGATGTGTGTGTCGCAGTCGGCGTTCACGCCGCCTCGTCCTTTTGACCGTAGGCTCCGATGACCCGGGCCACCTGGCCACCGGGCGCCTGAAGCACGCCGGCGATCTTGGTGGCGGGGCTGGCGAGAAGCCCAAGGAGCTTGCCGCGCAGCTGGTCGAGCGACGGCAGGGAGGCCAGGGTCTTGACGCCTTCGGCGTCCAAAACCTTGTCCCCGAGGCCGCCCCCGAGAATCACCAGTTTGTCGTTGGTCTTGGCGAATTCCACGGCAGCTTTCGCGGCGGCCACGGGATCCTCGGAAACCGCAATTCCCGTAGGCCCCTTGAACAGGTCGCTGATGCCGCTGAATTCCGTCTCTTTCAGGGCGAGACGCGTGAGCCGGTTTTTCGTCACCCGAAAGGTGGCGCCCTCTTCGCGCATTTTCCGGCGGAGTCCCTCCATTTCCGGCACCGTCAACCCGCTGTAGTGGGTCACGACGACGATGGAGTTCGCCTCGAAAACGCCGCGAAGCGTGGCGACCAGGTCTTCCTTTTGTGATCGATCCACGGTTCGTCTCCCGCGTTGTGGAGCGGACATGGCCCGCTCCGTTGGACATGGCCGACCGTTTCCGGCCGACCGGCTCGTCCTGTCCAAATGCGGTGGTTCGAGCGTGGGACGGGCGCGGTCGCGCCCCCACGGCGTTCCTCCACACTGTCTACGCGGGCGGATATTATGCGGATAGAGGTCCGCGCCCACGGTCTCGGACAGGTCGGGGCGGGTTCGCCGCCCCTGTCCCGGCGCCGTCCGAAAACGGAGCCGGTGTCAATACGTCCCCGGCGGCTAGCCGGTCAGGGACGCGGTGTTCAGTTTCACGCCCGGCCCCATGGTCGAGCTGACGGTCGCGCGCAGCAGGTAGGTTCCCTTCGCGCCCGAGGGTTTGGCCTTCATGATGGCGTCGATGAAGGCGCGAAGATTGCCTTCGATGGCGGCGGTCTCGAAGCTCGCCTTGCCGATTCCGGCGTGGATGATGCCGGCCTTCTCGACCCGGAACTCCACCTGGCCGCCCTTGGCGTCCTGGACCGCCTTGGCCACGTCTGGGGTGACGGTGCCGAGCTTGGGGTTGGGCATCAGGCCGCGCGGGCCCAGGATCTTGCCCAGTCTGCCGACCACGGCCATCATGTCGGGCGTGGCGATGCAGCGGTCGAAGTCGATCTCGCCTTTCTGCACCTTTTCCATCAGGTCCTCGGCCCCGACGATGTCGGCGCCGGCCGCCTTGGCCTCGTCGGCCTTGCCCTCCTTGGCGAAGACGGCGACGCGCACCGACTTGCCGGTGCCGTTGGGCAGCGACACCACGCCACGGACCATCTGGTCGGCGTGGCGGGGATCGACGCCCAGGTTGAGCGCGACCTCGATGGTCTCGTCGAACTTGGAGGTGGCGTTGGCCTTCACGATGGCCACGGCCTCGGTCAATTCGTAATGCTTTTCGCGATCGACGGCCTCGTTGGCCTTCTTCATCCGCTTTCCGTGCTTCGCCATGGCCTAGCCCTCCACTTCCAGGCCCATGGAGCGGGCCGAGCCCTCGATCATCCGGCACGCGCCCTCGATGTCGTTGGCGTTGAGATCCACCATCTTCTGTTCGGCGATCTCGCGCACCTGGTCCATGGTGACCGAACCGGCCACGGTCTGGCCCGGCTCCTGCGATCCCTTGGCCAGGCCCGCCGCCTTTTTCAAAAAGTGGCTGACCGGGGGTTTCTTGGAGATGAAGGTGAACGACTTGTCCTTGTAGACCGTGATCACCACCGGGATCGGCGCGCCTTGCTCCAGATCCTGGGTCTTGGCGTTGAAGGCCTTGCAGAACTCCATGATGTTCACGCCGGCCTGGCCCAGGGCCGGGCCGATGGGCGGAGAGGGGTTGGCCTGCCCCGCCGGCACTTGCAGCTTGATGTAGCCGTCTATCTGTTTCGCCATTTCCTACCTCGGTTCTTGACGTTGCCGGGCGCGCGGTGCGGCCATGGCGAGCCTCCCGCGCAATTGAATTTTCGTGGCGCTCGAGCGGCGCGCCGCCTGCGCTTAGAGCTTCTCCACCTGCGAATACTCCAGCTCCACGGGCGTGGAGCGGCCGAAGATGGAGACCGCGACCTTGAGCCGGGCGCGCTCCTCGTCCACTTCCTCGACCAGGCCGTTGAACGAGTTGAACGGGCCGTCGCAGACGCGGACCTGCTCGCCCACCTCGAACACCACCGACGGCTTGGGCCGCTCGATGCCTTCTTGGACCTGGTGCATGATGCGCTGGGCCTCGGCGTCGGTGATCGGCGTCGGCCGTCCGCGCCCGCCCAGGAACCCCGTGACCTTGGGCGTGTTCTTGACCAGGTGCCAGCTTTCGTCGGTCATCTCCATCTGGACCAGGACGTAGCCGGGGAAGAACTTGCGCTCGGCGTTCACCTTGGAGCCGCGGCGCACCTCCACCACCTCCTCGACCGGGACCAGGACCTGTTCGATCATGTCGGACATGCCGCCCTGGCGCGCCTGTTCGGTGATGGATTGGGCCACCTTCTTCTCGAAGCCGGAATAGACGTGGATCACGTACCAACGCTTGGCCATCGCGTTCAGCCTCCGAGTCCGAAGATCATCTGAACGCCCCAGGCCAGGATCTGGTCGACCACCAAGAAGAAGATCGCCGCCAGGATGGCCATGACGAACACCATGGCGGTGGAGATGCCGGTCTCGCGCTGGGACGGCCAAGTGACCTTGGAGGCCTCCTGACGCACCTCGCGCATGAACTGGGCGGGAGAAGTCTTCGCCATTCTCTAATTAGTCCAATCACATCAGCAGGGACGCGTCCCTGAATTCAACGGGGGTTCGAAAAACCCCGCCGGCCCCCATGGGAAGCCGGCGAAAATCCCGAGTTGGCAGGGGCAGCAGGGATCGAACCCGCGACCTGCGGTTTTGGAGACCGCCGCTCTACCAGCTGAGCTATACCCCTTCACTCGTCCCCATTCACAGGGGCCAAAAAGGGAGCCCGGGGGGCGGATATTGCACCGGTTCCGCCCCCGGGGTCAAACGCCTACTCGATAATCTTGGCGACGACGCCGGCGCCGACGGTGCGGCCGCCCTCGCG
>CAYFNC010000085.1:0-9703 GCA_964344345.1 uncultured Hyphomicrobiales bacterium | reverse complement strand
ACTTCCCCGCCTTCATCATCGTCGACGACAAGGGCAACGACTTCTTCGCCGAGGTGTTGAAGTAGGGACCCGAGGGAACGTTACGTTTGGGGGCGGCGCCGATGGAACCGGCGTCGCCCCCGCGCGTTTCCAGGGGCGTTGAAGACAGGAAAATGGAAACCCCATGCGAACCATCGCAGTCGCCTGCGCGCTTTTGGGGGCGCTGATGGCTTGCTCCGTCAGGGCCGAGTTGATCGTTCTCGCGGCGCCGGGGGCGGGGGACGGCTATTACGCCGAAATGGCGGACCGGATCTTCGATTTCCACGTGGCGTTCGCCGGGCGGATCGCGGGGCGCGACGACGTATTGGTGCTGACGGACCGGGAGGCGTACGGCGACTACGCCGCCGCGCTCGGCCCCGACAGGGTCGCGGTGGCGCCGATGCCGGACATCTGGATGCGGGACTTCGGGACCGCGAACCCGAACGCGCCGGTCATGTTCCACTACACCGCGGCCGGGCAGGGCGGCGGGAAACGCGGCCAGGAAGAGGCCGACGCCGTGCAGGAGCGCCTGGCCGTCCTCGCCGAAAAGGCCGGTCTGTTCTTTCGGGAGAGCGATCTGTTGAACGACGGCGGCAACCTGGTCGAGGACAACGCGGGCAACGCGGTCCTCAGCCGAAAATTCCTCCGGGACAACGGATTGTCGGAAGACCAGGCGCGTCGCGTTCTCCGCCCTCTGTTGAACGTCCGCAACGTCGCCTTCATCGAGGCCGACGAGCAAGGCGGACTTGAGCACGCCGACGGGGTCGTGAGCTTCGTCGACGACAACGTCCTGATCGTCAATTCCTATCCCGACGATCCCGATTACGCGGACCGATTGAAACGGGACCTTCGGCGCGGCCTGCCCGGCGTGGCGCTGCATGAAATCGTGACGCCCCATGACGACGAGGAAATCCATGACGAACGATTCGGCTCGGCCTGTGGATTATACGTCAACGCCCTGGTCACGCCCGAACGGGTCTACCTTCCCCAGTTCGGCGTTCCCGAGGACGCGATCGCGCTGGAGCAGGTCCGCGCCGCCACCACCCGCGAAGTGGTCCCCACGCCGTCGCGCCAAGTCTGCGCCATGGGGGGAGGGGGGCGCTGCATGTCGTGGCAGTTGCGGGGCGAGCAGGCGTCGAGGCTGAAGGCCTATTTCCAGGAATTGCGCGAATAGCGGGCTAGGCGGAGGACGGCGTCCGTTTCGCGCGCGAGATATACACAGGCGGTGAGTATTCCCCCCTTGAAGAGCCCGGGGCCTTCTCGTATGTTGCCGCGCCGTACAATCGGCCACGGCGGTATTCGTTGGACGGGCGTCAAGACGATGGGCTTGGAAATCGAACGCAAATTCCTTTTGAAGGGCGATGAATGGCGATCGCTCGCGGACGGGAAACCGTATCGGCAAGGCTACATCCGCACCAATGGGGAAAACACCGTCCGCGTCCGCGTGGCGGGCGACAAGGGGTTCCTCACCATCAAGGGTCCGGTGGCCGGGGCGACGCGCACCGAATACGAATATGAAATCCCCCTGCAGGACGCGCTGGAGATGCTGGAGCGTCTTTGCGACAAGCCCTACATCGAAAAAATCCGCCACACGGTTCCGGTGGAGGGCTTCGTTTGGGAGATCGACGAGTTCCAGGGCGCCAACGCCGGACTCGTCGTCGCCGAGGTCGAACTCGACGGCGAGGACCAGGCCTTCGACAAGCCGGATTGGGTCGGCGACGAGGTTACCGGTGACCCCCGTTACTACAACGGCAACCTGACGGTCGCGCCTTACGCGACCTGGAAATCCACATAAACTGCCGATGATCGGAACCGTCACGGCCTGACGTTTCAGGTAGGCGGCGCTGTTGACAAATGTATCGGAGCCATGACGTCCTGACGGCTTCACGCATCCAAAGCGGAGCAGGGATTGCGCCTTGGCGATCGACGAAACACCGCAAGATTTCGAGAGAGTCCCCATCGAGCGGGTCCGCGACTTTTGGGACGCGCGGCCATGCAATATCCGCCATTCCCCGCAAGATCTCGGCAGCCGCGCCTATTTCGACGAGGTCGAGGCCCGGAAGTATTTCGTCGAACCCCATATCCCGCCCTTCGCCGACTTCGCGCGCTGGAAGGGAAAAAGGGTTCTGGAGATCGGCTGCGGCATCGGCACCGCCACCATCGGCTTCGCCCGCGCCGGGGCGCGCGTCACCGCCGTGGACCTGTCGGAGAAATCCCTGGACTTGGCGCGGGAGCGCGCGCGGGTTTACGGGCTTGAAGGAAGCATCGACTTTTATTGCGCGAACGCGGAGGAACTCTCGCGGACGGTCCCGGCGGAACCCCATGACCTGATCTTTTCCTTCGGCGTGATCCACCACACCCCCCGCCCGGAAAAGGCCCTGGAGCAGATCCGGGCCTACGTCCATCCCGGCTCGGTCTTAAAGGTCATGGTGTACCACCGCCTGTCGTGGAAGGCGCTGTGGATATTGTTTGTATACGGAAAGGGTAAATTCTGGCGCGCGCGCCAGCTTATCGCCAAGCATTCCGAGGCGGAAACCGGATGCCCGGTCACCTACGCCTACACCCGGAAAGAGGCGCGCGCCTTGCTGTCCGACGCTGGGTTCCGCGTGACCGAACTCGCGGTCGAGCACGTGTTTCCCTATAGAATTCCTGATTACGTAAAATATAAATACGTCAAATCCTGGTGGTTCCGCTGGGCGCCGCCGTTTCTGTTCCGCTGGTTCGAGCGCCGCTTCGGCTGGCACCTTTGCGTCACAGCCGAGCCCGCGTTCACGCCGTAATCGGGGTCTTGTCGCGAACCCAGGCGGCCAGTTTCGTCATGAAGGCGTCCAGATCATGGTCGCTTCGCCACCTCTCGCCCGCCGCGCGGACGGCCGGGACCAGTTCCCCGTGTCGCTCCACCGCCGCCACCACGGCGTCCGCGATGCTTTCCGCGCTCCAATCCCTAAACGTCGGCGCCCGCGCGCCAAGGCGGGCCAGTTCTTCCGCAACCGCGCTGTCGGCGGGAAGAACCATGACCTTCCCAAGGACAAGGCCCTCGAAGAACAATCCGGACCCGCGCCGTCTGTAATGGGATGAATACGGCAGCAGCAGGATGTCGGTTTGGGCGAGTTCGGCGTAGAACCGTTCCGTCTCCATGCCGCCTTCGATGCATTCGACGTTGGGGGCGCCGCAGATGGACAAAAGGTCCTCGCGTCCGCCTTCGGATCGGAACCGCGCGTTGGCGAAATCCCATTGCACTCGGAATTCGACGCGGTCTCCCACGCGCTCGTTCACCGCCGCCACGATGTCGGCGATCAGCCAGGGCCCCTTGTCGCCGTCCCGGCTGTGGCCGAAATAGCCTATGCGAAGGCGCCCGCCATCCACTTTCGCCGGGACGTCGGCGATGGGCGGCATGAAATGCGGCGCGCGCAGGACCGTCAGTCGGTCCCCGGACATGGCCGCCACGTCCGCGTTCATGGCGTCGGTTTCGCCGATGCAGAGCAGCCTGTCGGCGGGATAGGCCGCGAGCCGGGCCAGGGCGGCCTGGTAATAGCCGGTCCGGGCCTCGGACTCGGCCGGGCTTTCGTCGGCGTAGTCGGTGTGTACGAAGCAAAGCGCCACATGGGGCGCAGCCTCGTCCTTGATGCGCTCCAGCCACATGGAGAGCCCGAATATCCCCTCGGCCCGAAAGCTGTGGAACACCAGGACGTCGTCCTCGCGCAGTTCATGGGCGGGAAACTGCAGGAGTTGCAGATAGAACAGAAGCGCGTTGTGCTCCAAATCGTTGGGCGAGGGCAGGTGGGGGAACAGGTTGTCGTACCCTGTCCAATAGAAAAAGGGTTGGGCCCCGAGGTCGCGCGCGATGGCCTCCTCGCTCGCCTGGCGATTGCCGAACAGGAACGGGGAAAAGCCACGCCTTCGCCCCGCCTCGACGATGGCGAGCGCGTAGTTGAAATGATGGCCGCTCAGGTTCCGCAAGCTGGGGTCGAAGAGAATCAGACGCATGGGACCCTACGAATTACGATTAACATACACAATAAAGCATAAACTACCCGCGCCCCAGCCTGCTCTCCACCGCCTGGAACCGGAGGGCGATCTCGCGTCCGGTCGAGATGGACTCGTAGATGGCGGAAATCAGCTCCAGGGATTTCAGCCCCTCCAGCCCGTCCACGGGCGGCTCGGCCCCGTTGAGGATGGAGTCGGCCACGCGGCTCAGGTAGACCTTGTGCCCGTACCCGTACACGTTCGGCGGGTTGGTGCGATGGTCATCGATGACGGTGTCGTCGTCGCGAGCGGCGTCCTCGAAGCGCCAGGTCTTGATCTCGTTGGCGGCGAAGCCCCCGATTTCGACCGCGCCGCGCTCGCCGAGGATGGACAGGGACGCCTCCAGGTCGTCCGGCCGCGTCGCCGTGGTCGCCTCGACCACGCCGAGCGCGCCGTTCCGGAACTCGATCAGGGCGACGCCGGTGTCCTCGGTCTCGATGTCCACCAGCGCCGTGCGCGACTTGGCGAACACGCTGATCGGCGTTCCCAGGAACCATTCCAGCAGGTCGATGTGGTGGCTCGCCTGGTTGGCGAACACGCCGCCGTCCATGGCCCAGGTCCCCCGCCAGTCGTCCTGGTCGTAGTAGTCCTGGGTGCGCTTCCAGCGGACGCGGACGGTTCCCATGACCAGCTTGCCGAAACGGCCGCTCTCGAACTCCCGGCGCAGGCGGACGATGGGCCGGTTGTAGCGGT
Organism: uncultured Hyphomicrobiales bacterium; assembly: GCA_964344345.1. Lineage (GTDB taxonomy): Bacteria > Pseudomonadota > Alphaproteobacteria > Rhodospirillales > CAYFNC01 > CAYFNC01. Next base: position 4,966 of record CAYFNC010000085.1, on the reverse strand, counting down.
TCTGCTGCACCACGAACAGCTTGACGCCCGCGTCCGCCGCCGCCTGGATCATGGCGGCGGCGTCATCCATGGTCAGGGCCATGGGCTTTTCGACGACCACGTGCAGGCCCGCGCGTGCGGCGGCGATGGCCAGTTCGGCGTGGGCGCCGCTCGGCGTCGCGACGATGACGGCGTCGATGGCCCCGCCTGGCGGGGCGAACAGGTCGTCGGCGTTCTCGTAGCCGGGAACGCCGAACCGCTCCGCGAAGTCGCGGGCGCGCCCGGGCGCGGGGTCGCACACGCAGGCGAGGCGCGCGCCTTCGATCTCACCGGCGCCGAGCAAGGTCGCGTGCCGCTCGCCGATGCGCCCGCATCCGATCAGGGCGACGTTCAGGCGCGTCATGGCGCGGCCTCCCCGGACCGGAGCCAGGGCTGGGTGGACTGCAGCGCGGGAAGCAGGCTCGCCAGCGGCGAGTCGGGCGGCATCTGGCTCAAGAGGTTGATCGCGGGCTCGAGCATCTCGCCCCACACGTCCGGCTCGAAATATGGGACGACCTCCTCGATCGCCTTCGCCCCGGGCGCCGTGGCCGTGTCCCGGCTCTCCAGCAGGTCCAGAAGCTCGTCGAACCGCGCGTCGTAGTCGTAGCGTCGGCAGATCGCGTCGGCCCGGGCCCGGTGTTCGTCGCCGAGCCCCGCCCGGTGGACGCGCCCGACGGCGTCCACGAATTCGTCGTGGGATTCCGTCATGAAGATCACATCGCGGACCGGCTCGGCCGCTTCAAGGTGGCTGGTCACCACGGGCAGTCCGCTCGCCGTCATCTCCAAGAGCTTCAGCGGAAAGATGCAATCGCGCACCATGGGAATGTCCTGCACGTAAGGGATCGCGCCGACGTCGCAGGCCGCGTACAGGTCGGGGATGTCGCGGGACTCGACGAAACCGACGTATTCGAAGTTCGGCGCGTCCAGCCATTTGCGCCAATAGGCCTTGTGCTCGCGCTTGAAATAATACTCCTCGACCCGCCCCGCGACCACGAGTTTCATGTCGGGAAGGCCTTCGACGATCCGGTCGATCAAAGGGAAGTCGATGCGGAAATTGATCCCGCCCGCGAACACGCAAACCTTGTCGAACCCCTTGCGGAGACGGGCGAAGCGCTCGGGGTCGGCCTTGCGGGCGTACTTGGCGTACTCGACCCCGTTGTTGACGTGCAGGATGTCGCCATGGCCCGAGGTCTCGCGCAGCATGCGGGCCACGCCCAAGGTCGCCGCGACCACCGTGTCGCTGGCCCCGACCATGGCGCGGTTCAACTGCTTGAAGGCGTCCTTCTCGAACGGGAAGCCGTCGTAGAACTCGCGGGAATGATAGATGCGGTAAGCGGCCGGAAGCAGAATGTAGGACAGCAATAGATAGGCGTTGTAGGACCAGAACAAGGGGCGGCGGTGCCCCTTGGCCATCATGATCTGGGAGATTTGTCCCAGGTGCACCACCCCGCTCAGCAACGCGTCGCCATAGTGGGTGTTCCCAAGGATGGAGAAGATTTCGATCGTTTCGCTTTTCTCGGTCCGCGCGGGCGGCGGCAACGGCGCGTTCGCCGCGAGGTCCGGCTGCAGCACCACGACGGGATAATGGCGCGACCAGCGAATGGGATAGATCTGATGGTTCGTGACCGGCCCGCTGTCCCAGTCGCTCCATCCGAAAACGTAAACGCTGTCGAAATCGGGCGGAGCCGGGGATCGGCGATCGCTGTCGTTTGAGCCCCTCATCGCATCCATTCCGTTTGGAGACTCCAGGCTACGACGGCCGCGCGCCGAGGCCAAGGGCCCAATAGCTGACGTTCGGCGCGCCTTCCAGGGCGTCCCGCAGCAGTCGCCAGCAGTCGTAGACCACGACGGGCGCCGCTCGCCTTGGCAGGTCATCGGACGCGAGGGTGGCGAAGGCCGGGTCTGGGGTGGCGACGACCACAGCGTCCGCCTGGTCGAGGCAGGACCCGAGGTCGTCCAAAACGTCCGCCTTTCCGGCGAGCGCCCGGCGCGCGCCCGCGCCCGCCAGCGGGTCGTGGGCGACGACGCGCATCCCCGCCGCGTTCAGGGCCTCGATCAGGCGCAGCGAGTGCGATTGCTCCACCACGTTGGAATGGGGCTTGTAGGCGAGCCCCAGCACCGCCACCGTGGCCCCGGGCGCGATCAACGTTGAAATCCGATCGGCGATGCGCGCGGTTTGGGCCTGGTTCAGCGCGTCGGTGGCGGCCGCGACGTCGGCGCGCACGCCCATGGCGCCACCGAACGCGCCGAGCGCCCCGTTGTCCCTGGGAAAGCAGGGCCCGCCGTACCCCAATCCGCCCGTCAGATACCGCCGTCCGATGCGCGCGTCCGCGCCCAGGGCGTCGGCGACCGCGTCCACGTCTCCGCCGGGCAGGCGTTCGCAGAAATCGGCGACCATGTTGGCGAAGACGATCTTTGTGGTGACGAAGGTGTTGACCGCCAGCTTGGTCAGTTCGGCGTTCTCCAGGCTCATGCGCTTGCAGGGCGCGCCGTTCTCCAGGATATCGTTGTAGGCGGATTCCAGATGGTCGCCCGCGCGGGCGTCGATTTCCCCGATCAGACTGAAATCCGGGTTGAGGAAATCGCGGATCACGCTTCCGAGCGCGATGAACTCGGGGCTGTAGCACAGGCCGAAATCCCGCCCCGCCGTCTTGCCCGAGGCGGCTTCGATGACCGGAAGCAAGGCTTGTCTGGTCGAGCCCGGCGTCACCGTGCTGGTCAGCGCCACGGTGTGGTAGCCGTCTTTTTCGGCGAGCGCGCGGCCGATCCCGTCGAACGCGTTCTTGGCGAAATCAAGGGCGAACGATCCGTCCGGCTCGCTCGGCGTCGGGACGATGACGAAGGTGATGTCGGAATTCCGCACCGCCTCGCCGTGGTCCGTGGTGGCGCGGATGCGGGAACGGTTTTGGGCGATGGTTTCGCCCAGGTCGGTCTCGGCCACCGGCGCGCGCCCGGCGTTCACGGCCTCGACGGCGCGGGCGTCGATATCGACGCCTGTCACCTTGAATCCTCGCTTGGCGATGGCGGCGGTCATGCTGGCGCCGAGCTTGCCAAGGCCGACGACGGAATAGCGATGGGTCATAAAGCCTCTCGGGAGAACCGTACTCCTGACCGGAATCGTGAAACCATCGGGTGAAAATTTCGCTAAGACCGGCGACGATGCGGCTTTTTCGCCCGCTGGAGCTTGTGCTATTGCTGGGTGACGGTTCCGTTTTCCGATGAAAGGGCGCAACGTGTCCAAGCGCGCGGTCCCCGAAGTCACAGTGGTGATTCCCTGCCATAACGACGCCGACGTTTTGGAGCGCTCCGTCTCGTCAATCAGGCGCGACGAGGTCGATGGGGTTCAAATCATCATCGTCGACGACGCCTCCACCGACGACAGCGTGGCGGTCGCCGAAGGCTTGGCCGAGGGGCGGGACGACGTCGCCGTTCTGGCCCTGCCCGAAAACCTCGGCCCCGCCGGGGCGCGCAACCGGGGCTTCGCGCTCGCCAAAGGGCCCTTCATCTGTTTCCTGGACTCCGACGACGAACATTTGGCGGGCTTTCTTGGCCGCTGCGTGGAAATTATGAGAGGCGTCCCGCACGTCGCCTCGGTCCGCACGGGCATGGAGTTCGTCGGGGCCCGGCGCCCCATCGGGCCGTTGCAGTACGAGGCCCTGGTGAACTCCGGGCCCCAGAACCTGGTAGCGCGCCGCGCGGTGGTCGAGGTTCTGGGCGGTTTTCCAGAAGCCGACGTCTACCTCGGGGAAACGGCTGGTGAGGACATCGTCTTCCGCACTCTGCTGCGCGACTGCTTCACCCAGGCGCGGATCGAGGACAAGCTTCTGCGCTACCACGTCAAGCCCGGGTCCCATCTGGAGATATTCCTGGAGCGTTCGCACGAAGACGGCGACCGGCTGATATTCGACAATCTGGTCGAGGAGGAGGCGAACGGCGGGCTCGAGGCGGAAAGCAAGCGCGTCCTGGACGCCTTCGCCGAGCGGGTGCGCGCGTGCGCGTCCAGCACGCTGGCGATCGGCGAGGCGCCGTTTTTCCAACTGCTGTCCGTGGGCGCGGGCGAGGTGATGCACCTCCATCGGGCGCTGGCCGCCATGGACGGGGCGGCGGCCGAGTTGAACCCGGTGGACGGCCACATCCTGCATTTTTGCGCCGCCTTCGCCCCCGGTGACGGCGAGACGGTCGTTCTCGGCGACGAGGCGGGCGCCGTCGCCCCTTGGCTGGAGACCGGCGCGCGCCGCGCGAACAAGGCTCCGGTCCGGCGCTTCGCCTACGTCGATCCTCCCGAGGCGGGCCCGACGCGCCTGCTGTGCGCCGCGTCCGGGGGAGGCCAAGCGGCGCGGGACGCCTTGGCGCTTTGGCTCGGGACCATGCCGCTTGGCGGGCTCGCGGCGTTCCACGGCGGCGCGGGCGGACTGGCGGAGGCCTTGGACGCCCGGCCGGGAGCGTGGCGCCGGGCGTTGGAGACCGAAATGCTGCTGGTCTACGAGAGGGTCGGCCCGTAGGTCCCGGTTCGGCTTGGGCCGGTTCGCGGTTTCTCCGCATGGCCTTTTCGGCTATCCTCCCGAAGCAATCCGACGGCGATCCGGTTTCGACGGATACCATCGTCACGCGGGGACCTCACGAACCATGAACGACAACGCCGCCCGCCAGCTCAATCAGCTGCTTATGGAAATAATCAATGATGGCGCCAGAGACGATGGATCGTCTGAACACTTCGATGCGCTTGCCCCTCATTTCGCCAATGCTTCGGCGGGGAAGAAGCAGATACCGATCGTCTCCATGCCAAAGAGCGGATCGTCTTTTTTCGCCATTCTCTTGCATGAAGTGACCGGTTTTCCATACGTTTCCCTTCGTTACGCATCCGGCGGGCGTGAAGGCGAGTTCTACTTTCCTAGAGAGCCTGTTGCAGAATCGCGCATCTCCCTGTTGACCTAGCGCGCGCGGGCTG
>CAYFNC010000084.1:0-9727 GCA_964344345.1 uncultured Hyphomicrobiales bacterium | reverse complement strand
AAAAATGGCGACCCCAGCGGGATTCGAACCCGCGTTACCACCTTGAAAGGGTGGCGTCCTAGACCTGACTAGACGATGGGGTCGCGGTAGTGGGTTGGTCTAAACGGCGGCGGGGACAAAATCAAGCCCCTAGCGCGCCTCGGGCGCCGGGCCGGGGTGGAAAAGCTGTTCGCCGCCGACCTTGAACGACGCGATGGCGGCCTTGCCCGCGTCCGAGGTCAGCCAGTCAACGAAGGCCTTGGCCTCCTTATGCCGCACGTGGGGGTGGCGCTTGGGGTCGAGCGGGATGACGCCGTAGGGATTGAGAAGGCGCGGGTCGCCCTCGACCAAGATCGCGAGACTCCCCTTGTTGGCGAAGGCGAGCCAGGTTCCACGGTCGGACAGAACGTAGGCGTCCATGGCCACCGACGTGTTCAGGGTCGCGCCCATGCCGGATCCGGTTTCCCTGTACCATTTTCCCGAATGGTCGGCCGGGTCGATTCCAGCGGCTTTCCAAAGCGAGAGCTCGCGCTTGTGGGTGCCGCTGTCGTCCCCGCGCGAGGCGAACTTCGCGCCCGACGCCGCGATCTTCCGCAGCGCGTCCGCCACGTCCTTCGCGCCCTTGGCGCCGACGGGATCGTCCTTGGGGCCGACGATGACGAAATCGTTGTACATGACGTCCCGGCGCTCGAGCCCGTGGCCCTCGGCGACGAAGCGCTCCTCCGATTCCCGGTGGTGGACCAGAAGCGCGTCCACGTCGCCCGCGCGGCCGAGCTTCAGGGCCTGGCCGGTGCCGACGGCGACCACGCGAACCTTGACGCCCGTGTCCATTTTGAACATGGGCAGGATGTGGCGGAACAGCCCCGAGTTCTGGGTCGAAGTGGTCGAGGCTAGGAAAATGAACGGGTCGGCGGCCTGGGACTGGGACGTGATGAAAAGGGACAAAACAATGGCGAAAAGGCGCGTCATGGCTCCCTCGTGGTTTCGGGATGCAACAGCTTCTCCACCCCGCCGTCGGGCGTTAGCTCACGGCGACGCCACCATAACAACTCGCCTTGCAGAAATGCACGGGCTTTTTCGTTTCGTGTTTGTGAGAAAAAGGCCTCGGCCGGGCCTTGCTCCAACAGCCGTCCCCGGTGCATGAACAACGCCTCGTCGGCGAGGCGTCGCGCTTGGCCCAGGTCGTGGGTGGTCATGACCACCTTGGCGCCGGAGGCCTTGACGTCGGCGATGACGTCCTCGATGGCGTGGGTGGCGGCCGGGTCCAGGTTGGCGGTGGGCTCGTCCAGGAACATCACCCGGGGGCCGGTCAGCCAAGCCCGGGCGAGGCTCAGGAGCTGCTGCTCGCCGCCGGACAGCCTGCGGGCGGGAAAGTCGGCGAGACGGCGAAGCCCCACCCGCGCCAGCATCTCCATCGCGCGCTCCCGACGTTCGTCCTTGGGGACACGGCGCAACTTCAGGGGATACTCGGCGTTGGCCAGGACCGAACGGCGCAGCATCATCGGGCGCTGGAACACCATGGACTGGAGCGGCCTTGGGTCGCGGCCGTTCGCGCCCTCCCACCGGATTTCGCCGCTTTTCGGGCGCAGCAGGCCGTGGCAGAGCCGCAGCAAAAGGCTCTTCCCCGCGCCGTTCGGGCCCAGGATCACCGAGCAGCCGCCGTCGTCCAGGGTGAAGGACACGTTCTTGACCAACGTCTTGCCCCCAGCCTCGAAGACCAGGTCCCGGACCTTCAGGGGCAAAATCGGCTGGCCCTGGGGGCGGGGAGGGGTCATGCGCCCCCCCGCTTCATGGCCGCGTGGCGCAGCGTCTCCGCCCCCGCGTTGACGGCGAAGGCCATGGCCAGCAGCACCATGCCGAGGCCGAGCGCCAAGGGAAGGTCGCCCTTGGACACCTCGAGAGCGATGGCGGTGGTCATGGTTCGGGTCAGGTGGTCGATGTTGCCGCCGACGATCATCACCGCGCCGACCTCGGCCGAGGCCCGCCCGAACCCGGCCATGACCGCGGTCAATAGAGGAACCCGCCCGTCCCACAACAGCGTCGGCAGCGCCCGGGCGGGGCCGGCCCCGAAGGAGCGGAGTTGGTCCTCGTACTCGTCCCACAGTCCTTCGATGATCTGGCGGCCGATGGCGGCGACGATGGGCGCGACCAGGACCACCTGGGCGATGATCATGGCCGTCGGCGAAAACAACAGACCGAACACCCCGAACGGCCCCGTCCGCGACAGCAATAGATAGATCGCCAGCCCCGCCACCACCGGCGGCAGCCCCATCAGCCCATTGACCGCGACGATGACCGCGCGCCTGCCTGGAAACCGGAACAGCGCCAGCGCGGCGCCGAGCGGAAGCCCTATAACCGCCGCGACGGCGACGGCGGTGAAACTGACGCGCAGGCTGAGCGCGACGATTTCCACCAGGTCGCGGTCCCAGGCCGCGACCAGGCGGACCGCTTCGGCGAAGGCGTCGGAAAGGTCGTTCAAGGCTCCCCCCCTGTGAAAGAGGCGCATTGTCGGGACGGGCGCGGGGAGCGTCAACGAAAAGCCGGAAAAAGCGGTTGCCAGCCCTTCCTTGGGAGGGCTTAATTATTCAAAAGTTATTTTCATATTGGGGAGGGATGGAATGCTTCGATCGTTGCATATCGAACCCGGCAACTGCACCGGGTGCAAACAGTGCGAGCTGGCGTGCTCGTACGCCAAGGAGGGGATGTTCAACCCGTCCCGCTCCCGCATCCGGGTGTTCGAGTTCCACGCCGAGGCGCGGTTCGTGCCCTACACCTGCACCCAGTGCGCCGACGCATGGTGCATGAACGCGTGCCCCACCGGCGCCATCGCGGTCAATCCCGACACCGGCGCCAAGGAAGTGTCCGAGGGCGCCTGCGTCGGCTGCAAGGTCTGCACGATCTCGTGCCCGTTCGGGACCATCAACTACAACCGCGCTTCCGGCAAGGTGGTCAAGTGCGATCTCTGCGGCGGCGATCCCGCCTGCGCCAAGGCCTGCCCGACCAAGGCCATCACCTTTGTCGACTCGGACTGGACCGGCATCGACCGCATGCGCCAGTGGGCCGCGCGGACCGACACCGCCGCCCAGTCTCAGGCTTGAACGGGGAGGGACCATCATGTCGTGGACGCGTCATATTCTCAGGGTCAACCTGACCGACGGAACCTGCACGGGCGAGCCCCTGAACATGGAGTGGGCGGCCCAGTATCTTGGACAGCGCGGGCTGGCCACCAAATACTTGATCGATGAGATCGATCCCAACGTGGATCCGTTGTCGCCCGACAACAAGCTGATCTTCGCCACCGGCCCCTTGACCGGCACGCCAGCGGCTACGGGCGGGCGGTATTCCGTCATCACCAAGGGCGCGCTGACCGGGGCGATCGCGTGTTCGAATTCGGGCGGTTACTGGGGCGCGGAGCTCAAGAACGCCGGATGGGACATGATCATCCTGGAGGGCAAGTCGCCCAAGCCCGTTTATCTGAACATCAGTGACGAGAACGTGGAGCTTTTGGACGCCGAGGGCTTCATCTGGGGCGAGTCGGTCTGGGACGCGGACGCCAAGATCAAGGCCCGCCACCAGGACCCGCAGATCCGCGTGTCCGGCATCGGCAAGGCGGGCGAGGCCCAGGCCCTGTTCGCCGCCATCGTCAACGACCTGCACCGGGCCGCCGGGCGGTCGGGCGTCGGCGCGGTCATGGGGTCCAAGAACCTGAAGGCCATCGCGGTCCGTGGAACCAGGGGCGTCTCGGTCGAGAATCCGGCCGCCTTCATGGACGCGGTCCGGGCGGGCAAGGAGGCGCTGGCCGCCAACCCTGTGACGGGCGAGGGGCTTCCGGCCTATGGCACCAACATCTTGATGAACATCATCAACGAGACCGGCGCGCTTCCCACCCGCAACGCCCGCGACGTGCAGTTCGAGGGCGCCGGCAAGATTTCCGGAGAGGCCATGAACGAGAAACGGCCGACGGACGGCCGAGCCAACCTGGCGGCCAAGCAGGCCTGCTTCGGCTGCACCATCGCCTGCGGCCGGGTGAGCCAGCTTGACCAGGGCCACTTCACGGTCAAGAACAGCCCCGAATATTGGGGCGCGTCGGGTGGACTGGAGTACGAGAACGCCTGGAGCCTGGGCGCCGCCACCGGCGTCGACGACCTGGAGGCGATCACGTACTGCAACTTCCTCTGCAACGAACAGGGCATGGACCCGATCTCTTTCGGCTCCACCGTGGCCGCCGCCATGGACATGTTCGACTCGGGCAAGATCAGCACCAAGGACACCGGCGGGGTCGAACTGACCTTCGGCTCGGCCGAGGCCCTGGTGAAGGTCTGCGAGATGACCGCCAACGGCGAGGGTTTCGGCGTCGAGATCGGCCAGGGCTCCAAGCGGCTCTGCGACAAATACGGCGCGCCCGAGTTGTCCATGACTATCAAGGGCCAGGAATTCCCGGCCTATGACCCGCGCGGCATCCAAGGCATGGGCCTGACCTACGCCACGTCCAACCGGGGCGGCTGCCACCTGCGCAGCTACACGGTCGCGTCCGAGGTGCTGGGCATCCCGGAAAAGACCGACCCGTTGGTCTCGGACGGCAAGGCGGGGCTGGTCAAGGCGTTCCAGGACGCGACGGCGGCCGTGGACTCGTCCGGGCTCTGCCTGTTCACCACCTTCGCCTGGTCGCTGGAGGACATCGCGCCCCAGGTGGACGCGGCCTGCCAGGGCGAATGGAGCGTGGACAGCCTGCTCGAGGCCGGGGAGCGCATCTGGAACATGGAGCGCCGGTTCAACATCGCGGCGGGCTTCACCGGCAAGGACGACACCCTGCCTCAACGCCTGTTGAAGGAAGCCGCCAAGACCGGCCCGGCGGAAGGCAAGGTCAGCGACCTGGCCAAGATGCTGCCGGAATACTACGAACTGCGCGGCTGGACCGCCGACGGCGTTCCCACCGACGAAACGGTCAAGCGGCTGGGGTTGTAGCCATAGCCCATTGACGAAGCATCGAAGCGCCCCGCGGGTCGAAAGGCTCGCGGGGCGTCTTTTTCGCCAAGCCGAACAGGGCGCTTACGCTTTGGATCGCTGAAATTACGGTGATTTCCCTTATTCGCCCTGTTGTTATGCGTTAGAGGATGCTAATATTCCTCGGCTTTTCGAGCGCATGGGACGCAAGCGCTATTGAAGATCATCGGGCCGAAAAAAGTGTTTACGGTTCAAGAGTTTGAGGGGGCGGGTTCATGAGGGGCTTCATGTCCTCGCCGTTTCGCGTCCTGGTCCTGACTCTCGCGATTCTGTTCTTCGCCGCGCCTTCAGAGCTTCGCGCCGAGGATCCGGGCGTCATGGTGATCGAAGAGGAGACGCCCCAAGAGCCCGTGCGGAAACTCTCGCGCCTGTCCAAGCCCTGCATGCGCTGCCACAGCATGGAGACCCTGGCCTATCGCGACCTGCGCACCGGCGAGTTCAAGAATTTATGGGTGGACAAGAAGGCGTACCTGGAATCCAACCACGGCCAGATGGACTGTTTTCAGTGCCACCGGCGGCGCTACTACAAGACCTCGCCCCATCGGGCGTCGTCGCGCCAGACCGCGCTGCATTGCTTCGACTGCCATAAGGGCGGCGAGAACGACAAGTTCGCCGACCGTCGATATGATTTCGACCGCATCGACAAGCAGTTCCGCCACAGCGTCCATTACAAGGCGCTGCCAAAGACCTTCAACTGCTTTTCGTGCCACGACCCGCACCAGTTCGAGGTGGCCTACAAGAAAAAGACCGCCCGCGAGGTCATCAAGCAGGACAACGGGTTCTGCCTGAAATGCCACGCGACCCGAACCAAGTTCAGCGCCCTGACCAAACGGGAATTCCCCGAACTGCGCCGCACCCATCGCTGGCTGCCGAACGCCGAGCAGCACTGGCGCGCGGTCCGCTGCATCGAATGCCACACCCCGCACGAGGGCCGCATCTCCCACGTGATCGTCGGGGCCGAGAAGGCGGAGCGGAACTGCGTCGCCTGTCACAGCAAGGATTCCGTGCTCTTGACCCAGCTCTATCAGTTCAAGGTCTCGGAGCAGCGCGAAAAGGCCGGCATGCTGGGAACGCTGACCTCCAGCCAGTCCTACGTCATCGGCCGCAACCGCAGCCGCGTTCTGGACAACACGACGGTGATCCTGATCGGGCTCACCCTTCTCGGCATCTCCGGCCACGCGATCGCGCGTTTCATCACCGGCATGAGGAGGCGGTGAGGCGATGGGACAAGCTTTATACCTCTATCCGCTCTGGCTCCGCCTTTGGCATTGGATCAACGCGCTATTGTTCATTTCCCTGGTGCTGTCCGGGTTCAGCCTGCATTTCGTCGAGCTTCCGCTGCCCAAGCTGTCCTTCGACAACGCCATCGTGGTCCACAACGCCAGCGGCATCATGATCGCGGTCATGTACGTCATCTATTTCGTCTTCAACATCATGACCGGCAATTGGAGGCACTACGTGCCCAGGATGCGCGGGCTTATGAAGGCGCTGATCGTCCAATCAAAATTCTATGGGTCCGGCATCTTCAAGGGCGAGCCCCATCCGTACCCGGCGACGGAAAAATGCAAGTTCAATCCGCTGCAGCAGCTCACCTACATGTTCGTGACCATGGCGGGGCTGCCGATCCTGATCATCACCGGGCTTTTGTACCTGTTCCCGGAATTCCTGCCGCGCGAGCTGATGGATCTCGGCGGCATGACCATGATCGCCACGGCGCATTACCTGATCTCCATCCTGATGACCATCTTCCTGCTCGGCCACATTTACCTGGCCACCATGGGCGAGACCCCGACGGCGGAAATCCGCAAGATGACGTCCGGCTGGGTCGAGGAGGACGGCGATGACTGAGAAACGCACGCCCCCCAGGTACGACGACGGCCCGAGGCCGCTTCACGCCTGGTTCATGCCGCTTTTGCTGTCTGTCATCGTCTTTATCGTCGGGTCGCTGCCGTGGATGATCCCGATGTATTTCGAGGGTTACACCGGGGTGGTCAACGCGGCGCTCAAATACGAAAGCAGCATGGAGCTGAGCGAGGCGGAGTTCACAGCGCTCGTCGACGAACTGGCTTACGAGGCCAACCGCCAGCAGGCTGAAAGGGTCATCACCGGGGAGCGCGACCCCTACGCCAGGGACGCCCGCATCCGCATGCTTCTGCGAACCCGCTCCTTCCTTGCGCGTCAGCAGTTCCCGCACATCATCTATTTCCAGGAGGCGGGCATCCGCCGCTACGAAGGCCCCAGCACCTGCCTGCGCTGCCACGAAACCATGCGCGTGCGCGGCGGCGACGGCGAGGTGTATACGGTGGACACCATGGACGACGTGCTCGATTCCGTCCATTTCAAGTTCCAGCGCACGGCGCCGGGCTTCACCACGTATGGCTATGACGGGCGCGAGGTCAACGCCAAAGGCAGCCGCCCGATCCCCGTGGGCAAGATCGACCGCGCCTGCGGCATTCCGGGCACCTTCTCGTGGATCGGCTGGGCCACGCTGGTCAAGTCGAGCCCCGCCCCCGGCCACGGCGACCACGCCTCCGTCGACAAGGACGGGAAGGTCCTGCGCAGCGAGGGATGCGGCCAGTGCCACATTGGCGGCAACTACCATCCGTCCACAGAGGACATGGTGCCCATGGCCGAGGTTCCCGATACGGCCAAGCATGGCCTCGATTGCCTGATCTGCCATTCGCGCACCTACGACATGAACTTCCGCCACGTGATCGAGGACGAGAACGGCACCCGCTGGAACCAGGACCGGACCATGCGGGCGGCGCTGACCGTGGGCCTTCCGACCCGGGACAACTGCCTGTTCTGCCATCAGCACAACATGGGCGGGGACTTCTTCGCCGAGAACGTCGCGGCCCAGAACCTGGGCCATAAAAACCAGCGTTTCCTGCATGCGGGCGCCAAGCGGGCCAATCCGTTCAGCCCGTCCACCGACGTGCACGCGGCCGCAGGCATGACCTGCCTGGACTGCCACGTGCCCGAGGGACACAAGATCCCCCGCGGCACCAAGGGCACGGACCTGGTGGCCAACGACCTGCCCGGCAAGGAGGTCGCGTGCGAAAACTGCCACACCGAGGCCCCGCACCTGACATCGAAGAACCGGGCGCTTCTGAACGGCCACGTGGCGCGCATCGCCTGCGAGACCTGCCACATCACCAAGCTGCAGGACTACAACGTGGTGCTGCGCGACTGGCTCTTGCCGGTGTACGAGGAGGAGCAGGGCGTCTACGCCTACAGCGACATCCTCCATTCCGGAGAGCCAGGTAGCGGCTTCACCTTCCTGTGGTTCAACGGATACGGAACATTCCTGGCCAACGCGCTCGGCGACCATCCCGAAGGGGGCGGGCGTTACAACCCGTTCATGAACCAGCTCGCCAAGATCACCAACCCGACCGCCGTGACGGAAATCCGCCGCCAGGCGGAAAAGCTCAAGGAAGAGCACTATCCCGATCTCGACGTGGACGAATACGTCGCCGACGCCACCGATTTCCTGCGCAAGATGCCGCCAGAGCTTCTCGCAAAGCGCAAGAAGATGGTGGAGGAGAAGATCCGGCCCCTGATGGGCAAGGGCAAAAGCAAGCTCTATCCGTTCAAGCTGTTCAACGCCCGCATGTACGAGGACATGAGCAACCGGGGCCCCTTCGGCGCCATGATCCTGCCGTTCGAGTACGCCACCTACTACGAGACCGGCGACACGCTCAACGCCATGAAGACCGCCATCGACCACCCCATCGTGCGGCGCATGTACCAGCTTCCGTTCAAGGCCTACATGATGGACGAGTTCATGGCCTACTTCGGCGTGGACCGCTGGGACACCACCCATCCCTTGGGTCCCGACGGCGAGGTGCGCAACGTGGAGTCCCATTGGATGCGCCAGATGGGCTCGCTGATGATCAACCACGGCATCGAACGCAACGGCCGCCAGTGCGCCGATTGCCATTCCGAGGACGGCATCCTGGACTTCATCGCGCTCGGCTACACCGAGGACAGGGCGTATGAGCTCGAAAACCTCTCCTCGGTCCTGGGAGGCGACGGCGGGCGGCGCGACCGACGCAGATAATACTTCGATGAAGCGTGGATTTCCGCGCGCCTAGGCGGTATTCTTCCCGTCGGGAGAGAGCAATCCATGGCCGCAAGCGTCGTAATCCTAAAGGCCGCGAACGCCATACCGCCCGCGCAGGTCGCTGCCCTTGCGGGCAAGGCGGTCACGGTCAAGAAGGTCGCGAGCGCGGTCAAGGGATTCGATTGCTCGATCCTTCTGGCGCCCGAGGGCGCGTCCGCCCCTCCGATTCTGGTGAAACTCGACGGCCCCAGGCAACTGGCCGAGGCCTCGAACCTGATCGGACAGACCGTTACCGTGGACAAGCTTCCGATGGCCGTCGGCGCGACCAAGAGCAAGCTATTGATTCTCGAGCCCGTCGGCGAAGCGGCCGCCAAGGTCGCGCCCAGCGCCGTCGGCTCCACCGGTGCCGCCGCCGCCGTCCCGCCGCCGGAAGCCGCAAGCGCGAAAGTGGGATCGGCGGCGAAGGCCGGCGCAAAAGCCGGGACGGGCGCCAAGGCGAGCGTCGGAGCGAAAGCCGGAGCTGGGGCCGCAGCAGACACAGGCGCGAAAGCCGGAGCGGGAGCAGCCGCCGACGCGGGCGCGAAGGCCGGAGCGGGGGCCGCCGCCGACGCGGGCGCGAAGGCCGGAGCGGGGGCCGCCGCCGACGCGAGCGCGAAGGCCGGAGCGGGGGCCGCCGCCGAC
>CAYFNC010000083.1:0-9851 GCA_964344345.1 uncultured Hyphomicrobiales bacterium | reverse complement strand
CAGGGCGCTGAAAAAATCCCGACCTTCGGAACGCCGGCGCCAGGCAATTCGTGGCGTCCCGCGAAAGCGGGAATCCATATTTTCTAGTTGGTTATGGATTCCGGCTCTCCGCTTCGCCACGGCCGGAATGACGGTTCCAGTGAACTCGCCGACTGTTTCAGCACCTTGCTAGGACCCAATTGCATGAAAACCAGACCGGGAAGGTCGCGGGCACACCAAGGTGTCCATGAACAAGGCTGTTCTGCTATCCTTGCGCAGGAAAAGGGAACCCATTCCAGGGAATTGGGAATTCAAGAGGGAACACGGCCATGTCGATGAGCTTTTCAATGATAAGGGCGGTTCCGGTCCTGGCGGCCATATTTGCATTCGTTGGGATCGGACCGGCGCTGGGCGATCAAAACATCACGGCCAAGCGCATTGACAAGGCGCCGGTCGTCGACGGACAAGGCAACGACCCATCATGGGCCGATGCGCCCCAAGTAACGCTTCACGACCCCGTGGCGAAGATCGACATCGCATTGAAGGCCGTCCACACGGGCGAGGAGGTGTTCATTTTGACGACCTTTCCCGACGCCACGGAGAACAGGGACCACAAGACCATGATTTGGGATGACGCGACGAAGGTCTATCGGACCGGCCCCCGCAGGGAGGACACGGTCGTCCTGAAGTGGAGCATGGCGACGAACCTGGTGGACCTGACGCTTTCCAGCAACGAACCCTACAAGGCCGACATCTGGTACTGGAAGGCCAATCGGACCGATCACGCGGGTTATGCCGACGACAAATTTCAGACTTACAGCAATCGGCGTTTGGGCAAGGCGAAAAAGATGCTTTCCAAAAGCGGAAAGGTCTTTTACCTGCTTCGTTCCGGCGACGAAGGGGATGCGGCGTATTCGGTGAGCGTCATTCCGGATTTCCAGGGGCCGGAAACGCCGCGCTTCTCGTATCGCGCGCCTTCGGGAAGCCGGGCCGATATCCGCGCCAAAGGGTTTTGGCGAGATGGACGTTGGACCGTGGAGTTCGGCCGCAAGATGTTCACCGGCCACGCCGACGATATCCAGTTCGAGATCGGCGGCTCCTATCGGTTCGGGGTGTCGCGCTTCGAGATCGCGGGCCGTAAGCCCGACCCCCGGCTCGACGAACCCCTGTTCGGCAGCGGCGAGATCGACGAGGTGCTGACGCTGTCTTTCGAGTAGGCCTCCGTCATGCTCCGTCTCCCTTACCACGTGGCGCGGAATCTTGGGCTGGGCAGCCTTCTGCTCGTTGTCGTCCTCTTGGTCGGGATCGCATACCAGTCCAACCGCGCCGCAGTACAGGCGTTCCAAGTCATCTCGGAGCAAATCACGCCCATCCACGATTATTTGGAAAGCATCACGGAAAAGGTGGGGGAGGCGCAAAGGATCTACATCCGCGACATCGCCTCGGATCGTCCGAGAGCCGAGGACGTCGTTTTGTTGTTGGATGGACTGGCGGATCGGCTGGCGCAATTGGAAAAGCGCCTCGAGCCGCTCGGCGGCGCGGTCGAACCCGGCGCATTGTCCAAGCCCCTGTCTGTCGTTCGCGCATCGTTTTTCGCCTATGTGGAAGAGGATCGCCTGGACCCGACAGCGGACACCAACGCATTCTTGATCGAAAGAATGGACGCATCGCTCGCCCTGACGCGCTCTCGCATGATGATGGCCTTCACCGGGAGGGATATCGGCGGCGTTTCCCAGGAAACGCGCACCCTTCAACAGGTCTGCTCGGATCTTCTCGTCGAACTCGAACAGGAAGTCGATCGCTATGCGCATCGCGACCGGACCGATATTTCCGATGCGGCGGAATCGGCAAGCCTCGCCTTGGCGCAGCTTCATGAATTATCGAAACGCCACAAAAACCATTTCAAGGGAGCGGACGCGATCCTCAAGGGGATCGAAAAGTTGGAATGGCTTCTTGGGCGTTTTTGATCCAGCTTGCTCCAACATATGGACGAAACGGAACGATCAGGCCGTTTTTCGGGAACGGTGAGCACTCTGGAATTGGAAATCGACGCGATTCGCGCGGAGACTGAGCTTTTCTTGGCCTATTTGAACGAGGAAGTGGATCTCTATCTATTGGATCTGGAACGTGAAATGGTCGTGAAGAGCGAACAGCGCTTGGACCTCTTCCTCGTGTTAGCGGCGTTGGCGCTTTTCTTGTTTCTCGCCTTTTCCTTTCTTCTTAGACAGCTCTTTTCCAGCCGCATGACGCCGTTGATCGACGGCGCGGTCAGGCTGGAAAACGCGGATCTGGGACACCGTATTCGCCTCGAGGTCAAAGACGAGTTCGGGACTCTCGCCAATGCGTTCAACCACATGGCGAGGGTGCTCGAAACAAAGGACGCCGACCTGAAAAGCCACATAGCCGAACTCGACCAAGCGAACAGGGAAATCGCACAGGCGAGAGACAAGCTGGAAAGCCGGGTGCGAGAGAGAACCTTGGCGCTTAAACGCTCCAACGAGGAATTGCAGCAATTCGCTTATGTCGCCTCCCATGACCTCCAGGAGCCGCTCAACGTTATCGATGGCTACCTCAACTTGCTTGCCGAAGACTACAAGGGCAGGCTTTCCGACGATGCGGACGAATTTATCGCCCATATCCAGGACAGCGTCTTGCGAATGAAGGCGTTGATAAGGGATCTGCTTTCCTTTTCCCGTGTCGACAGCCAGGGCAAGCCCTTCGAACGCGCCGATCTTAACGACGTCCTTGCGGAGGCCCTCGCCAATCTGAAGGCGCGTATCGAGGAAACCGGCGCGGAGGTGAAGAGCGCCAACCTTCCGGTGGCCGAGGTGGACTCTTCACAGATGGTGCGGGTATTCCAAAATCTTATCGGCAACGCGCTCAAGTTCCAACAAGCCGAGGCGCGGCCGGAAATCCAAATCGTCTCGGAGCAACAAGGCGAAGAATGGGTGATCGCGGTGCGAGACAACGGCATCGGAATTTCCGAAACGGAGCAAGGAAAGATATTCGTCATCTTCCAGCGTCTCCATCCCCGGCACGATTACGAGGGAACCGGGATCGGCTTGTCCATTTGCAAACGCATTATCGAACGACATCATGGCCGCATCTGGGTGAAGAGCGAGCCCGGAAAAGGCAGTGAATTTATCTTTGCGCTTCCTGTTTCGAAATGAAGGCCGTGGATCGGCCAAAACCATCTTCCAAACCGTCCCCCAACCGCCCTTCCCCTCAATCATTCCCCCCAAAAAAGAAAAAGCCGGTGGACGCCGCGCCCACCGGCTTTTCCCAGGACTGCAACGAACCCTACTTCTGGCTCGCGTAGAACTTCTGCAGCACCTCGACCACCTCGGGGCGGCTGAATTCCGGCGGGATGGCCTCGCCGGCGGACAGCATTTCGCGCTGCTTGGTGCCCGAGATGTTGACCTGGTATTCCTTGCCGTGCGGGCAGGTCTTGGCGGTGGCCATGCCCATGCACTTCTTGCAGTAGAAGGTGATGTCGATCTTCAGGGGCTGGGTGACGAGCGCGCCGTCCCACAGGCCGTCGAAGATGTGCTGGGCGTCGAAGGGGCCATAGTAGTCGCCCACGCCCGCGTGGTCGCGCCCGACAATCAGGTGCGAACAGCCGAAGTTCTGGCGGATCACCGCGTGGATCAGCGCCTCGCGCGGACCGGCGTAGCGCATCTCGATGGGATAGCCCGCCTGGATCACGGTGCCTTCGACGAAGTAGTTGTCGATCATGGCCTGGATGGCCTCGGTCCGGACTTCGGCCGGGATGTCGCCCGCCTTCAGCTTGCCAAGGACCTGGTGGATGAACACGCCGTCGGTGACCTCGACCGCGATCTTGGCCAGATGCTCGTGGCTGCGGTGCATGGGGTTGCGGGTCTGGAAGGCCGCGACCTTGGACCAGCCCTTCTCGGCGAACATGGCGCGCGACTCGGCGGGGCGGTAGTAAAGCGACTTGTACTTGGTCGGGTACTCGCCCTCGGAAATCGCGGTGACGGGGCCGGCCAGATTGACCTCGGCCTGGGCCATGACCTTCTGGACGCCGGGATGCTCGTCCTCGGTGGTGCGATAGACGTGCTGGCACTCGAAGGCCTTGTCGATCTCGTACTTCTCCATGACCTGCATGATGGCCATGATCTCGCCGGACTCGCCGTCGACAAGGGCGACCTCCTCCTCGTCGCCGATGGAGTTGGCGAGGGAGCGGTCGGCGGACAGCGTGATGGGAATGGGCCAGAAAAGGCCGTCGCTCATCTTCATGTCGGCGCAGACGCCGCGCCAGTCGGCCTCGCCCATGAAGCCGTCCAGCGGCGTGTAGGCGCCCATGGCGAACATGAGCACGTCCGAGGTCTCGCGGCTGGTCATCGGAACCTGCTTCAGGTTCTTGGCGCGCTCCAACTCGGTCGCGCGTTCGACTTCGGGAAAGATCAAGGGCTTGAGTTCACCGCCGCCATGGGGCGGAACGAGCTTCGACATGGTTGTCCCCCTCCGGAAGAATTCGAGATTTTTCTCAACGCATAGGGGCCGTCCGGCCTGGCCGCGCCCCGGTCCGCCGTTTGTAGCAAATCCGCCCCGGGTTGGGCCATCCCTAAATTCGCCGTTCTTGTCCGAGGACGGCGGTTCGGGTATGGTCGCGGCCAGCGGCCCCGTAGCTCAGTTGGATAGAGCGACAGATTCCTAATGGATTGGGTGCCCCGGGGGAAACGCCGGGCGTAGAACTGCTCAAATTCGGGGAAACCGTCCGGCCAGGCCGACGGCGATCCCGAGCCAAGCCCCGCCCAGGGGAAGGTGTAGAGGCCAGACGGGCAGGGCCTAAGCCGTCCAGAAGCGCGGGCGGTAGGGCCAAGGGATGGTCCGGACCACGAACGCCCCCCTTGGGGGCGGCGGCGAAAGCCGAGGTGGTGCGAATCTGTAGGTCACAGGTTCGAATCCTGTCGGGGTCGCCATTTTTTCAAAAGGCCATGAACGAAAAAAACGGGGCCCGAAGGCCCCGTTTTCGTAAGCTCCGGGAACCCCCTAGAGAGCCTTGAGCACCACTTCGCAAGCGGCGCTGGACATCTCGAGCGGATCGTCCTGGCAGTTGAGCAGCGTGACCTTGCCGTCCTCGACCACCATGGCGAAGCGATGGCAGCGGATGGACATGCCGAAGCCGGAGGCGTCCAGGTCCAGGCCCATGGCCTTGGTCAGCGCGGCGTTGCCGTCGGCGAGCAGGCGGACCTTCTCGTGGGCCTTGAGGGCGTCGCCCCAGGCCTGCATCACGAACGGATCGTTGACCGCCATGCAGATGATCGAGTCCACGCCCTTGCCGGCCAGTTGATCGGCCTGGTTGACGTAGCCGGGCAGGTGCTGCTCGGAGCAGACCGGGGTGAAGGCGCCGGGAATGCCGAACATAACCACCTTCTTGCCCTTGAAAACGGAATCCGTGGAAATCTCGTCGATGCCTTCCGCGCCAAGCTCTTGGAAGTTGCCGGCCGGAATGCTGTCGCCTACCTTGATCATGATGGTATCCCCTCTCTCCAAACTCATTCATCAACCCCGCCGGATTGCGGGGTGGGTTATCGAGGGCTATTTGTAGTTCGATAAATTCAAAATTCCCACTGATTTTTTTCGCACCGCACACTATCTTTTCGCAAGTGCGTAGGGCGAAAGCAAAAAAAGGGGATATCGCATGACCATCCAGCCGGGCGAGCGCGTCCCGACGAAGACCTTGAAGATCCTAGACGACGAGGGTTTTCGGGATATCGCCACCGACCGAATTTTCGCCGGGCGCAAGGTGGCGCTGTTCGGTGTGCCGGGGCCCTTCACGCCCACGTGCTCCATCGAACACCTGCCGGGGTTCGTCGACAACGCCGACGCGTTGATGGAAAAGGGCGTGGACCGGATCGTCTGCATGGCGGTGGCCGACGCCTTCGTCATGAAGGCCTGGGGCGACGCGCACGGCGTCGGCGGCAAGATCATGATGGTGTCCGACGGCAATTGCGAACTGACCCGGGCCATGGGGCTCGAGCTCGACGCCAGCGAGTTCCTGATGGGAATGCGCTGCCGACGGTTCTCCATGATCGTCGAGGACGGCGTGGTCCGGGAGATCCGGGTGGAGGCCCCGAACGAGTTCGGGGCGTCAGGCGCCGAGGCTCTGCTCGACGTGTTGTAGCTTCACGAATCTTTCGCGCGCGGACGCGACGCCATCCATGGACAACGGCCGCGTCCTCCGCTACGCTTCTTATAGTGGATTTTCGCGCCTGCATTTATGTTTTGCGTGGTCGGCGGCGGGCGCGTTCGCAATTGGGGCGTCCACGCCTTTCAAAGGGATTGTCGCCATGGATTTCCGCCTTGCGACCTTCAACCTCGAAAATCTGTTCACCCGTTTTGATTTCGAGGCGCTCACCAACGAAAGAAGCCAAGCGTATTTGCCGGAGATCGCGAAGTTCCTTGGCGAATTCGCAGATGAAGACGGGGATCTTTCCAAGTTCGACGATTTCAAAAGGCTGGTCGAAACGGCGGCCGTCGCCCAATACGACGACAAACGCCAACACACCGCGCTCGCCATGGCCGAAGCCGATCCGCATGTTTTCTGCCTGCAGGAAGTGGACGACATCCGCGCGTTGGAGCGGTTCCGCGACGTCTACCTGAACAAGACGGGGGCGGATGCGTATCCCCAGCTCATTCTGTTCGAAGGCAACGACCGGCGCGGCATCGACGTCGCCGCCATGGCCAGGGACATCCGGCCGCTAATGAGCCGCTCGCACGCCTGGATCACGCCCGGATGGTTTGGAAACGAACAGGTTCGAGACACGCTGAAAAACGAATATCCGGCAATCAAGTCAGGCATGAACACCCGCCGGCGGGTGTTCTCCCGTGATTGCCTGGAGCTTGAATTTCGACGGAACGGAAAAGAGCTCACCATCTTCAATTGCCATTTCAAATCCATGAGCGGCGGGCGAGACAAGAGCATCGGCAAGCGCCAACTGGAAGCGTTGGCCGTGCGCGAGCTGATCAAAAGGAAATTCCCGGACCCGGCCGCCGCGAATTGGATCGTCGTGGGCGATCTCAATGATTATCGGATGCAGATCACGGTCTCGTCCCGGCGAAACGCGGACGGAAGCTATGATGAAACGGTGAAGCGCTTGGGCGGGGGCGAGCGGTCCGGGGTCGACCCCCTGCTGGACAATGACTTCGGCTTCAACACCCTGGAAATGCTGCCGGAAAAGGAGCGCTGGACGCATTTTTACGCGGACAAGCGGACGAAAACGCAGCTGGATTACATCATCGTCTCGCCGGCGTTGAAGGATAAGATCGAAGGCGCGCCTCGGATCGTTCGATCCGGTCAGCCGTATCGCACGCCGAACACCGAGAATATTCCGCGTTATCCCCGCATCGGGCACGACCGTCCGAAAGCCAGCGATCACTGTCCGGTGGTCGTGACCTTGGATCTATAAGGGACTGTCCGCAAAACCGATCACGCCCTGACCTGGACCAGGAAGCTGTCCACTTCGGCGCGAAGCGTCTCGGACTGGCGGGTCAGGTCGCGGGCGGCGCTCAGGACCTGGCCCGACGCGGAGCCCGCTTCCCCGGCCGCCTGGGTCACGGACGAGATGCTGGACGACACCTCGTTGGCGCCGGACGCCGCCTGCTCCACGTTGCGGGCGATTTCGCGGGTGGTCGATTGCTGCTCCTCGACCGCGGAGGCGATGGCGGCGGCGATCTCGTTGATCTCGGCGATGGTCTTGCCGATGCTTTCGATGGCGTCGGCCGCCTCCCCGGTCGCGGACTGAACGCCGCCGATCTGCTGGCTGATCTCCTCGGTCGCCTTGGCGGTCTGGTTGGCCAGGTTCTTGACCTCGGACGCCACCACGGCGAAGCCCTTGCCCGCGTCGCCCGCGCGCGCCGCTTCGATGGTGGCGTTGAGAGCGAGAAGATTGGTCTGTTCCGCGATGTCGTTGATCAGCTCGATCACCTCGCCGATCTTCCGCGCCGCCTGGACCAGGCCCTGGACGGTGTCGTGGGTGCGCTGGGCCTCGTCCACGGCGTTGCCCGCGACCTGGGACGAGCGGGTCACCTGGCGCCCGATTTCGTTGATGGAGCCCGAAAGCTCCTCGGCGGCGGACGCCACGGTCTGGACGTTGTGGGACGCCTGTTCCGACGCGGCGGCGACCGTGGTGGCCTGACTGCTGGTTTCCTCGGCGATGGCCGACATGGACTGGGCGGAGACCTCCATTTCGGACGCCGACGAGGACACGCTGTTCACCACCGCGACGACATTGGCCTCGAACTCGGAAGCCATCTTCTCAAGCAAGGCGCGCTTTTCCTCCTCGGATCGCTTCTCCGCCTCTTTTTGCTCTTCCTCCAGGCGACGGCGCTCAATGGCGTTCTCCTTGAACACCTGGACGGTGGCGGCCATCTGGCCGACCTCGTCCTTGCGCCCGAGCCCTGGAATGACGACGTCGTTGTCGCCGTCGGCCAGATTGACCATGCGGTCGCGGAGCGCGTTCAAGGGCTTGGTGATGCCGACGCCGATGATGGTGGCGACCACGGCGCCGGCCGCCAAGGCCGCCAGGAGAACGCCGACCATCATTGCGTTTTTGGAATCGCGGGTCTCGTTCGCCATGGCCATGAAGCTGTCGGCCTTGTTGCGGGCGAAGTCGATCAGGCCTTGCATGCGGGAATTGATCAGCGCCACGTGCTTGGCGCCCTTGCCCTTGGTGATGGCGGCGGCCTCGGCGCGCCTGCCGTCGCGCATCAGGGCGATCACCTCGTCGCGGATGGGCTTCCAATCCACGATGGCCTGGCGGGCCTCTTCGACCTGGCTTTTTTCGCCGAGGAAGCGCTCGCGCACGATTTCGAACTGGGCCAGGACGTTGGCCTCGTACTTGTCGACGGTGGCCGAGGCCTTGTCGATGCCGGCCGAATCGTCGGCCAGGGCCACGTCCTTCATGGACCGGTGCATGGCGACGATGTCGCCGTTGGCCGCGAGGACCGCGTTGCTGACCGCGAGCGGATGGCGGTGCATCTTGGCGGTCAGGCCGGACAGGGTTTCGATGGTGTCGATGGCGACCCCGCCGAGGACGACGGTCAAGGCCAAAACGATGGCGAACCCGCCGCCGAGGCGGACCGCGATCTTTGCGTTACCAAACATTCGCGCGCATCCCCAAATCCATAGGCGCCCGGCGGAGAAGACTCCGCAAGCGCTGGTCAAATTTCGGAATGTCCGACGCCCCGCCGAATGTTTCGGCATTCCGGTGCGATATCATCGCACTAACAAGATAAGGACTCATGATAGGCGAATAAACCCTTGCGGAAAACAGGAGACCGTTTTTTTCGCGTCGAACAACTTGATATTTTAAACGCATGACCTTACCTGCCTTCCGACGGGCATTTCCGGGCGACGCGCGGAGGCGGGACGGCGAATCCGAGGGAATTAAATAAAATTTTATGCAATATTGTTACTAAATTGTCATAAACAAAAAATATTGCATGCGGTGATTATGGACAATATTATATAAGCAATAGAAATCTAATAACCGCTCTGGGGTAAAGACCATGAGGGTTCACGGAAGAGAAATCAACACGATCCTCGGCCAGACTCACGCCCACATGACCATGAATCAACTTCTGACATGGGGCGAGAACGACGTGGCCTACGTCAGGCTGATGGAGGAGGAAACCGACGGCCCGGTGTACGCGCTCTGCGACGCCAAGGGCAAAATCCTCACCTGCGCCGCCAGCCGGAACGAATGCCTGTCCTGGGCCTTTCAGCGCGAAATGAGCCCGCTGGACGTTCACTGACGTTCGGGCGCCCTGGATTGGCCCGCGGGCGGCGCGACGCCGCCCGAACGCCCAATATCCGTCCGCTCCAGAAAAGAAGGAGCGCCCCGAAG
>CAYFNC010000082.1:0-9960 GCA_964344345.1 uncultured Hyphomicrobiales bacterium | reverse complement strand
ATCCGCTTCCCGCCATTGCCCTTCGACCAGGATTTCATTCGATGCGCGCCGGAGCAGCGCGCCAAGCGTTCGCATGTCCACGTGCTTCGATACCATTTTCCCAGACTTCGATATCGTCAATCTCGACCGGGTATCGTTGCTGGACTTGTTTGGCGTATGCTCGGATCACCCAGTGCCGAAGACAGGTGGCGTCTCCGACTGGGTCATCAAGCCGACGCGAAGGGCTTCTCCCAGGCGACCCAGTTCTTCGATGCTCAGGAACCGTTCGCCTCCAGGACGGGCTCGCGCTCGGCCGCGACGACGACGAGGCGCTGAAGGTGGACGGCCGGCTCGGCCCCAAGACGACGAACGTCTTCGGCCGCGCGCTGGAGCGCCATGGGCCCCGTGACGTCACGCAACGGTTCGGATTCAATCTGGGACTTTTATAGGCGATCGTTCATCTTGTCCCGTAGGACAACTTCGGAAGCGGCGCGGGCCTTCGGGCCACGCGCCGCTTCCGCATTTTTTTGCCTTATTGCGCACACGATTATATGCGAGAGAGGCCCTTGAAATAAGCTTAGGGCAACAAAAAGCCCCCCGGAACCGGAGGGCGCGACAGGCGAAACCACGGGGCGGGGACGCCTCAGTTCACGCCCTTCTCTTCGCGCTCCTTCTGCAGCATCCAGCGCAGCTCCTCCTTGATCACGTCGGTGTGGCGCGAGGGTTCGGCCTGGAGCAGGCCGGAAATGACGGCGAGTTGGGCCGCCTTGGGCAGGCGGTGGAAGTTTTCGAGCATCACGAACTTGATGGACGGCCGGATGTTGGGCGAGAGCAACAGGCTGAGGACGAGTTTCTTGCGGATGTCGTGGCGCATGTTGCCCGCTTCGGTCAGCTCGAAGAACTCGCGCACGAAATCGCGGGGCGAGATGGTCCCGTCGATCAGGCATTTCAGGTTGGTGCGGAGCGCGACCGTGAACTGCTGGCGGGTCTCCAACGCCACCTTGCGCGCATGCCTGCGCACCACCCCGATGGCGCGGGGGTCAAAGGCCGACTCGGTGATCAGGTCCACCGCCTTGGCCACCAGGGGATGGGACGTGGTCTCCCCCACCAGGCGGAACACGCCATTGACCAACTCGGACTTCGGGGCCAGCGGGCTCATCCGCGCGGCGGCGGCGATGGCCATGGGGGATTCCGGGTCCTTGGTCGAGACCACGGCCAACGGCAGCGGGTCCTCGAACCCAAGAAGGTCGATCTCGTTGTTGAGCAGATTTTCGGGAACCAGGATGCGGGTGTCGTCGCCGGGCAGGCACAGCGGCTGGCGCGCGCGGTAGCGCTCCTTGATCTCCAGGGCGACCTTCACCCCTTCTTGGGAGATGCCAAGCGGCTTGCTCATCGGATTCAGCTCCCGAATCCCCGACCCCCGGACGCGAGAGCCATCGATCCATTCTCGAATCCCGTTATAGCCCATATCCTCGCCGAATCCAAGGGTTTTCTCAGCTATCTTGCGGAAAACATTCGATTTTTTGGATTTTAGGTTAATTGTTTCGATTGGCGGCGCGGGGGTAAGGCGTAACGTCACCTTTCTATCGTATTGACCTGAAATGCAATGATTATCCAGCCCCCACCATCGGGGCTTGCCTTTCCCATCCCATCGGGCATCCTGTCCGGCGCGTTAACTTTTTAAGGGACGGAAACCATGGAACGGAGTCCAGATCCCAGGGTCGGGGTGGACCTGGGCGGCACGAAAATCGAGGCCGTGGCGCTCGCCCCCGACGGCGCGGAGCTCGCCCGGCGGCGCGTCCCCACCCCGCGCGAGGATTACACGGGCACCGTCAGGGCCGTGACGGGCCTTGTGGAGGCGGTCGAGGCCGAGGCGGGCGTGCGCGCCCCTCACGTCGGCGTCGGCATCCCCGGGACCGTGTCGCCCGCCACCGGGCTGGTCAAGAACGCCAACTCCACCTGGCTGATCGGGAGGCCGTTCGACTCCGACCTGTCCCTGTCCATCGGGCGCGAGGTGCGCATGGCCAACGACGCCAACTGCTTCGCCGCGTCCGAAGCGGTGGACGGCGCGGCCGCCGGGGCGCAGGTCGTGTTCGGCGTCATCCTCGGCACCGGCGTCGGCGGAGGCATCGCCATCGACGGACAAGTCCTGGGCGGCGCCAACGCCATCGGCGGCGAATGGGGCCACAACCCCCTGCCCTGGCCGGACGACGACGAACGGCCGGGGCCGAAATGCTATTGCGGGCTTTCGGGCTGCATCGAAACCTTTCTGTCGGGGCCCGGCCTAGCGCGGGACTTCGCCGCCCACGACCCCCGGCGCCTGGACGCCAGGGACATCGTCGCGCGGGCCCAAACCGGCGACGCCTCGGCCCAGGCAACCCTCGACCGCCACGCCGGGCGCCTCGCCCGAGCCCTGTCGAGCGTCATCAACGTGTTGGACCCGGATGTTATCGTGTTGGGCGGGGGACTCTCCAACCTCGGCCACCTTTATGACGCGGTTCCCCGTCTTTGGACGCGCCACGTGTTCTCCGACCGCGTGGACACCCGCCTCGTCCCCAACCGCCACGGTGATTCCAGCGGCGTGCGCGGCGCCGCGTGGCTTTAGGAAAAGAACACAGCGTCATAATAATAAAGGAAAAATAGCATTTCCCGTCATTGCCGGACTTGACCCGCGTATCCACGCTTTCAATTCCGCGCAAGTGTTTCGTGGATGCCCGCGTCAAGCGCGAGCATGACGATGTGTGGTTGATTGTCGCAATCCGATGTTCAGCCGCCTTTGCTTAACCGGACAACAGTGGGCTTGACCCGGCAATCCATGGATTCCCGGGTCAAGCCAGGGGTGACGCGGAAAGCTATTCCGTCTTAATTCCGCCTGCACCCAGGATTGGCCAACGGCTCGATCGACGCCGCCTTCAGCTTGATGGAGAAGTCACCGTAATCCTGCTCCAGTTCGTCGGCGACGCCGTCCTCGCGGTATCGGACGGACAGTTCGAATTCGGGCTTGGCGTCCGGCTTGGCCACGGGATGGAAGGACAGGCGCATGCGCCACACCCTTTGTTCGGCGAGCCCAGTCGCCTCGGCCGCCGCCTTGCGCGACGCCGCGCCTTCCTCGTGGATGACGGCGTTGATCTCATAGGGGTTGTCCATGCTGGCCCCGTCGAACACCACGCGCCAATAAATCAGCTCGCCCGCGAGCGCGCTCTCAAGCAGCGCGATCAGGTGGCGGGTCGGGAACATGGCGCCGTCGGGCAGCGCCACCACCGCGTCCTTGGGCAGCGAGAACGCCGCCTCGCCCCCGCCCGCGCCGTCGCCTGACGCGAGCGTGGCGCGGCCCGCGATCTTGTCCGCCGGCGCGCGGCCGATGTTGTGGTTGACCCGATAGCGGTACGCGGCGCCGTCGCGGGACTCCCAGCTCGAGAAGCTCCAGGACGTGCTTTCCACCTCCTCGTCCTCGTAAAGGAACTTAAGCTCGGTGCGATTGCTCACCGCCCAGCCGTCGCAAGCGTCCTCGAACCGGTACTCCATGGCGCCGAGGGCGGCCTGAAGCGCCGAGTCGCCGTCGTTGTGGCCAAGAACCATGCGGTACATGGCCCGGTGGGGAAGAAGCTCCACGGCCAAGGCGGGCGCGGACGCGAGCATGGCCGCCGCCAACGCGCCCCCCGTCCAGGCAAGCCCCTTTTTCATGGCCGTCTCCGATGCGTTCGTGAAGGGAGACATTACGCCATGGCCGTTCGGCGGTGAAGCAAGGAAATCCACCTAAATGGAAAAGAGCAAGGCTAGAGCGTGCGCGCGTCGCCGCATGCTGGGCCAATGGAGGCCCCGGCGAACCGTTGCGCTGCAGCCAAGAGAGCCGGAGGCTTCCCCCCGGCGCTTGAGGACGAAACAGCTAGGAAAGATTTTCCCACCGAACCCGGACGTTCTTGCCGGACCCGGCAGCTTTTTCCCCCTTACCCTTCCATGACCGTCGGGAAAAGCAAGAAAAAGCCAACTGGCGCGGGCTGGCACGATGGTTGCGAGTTCGAAGCGGGACCACTTCCCATTCGCCCGAGGAAAAGGGCGAGCGGACACGAAAGGGGAAGAGAACCGTGAAGTTGGAAAAGACAATCGACATGCGCGAGCTGGACGATCTCGGGATCGCCAGCCAGACCGAACTCGTTTCCAGCGTCTCCCTTCTTGCGGAATGCTTGCGACGCTCCTCGTCTTTCGAGGGGTGCGGCGACGTTTCGGGCCACGACGACGCCATCATGCAGGCTCTGAACTCCGCCCTGGCCGCCGAGCGGCGCATGGCCGCCATGATGGAGAAGATGGCGCACATGGACCGCCTCGCCTCCACCGACGAGCTGACCGGGCTTTTGAATCGGCGCGGGTTCCAGTACGAACTCGACCGGGCGCTCGCCTCGGCCAGACGCTACGACGAACGCGGCATCCTGATCTACGTCGATCTCGACGGCTTCAAGCCCATCAACGACACCTATGGCCACGCGGCGGGCGACGAGGCCCTTCGCCAGGTCGCCGGTCTGCTGCGCGAGAACGTGCGCTCCAGCGATCACGTGGCGCGGCTCGGCGGCGACGAGTTCGCGGCGCTGCTGACCCGCAGCGACTGGGACGACGGCCTCGCCCGCGCCGAGGGCATCGACCGCGTGCTCAACAACGCCTTCGTCAGCTGGGAGGACCGCATCATCGCCATCCGCGCCAGCCTCGGCATCCAGGCCTACGGCTCCAAGGACGACGGCGACACCCTGCTCAGCAAGGCCGACGACGCCATGTATAGGACCAAGAAATCCCGCGCCGCGCTGCTCAGCCGCCGCGCCGCCTGACGCCCAGCCAAAGGATTTTGGTTTAAACAACCACGGAGTTTCCACTTCCCTCGTGTCCCAAAAGAGCCCCGCGCCGCAGAACGCGGCCGGGGCTCGAGGACCGAAGACAAGGACCAACGACAATGAGGGTTGATCGCGCCGCCATCCTAGACGAGCCCTTCGCGAGGGCCGCGGCGGGCCGCGAGCTGGTTCCGGCGGTCCCGCGCGAGATGGTCGAGGCCGGGCCGGTCAAGGATCAGACCTCGCGCATCGAGACCATCAGCCCCGACGCCGTCCCCACCCCCCACAACATGACGCCGCGCGAAATGGCCAACCTGAGCATGGAGCTCTACGCGTCCGGCGTGCTGAGCTGGGAGGAGTACTCCATGCTGGCGTTCCAGCCCGAACTCCACCCCGATTACAACCGCACCATCGGCGCGCTGACGGGCGAAAAGGCGGAGCCCGACCGCTCCCGCGACCAAGTCGCGGAATGGGAGGACCGCCTCGCGTTCGAACAAAAATACAATCCCATCGACGACAACCGAATCCGTCGCACCCGGCGCATCGTCCAGGTGCTCAAGCAGGTGTCCCAGCCGACGAGCATGGTGGCTTAGGGCCGCCCAACCGGCGCCCCGAGATCCAACGCCCAGGACTTCAACATGCCCTCCGCCATGGGGCGGTAGGCCTCGAACGCCGCCTCGGGCGCGGTGTAGTGCCAGACGTGGGCCACGTTGCCCCGGGGTCTCGGCACGATCATGGTCCACTTGCGGAACTTCACGCCGTTGTGGGAGTAGGTGGCGAGAAACTTCCGGCCCTCGAGCCGGGCGCCGTCGCGGGCGTAGACGAACGGCCCCTCGCCGAAATAGCGCACGTCGCGGGCGGCGTCGGACAAGCCCTGTTTGATATCGTTCAACACCGAGGCCACGGCTTGCGAGCCGTCGGCGGCCTTGGGCGGAAGCACGTTCTCGACCGAGATCATGGCGACATACGCCTCCTCGCCCGGCCTGCCGCTGAACACCAAGCGATGGGGCGAGGGCTTCTCCACCACCCAGTCGGACGGGTAGTCGATGGAAAAGCCGTAGCCGGGCTCGACGAACCGACGCGTTCCCTGCTCCAGCGGTCGGCCGGGGGCGTCCGCGTTGCCGATGGGCGGGCTTTGCGGCGGGGTCTTGGGCGGGGGGCGCTTGGCCAGTTCGGGCGCGCCGCCGGGCGGCTTGAAGTTGGCCAGCATCCAATCGAACTCCCGCACCAACTGCAGGTATTGCGCCGGCGGGGAGAAGAACATGAAGACGTAGTCGAACTGGGCCCCGCGCGCGATCACGACCCGTGAGCGGCTGTTGGAGCCTTCGTACAACGCATCGTAGGTGGGAAAGCGTCCGAGGCGCCCGCTCTTTTGCGACAGCTTGGCGCTCCAGGGCTTACCCTCGCCGAGGTAGACCGCCTCGAGCTTGCCCGCCATGCGCTCCAACGGAATCTGGCGGTTGGTCCGGGCGGACTGGACCTTGACCATGTAGCCTTCGCGCGAACGGATGGTGATGTCCGCGCCGCCCTGGTCGGGCATGGCCTGGGCCTTGGGTGGAATGACCAGAGCGTATTTCTTTTGCGGATGGACGTAGAGCGACGCGCTGACCGTCTCGGCCGCGTCTGGCCGTCCCGATGGTTGCTGGGCCTCCAAGGGAACGGCGGCGGCGAGCGCCAGCGCCGAGGCGAGAGTCATTCTGCCGAAGATGTGGTATCGCATGGCCTCCCCGCCTGAAATGACGTTCAAAATGGAAAAGTTTCCATTATGATGCCACCCATACCCTTAACATTTCGCAAGCGTCGAAGGTTTCGTCCATGTCCGTCAACATTCTGGTCAACATCCTGTGCACTGACCGGGTCGGGCTCGTCGCCGCCGTGACGGGATACCTGTTCGAGATGGGCGCGAATCTGGGCGACACCAGCTTCGCCGTGCTCGGCGGCGGCGCGGAGTTCACCAGCGTGTGCGAGATCCCCGACGACGTCCGACTGGACGACGTCCAGGCGGGCCTGGACGCCCTGCCCGAGCTCGAGAACGCCGAAAAGGTCTCGGTCAGCCGCTTCGAGATGGACCCGGAGCTTGGGCCGTCCGGGCGCATCACCCACCGGCTGACCGTGGACGGCGCCGACCGTCCCGGCCTGATCGCGCGCATGTGCGAGGTGCTGGTCGATTTCGACGCCAACGTAGTGCAGTTGAACGCGCAGCGGATTCCCACGGCGGACGGCGGACGCTACGTGCTGCAGATCGCGGTCTGGCTGCCGCCGGAGCGCGAGCACACCTGCATGGCCGCCATCGCCAACACGGCGGGCTCGCTCAGGCTCGGCTGCCAGTGGGCGAAGGAATAGGCCCGCCCCCGGCATGAGCAGAGCGGAAAGACGACGCCAGCAAAAAACCGCCGCCAAGGCCGCCAAGAGACAAGGCCCGGGCGGCGCCCGCCAAGCGCTGTCCCAGGCCATGGGACATCACGCCCAGGGCCGCCTGCATGAGGCCGAGGCGATCTACCGCCAGATTCTGCAGGCCGATCCCAAGCAGCCGGACGCCCTGCACTTGCTGGGCGTCGTCGCCCACCAGGCGGGACACGACGAAAGCGCGGTCGAACTGATCGGACGCGCTCTCGCCGTCAATCCCAGGCACGCGGACGCGCATTACAACCTCGGCAACGCGCTCCTGAGGATGGGACGGGCGAAGGACGCAGCCGATAGCTTCCGCAAGGCGGTCAAGATCAAGTCCGGTTTCGTCGAGGCGCTCTGCAACCTCGGCGTAGCCCTCAAGGAACTCGGCGACCTCGACGAGGCGGCGAAGAGCCAACGCAAGGCCATCGCGCTCAATCCCAACTACGCCGAGGCCCACAACAACCTCGGCGTCGCGCTGAAGGAGATGGGGCGTCCGTCCGAGGCGTTGGATCATTTCCGCAAGGCCGCCGCCCTCAATCCGGGCTACGCAGAGGCGCTTGCGAACCTTGGCAACGGGCTCAAGGACAAAGGGGAACTGGAAAACGCGGTCGAATGCTACCGCAAGGCCGTCGCGATCCGTCCGAACTACGCCGAGGCCCACGCCAACCTCGGCGTCGCGCTTGGAGAAATGGGACGGCTCAAGGAAGCGGAGGAATGTTGCCGCAAGGCCGTCGCCGTCAATCCCGACCATCCCGACGCCCAGAACGGCCTGGCCCAGGTTCTCCAATCCAAGAAACGTTACGAGGACGCCATCGTCTGCTTCGACAAGGCCATCGCCGTCGCCCCAGACCACCCGGACGCCCACGGCAACAAGGGCAACGCCCTTCTGGCGCTGGGCGACGCCGAGGCGGCCCTGGCGTGCTACGACAAGTCGATCGCCGTCTTCCCCGACGACCCAGGGCGGCTCTACAACCGGGCCAACGCGCTCAAGGCGCTCGGACGGGCCGAGGAGGCCATGGCCGGTTATCGCGCGACCCTCGACCGCGCCCCGGAAATGGCCGAAGCCCGAATGAGCCTGGCCCACGCCAAAAGCCACGCCGAGCGCGACGAGGAGGTCCGGGCGATGGAGGACATGTACGCCCGCTCGGACATCACGGACGAGCAACGGATGTATCTCGCCTTCGGCCTCGGAAAGTCGTTCGAGGACCTGAAGCGTTTCGACGAAGCCTTCGAATACTTCGCCGCCGCGAACGCAATCAACCGGAAGGGAAACCTCATCGCCATCGAAGAGGCCGAAAGGCGCCAGGAGGACTTCAAGGAGCTTTTCACGGCGGATTTTCTCTCCGGCGGCCGCGAGGCCCCGCAAACGGAAGCCACGCCCGTCTTCATCATCGGCATGCCGCGTTCGGGCACGACGCTAGTGGAGCAGATCCTCGCCAGCCACCCCAAGGTTTACGGCGGCGGCGAACTGGAAACCATGGGCGTGGTTCTCTCCGAAGCCTTCGACGGCGACAACCACGCCGCCTTCATCGACAGAGTCCGCGCGGCCGACGACGAGGCGTTTCGCGCCGCGGGCCTGCGCTATGTCGAAACGATCGGAGCTCGATTGCGGAACGAGGCGTTCTTCACCGACAAGTTGCCGATCAACTTCCGGTTCGTCGGCATGATCAAGATGATGCTGCCCCACGCCAAGGTCGTCCATTGCCGCCGGAGCCCGCTGGACACCTGCCTTTCCATGTTCAAGAACCATCTCCTGGGAAAGTCGGCGTACTTCGCCAACGACCTTGCCGATCTCGCGAAAAGCTACACCCTGTACCTGGACCTGATGGACCATTGGCGCGAGGCGCTGCCGGGCTTCATTCACGACATTGGGTACGAATCCCTGGTCGGCGACCAGGAAGCCCAGTCCAAGGCGCTGCTGGCGTTTTGCGGGCTGGAATGGGACGACGCCTGCCTAGACTTCCACAGTTCGGCGCGCACGGTCACCACCGCGAGCGCGATGCAGGTGCGCCAGCCGATTTACAATAGCTCGGTGCAAGCCTGGAAGCGTTATGAAAGACAGCTCAAACCGCTGATCGACATCCTTGGCGCGGAATAACCCCTACTCCACCGGTTTCTCGCGGAAATGGGCCCATTCCTCGGCCCCGCCCCGGTTGTCGAGATAGTTGATCAGGGCGGAGACCGGCTTGCGGTCGAACTTGGTGCCCACGTCGCCGAGCAGGATCGACGTGGCCTTGTCGAAAGTCATGGCCTCGCGATAGGCCCGGGCGCTGACCATGGCGACGAAGGTGTTGCAGACCGCGAGGATCCGCGCCGTCATCAGGATGCCCTCGCCCTCGACGCCCAAGGGACCCGACCCGTCCCAGGCCTCGCCCATCTGGCGGATGGTGTCGACCACGGGGCCGTCGAAAGGCACGTTTTCCAGAAGCTCGGCGCTGGTCAGGTAGGCCTTCATGACCTGGTCGCGCTCCGCGTCCGACAGGTTGTCGGTCTTGGTCAGCACCTCGGTCGTGATGAAGATCTTGCCGAGGTTCATCAGGCGTCCGGCCGCGTCCAATGTCTTGACGTCCAGTTCCGGCAGGCCCATGTCGGCGGCGAGCGCGTGGGCCACCTGGGCCACCCGGACGGAATGGTTGGCCGAGAACGGATCGCGCCGATCCACCACGCTGACCAACGTGCTGATCAGGTGGTTGAGCATCTGTTCGTGGCGCCGGCGTTCGCGGGTGATGTCGGTCAGGTCGTCGACGATCATCAGAACGGCGGGCGGGAAGTC
>CAYFNC010000081.1:0-10542 GCA_964344345.1 uncultured Hyphomicrobiales bacterium | reverse complement strand
CCCGCGCGCGCTAGGTCAACAGGGAGATGCGCGATTCTGCAACAGGCTCTATAGGGATTCGCAGAACCACATACCTGCACCCTCCCCCCCACGCAAGCCAGTCCTGAAAGGGCTCGGCTTCTGGCTCTTCATCAGGAGACGGTTGACGTCGGACTCGGGGATGATCTTGGCGCGCACGACCTGTGGCAGTGCGAGAATAGCTAAATGAGGCCAACAACAAGTTCCTTAACTGAGCTTCGAAAATCTCGCGTATCAAGCTCCCGGCAGGCCGCTTTGAATATGATGACGACTGGCGCGTCCGCTCACTCGACGGCCTCGTAGCCAGCTTCCCGCAGATAGCGCCTGAAATCGGGTTCGGCGAGGAAGTCCTGCGGCGCCCCCCGCCACGCCAAGCGCCCCCCAACAAGCAGGACCACGTTGTCCGCCGCCTCGAGCGTCGCCGGGTTGTGGGTGACCACAACCACGGTGCGGCCGGCCTCGCGCTGGCGGGTGATGGTGGCGAGAACCAATTGCTCGGTCACCGCGTCCAAGTGCGCGGTGGGTTCGTCGAGGACCAATACGCCGGGGTCCGCGAGAAGGGCGCGGGCGATCGCCAAGCGTTGGCGTTCGCCAGCCGAGAAACGATAGCCCGCCTCGCCCGCGTCCGCCGTGTACCCGCCGTGCTCTCCAGCCACCAGGTCGTGGATCCCGGCCTTGCGGCAGGCCTCCTCGATCCGCTCCGGGGGTGCGTCCCGTCCAAGCGCGATGTTCTCCGCGACCGACCCGCTGAACAGGATGGGCTCCTGGGGGACGTAGCCGATCCGGGGCCACAGGTCGTCGCGTCGAATCCGAGAAAGCGGTGTTTCGCCCATCAGCACCCGGCCCGCATCTGGTTCGATAAGGCGCATCAGAAGGAAAGTCAGCGTCGTTTTCCCGGCGCCGCTGGGACCGACGACCGCGGTCGCGCGGCCTGTTGGAAAGGTCACGTCGATCCCTGAGAGCGCTTCGTGCTCGCCGTATCGGACGGTCACGCCCTCGAAGCGAAATTCGCCGCCGAGATCGACGTTCGCGGCCGGGCTCTCGGGTTCGGCCGTCTCGGGGGGAATTGACAGTTCGCTCTCGATCCGGCGGAGGCGGACGCGCGCCTCCTTTAAGCCCACGAAGGTCGGGGCGAGTTGGTTTGCGGAAGCCGAAAGGTAGGTCAGCAACGCCGCCATGGCCACCAGTTCCCCCGCGCTGGCCCCGCCGCCCGCGACCACGTATCCCCCCACCATGTAGAACAGGAAGTAGGTGATGGAGCCCACCCCCTCGGCCCCGGCCAGCACCCAGTTTGGCAGAACGCGGCGGCGCACCAGGGCGCGGCGATAAGTCTCCAATTCGCCCGCGAGGCGCTCGTCCGCCCACGACCCGGCGGCGGACACCCGAAGCAGAAGCCCGCGCGGACCCAGCGCGCGAAGAATCTGCTCCGCGACGCGAGCGTTGGCGTCGATCTCCTTGCCGAGCTCGCGGTCTGCCAGGCGCGCCCCCCACGATGTCAACATGGCGCCGAGCCCGAGCCCGGCGACGCAGACCAGGGAAAGCTCCGGCCGCCATAGGACGATCACGCACAGCACGGCGACGGCCTGGAACGCCGAAATCAGGGCCTGGCCCGCCAATTGCCCAAGGCTGGTTTCCAGGGTGATGACGTCGTTGCGGACCAGTTGCAGGATGTCGGACTGCTGCTTGCCGAGGAAGTAGGGTAGGGCGTGGCGCTTCAAATGATCGTGGATGCGCGTGGTCAGGCGCTGTCCCAGCCGCGCGCCCGAACGGGCGAACAGGTCGAACGCCCCGCCGGCCAACGCCCCGCGAACCAACAACAATAGGATTTGCGCGCCGATGATGGGAAGCAGGACGGAGCCGTCGCCCGCGATCAGGCCCTTGTCGAACAGCGGCTTGAAAAGAAGGGTGGCGGCAATGCCGCATGCGGTGGCGGCCGCCAACAGAAGTGTGGCGAAAAAAAACGGGACGCTGACCATTTTAAAGCACCAGCGCCCAATTCGGATGGGCTCCGCGTCTCCGCCAAGCTCGCAGGTCGCGCGTGAATCGGCTTTTTCCTCCAACGATCGCCCCGATCCGAACCATAGAAGGGATCGCTGAACGGCGACGCCCTGGAAACGGGCGATTCTCAAAGCTCGTCAATCCCGCGTCAAGTGCCAAACGGATGGCGCGAACGCGCATTGCGGAACCATCTAAGAAACCATATAATCCCTTCGGTTTTTGGCGAGGAGGATGAGGAGAAACGACCATGTTGAAGCCGACGGATCTCGCGAAGCGTCTTCCCGGTCTCGAAAACGACGCAGATCTCGCGCGTTTCCTGGACCAGGACTACGATCACCAAGCCCAGATGCGGAACATTTCGAAGGACGGCATCGCGTCCTCCATCTATCCGACATCGACCCAGTTCGACGGCGACCGCACCTGATAGAATTCAATCCGACAAACGGATGAGGCCCGCCCGCCGCTGAGAAGGGCGGGCCTTTTTCGTTTCGGTGTGAAACTGCAAAGGAGCGGCGTCCGTGTCCCGTTCGCGCGTCACCTTCATTCCCACCACATCGCTCGACGGCACGTGCGACTTGGTCGTTTCGCGCCTTGGCTCCGACGCCGTGTTCCGTTTCAACACCGACCTTTGGCGCGATTACGCGTTCCGGGCCGGACCGGACGGCTTCGAAATCGCCAGCCCCACCGGACGGCGTGTCACTTCCGCCGACATCGCCAAGGTCTATTGGCGCAAGCCCCAGCGCACGCGCGGCCTTTATCCCGACAAAAAGCATTCCCGCGAGGACTCCTATATGGAGGATGAACTGTGGCACGCCTTCCGCGACGTGGTGGGATTGCTTTGGTCCCAGGGAAAGGTGGTTCTGGTCGAACCCGAGGCCGACGACCGGTTGGGCAAGCTGGCGCAGTTGTGGGCGGCGGCCGATCTGTTTCCCGTCGCGCCCTGGACGTTCGCCTGCGGGGACCAAGAAGCGTTCCGCCCAGGCGCGGTCTCGGTGGTCAAGAGCCTCACCCTCGGCCGGGTGGCGGACAAATCGGTGCTTTACGCCACCCGGGTCGACGAAGGGGATCTCGACCCGTCCTTTCCATGGTTCATGAACGACTACGTGGACGCGCCTTTTGATGTGACCGCGGTCTATGTGCGGGGCAACCTGTTCGCCTTCGAGTTCCCGCGCCATCGGTTCGCGGACAGGAGCATCGACTGGCGGGCAGTGTCGCTGGAGGATGGCGCCGACTGGCGAACCCATGCGTTGCCTAACGCCGTCGTCGACGCGTCGCGAACCTTGATGTCCCGGCTTGGCCTCGCGTACGGACGCTTCGACTTCCTGCTTACCGGCGAAGGCGATTACGTGTTTCTGGAGGTCAATCCCAACGGCGAATGGGGTTGGCTCGACAAGGACGGGGCCAACGGAATCTTGAATCGCATCCTTGATGAGATTTCGCCGGAAACGCGGGTCAATCCGCTTCCCGCCCCCCCGCATCGGCCCTTAGCGCCGCCCGCATGACGTCGATCTGGCGCTGGCGCGCCTCGAAGTGTCCCGGACGGCGCCAAAGCGCATGCTCGTCGTCCCAGCCGATTTCCTTGACCGGCTCCACGTTCACCGCGAAATGCGGCCCCGGGCAGGCGAGGCTGAAAAGGATGTCGTCCTCGTCGGTCGGGATGTCGTGGCGGGCCAGCAGGGCGTGAATGTGGCGCGTCAAGGCGCGATGGAACAGCATGGCTTGGCCGACGACGATGTCGCAGGGACCGTAGACCGGCTTCGGCGAGTAGGCCCCGTCAACCACGTTCCGTCCCTGGCAGCCGTAAATGCGCGTCGGGTCCTTCTCGAAGGCCGCGAACACGCGCTCGAACTGGTCCTCGTCGAGCGCGATGTCGTCATCCTGGAACCAGATGATCTGGTTGGCCGCAAGCCCCACCAGTCCATAACGGGCGAAACAGCCGAAGTTCCGCCCGGCGTTGATCACCGTCGCGCCCTTGAAGGAAAGCGTGGTTTCGGGATTGTTGTTCCACACCAGGACCTCGTCCACCCGCCGCCACGACGCCACCTCGGCGACGATGTCCGGCATGTTTTGGACACGCTTCCACGACAGCAGGATCGCGGTGGCTTTGTCCTCAGGCGTCGCGTCGGAATTCCGCGAGCGCATGGATCATCCTTTCGTTGTCCGCCTCTTCGGCGATGGGGAGTTGAATGAAGCCGTCCCAGGCCACATCGGGAATGTGGACGCCCGCGTCCGCCAGGGCCGCGTGGACGGCCTCGGGCGCGCCCGGGCATTCGGCCATGACGAAGTTGGCCTCGCTGGGAAGCGCGCCCAAGCCGAGCCCCGCCAACCCTTGGCGCAATTGCTCGCGCCCCCGACGGTTGGTGTCGCGCGTCAGGCGGGCGTGCCCTTCGTCCGCGAGCGCGGCGACAGCGGCCGCCTCGGCGATGGAGCCGACTCCGAATGTGACCTCGAGGCGAGCTAGATGCCCGGCGATTTCCGGCGTTGACATGGCGAACCCCAGGCGTATTCCCGCCAGTCCGAAGAACTTCGAAAAGCTCCGCACCCCGATCACCGGCGCAAGCCCTTGCCGGACAAGATCGGGCGTGTCCTTGCCCCGCGCCGGGTCGGCGTAGTCGATGTAGGTCTCGTCGACCACCACCACGGGACCGCCCGCGAGATCGGAGAGGAAACGCCGAAAGGCGGCCCGATCGACGCCGAAACCAAGGGGATAGTGCGGGTCCACCAGATAGACGATCCGCGTGCGGGAATCGACGGCGCGGGCGACCTCGTCCAAGCCGAGGCGCGCGTCGCGACGGCGCCGGTCGATGGCGCAAGGGACGAAACGCAGATCGAGCCCCCTGGCGGCGCTCATGCGCTCGAACAGGGGCCAGGTGGGATCGCTCGCGACGACGGCGTCGCCCTCGCGGCAATAGGTGGCGAGGATGCGGGCGACGATCTCGGACGATCCGGGACCGAAGGTGAAACATTCCGGGGGCAGGGCGAACCGTTCAGCGAGAGCGGCGCGCAAATGGCCGAGTCTGGGGTCGGGATAGAGGTTCACGGCGGCGTCCGCCATCGCCGCCATGGAGGACGGCGGCGGGCCGCAAGGGTTCTCGAGGAAATCCAGGTGCCGCGTCTCGGCGTGGCGGCTGGTTCCCGACAGATAACGCGGCATGTGGGGCGAAAAAGGCCGGACGGCGGCCGCCGGATTTCCGAGCCAGGCCTCGGCCTCGGCGTCTCGGAGGAACCGGGACTCGGACAGGATGCGGCCGCGGAGCTTGCCCGCCGGACCCGTGGCGGCGAATAGGAGCAGTGGGGCCGCGGCCTCGGGCTCCGCAAGTCCGGAGACCACGTCGCGAGCCAGTCTGCGCCGGGTCATTTCCGTCCGATGGGCGCCCAGCCGGACGCCCGATACGACGACGCCGGTCCCTTCCGCATCCAGAGCCAAGCAGCGCGTGAGCATTTCGAGGCCCGCTTTGGAGCAGCTATACGGCGCAAGGCCCGCCACGCCATGGGCGGCCCCTTCGGATAATACGTTGATCACCCGCCCGGCGACGCCATGCTCGACCATCCATCGGAGGAACACGGACGCGCAAAGGAAAGGGCCTGTGAGGTTGGAGGCGATGGTCTCGCTCCACCGCCGCTCGGAAATCCTCCACGCGGGCCGCGACGGCGGG
Organism: uncultured Hyphomicrobiales bacterium; assembly: GCA_964344345.1. Taxonomy (GTDB): domain Bacteria; phylum Pseudomonadota; class Alphaproteobacteria; order Rhodospirillales; family CAYFNC01; genus CAYFNC01. Next base: position 4,870 of record CAYFNC010000081.1, on the reverse strand, counting down.
CCGGGTTCCGCCGCGTTGTTGATGAGAATGTCCACGCGGCCATGGGCCTTCAGCGCGCGGTTCAATATTTTTCCGGCCCCCTTGGCGGTAGAGGCGTCGGCGCGAACGGCCAGAGGGTCCTCCCCGGCGGCGGCGACCTTACTCGCGGCCTTGCTCAAATCCTGTTTCGAGCGTCCGTTGAGAACCACCTTGGCGCCCGCCTCGGCCATCGCCACGGCGACGGCCCGGCCGATCCCCCGCGACGATCCGGTGATCGCCACGACCTTACCCGCAAGGGACGGCGGTTCTCCGGTTGCGATCACGACGCGGGCTCCTCGCAAAGGCGCTCCAGGAGCCGCGCGGCCAAGGCGGCGCCCCCGCTTTCCCTTGACTTGGCCGCCAGCGCTTCGGCCCGTTTCCGCATCGCTCCCCGGGGGTCCAACAGCGGCGCTGCGGTAGCGCGCACGGCGTCCTCTGTCAGGTCTCCGGGCAGAATCATATCCGAAAGGCCCGCGAACTTGAACCGGGCGCCGTTGCTGCGTTGCTCGGCGCCGAGTGGGATGACCAAGACGGGGACGCCGGCGGCCAGCGCCTTCATCAAGGTGTTGGCGCCGCCATGGCAGGCCAGGGCGTCGAGATGGTCGAAAAGCGCTCCGTGCGGGACCGAGCGCCTGACCAGCACCCGTTCCGAAGCTTGCGGCCAGTCGGCTTCCGCCACCAGACCGGCCGACACCAGCGCCCGGCACGGGAGCCCCGAAAGGCCGTTGACGATCATCCGCAACAACGCGGGCTGACGGCTGAAGGTCTGCCCGAGGGTCACGTGGACCAACGGGAGTCCGGCATCGGCGACGGCGAACGCGCGCAACTCGTCGTCAAGGGTCTGAAGTGTTTCATCCGCTCCGGTCAACGGCCCGACGTAGCGGACATTGTCGGGAAGGCCATGGAGCCAGGGAAAGTCCGCTTCCTCGATTGAGCCGACGATCCCTAGGCGCGCTTTGTCGGCGAACGCACGCCAGGGGTTTTGAAATTTGACGCCTTCTCCACGCCAAAGCTCCGTGACTGGCCGATACAAGGACTTGTTCTGGCGATCGATCTCGCTGTCGAGCGCCCGCCAGGAGATCTCGCCGGTAACGTCGCCGTCGAAGTCCAGGTCGCTGCCGAACGGGGGCCATCCGGGAGGCCGGAACGGAACCGTCAGGCCGTAGACAGCCGCCCATGGCACGCCCAGGCGCACCGCAGCCGGCGGCCCGCCGAACAGGGTGTAGTCGAAAACAAAAAGATCCGGGCGCTCGTTGCCGCGGAAAGTCTTGGTTACGTCCTCGGCCACTTGCGGGGCGTAGGCGAAAAACCGTTCGACGATGTTGGCGGCGTGTTCACGCAGCGCGGCGCGAATGTCTGGCGCAGCGCCTGGAAGGATTTCCTTTCCGTCTTCGGTCCAATCGGGACCGATGGACGCGCGGGCGTCGAATCTTTCCCCTTTGATGCGCTCTAGAAATTCTCTGCTGGTTGCAATAATTACATGATGGCCATTCGCACGTAACGCGGAAGCAATGGCGCCCATGCGCGCCCAATGTCCGACGCCAGGTTGGAACGCGACCACGAATGTGCGACGGGTCATGGTTGTTTCAGCATTAAGCAGTTCGCCGCCCCCTACTCCTGGGAACGGAATAATTTTCCTCTTCCGAAACTGCGGATACAACCTTTATCGATGAACCTGCCATATCCGCCCTTGGCTACACCCGGTTCTCGCAGCCTCTCCGCGTTTCCACCCGCGGCCAGGGGGACTCCGGACATTCCGAGTGGGGGCAACATTATCCCTTAATCCACTCGTAACGTCGAGGAGCCAACTATCACGTTCCTGGATCTTCCGATTCCGAAAGCCCAGAAACCGAAAACGCCCCTCCGATTGACGGGGCGCTACGGATCGGCGCGGGCCTCCTACACCGTCGCAGTCTCCATCCTAGGCATCTCGGAGAAGGGTTTGGGTGAGCGGCGGACGCAGGGGCATATCGCGTATCTCTGCATCAGCGACAAGGTGATAGGGTTTTTATGGGCGCCAGTTGCTCACCTACTTGCTGGATTGCATCGTCGAACCGGGACACCAAAGCCGAGACCGGAACCTGCCGCGCAGACGGCGCAAAAAGTCGTCAGCGCGGCGGAACTGATCTCGGTGGATAACACCATTGCCATGATGGGGATTGGGCGCACCAAACTTTATGAGCTGCTAAATGCAAACGAACTGGAATCTGTTTGAAATGGTCGGCGCACCCTGATCAAGCGCGCGTCGCTACGACGTTTCGCCGATCTGAAGTCCGGCTGACTTCGCGACCGTCCCACAATCTCCAAACCGTCCACAAGCATGTCAGAGCATGGGTTGGAAAATTTGCCGCGCACTCTCGCATCTATTTTTATAGTATATTTCAACAAGCTGTGCCGCAATTCCTCTCCGCCGGATCGCCCCCCTTCCGCCAACCCTCACCCCGCCAGCACCCGCTCCACCGGGAAGGTTATGCAGACGATCGTGCCCTCGCCCGCGCGGCTTTCGATTTCGAAACGGCCGCCGTGCAGATCGACCAACCCCTTGGCCAGGGGCAGGCCGAGGCCCGTTCCCTCGAATTTGCGGTTCAGGCTGGAGTCCACCTGGCCGAACTGGCTCATGGCCTTGGCGATCCCGTTTTCATCCATGCCGATTCCGGTGTCGATCACCACGAGGGAATACCCTCCGCCGTCCGCCGGGTAGGCCGTGACCGTCACGTGTCCGCCCTGGGGCGTGAACTTCACCGCATTGCTGAGCAGGTTGATGAGAACCTGCTTGATCCGCCGTTCGTCGGCCCAAAGTCCGGGGGAGTCCTTGGGAAGCTCGTTCCGGAGCGCGACCCCGCCCCTTTCGGCCCGGTGTTGGATCAGGCGCAGGGAAGCCTCTACCGCCCCCTGGATCGAAACCTCCTCTTCAAGCAAATCGACCTTCCCCGCCTCAATGGCGGACACGTCGAGGATGTCGTTGATGAGATTCAGAAGATGCTCGCCGGAATCCAGGATGTCGCCCGCGTATTCGCGGTACTTCACGTTCTCCAGAGGGCCGAAGACTTCCTGCTTGATGGTGTTGGAGAACCCGATGATGGCGTTTAAGGGCGTGCGCAATTCGTGGCTCATGTTGGCCAGAAGCTCCGACTTGGCGCGGTTGGCGACTTCCGCGTGCTCCATGGCCGCGCGGATTTTCTCCTCGGCCAGCTTGCGATGGGTGATGTCCTCGTGCATGGCGACGAAGTGCGTGATGACGTCGTCGTCGTCGCGGACCGGGAAGATGGAGACCGACGCCCAGAACGCCTTGCCGTCCTTGCGCCGGTCCTTGAGTTCGCCGCGCCAGCTATTCCCTGACAGAACCGTGCTCCACAGGTCCTCGTAAATCTCGCGCGGCGTGTCTCCGCTCTTGATCAAGCTCGGCAGTTGCGAAACGGCTTCTTCCGGAGCGTAGCCCGTCATCTCGGTGAACTTCGGGTTCACGTATTCGATTTTCCCGTCGAAGTCGGTGATGAACACCATGTTGGAGCTCTGCTCGACGGCGTGGGACAGCTTGCGCAGATCCTCGTTCGACCGGCGCAGATCGTCTTCGGCCGTCCTGCGCCGGGTCACGGTGGCGGCAAGGGACAAGGAGGTGACGGCGCAGATCGCCATGAACATCTGCAGCATCAGGAAGGATTCATGGGTGTCCGCAATGGCGAAAGGGCCAAAACCGTCGGCGGTGCCGATCGTCGCGACCACGCACATCAAGAGGTTCGCCGTCACCGCGCCCCGCCGCCCAAGCCGCAAGGACGCCCAAACCAGAACCGCGAACGGCGTGAACGCCAAGGGATAGTTGATTTGCCAAGTTCCGAACCAGCCGCAGAACACGAACTGGGCCAAAAGGAACGCCAGCGTGAGAACGGCGAGGCCCTCGACCGCCATGTCCCGAGTGATGGGCCTGGATTTTCCGAACCAGGCGATAACGAACGGCGCGACGACGATGACGCCGGTGGCGTCGCCGAGCCACCAAATCACCCAGATGCTTCCGAACGCCGCCCACTCTGCGGAGCCCGACGACGCCAGCGCGATCGCGCCGCCCGTCGCCGCGACGGTGGATGCGGCGAGACCGATGACCACGAAGGCCATGATTTCGCGAACGTCCTCGAGGCGCGTCGAAGCGCCGACGGCGCGCCTGATCATCGCCGCGCCCAAGATCCCTTCCAAGGTGTTGCCGATAGCGATCGCTCCCGCCGTGACGACAGAGACGTCGGTCCACAGATTGGCGAGAAACGCGCCGAGAAACACGCCTGGCCAGACGCGCCACCCCATGAGCACGAGGGCGGCCATGCCGATTCCGGCCGGGGGCCATATCGGCGTAACGTTGCCATGAATGGTCGCGAAATGCAGTCCGAGCTTGGCCGTCGCCACGTAAGCCGCGGCGACGAACAGAACCTTCCCAAATGAAACCGCGGCGCCATTCAATGACGTTTCGGTTGCTCCAATCCCAGGCGAAAGCATCCCTCAATCGCTCTCTACTGATTGCCAGAATAATAGGAAGCCGCCGTTTCATAATGATTTCGTGAAATGCCCATAAATGTAAAATAATGTAATTTTTATAATTGTTATATTCTGTGATGTTTTGTCCATTTAAAACAAATGGTTATGCTGCACCGCACAACAGCATCGCCGCACCGCAGCACGGGCCGGGCGCCGTTCCCGCCGTTCGTCCGCCGCCCCGGCATGGCAAAGCGGCGCCGTCGCGGGTTGCGGGTGGGTTGGCGCTGACGTTCCGATGGTTCTGGACTTTTTCAGCAGCCTGTTAGTGATGATCGCGGTAACACCGGCAAAACCCCGGCCTTGCCTCAAGCGGCATGACTCACCCAAGGTT
>CAYFNC010000080.1:0-10668 GCA_964344345.1 uncultured Hyphomicrobiales bacterium | reverse complement strand
CAGAACCCAAAAGGTCAGATTATGCTTGACGCAGCAGCCTCATGTAGAGAACCAGATATAGGGATGGGCGACCTATGTCCCATACAACATTTTCTGTTTTCAATTTATTAGAGCTTTCCTCATGTTTTCTTGGTCAGCTAAAGGCTCCGCCCTCGCGCGGGCAAGGCATCCCAAACGTTTCCAAGGGAACCCTCGTTGGAGCCACCTAGCTCTTGCTTCCCTGCTCTACGCCAGAGAGTCAAGGGGGCATAGCACCCTTTCACCAGATGTTACGTATTGCGAGTCAAAACACGAAAATATATACACTAATCCGCCATCTTGTCACAGACATAAGGAAAATTTAGATGAATCGAGATGAGTATATACTCTTGATCGGCGGCGGTTTTGCGCATCAAACCGCTCCCTTCGCGGTACATCCAAACGATGAGGAGAGGGCTAATGAGTATCTGGACGCCGCCCGAGATGCAGGCTTGCCTACTATTTTTCGATGGCTCTTGCTGCCGCCTGGGCATGGTGGCAATCCATGTCGAAGCTGGAGCAGGAAGAGATCAGAAAAATCGTCGATGGCGAAAACGCCGGTGGCGGCAGCACTGAACCTGATGATGACGAGAGCAAGGAGAAGTGCTATCAACGGTGGAAAGGCGAGGATCACGAATGTCTCCAATGGGAACCAAAGTGGCGTGGTGCTTGCCAGGAACGGGCGTCCGAAAGGCGATACTTGTGCTACAAACAGGGATACCCGAATCCTGCATCTCCTGCTGAATGGGGAGTTGACGACATGGAAACCGGATACAACCCAGGGCGATGACGCGAAAAAAGTCATCTATCGACGACCATATGGAGCAATTCTATCAAGACGTAATCTATCCTCTTGTTCGGTCTGGAAAATTCCAGGAACTTTTCAAGGAGCTAGAGAAGAAATTGGCGGAAGTGACGGAAAAAGAAATCCGGTGCTCACTTCTCGGTTTGTTAGCCAGTTTCCACGCAACCGATGGAGATGCTTCGGAAAGTTGGCGTCGTCAGAGGCAGATGGTTGAAGAGTATCCCGATGATCCACTTGCGCAGAATGGCATGTCTAAGTGGCATTACTACAACTCTTTTCCAGAGCATAATCTGGAAGACCTTGCCCAAGCCCTGGACTACAGCGCCGTCGCGGTGGAAAAGGCTCGGACGTCGAACGCTTGGCGGCGGAACGTGCTGCATGATCGTTGCCGCATCGCCACCGCCGCCGGGCGTTTCGACATCGTGGCCGAAGCCATGGAGGAGATCCTGGAGGTCTGGGCCGATCCGTGCGAGCCGGACATTCCCATGTTCGAATGGGACTGGCTGGACGATCTGCCTTCGGGCGCGCTCGACGCGGACCTGATGGCGCGGTTCCAGGGCGTCGTGGACGGCGTGCTCGAATACCGGCGACGACGGGACGCGGGCATTCCCGTCCTGTTGGAGATCGATTGTTTTACGCGGGACGGAAACGGTGCAATGGAGCCGTTCTCCCTGAGCATCACCGAACCCGTCCTGGAAAAGCGCGGCTTCTTTCGATGCGTGGTGACCTGCCCGCTCATAGCCAAGCATCCTTTCAATGCGCAGGGCGATGAAGACGCGAAAACGTTCGGCGACGCCGTGGAACTGATCGAGGCCCATCTCAAACGAAAGGGCCTTGAATTGGTGGACCGGGATGGCGACGCCGTGCAACTCGGCAATCCCTATGCCGGAAAGCCGTGAAGGGCGGGGCGGACCGATGCGCGCTCAAAAACCCGTTTCCCTGTCGTTCACCGCTCAGGCGAAAGGGACCGATGGTTCTTTGGTCCCTTTCTCTCTCCAGATTCATGTGCCCGACTTCGATGATGAGAGGGGATATTTCTGCATTGTGGATTGTCCTTATATTAGGGATGAACCGTTCAGAATTTTCGGTGTCGATGAGGAACAGGCCTGTAAGCTGTCCGTCGTGTTCGTCAACCGGATGGTGGAAGGGATAGTTGATGTGTTTCTGGATGACGAAGGCCTTGAAACCGTCATACCGCAAGTCCCCTACGTGGCGGAGCACATAGTAAAAGAGACAATGGATCGTTTCGGCCTCCCCTTGGAAGAGGAATAACCGGAAATGAGCCGTGATTCCTCACTGAAAGCGCCGTTCCTTAAACGGATTACGCTTCTTGAGGACGAGGCCGACCGGGATGCGTTTCCGTTCAATCGCCTCCCTTTCCTTGGCGAAAATTTCAGCCTGGATTTTCCAAAGCCAATCACTTTCCTGGTGGGCGACAACGGAACCGGCAAATCGACCCTAGTCGAAGCGATGGCGAGGCTGGTCGGTTTTCCCGCCCATGGCGGCAGCCAGCAGCATCAACTCCAGCTCGACCATGAAGGCGATTTCCCCTTGGCCGAGGCGTTGCGGCCGTCCTGGCTCCCAAAGGTGTCGGAGGGTTTTTTCTTCCGGGCGGAGAGCTTCTTCGATGTCGCGCATTACATCGACACCGAGGGAAGCATCACCCCGGTTTATGGCGGAAAAAAGCTTCTCAACCAGAGTCACGGCGAGTCGTTTCTCTCCTTCTTCACCGGAGGTCCGTTCGAACGCATGAAGCGGCGCTTGTTCATCATGGACGAGCCCGAAACCGCGCTGTCGCCATCCAATCAACTGGCGTTCCTGGCCCTCATGAGGGAATGGGAGCTGGCCGGAAACACCCAGGCCGTCATCGCCACCCATTCCCCGATCATCCTGAGCTATCCGGGCGCGACCCTCTACAGCCTGGACGGCGACCGGATCGAGGAAACCACTGTCGAAGAGACGGAGCACTACCGGGTCACACGGGCGTTCCTGACCAATCCGGATCGTTACCTTGCGCAGATTTTCGGCGAACAGTAGGTTAAGGAAATGTGTGTGGAAATTGTATGTGTTTCATTGCGTTGAAAACAAACAGGTCAATGAGACTGACCAAATTATCTGAGCCGATGCTACATGCAACATATATGCGACATATCGGCTGAAAAATGGCGAAGTTTCTTTATAAATCAAAGTGTTGGTTTTGGCATGTTCCATCCTCATAACCTGAAGGTCGGAGGTTCAAATCCTCCCCCCGCAACCAAGTTCTCGTCGAGAAAACAAGCACTTAGCCGCCCTCGGGCGGCTATTTGCGTCTTTGGCCATGTGCGGGAAAATACCCCATAAAATCAGTCTGTTACACGAATTCCGGCCAATCAACGGCAATTCCGTGTCACATGAATGGCACATGGAAGCGGGTAGATGTTCACGCTCTGATCTCACCCATGAGTCATGCGCATTACGACGAAAGCGGCCATTGATTCCGATTTATTCCGGCCACTGATTCCGATCCAAAACGGCCACTTTTGCCGAAGGTCGGTTTTGGCGGCGTGATCGGCGCCGTCGGGTGATTGGTTGATGTCATTTTCCTTGTGTCTGGTCAATGGTGTTGGCGTCGCAGGCGTCGGCCTTGAGCTTCCGCATCGAGGGGCCGTCGAGTTCGAGCCGATGGGCGGGCGTTGTGGACGAGGGCGGCCGCATCCCGGGCCTTATCGAAAACGAGGCTCCCATGCGGGGTCAGGTGGAGGCTCGGGCGAACGAAGCTCATTCACCCAACATTCCCCACATCAAGCTTTAATTAAGCTCTCTTTGACGAGGGAAAGCATGGCTGGGAAACGCGTGGCGTCATGAGGGTGAAGCCTTTCGACCGCCTCGCGTACGGTTCTAGGAACGCGTTCGAACGCCCTTGCCTTTCCTTTGGGGGTAATCGCCAGGATAAGGGTTCTCGTCGCGAATTTGTCCAGGCCGGGACCTTTGTTTCTCTCCATGTATTTCTGCGCTTTGACGAGAACCAGCAGGTTGGCGTTTCTGGGCTCCAGAAGGTTCCGGAGCGCGTCGGCGCGGCAAGTGAGGCGTGCGCCTAAACTCTCCCTTTCATATCGCCCTTCGCCTTTCGTATTGCCCCAGGCCTCGGCGAGGAGGACGGTCTCTCCGGCTTCGTTGCGCCAACATCTGTCCCAGGGATCGTCGGAGCGCAATGAGAGTTCTTCGATAATCTCCGAACTGGGGCGTGGGCGCGCCTGCGCGGATGAGGCGCCATAGGGATCGTAGCGGTCCAGACTCGCTTCGATCGAAGGGCGGAGGATCCATCTCTTGATTTGGATGGCGGCTTGTTGGCGTTGCCGAATTTCCTCGTCCTCGTCATCCTCCTCGTTCGGCAGGGATTGGAAAAACGGCTCCATCGCCAAAATCGCGAGCGCGGCGGCGCGGGTATCCTTCGCATCGACCAGAACGGATGAGATGCTGAGATCGACGCCATCGCTCGAAGACCACCACCCATCGACGACCAACGCGTCGCCAAGGGCAAGCGACTCATCCAGATTGATCAGCGGGGCCAAATCCTTGGGCCGCCTGGGAACCGGTGGCGCGTTATCCTTTTCCGGGACAAGGGGGTGGCGGAGTTCCGGTAGGAAAGGGTCGGTTCCATCCGAAAGCCAAAGACCGTCGGAACGCGACAGCATCTCTCCGTCCAGCCATTCCCGCCACGGATCGTCGCTATAGGAGTCTTCCGTCACGGATCGAGACGCCAGAAACTCGCCCGCGCACAACATCAATGCGTGCCAGGCAAGGCATTGCCCCCATCGCTCCCTTTGCGGGGCGCGCCCGGATGACCATGATGCGAAATCATATGGGGAACGGGGGCCGTCGTGCATGCCCTCGATATCCGGAGACCAATTCCGGATCCATCGGGTGCAGGCATCTTGCACGTCCCACTGTGCGGAGCCGAACAAGCGGCAGACGCCTGCGACAGGATACTTGCTGAAATCGTATTCGAAATGGAATGGCGGTTGGGGTTCCGGCCGGCCTTCCGGGCGCGAGCCCCAATAATCATAATGAGTATAGCGCCCCGCTTTTTTCGGCGCTCTGGGTAATTCCGGGCGGTTGACGGCATCGAGCCGATCGAGGAGCGCATCGCATTCCGGCTTTTCAAGCGCAACGGCCAACGCGGCCAACGCTTCGGCCGCAAAATGGCGCATCAGGACATGGGGAAACGCGGTCGAAAACGCCACGTTTTCCAGAGCGGCCCGAAATGGCGAAATCGTTTTCGGACGGTCCAAGGCGATCCGGGCCAGGGCGATCAGAAGCCATAGTTTGGCGTGCAGGAAAAAGAACGGAGCCGTCTGATCCTGAAACGCACCGGCCGTCTCCGTTTCCATTTTGCCGACGAAGGCGGCGAGAATGTCATCGCGCCCAATTTCGGCCAAGCGCCTGACCGCATGCGCGGCGCGCCACCGCGCGCGCGCATCCGCCGCCCCAAGACGAAACCAGATCATGCAGGCCACAACCTCGGCATCATCGCTTCCGGCGGACAATTCCGGACGCCATGGCCCATCTCCAATGTCATCCGGAAGACTCTGGGCGATCGGGCGCAGGAAACGTTCAAGGGCCGAACGAAGGGATTCAGAACTTGCGCTTTCGGCCGCTACCGCCGTGAAGTCCAACCACCTGGCCCCCTCCACATCCTTGGCGCGATCCCGCAGTTCCTTGATGATGGCGATGATGATTTCCGCACCAGGATCGCCATGCAATTTCACAAGACGCCATAACGAACTGTCCGCCTCCCAATTGCTCCCGATGAGTTCGTCGGCGTGACGTTCCGCCAGCGCGATTGCCTGCCGGGGGAGTTCATTCCGGATCGCCAGGGATTGCCTGACCCATCCGTCGATACGGTCCTTGAGGACAAGGAGCTTTTCCGACAGATCGGGAATTTCGGTTTCGCACAGGGCTTGAACGAAACGGTGACGCTCTTCCGGGCCTTGCGCCTGGTCCGCCAGGCGGCCAAGGATGACCGTCGGCCAGTTCCCTTGCTGATCATCGGTGGGAATACGCTCCAGCAATTCATCGATGGCGGAGGCGTTTCCGGAATCGACACCCTGAAGGGCGGCTTCCAAATGCGCCTCGTCATGGGGCGCGGATAGGGCGGAAGGAAGCGGTTTGGTCGTGGCGTCGTCGTCTCGTCCACGCGCCGCCTCTTCATGCAGGCGACAAATCCGGGCCAAGCAAGGAGAGTCCCGCATCAAATATTCTTGCCCCAGCGTAAGCATCTTGTTGATCGTTTCCCATCCTGGCGAGGCTCCATCCTTTCGGTCGATCTCGTCCAGAATAACGGAGAAGAGGAATTCGCGACTATCAGGGATGATTTTTCCAAGGATCGTTCCGACAGTATCCGCCACCCCCCAGTGCCAATATTCCACCGGTTCATCCAATCCAATAAGAATGGCGGCGAGTTCCGGCGAAAGATGCCCGTCATCGATCAGGGCGGCAAGGAGCGGGTGAAGCGTCAACTCCAGACGACACCAGTCGCGATCATCGAATCGCGCAACCAAGGCAAGGGAGCCTATCCCGCCGATCCGCGATATCGCCCGCCCAAATCGGGGCCAATCGAATTTATCGACCTCATAGGGATGACTAAGTTCACAGATGCGGGCGAAAAGAAGCACGTCGACGTCCGCAAGAGGCCGTCCTGAATACCGTTGCGCCAACGCAATAAGCCGTTCGGATACTTCATAATCCTCGGAACCGACGCCGTCGGCCATGTCGAGTCCCAGCCGGAAATATTCGCCGGCCTCAGCCGGAGAGGCGCGCCAAATGGCCCGAGCCAGCAATCCGAAATTCGAAATTCTCAAATCGATTTCGGTATCCTCTTCAATATGGCTCCTCACCCGTCCCGCGAATTCCATGGCGGCGTCATGGGTATCCTCCCGCATCGACAGACGAGAGATCACCTCGATCAACAGCGGCGTCCGTCGAAGATGAGGTCGTTCCAGCCAGTTGATGATATGCGTGGCCGCTTGCGCGGTAATCGCGTCAACGGCGTCCGCTGTCCAAAAGAACGCGTGGAATCCCACGCGGGTGATGAAACGGGCGCCATCATCGTAATATGGGTAAGCTCTGGCCTGATCAGACGCCTCCGACAGGCTTTCGAACGCGCCCGGCAAGTCTCGATGCGACATGGCCCCGTTGATCAGGCTTGCGACCTGGTCCGCGTATATCAGAAGTGGCCGTGCGCGATGTGTGAGGACGCGCTTGGCTTTTTCGCGATCAAAACCCGGCTTTCCGATTTTCTGGTTCTTGCGCCTCGCTCCATGGTCCTTCGGTGGCCTCAAGAGACGCTCGATTTCGTCCTCGAGCGCTTTCGGCGTCAACCGCGTCGAGCCCGCCGGCAATTCTTTCACGATCTCCCTTGGAAGGAAGTCGATTAGAGTGGGGGCCCGTCCATCAATCGCTCCGCGAACCCCTGCGGCCAGAACGGCCCTCTCCACCGTGGGGTCCAATGGATGAGACGTGTCGAAGTCATAAAGCGAAGGCCGTTCGAGGTTCACCCCGTCCAGAATGGCGATCGCTTCTGTCTTCATGGAGAGATGCGCGGCCCGGACCGCCACCCAAATCAAGGCGTTCACCAGACCGTACTCGCGACCTCCGAAATTTCTTTGCTCCTCGATCGGTTGCGCGTATCGGGAGGCGTCGGCGAGGCGTCGGATCAGGCGGCGCTCCTGTTCCGTGGATCTCGTTGCGTGAGAGAGCGCGGCCGCCAACAAGGGACGCGATTTCAAACGGCAACGCGAAGCCCTTTCGACGGCACGGTCTCGGCTGGGCGCGATTTCCCTCGCCACCATCACATGCCGTTCGAGCATGTTCATGACTTCCGAAAACAGGCCGAAAGCGTAATCCTCCGGCCACTGGTCGATCCATTGCGCGACACGCGAAAATCTTCCGTTCAGAACCGCCACATAAGCCGGCCCGAACCGGTCCAGTTCCTCGTTCCTTCGGTCGCCCGCAAAATCCATTCTTCGTGACTGCGTGGATTGCCAATTGATCCAGTCGAAGGCGCGGCGGCCGTTCCGCGCCGCTTCGTCCCGGTCTCCCGAAAAGACATGCGCCACGGCGAGGGCCGCATGCCGCGCGCCCGGCCAACCCACCCTGGTTTCAAAGAGCCGCCGCATGGCTTCCGCGTCGTCGCTAACGGCGGCAAGGTCTGGATACTCGCTAAGGAACCTATCCGAGCGTTCGTTGCCGCCGGCCACCCGGGCGGCCTCCACCATCAGCCTCACCAGATCGTCCTCCCTCCGATCCGCCGCGCATGCGCTCAGGGCCGCCGTCAGCCTGGCAAGGCGGATTTCCCTTTGCGCGACAAGGGTCCGCGAGCCTTCAGGAACGCTTTCGTCAAAGGCAAGACTGACAAGCTCGTCCGCGCGCCGCAGCGCCGTCAGCACGCCCGGCAGGGCGCGGGCGGCGTAATGCGAAATGTTCTGCCGATCCCGCAGACGTCGGACGACGCCTTCACGGGCGCTCACGTCGTCCGCGGACATCTCGCCAACCAACGTTTCGGTGGGCTCGTCCTTGAAAATGAGGCCATGGGAAGTCCGTTCGATCAACGGCGACAGATCGGCGACGAAGCTTTCGACCGCATGTTCGCTGAACCCATGCGCCGCCGCCAACTCCGCCGAAGGGACCGGTGGCGGGAGAAGCGAAAGCCCGGCGAGAAACGTATGAATGTCCTCTTCACGCGCGCCCCGCTTCATGGCGGTTTCGATCGCGTCTTCGATCCGATTGCGCAGCAAGCCATCGAGAATTTTGTTGGGATCGGTCGCTCCCTCCCCAGGCGCCGGTCCATCGTAAGGCCGACCGTCCCGCAACAGGGCGTTCAGGCAACGGGGGGTGCCGCCGGATCGAACGGAAAGGGCGGCGAGATCGGCGCCCGTCACGTCTGGGGCCCGCCCACGGACTACGTTTTCCAGTTCGGTGCGGGAGAAAGCGGGAATCCCCAACGCGCGGCAACGGGCCCCGCCACGGGCCACATCAATGCGCTCCGTTCGGCACGAGGCCACGACGACCACGCCGTCGATGGGGTTGACGGAAACGCTGTTCAACAGGACATGGGCGAAGGATTCCGCGCGCGTCGCGTCCGCCTGCAGGCCCGCATGATCGATTGCGTCGAGGATCAGCGCAATCCGGGCGCCGGGATCTTGGCCGCGTATTGTCTCCACCGCCTGGGCCAAACGGCCGCGAAACGCCTGCGCCAAGTCATCGGCGCCGGCGGACGCAAGAAGAATGTCGCAGAGCCCGCGTCCGGCCAGCGTATTGGCGATGTGCAAAAACGCTCTCTTGGGCAGATGCCGCGCATCCGCCGGATCGCGCCAACGACCGCCTCCGAAGCCATCGAAAAGGACGACCTCGTCCCTGGCGCGCAGTCGATCCGCCAAGCTTTCCAGCAAGACCGTCTTCCCCATTCCGGCGGCGCCATGGACGAGGATGGGGCGTCCGCCCTCGTCGATCATGGCGACAAGGTCGTCGATGATGGGGCGCTCTATGACCCCTTGAACCTTCGGAAAAGCGTCCGGGGTCGGAAACAGCTCGCGCTCATCGGCCAAACCGAACAGGCCGAGCATATCCTCGCGCGTGACGAGATTATCGGAATGACCCGCCTCGCCTGCCCTATCGCGAACGAAGCCGCGCAACTCACGCAACTTCAAGCGGGCGATGGCGTCGCTTGCGCCCCCCCAAGCCGCGATCCTCCGACCGACGGTCCCCGCGACCGCCGTCAGCGACCCGCCCTTCCCGGTCAAGTTCAACCGTTTGGCGAAGCGGACCAGCGCCTCGCCTGTCAGTCCGGTATCATCGCGGATGCGTACGGCCTGATCGGCCGCGCCGCCCTCGGGATCGCGGCCCAGGCGGAGCGTGTCCACGGCCTCCAACAGGTCGGCGTGGAAAGGACGGTTCGTGGCGAACTCGTACCGGACCACCTCCCGGACGCGTTCGGCTCCCACCATGCGAGCGAAACCGCCATCGACGGCTACGAACTTCCGGAGCGTGGAGCCCAGGTCCGCGGCGCGCATCGGCGCGTCCGCGCTGGCGATGGAATATTTGAACTGAACCACCTCGACGGACGAGGCTTCCTCCACATTCCTTCCGCCCCGATAGCGAACCAGGTCCGCGATCTCGATCGCCTCGCGCGAAAGGCCGGCCTCGTCCTCCTCGGGAAAGCCCTCCATGGCCACGGCGGTCAGGGTGGCCCCCGGGACCAGAAGCTCGAGCGCGATCCGGGCCGCCCACGCCTCGTGATAGGCGTGCCCGTCCCGGGACGCCCGAACCGATCCCGGACTGAACGATCGCGCCGTCATGAACGCAATAATAGTTCACGGCGGCGAGGCGCGCTAAGAATTGTTTAGGCGCCGACCGCGCGCGAGCCATATTGCATGAACACAGCAATCCCCTATAAGCTGCAATCGACGAATGAAGGCCATCAAGTCATTTTGCTGGTCAGGCCCCTTGAGAAGTCTCAAGGGTGTGCCTTCGCACTTTCAATAAGTTGTCACTCGAAAGTAGTAGGAGTGGTTGAGTGGGGGACTGCATGGGTTGACGCGCTAAAAGCCATGGCGGACAATTTTCGAAGCGTTATTGTTCTTCGATGGGAGCGTTTCGAATCCGCCAGATTGGCCGATTCTAATGCAAAGAATTGGACATAATTGAGGCTATTTCAACGATCACCGGTTCACCCTATCTTTCAATGCCGCTCCAGGCCTGAACTTTGGTTGCCTGGACGCCGGAATTTGGATGGCTTGCCCGGTCCGGGGATTTCGCCCCATGCTTGCCTTGCGTTGGGCCGTGGCGAAGGTTCCGAAGCCGACGAT
>CAYFNC010000079.1:0-10751 GCA_964344345.1 uncultured Hyphomicrobiales bacterium | reverse complement strand
GTCCCGGCCCGGTCCCGGCAAGAGGCAAAAGGCCCGCGCCCGGAGAAGAATGCATCACCTTTGGAGATAGCTCACGGATGCCCGCCCGCGCCTCGGCGCGCGGGCGGGAACATGGGGCCTGATCCGTATTTGATGGGGAGGCGTGCCCGGATATGCTTTGCCGCTATGTACCAAATATGGTACATTCCAGCATGGTCGAAGGGATGAAGCGCCTTCAGGCG
Source organism: uncultured Hyphomicrobiales bacterium (assembly GCA_964344345.1). GTDB lineage: Bacteria > Pseudomonadota > Alphaproteobacteria > Rhodospirillales > CAYFNC01 > CAYFNC01. Next base: position 10,530 of record CAYFNC010000079.1, on the reverse strand, counting down.
GTGTTCTACCGCTCGGAAAACGGCACGGAGCCGGTTCGGGGCTGGCTCAAGGGCCTGGGCAAGGAGGACCGGTTCCGGATCGGGACCGACATCAAGACGGTCGAGTTCGGCTGGCCGGTGGGGATGCCGGCATGCCGGCCCATGAAGCAGGGCCTGTTCGAGGTGCGGACCGACCTCGGCACCCGGACCGCCCGGGTCCTGTTCTGTGTGTTCGAGGGGCGGATGGTTCTGCTCCACGGGTTCGTGAAGAAGACGCAAAAGACCCTGCGGGCCGATCTGGACCTGGCATTGGAGCGCAAACGCAAGCTGGAGAAACGATCATGAGCAAGGAGCGCAACGCCCATGTCGGCTCGGCGCTGGACGACCTTCTCGAGGAAGAGGGGCTGCTGGCCGAGGCCCACGCCATCGCCATCAAGCGCACCCTGGCCTGGCAGGTGAGCCGGACCATGGCGGCGGAGAAGCTCAGCAAGGCCGAGATGGCCCGGCGCATGCACACCAGCCGGGCCGCCCTCGACCGCCTTCTCGATCCCGACAATCCCTCGGTGACGCTGCTGACCATGGACCGGGCCGCCGCCGCCCTCGGCAAGCGGCTCAGGGTCGAACTGGTGGACGAACGTCTCTGAAGTCGGGGGGACCCGCGTCGATTCCGCCCTACCCCCTGCTCGCGTTCGCGTCCGCATGCCGGAAGTGACGGGCGACCTTTTCCATGTCTCGCTTCGAGGCGGCCTCGGGCTCGATGACGCAGAGCTCGACGCGGCCCTCTCGGATGTAAAGGGCGACGCCGCGCGTGAGGCTCTGGACTTCCGCTGCATCGAGGCGGGTCATGACGCGTCCGGGATCGGCCTTGAGACGGAGGGTGTGCTCGCCCCTGGGAGCATTGAGAGTCGGGCGTCGGCTGTGCGCTTCCGGGGGCAGCCTGGCCTCAAAGAAGGTGTTGCCGGAGCGCTCGACGAGGAGCCTGCCTTCGCGCTCGCGCACCTCGATCGGACCGTCGCCGGCGGTGGCGGCACGGCGCAGTGCCTCGGCCGGGATCACCAGGCGCACCGCGCCCCGGGCGAGGACCGCGTGTTCGCGCCGGCGGAAGAGTGCGCCCAGGTCGGCCTGGGCGATGGCCCGCGCGGTGGCGCTCGCGATCCGTTCCTCGACGGGGACGGGGTTCGCCGCCGCGACGGCGGCCTCGTGGTAGACTCGTGCTTCTGCTTCCGTGGGTGCGACGGCGAGGACGTGGGCGTCCCGGGCGAGGCGTTGGTTGAACAACCTGTCGTCGGCGCGCTCGTCGAGGTGGCGGCGCAGGTGCTCGGCGCGCAGTTCCGGGCGGGGCGGGATGCACCGGGCGACGAACCGGGCGTGGAACTCGGGCGCGCGTACGGTCGCCAGCAGCAGGGCGCGGACCTCGTCCCGGGCCTTGGGGGGATGATTCAGGCCATCGAGAAAGGCATCCCGGCCGAGGGCGTCGGTCAGCCTCCCGACCACGATTACCGGGTTGCGGGCTTCCGCCTCGGTGGGATGGAAGCCGGCGAGGAACCGGGGGTCCAGGGTGCGCCTCCCGAGTGCGTGCGCTATCCTGGGAGCGGTCTCGTGGTCCAGCGGTCGGACCAATTGCCTGACGAAGCGATCCGACATGACGGTCTCGGCCAGGACTTTTTTGAGGCCGTGGGCATGGAAGTCCGCGAGCACGCCCCGGCCCGGCTCGACCCAGGCGATTCGCCTTCCGGCAAGGGCGTCGCGGATGCCCGGCGGAAGGCTGCGGAAGCGTTCGACGTCCATGTAGCGGGGCGTCTCGGCAGGGAGGGGTTCGTCGGCGTCGTGCCCGACCGGACCGTCCGGGCGGCCGGTGCGGGTTTCCTTCCAGGCCTTGTTGAGGCTGCGTTGCACCGCTTGGAGGTCGCGGAGGGTCCCGCGTTCGAGCTCGGGCCGGTGGCGGTCCAGCACCCCGGCGGCGAGGCGCAGGGTCTTGGCCTCGTCCAGGTGGCTCATGACGATCGTTTGCCGTTCCGCCAGATCGGCGACGGAAAGCAGGATGTCGTGGGGGCGGTGGGCCTCGACGCGGACCGAGAGGTGGTCCCGCCCGGTCGGGCGGACGGCGACGGTGACCACCGGGCCGCTCCCGGCGCGGACGGCATGGCGGCCCCGGCGGCCGCCTTGGAGGGAGCGCAGGACCTCCGGCGAAAGCAGGGCATTGATGGCAGGAGCGTGGCTGTCGGGGCTATTCGGCAGGGTGAACGCCACGGTCCGGCCGGTCTCCAGGGTCAACGCCCGGGAAAGGGTCTCGCGGTCGTGGGCCAGTTCGGTGCCGGTGAGCCGGTGCGCGCGGATGCGGAGGCGGTCTCCGTCGCGTGCCGCCTCGCAGAGCGTCACCATGGCATGCCCTGCCCCGCCCTCCCCCGCCGGGGCGATCCAGGCCCGGGTCGATCCCTGGGCGCGGAGCAACGGGCTCAGCACCTCGCCGCAGGCCAGGAAGGTTCTCAGGTCCCGGCGCCGTTCGGCGTGCAGGCTCGCGGGGAGTTGCAGGTTGACCGTGAGCCCGGAACGGTGGGCAAGCTCCCGGGCAATCGCCCGCACGTCATCATCATCGGCGAACGGCCGCCATGGCAGGCGGTCCGGGACTTCGGCTTCCGGCTCGGGGACGAAGGTCTCACGGACGGCGGCGTCGAGGGCGGCGTTGACCGCGCCGCGCAGGCTGAGTACCCGCTCCCGGGCGTACTCGTCGGAGAAACCGTCGAGGGATTCGCTCCAGGCGTCGACGGACACGGGATCGGGACGGCCGGCGATGCGGCTGTAGTTCTCGCGCACGTAGTCGCGTTCCCGGTCGCGGTAGCGTTCGGTTTCTGCCGCGTCCGGCGTCTCGCCCCGGGCAGCCTTGACGGCGCGCTCCATGCGATGGAGCCCGATGCCCTGGCGGCGCAGGCGGGCGGCTTCGAGCGCCCGCATGCGCCCGAACGAGGGCTTGTCGCGGAAGGCCTCGATGGCGTGGCCGGCGCCGACGTAGACGGAGTCGATTTCGGCGCGCTGTTCGGGATCGATGCTGCGGAAGGTCTGCCAGTCGAGCGCCGAAGGCACGGTGTCGAGGCGGATCGACGGGGTGGCCTGTTGCGCGGCTTCGGGTAGGACCGCCTCTCCGGCAAGCGGTGCCAGCTTGTCCTGGAGGACGGAGGGATCGGCGGCCTCGAAGGTGGCCCTCAATGTGGCTTCGTCTCCCTTGCCTTCGAGATGGGAGCGCGCGGCGGCGAGCAGGCGGGCCAGCGTCCGGGCTTCCTCTTCGGAGAGGGGGGCATGGTCCCCGGTCAGGTCGTCCTCGGCATCGCTGACGTCGAGGACCGTGACGGCGGTCTCCAGGTCGGTTGCACCGTCTCCTTCCGACCAGGAGCGCAGCGCCGCGACCATGTCGTGCAAGAAACGGGCGCTGGTGGCGCGCATGTCTAGCGGTCCCGCTCCGCGGTCGAGGAGAGGGCCGCGCCGACCGCGCGTTCGTGCTGGCGCCGCTTCCGTTCCTCCAGCCAAGCCGTGGTGGCGGTCGCGACCACGTTCCTCTCGCCCGCGTAGCGAAGGTCAGTGCCGTCGCGGAAGGCCTCGATGCCGGCCTCGGCGATATGTTCGTCGAGCTCTTTCCAGGCGGCGGCCAGGGCCTCGCTGAGGCGCGCGACGGCCTCGGTTCGGGTCAGGCGGTGGCGCTTCGGGAACAGCACCAGTTGCTCGTAACCACGCGCCAGTTCCGCCGCGACGCGTACCGTCGCCGCCTCGTGCGCCGTGGTCATAACGATGACGGCGCCTGCCCATTCGGCGAGCTCGCGCACCAGAGCCGGATCGCGTTCCAGATGGGTCGGGATGGCGGCGCGCAGCCTCTCCTGGCGCAGGCGCCCGTTGAGCAGGAGCGTGTAGTCTTCCGTGGTCAGACCCTCGGGTGCCTGCCCCACGGACATCCAGTGTGGGTAGTCGGCGGCGACGGCTTCGTGGTCGTGCGGCACGTACTGGAAGCGGATTCGCCGTCGTGCGTCTTGCGGAAGGTAGTCGCGGATGGTGCGCCCGTCCTCGGTGGCGTAGTCGGCCCAGGCGAGGACCGGATCGATGGTGTGTTCCTCCAGCGTTTCCTTTAACAGATGATTGCGATCTGTGGCGACAGGGAGCGCCTCGACGGCGGTGCGTTCGTCGAAACGGTCGTCGGTCTCCGCGCCGGCGTCTTGGTGGTGGGTCTCGTAGTCGATGTATGGGCGGGGCATGGTCGCGGTCCTATTCTTGGCAAAGTGGGTCAGGATTGAATCTGCGTGTTTGGTAATTGGCCATCGTTCGTTCAGGGTAATACCCCGACGCGCGGGAACAGCGGCCAGCCGTGGTCGCGGAGCGTGGACAGGTGCTTCATGGTCCAGCCCTCGGCGACGGCGTCGGCGAGGTCGTGGCCGGTGGGGAGGAGGGTCTCGCGGCGGACCAGGATGGTGCCCGTGGGAACCAGGTGTTCGGGCCAGTTGAGGAGGCGGATGAAGGCGGCACCCGTGGCCACTGCGGCGATAGCGACGCAGGCAGCGTAACGCTGTCCGGCGGGGTCGTGGTCGGGGGCGATGAGCACGGTGTGGTTCGCGAGCGGTGACCAGTCGGCGCTGTGCGCCGCCTTGGCGCCGCCGGGCGACGTGGTGCCGATGCCGGGAAGGAGGCGTCCGGCGGCGTCCGCGGCCTTCTCGCCCTCGCAGACGATGATCATGGAGTTCGGGCGTGCTGCGATGCGGTCGAGGTTGTAGAGGGAACGGGGCGGGGCCATGGCCTGGATCCTCCAGCCGCGCTCGCCCGTGATCGCATTTCGGCGATAGGTCCAGGGGAGGACGATCTTGGCGGCAAGGACGTCTCCGTCGATACCGTCGTAGCGGGCGGCGAAGGCGATGAGGTCTCCCGTCGCCGCGCGGTAGGGCCAGGCACGGGTGAAAGAGAGGCGGGACCATCTCTTTGCCTGGCCGCGCAGCAGCCAGGGGACGGCACGGGCGAAGTCGGGAACACTGCGTGGGGGCGGCACTGCCGGAAACCAGGTGCGTTTCGCGGTGCTGGGCTGCGTCTCCCCGGGTGTTTCCGATCCCGGGGGAACGGGCGTGGCTCCCAGCCACGCCGTCGCCCAGGCGAGGGTTTCGGAAAATCCCGAGAATCCCCGGGCGTGCCGCACGAGGTCGATGACGTCGCCGCCCCCCTCCTGGGCGTGATCGTACCAGCGGACGCTCCCCGAGGCGGAGCGGAAGATGGCGGTGGAGCGGCCGCGACCGCCGTGGACCGAGCCGATCCGCCACACGTTGCCCTCGCGGACCACCTCGGTACCGTAGAGGTCGGCCAACAGGGGCGGAAGCCTTGCCTCCAGGGCCGCCTTGATCCTGTCGGTGTCGTATCGATGGTTCATGGGATGCCCTCCAAGTGATTCGCAACAAGACACCGTCCACGGGGTGCCTTGCTGCCGCGGGGACGGCGGGCCGGGAGAGCCGGGAGTCAAGGGGGGCGCCGTCCCCTCTTGACGCCCGGCGCGGCCCGCCACCCTTTCTGCGGCAGGCGCCCCGGGGCGGTGGCCCCCGGGCGGCGCACCGTCCGCCCGGAAGGGCCGCCCCGACGCTCACTCCCCCGGCGACTGCCGGGCGAGATGGCCGTCGATGCGTTCCTTGAGTTGGTTGGCGAACACGGTGTCGTGCTCGGTGGTGCGGATGTGCTCCTCGGCGAGGCGCAGGGCGGCGAGGTCCTCGTCGTCCTGGATCTCGGCGGTGAGCAACAGTTCGGCCAGCTGGTCGGCCTCGCTGCCGTATGGGAGTTCCTCCCCGTCCATCGCGACTTCGTCGCGCATCGCCTGCATGTACTGAATGACGATCAGGCTCAGTTTGTTATCGTCGTCGTGTATCGTCATTTTGTTTTGTTCCTCGCTAGTTGTGGTGATTTTGTTTGTGGCACTTACAAGTTAACAGGCATTTAATCGTTATAAGACCAATTCGCATCAAATGCTGCTCTTATTACGATCAATTCTGTCGGCCTCCGTCGGCTGCCACTTGGCGAAGGGGGCGGGGTCGGTGCCTTGCGGCACGTACCAGCACTTGTTGGCCGCATCCCAGCGGGCGCCCAGGGCCTTGGCCTCTTCCCTTTCGTCGTAGGGGACGTCGAGGACGGCGGCGGGCTTGGCCGGTGCCTTGTCGCGGTGGCGCTTGCGGTGCCTGTCGCCGGGGGCGCCGTCGGCCTTGGCCGCGCCGCCGAGTTGGTGGAGAGACCGGACGTTCTCCTCCAGGGCGTCGACGATGGCGGCGATGAAGGCATCGGCGTCGCCCTTGCCCTCGGCGATCTGGTCGAGGGTGTCTTCCCACACCGCGGTTTCGGCGGGGTCGATAACGCGGGGCACGGTCTTCTCCATGGCCTCGATCAGGTTCCGGCCCTTGGGCGTGGAACGCACCTCCCGCTTGTCGAGCGTGACGTAGCCGCGCCCGATCAGCGCCTCCTGGATCTGGTCGCGGGTGGCCGAGGTGCCGATGCCCTTCTGCTCCTTGCGGTGCAGGATGCCCCGGATCCTGGGGTCTTTGGCGAACTTGGCCGCGCCCTCCATGTCGGCGAGCCAGCTCGCCACCGTGTAGGGCCTGGGCGGCTGGGTCTGCTTGTCGATCACCTCGATCGCTTCGGCGGTGGCCATATCCCCGCCCTTGACCGGCGGCAGGGTCTCCGTCCCGTCGCCGTCGTCCACGCGCCAGGCGGCCTTCCAGCCCCGGTTTCGGGGCGTGGTGCCGATGCGCTTGAACTCGGTCCCGTCCACGGTCCAGGTGATGACGGTGCGGAGGTACTCGTAGTCCGGCATCAGGGCGGCGACGTAGCGCCGGGCGATCAGCAGGTAGAGCTTGCGCTCGTCACTGCCGAGCGCGTCGAGATCGGCCGGCTGCAGCGTCGGGCAGAGCCCAGTATGGGCGCCGGCCTTGGCGCTGTCGAATGTGGTGTCGCGGATCACCGGTGTGAATCCGGTGATCAGCTCGGCCAACGGCTCGCAGGCCTTGAGGTGGGCCAGCGTGGCTTCGACTTCGTCCCGCTGGTCGGTGGCGAGATGGCGGACGGCGGTGCGGGGATAGGTGGTGAGCCCCTTGGTGTAGAGGGCTTGCGCGGTGTCCAGTGTCTTCTTGGCCGACCACGACCACTTCTTGTTGGCTTCCTTTTGCAGATCGGGGAGGTTGAAGGGCAGCGGCGGGGCCTGGCGTTTCTCCTCGGTCTCGACGGCGAGGGGCTCCGAGGCTCCTTTGGCCTGTTCCGCCAGCCGGGCGGCGGCCTCACGGTCCTTGATGCGCGCCTCGGCCGCCGGGGCGTGAACGAGGTCGAGATCGATACCGCCGGTGGTTTTCAGATGTGCTTCGAGTTCGTAGAAAGGCTCGGGCACGAAGGCCTCGATTTGGCGGTCGCGTTCGATCACCATCCAGAGCGCCGGGGTCTGCACCCGGCCGACGTGGAGCGCGCCTTTGCCGCCGGCGCCCACGGTCAGGGTGACGGCGCGGGTGAGGTTGATGCCGACCAGGAGATCGGCATAGGCGCGCGCCTTGGCCGCCCGATAGAGCGCCTCGGTCTCGCTGCCGGGCCGAAGGGCATCCAAGGCTTTCCGGATGCTCGCCATGTCCTCGCCCCGCAGCCACAGGCGCCGGAGCGGGCCTTTGTAATCGGCGTGGGCCAGGATATCGCGGGCGATGGCCTCGCCCTCGCGGTCGGGATCGGTGGCGATGACCACCTCGCCCGCACGGGCCAGCAGTCCCTCGATGACCCTGTACTGGGCGGCGGCGGCCCTGTCGCGGGGGCGGTCGCGGAACGCGTCGGGCACCATCGGCAGCACCTCGAGCCGCCACGGCGTTCCCCAGTCGTCGCGGTAGTCGTCGGGGCGCAGGTCCTCGAACAGGTGGCCGCGGGCGTAGGTGACGGTTCCGGCGGCCGTTTCCATGTATCCTTTCCTGTTTCTCGTGTTTCCGAGTGCCCGGGCGATCTTTTCCGCCTGTGAGCGTTTCTCGCAGAGATAGAGGGTTGGCTGGGTCATGGGGAGTCCTTCTCCGGGGTCGTTGTTTCCGTTTCCCTATATCATTTCCTTATTGACTGCAACAGGAAACATCGTGTATCCATACCCTGCCATTCGCAGGGCGTGCCGGGCTTTGGCGCGTCTCTTGCGCAACGTTTCTTAAACTGTAAGGAGATGGAGCCATGGCCGAGGCAGAACGGAAGGAACAGACCGGCGGCTGGAACGACAGCGCACGCGAGGCCGAGGTTTCGCTCTACCTGTTGCCCTCCCAGGCCGCCGAGGTGCGCGAGGCCATGGGCCGCGACGCGCTGCGCTACTCGCGCGACGACAACCTGCACTGCTTCGATGCCGCCAAGGTCAGGGATGGTGTTTCGGAGGAAGCCATCCAGGGGGTCACGGCCCGTTACGGCCAGGGCAACGAACAGGCGGTCGCCGACCGCGCCGCCTACGTGCGCGCCAGGCAGGCCGACACCGAAGCGCGGGCCGTTGCCGCCCGGGAGAAGGGCGAAAACGGCGAGGTCGTCCGCCTCCTTCGTCCCTCCGAGGCCACGGCGCTCTATGTGCCGAAGAGCCGCAAGGAGGCCTTAAAGGCGGTGGTCGAGGAAATCGGCCGGCCCGGGGACGTGGACGAGAACCAGCAGATGGCTCGCTGGCAGCGCGACTACCAGGTCGACGGCGTGCGCGGGCGCGGCGCCTGGATGGTCCACAACAGCATCGCCGGCGACCAACGCCTGGCTTCCTTCCGGACCGACGAGGCCAAGCAGCGGATGAGCGACGAGATGCTGCTGGCCTCCGAGGAGCGCAAGCTCACCGCCCGCGCCGCCGAGGCCGCTGCTGACGGTGTCGAGGGCGGCAAGCAGCCGGTTTGGACCAAACCCTTCACCCTCGCCCATCCCGAGAAGCAGCCGGAGATTTATCAGAAGGGCATGTCGATCCTGGCCGGGGTGGCGTCCCGCAAGGACGGCCACAAGCTGATCAACCGCTGGCAGCGGGTCACCATCAACGCCTACAACCGGGCGAAGACAGAGCTCGAAAACAAGGAGGCTTTGGCGCCGTCCATGGTCGCCGACGCCGAGGCACGCGCCGAGGCCCTCGGCAACCCGCCGTTGACCGAGGACCAGAAGAAGGCTTTCGGACCCGCGCCCCTGGAATACCTCAAGATGTACGACCTCAAGCGCGGCATGAATGCGCTGCAGCGTCAGAACGAGCTGTTCAAGACGCGGGAAGCCGGGGGGCAGGAGAAGCCGGACGCCGGCAATGAGACCCCTGAAAAAGGCGCCAAGCCGGCGGAAGGCGTCGAGGCGTCGCCGTCCGAGGCCCGCGAGACCCCGTCCGCGGAGGCGGCCGCGAACCCGAAGCCCAAGATGCCGCGGCGGGGCAAGGGGCCGCCCTCGACCGCCATCACCGATGCGGCGCGCAAGGGCAAGGAACTCGGCATGGTCTCCGAGCAACTGGCCAACACCCGCGGCTCCTGAGCCGCGGGCGGGGTGTTACGACGGCTCCCCGTCGTCCGCCCCCGCAGCCAGCGCCTTGATCAGCGCCAGCAGGCGGCGGCGGGCCTCCTTATCCGGAATACGTTCGATGAGCGCCGCCGCCACGAGGGTCTCCGGGCTTACCACCGCCATCACCGGGCGTGCCGGTTTGGCGCCATCGAACCCGTCGTAGAAGAACGACACCGGCACGTCGAGGATCTCCGCCAAGTCGTGAAGCCGCCCGGCGCCAATGCGGTTGGCGCCGCGTTCGTATTTCTGGATCTGCTGAAATGTAAGGTTTATTTTGCTTCCGAGTGCACTCTGGCTGAGCCCCATCAGCTTGCGCCTGAGCCGCAGCCGCACGCCCACGTGGACGTCCATCGGGTGGGGGCCGTTCGGTCTTTTTCTCGGCATTCGCTTGCTCCTGTCAAGGGCAACGTTCGACGCGGCCGCGCTCGGCGGACAGCGCGTGGCCGGCGGCGATCAGGGCGGCGGCCACATCCTGGCCCGTCGGCAGGCGGACGGCGGCGACAAAGCGCCGCGCGAACTTGCCGTGATGGACGTCGGTGAGGGTGACGGCGCCGCCGTCGAGCAGACGCGCGAGGTGGTCGCGGGCGGCCCGGGCCGCCTTCGCTTCGCCGGGGCATTTGCCCTTGATCTCTGGGGCGTCGATGCGGGCGATTCGAACGAAAACGGTCAGATTGAGCCCGAGCCAGAGATGAATACTGGCCTCGAAGGTGTCCCCGTCGACAACGCGCAGAACCCGCGCCCCGTAGGGGCCGGGCAGGACCTCGGCGGCGTGCGCCGGGAGCGCAAGAAACAGGGCCGCGAACGCGGCGATCAATAGCTTTCCCATGGCCGGAGAACCGGCCGGGGACCGGCGGGCGACATGCGGGCCGGAACAGCGAACGGGCCGTCCCGGCCCGCCGGCGCCCGCTCAATCCCCGGCCGTAGTCCTCCGGCAACCGCCGCCATGGTTCGGCGATGCTTGGGAATCATCGGTCGGTGGATTACAGTCGTGCTCAGCCGTGCGCCGTGAAAGGCGCCGTTTCCCAGTGGGGGCGGAACCCACCCGGC
>CAYFNC010000078.1:0-11102 GCA_964344345.1 uncultured Hyphomicrobiales bacterium | reverse complement strand
GCCGACATGGTCGCCGCGCCCTGAAGCCATCCGCCCGGGGTTTTGCCGGTGTTACATTTTCAGTTTTGCCTCCAGTGGTCCAGAGTTGCCTGGTGATGTCCTGATTTGTAAAATCGGTGTTGACTCTGGTGTTGACCTTTTCGGAGGACGGGCATGGCGAAGCGGACCGCGGCGGAGAAGATGGAGATCACGGCCAAGAGCCTCGGGCGGGTCAAGCCGGGGGCGGCGGCGCGCATCATTTGGGACAGCAAGCTGACCGGCTTCGGGGCCAAGATCATGCCGAGCGGGACCGTGTCGTTCCTGGTCAACTACCGCGCCGACGGCGGCGGGCGCAAGGCGCCGAACCGGCGGATGGTGATCGGGCGGCTGGGAACCGTGTCACCGGCCCAGGCGCGGCAGACGGCCCAGGAAATCCTGGGCGAGGCGGCGGGCGGCAAGGACCCGGCCGGGATCCGCCGGGAAATGCGCGAGACGCCGACACTGGGTGACGCGTTCGAAGCCTACATGGCGTCGAACCCGAACCGGAAACCGCGCACCAACGAGCTCTATCGCTATGAAATGGATCGTTATCTCGGCGACTGGCTCACGCGCCCCATCACCCAAATCACCCGCGCCGACGTCCAGGATCGCTTCAACGTCGTCACCCGCGACCACGGGCCCTCCCCGGCCAACCGGATCATGTCGCTGCTGCGCTCGGTCTATCGCGCGCCCTGCGCCGAGAGCGAGAGCCTGCGCAATCCGGTCGAGATCTGGCTCGCGGGCGGCGGGCGGTTCAACGCCAAGACCCGGCGGCGGATTTCCACCCCCGCCGAACTGCTGCCGCAATGGCGGGTCGGGTTCGAGGCGATCGCAAATCCGGACATTCGCGACGCCATCCACGCCGGGCTCTATACGGGCATGCGGCTGCGTGAAATCCTTGGCCTCAAGTGGGAGGACATCAAGGATGACGAACTCCGCGTCGAGGAAACCAAGACCGGCGAGCCCCTGCATTTGCCGGTCACCCGCCAACTCGGCGAAATCCTCGAGCGCCGCCGCGAAGGCAACGAAACGCCGTGGGTTTTCCCCAACCCGGAAACCAAGTCCGGCCATTACGAGGACATCCACCACGTCTACCCCGCCATCTCCAAGGCGGCGGGAACGAAATTCTGGTTCCACGGGCTGCGCAACTGCCTGATCACGGTGGCGGAACGCGAACTCGGCCTCGCCACCAGCCTGACCAAGCGCCTGGTCAACCATGCCCGTCCCCAGGACGTCACCGAGGGCTACGCCGCCGACTGGACAGTGAACCAACTGCGCGGACCGGCCCAGGCGATCGCGGACCGGATCGATGTGTTGATGGAAGGCTAGCGCGCGGCGATGGCGTGCCTCTCGGGCGTTATTCCCGTTCCTTCCGGGCTTCCCCGAGGACGGTTTCGAGCGCGTCCAGATCGCCCGCGATCACATCCCAGACCAACTTGGGATCGGCGCGGAAATACTCGTGGACCACAAGATTGCGCAGGCCCGCGATATCGCGCCACGGGACGTCCGGACGCGCGGCGGTGACGTCGTCCGGGAGGCGCTTCACCGCCTCCCCGATCACCACCAGGGAAAAGAGGCAGGCGCGAACCACCGCCGGGCTCCGCTCAAAGCTCTCCGCGTCCAGACCTTCGGCGTCGCGACGGATGTCGGCGATGGCTTCCAGGATATCGTCGATGCGCTCCCGCCGGGTCCGCGCCATCAGAACACGTCCACCCGTTCGCGTTCGAAGGCGGGGCGCGCACGCTCGCGGAGGCTTCGGACCGTGCCCAGGTCCACGGGGCGCTTAAGCAAGGTTTCCAGATGGCGGCGCGCGCCTTCCAGGGTGATCAGGGAAAAGCGGCGTCCGGACTCGATCTCGACGGCCAAGTCCACGTCGCTGTCGGGACGGACGTCGCCGCGCGCCACCGAGCCGAACACCGACACATGGGCGATCCCCAGGCGGCGCAGCGCCTCCTCCTCCGCCTTGATCCGCTCGATCACCATGTCCAGGGGTCGGGCCATGGCCGCCTCCCGCGTTTCGCTTTCTTCATTGGAAAGATACATCCCGGGGAGCGGGCGCTCAAGCGGCGGGCGTTTTCAAATCGGTCGGGACAAGGCAAGATAAGGATGCAAACGGAGGCGCCCATGCCCGTTCCAACGGAGATATCCTTACGGAAGCGCGAGATCCTCGAAATCGCCACCCGCAACGGGGCGGTGTCGGTGCGCCTGTTCGGCTCCGCCGCACGGGACGCCTTGGGACGCGATAGCGACGTGGATTTCCTGGTGGTCATGGAGCCGGAGCGTTCCCTGCTCGACCACGCGGCCCTGATGCAGGACCTCGGGGACCTCTGGGGCCGCCCCGTGGACGTGGTGACGGAGCGTTCGCTGCACCCCGCCTTGCGCGACTCGGTGTTGGCCGAGGCGGTGGCCCTGTGACGGGCGATCGCCTCTATCTCGACCACATCGCCGCCTGTTTGGACAGCCCAAAAAACAATCATCATTCCCGCCCCAGGACCTCGAGCCGCTTCTCCCTCCCATGCATGAGGATTCCACGTTTGATCGCGGAGAAGGTCTCCACCGGAAGGAACCCCCAAGCGAACATGTCCGGCGTATTTCTTGCGACCGGCCTCAGATCGAAGCCCGGCCAGATGAAGTGGTTCATCTCGCCGGTCACGACCCACGACGGCCGGTCGTCGAGTCCAAGGCGGCGTTTGACGGGAAGCGGTAATTCAACGGCGTGGGGGTCGTCCGGGCGGGCGTGGGTGACGGGAGCCACGTAGACGCGCAAGTCGCCCTCCTCATCCTCGGCCGCCGCCACGATCACGCATGGCCGGTCTTTTCGTCCCGCGTTCTCGCCCGCGCGCCCTTGTTCACGCCAGAGATACGAATAACCGATGACCAGGCCCGGGACGGGCTCCGGAATGGGCATGCGTCATTCCGCGTCTTCGAGGCTGTAGCGATGCTCCGCCGGAATTTCCGCAGCGTCAATCAGGGCCAGTTCCGCCTCGGAAAGATCGGCGGAGGCGACGGCCTGGCGTTCCGCCTGCTTCAAGGCGTGGAAGGTTTCCGCCGATACGATGTAAACCGTCTCCCGGCCGTACTTGGTGACGCGGACAGGTTCGCTCAATGCGCGGTCGTGATAGCGCCCGAAATTCTTTTGTACGTCGGAGGAGGGGACGGTGATCGACATAAAAAGCCTCATTTATACCAGCCGGCCAAAGACTTGACCGGCTTCTGTCCCTCAATCGCCGGGCCGCCTTGCGGGCTTCCAAGCGATCGCGAGTCATCGCTCGCGCCGCTTGGCATTACACATCTTCCGTAAGATACGGCAAATTCGACCATCATGCAATATCGCCCCGAACCGCTCCATCATTTCCCTTCAACATGCCGGCTTCCGACCAGCGCTGTCGGAATGGCGTGAATGAACGCTCTCGCCGGGACGGCTATGCCTTTTGCGGGTTTTGCGCCCTTGGTGGTGGCGACGTGGATGGCGACGATGCGGGGGGTTCCGTCGGCGGTCTGGAGGATGGGAGCGCCGGAGTCGCCGTGGGTGGCGTCGCAGTCGTGGAAAAGGACGGCGTTGGCGGGGTCTTGGGCGGTGATGGCGCAGTCGCGGTGGCGGGTGAGGATGTGGGGTTTGTCCTGGCTGTAGCCCGCCTCGGTGACGATGGCTCCCGCAGGGTCGGCGACGGGGATGGGCCTTGGGCCCGGGGCCTTGTCCAGGGTCAGGATGGCCCAGTCGGCGCCGGGGGGCGTTTTTCCCTTGGCCGGGTCGTAGGCGTCCGGGACCCGGAGCGCCGCGCCCCTGGCGTGGGCGTGGTATTCGCCGCGGCGGTATCCCGCGAGGAAGTGCATGGAGCGCGCGGGCATCCAGCGGAGCGTCTTTTGGTTCCAGACGCAGTGCGCGGCGGTGAGCACGTGGCGGGGGCCGACGAGCGCTCCGGTGCAGAAACCGCCGGTGGCCTTGTTCACCCGGCCGATGGCGCGCCAGGGCCAGGCGGCGCTTTCCACCAGGGCGCGGTCGTCGGCGCCCTTGACGCCGCGAAGGCGGAGCGGCGCGTCGTCGGCTTGGGATGCGCCGGCGGCGAGGAGGGCCATGGCGAGGAGCATTGTTCGGAATGTTTTCATCGAGACCTCTATCCGGCGAACCCCGCGAACCGCCGCCGACGCCCACCCGGAGCGGTGCTCCGGGCCATGTATTATTTATAGCGCGCCAGCGCGCATTTTCCGATCGAGGGATGAGAATGGGCCTTGCCTGTCGGCAGCATGCCCCTTCTTGCCGTCCGGCCCTTCCCCCTCACCGCTCATGCATGCTTTCCGCCTTGTAACGTTGCAGGGGCGCCAGCAGGTATTCGATCAGTTTGCGCTTGCCGGTCTTGACCTCGGCGGTGACGGCCATGCCAGGGGTGAGGTCGACCGGGCCTTCCTTGGCGTCGATCACCGTGCGGGCCATGGCGACCCGGGCGGGGTAGACCGGCCCCAAATTCTCGTCTTCGACCGCGTCGCGCGACACATTGACCACCCGCCCGTCGATGGTTCCGAACTTGGTGAAGGGAAAGGCCTCGACCTTGATCTCGGCCGCGTCGCCGTTCTTCACGAACCCGATGTCCTTGTTCAGGACCATGGCCTCGATTTCCAGCTCGGCGTCGGCGGGGACCACCACCATCAGCTCCTGGGCCGGGGTGACCACGCCGCCGACCGTGTGCACGGCCAGTTCCTGGACCACCCCGTCGATGGGCGCGCGGAGCGTGGCCCCGCGCTCGCGCTTTTGGGCCTTGACCAGTTCTTGCTCCAACCCCGCTCGGCGGCGGCGGGTTTCGGCCAGTTCGCCGTGGGTCCCGGCGTGGAACTCGGCCTTGGCCTGGCGGCGCCGGCTGAGCGCGGCGGCGAGCGCCGCCTTGGCTTCCTTGATCCGTTCGCGCTCGACCCGGAGCCGTCCGGTCTTGTCCGCCAGTTCCTCCTCCAGCTCCAACAGCTGCATGCGCGCGGCGTATTTCTTCTTCACCAGGGCGCGGCGGCTTTTCACCCGTTCGCGGATTTTGGGGATCACGGTCTCGAGGCGGGCGATCTCCGCCTTGATCGCGCCGATCTCGGCCTGCTTGCGCGCGTATTCCGCATCCAGGTTCGCCATGCGGGCCTGATGCTCCAGATGCCGGCTGGCCAGGAACGAGCGCGCGGTCCCGACCAGGTCGGCGGGCGCGCCCGCGGGCGGAACGAATGCGGCGTCGGGATCGTCGGCGAGCAGCGCCTCCAGCCGCGCCTCGTCCACCCGGGTGGCGATCAACTCCTCCGACAGCCGGACCCGGTCGGCCCGGGCCTGGGTCGGGTCGAGCTCGACCAGGACGTCGCCCGCCCTGACCGCGTCGCCGTCCTTGACCCGGATGGCGCGGATGGTGTTGCTCTCCAGGGGTTGGATCACCTGGACGCGCCCCGCAGGGATGATCTTGCCCTGGGCGGTGGCGATGATGTCGATCTCGCCGAACGCGGCCCAGACCGAGGCGATGATGAAGAACGCCGAGATGGCCAGCGCGAGCCAGCGCCCGGCCGCGGACGCCGGGGTCTCGGTCACCTCCAGCGCCGGGGGCAGGAAGGCCAGCTCCTGGGCCCGGCGTTCGGCCTCGAAGGGTTTGCGTTTCTCGTAAATGTAGGCCTCGCGCACGGACTGCAGGTGGCAGAGCATGGTCTCCCACCGTCCGGCCGCGCCCTCGCGCAGGCTGAGCCAGTTCTCCCGCGCCTCCACCGCGCCGAGCCGAATAAGGTCGGTGGCGCCGCGCCGAACCGGGACCGGCAGGTTGGAGACGCCCTCGCCGGGCGTGACGTCCACGTCCTCGAAGGACGCGTCCTCGGGGGAATCAATATCGGGGGACGCGGCTTCTTCCGGCGCTTCTTCCGGCTCGGGGGGCAAAGGCGGTTGTTCAATCATGGGCGCGCCTCCGAACAAGGAAGGGGCCTTGCCTGGTCGGCTCCGAGGAAAAAGACTTTTCTTTGGAGAGGGCTCCCCGGAGCTTTTCTTCGGAGCCGGGCTGTCTTCCGAACGCCATTGCGCGCAACGGAGGTCAAGGGTTGCGCAGCAACCGGCGGAGCCGGCGCGAAGCGCCCTTGACCGGAGAGAGCACGCCAAGGGAGTGTTTTGGGGCATGCTGCCGACCAGGCGAGGCCCGCCTCAACGCCAATCGCAACGTAACTCCCCATCATTCCGCCGCCTCCGACCCATCCGCCAGCCCCTTGAGCTCCACCGGGCGGCGCTTGATCTCCCGGCCGTCTTCCGTGAACCCGGGAAGCTCCAGCGGGGCGTCGTCGTCCATGGCCTCGTCCATGGCCCGGCCCTCGATCTGGCAGGTCCACAGCCGCGCGTAGCGGCCGCCGGTTTCCAGCAGCTCCTCGTGGGTTCCGTCCTCGACGATCTCGCCCGCCTCGATGGTGATGATGCGGTCGCATTCCCGGACCGTGGAGAGGCGGTGCGCGATGATGAACACGGTCCGGCCTTCGGCGATGCCCCGCATGTTGGCCTGGATCACCTGCTCCGATTCATAGTCCAGCGCCGACGTCGCCTCGTCGAAGATCAGGATCCGGGGATCCGTCACCAGGGCCCGGGCGATGGCGATGCGCTGGCGCTGCCCGCCCGAAAGGGTGCCGCCGCGCTCTCCGATAAGGGTGTCGTAGCCTTCGGGAAGACCACGGATGAACTCGTCGGCGCCCGCCAACCGGGCCGCTTCGATGATCCGCTCCATGTCCATCACCGGGTCGGTCAGCGCGATGTTGTCGCGGACCGAGCGATTGAACAGGATGTTTTCCTGCAGCACCACGCCGATGCGCCGGCGCAGCCACGCCGGGTCCACCAGCCCCGCGTCCACCCCGTCGACCAGCACCCGGCCGGCCTCGGGGATGTAGAGCCTTTGGACCAGCTTGGTCACCGTGCTCTTGCCCGATCCCGACGGGCCGACGATGCCCACCATCTGGCCCGCGGGCACGGTCAAATCGACTTTCTTCAAAACCTCGGGCCCATCGGCGCGGTAACGGAAGGTCACGTTCTCCAGCGTCACGTCGCCCTTGATCTCGGGCAAGGCCGCCCGGCCGCCGCCGGCCGAGCGCTCCGGATCGGTGTTCAGGATGTCGGCGAGCTTCTCCACGCTGATCCGCATCTGCTGGAATTCCTGCCACATCCCGGCCAGCCGCAGGATCGGCTGGCTCACCCGCCCGGACAGCATGTTGAAGGCCACCAGCTGGCCCACGGTCAGCTCGCCCCCGATCACCAGCTTGGCCCCGAAGTAGAGCGTCGCCGCCATGGTCAGCTTCTGGATCAACTGGGTGCCCTGCGATGCGATGTTGCCGAGGTTCGTCGCCTTGAACGAGGTCTGGACGTAGGCCGCGAGGCGCTCCTCCCAGCTCCGCTGCATCTGCGGCTCCACCGCCAGCGCCTTGCAGGTCTCGACCCCGGTGACGCTTTCGGTCAGGAACGCCTGGTTCTCGGCCCCGCGCCGGAACTTCTCCTCGATCCGAGCCCGGAGCGTCGGCGTGATCAGCGCGGTCAGGACCACGTAGCACGGGATCGACGCCACCACGATCCAGGTGAGGACCGGCGCGTAATAGAACATCACGCCCAGGAACACCACCGTGAACGACAGGTCCACCACCAGCGTCAGGGCCGAGCCGGTGAGGAAGTTGCGGATGTTCTCGAGTTCGCGGACCCGGGCCACGGTCTCGCCCACGCGCCGGGCGCCGAAGAACGCGATCGGCAGGCTCATCATGTGCTTGAACAGCTTGGTCCCGAGCTCCACGTCGATCCGGTTGGTGGTGTGCGAGAAGATATAGGTGCGAAGCCCGCCCAACAGCGCCTCGAACACGCCCACCACCACCAGCGCGAACACCAGGACGTCCAGGCTGGTGAGACCCCGGTGCACCAGCACCTTGTCGATCACCACCTGGAAGAACAAGGGGCTGATCAGCGCGAACAGCTGGATGAACAGCGACGCGACCAGAACCTCGCCGAACAGGCGGCGGTACTTGACCACGGCGGGAATGAACCAGGAGACGTCGAACGTGCCGACGCGATCCTGGCCCGCCCGGGTGGCGAGCAGGATCAGCCGTCCGTCCCAGCGCTCCAAAAGCTCGGTCAGGCCCCACTGTTCGGGCCGGTCGGTCTGGGGGTCGTGGACCAGCACCGCGTCCTCGGCCGCGCGCGCGAGCACGAAAAACGTCCCGTCCGGGCGCCGGGCGATGGCGGGCAAGGGCGAGCGCTCCAGCCGGTCCCAGGTGGTGTCGATCGCCCGGGCCTTGAAGCCCAGGCTCTTGGCCGCCTCCAGGATGTCCACCTCCTCGAACGCGACGCTGCGGCCGTGGCGGTGGCGGATCTGGTCGGCGTCGACCGGAACCTCGAAGTAATGGGCCAGAAGCGTCAGGCAGGCGAGACCCGTGTCCGGGGCGGCGGCGTCATCGGTCATGGGCGCCGACCTCGGGAGAGGGAAAGACCTTTTTCTTGGTGAGGGCTCCCAGGGCTTTTGTGGGCCTTCGGCCCAGGCCGTGCTTCGCGAAACCTCGGAGCCGGGCTGTCATTCCAAGGCCGTCGCGCGCAACGGAGGTCAAGGGGGGGCGAAGCCCATCGGCGGAGCCGACGCGAAGCGCCCTTGACCGGAGAGAGCGCGATGGCGTCCTTAAATCCAGGCAAGGCCCCTTTGTCGATATTTGACGAAACGCGTCCGCCCCACTCCGTCGTCCTCGCCGTGAATGACGGGATGGAGGGATTCGCCCCCCGTCCGCACGCATCGATGCACCCCCCCATGCCCGGCCTCAGACCCCGCCGGAGGGCTGCCAGGCGGCGGCGATGACGCCGTCGAGGTCCTCGCGCATTTGCTCCGTGAGCTCGCCGCCCGAGCCCGTCGGCGGCTTGAACGCCGCCATGGCCGAGACCAGCCCGTCCACGCGGGACGCGTCCAGCGCCTGGCCGTCCGCGGTCTCGAACCGGGCCACCGGGCTTTTGCCGTCGAACCAGTCCTCCACCGTGAGGCGGTCTTGCGTCCCCACGATCCCGACACGGAGATCGTCGCCCCGGCGCGAGAACCACAGCTCGTCCGCCTCCACGCCGTCGCCGAACCGGACCGTGTCCTCGGGCGTCGCCGCGTGCTTGCGGCCATGACGGCCCCAGCCCCAACGGCAGCGCCCGTCGTCGTCATCGTCGTCGCCACGACCGCCGGCCGCCTCGATCTCGTCCCAGCCGCCGCCGACGCCGAACAGGTACACGTCCGCCCCGGCCCCGCCGTCGAGCACGTCGTTCCCGGCCCCGCCGTCGAGCACGTCCGCGCCCGAACCGCCTTCCAGGTCGTCGTCGCCGGACCCACCCGAAAGCGCGTCGTCGCCGGCGCCGCCCTCCAGCCGGTCCCGGCCCGCGCCGCCCAGGATCGCGTCCGCGCCCCCGGAGCCCTCGATCCGGTCGTTCCCGGCGCCGCCGTCGATGGCCTCGATCCCGGAAAGCACGGTGCGCGAGAAGTCGAGACGGTCGGAGCCGTCGGTTCCCAGCACCACGTCGAAGCCGTCGCCGCCCTCGATCGCCTCCACGTCGTCGTCGAACCGCGAAAGCCCGATCACGTCGTCGCCGACGCTCGCCCGGATCACGTCGTAGCCCGAGCCCCCCTCGACGCGGTCGAACCCATTGTCCGCGCCCTGGACCACGAACACGTCGTCGCCCCGGCCGCCGTCGAGAACGTCGTCGCCAGCCCCGCCATGGAGCAGGTCATCGCCGCGTCCGCCATCCAGCCTGTCGTCGCCGGCGCCGCCGGACAACGCATCGTTCCCGTGGCCGCCGTCGAGGCGGTCGTCCCCGGCCCCACCCGAAAGCGCATCCGCGCCATGGCCGCCGTCCAGGTCGTCCCGGCCCGCGCCGCCGTCAAGCACATCGTCGCCGCGACCGCCGTCGAGCTTGTCGTCGCCGGCCCCGCCCAAAAGCGCGTCGTTCCCGTCGCCGCCGTCGAGACGGTCCCGGTCCTCGCCGCCGTCGAGAACGTCGTCGCCGTCCTCGCCCCGAAGATGGTCGCGTCCGGCCTGTCCAAGGATCGCGTCCGCGCCGCCGGACCCGTTCACCTGGTCGTCGCCCGCGCCCGCGTCGATGGCCTCGATCCCCAGCAGTTCGGTTCCCCGGAAGTCCAGCCTGTCGGACCGGTCCGATCCGGCGATCACGTCATGGCCGAGCCCGCCGTCGACGGCCTCGATCCGGTCGCCCCGCGAGAACGATCGCAGCCCGATCACGTCGTCGCCGATGGAGCCCCGGATCACGTCATGGCCGCCGTCGCCGTCGTAGCGATCGAAGCCATTGTCCGCGCCCTGGACCAGGAACACGTCGTCGCCGCGATGGCCCTTGACGAAGTCGTTTCCGGCTCCGCCCACCAGCGTGTCCGCCCCGTGGCGCGCGAACACCCAGTCGTCCCCGGCCCCGCCGTCGATCACGTCGTCGCCCCGGGTCCCGAGCAGGAAGTTCCGCCCGTCCGTTCCCAGGATCAAATTGTCCGGCAGCACGCTTTCCACATAGGCCGTGGCCGAAGCCTCGCCGCCGTGGCCGTCCGAGACCGTGTAGGTGAACGAGGCCGTTCCCGCGAACCCCAGATCCGCCTGGAACAGCACGTCGTCCCCTTGCCAGACCACCTGTCCGCCGACCACGTCGCCGATGGCGGTCACCGTCAGCGCGTCGCCGTCGATGTCGGTATCGTTGGCCAGCAACGCCCCCACCGTCGTCGCCAGCACCCCGCCGTAGGCGTCCACGCTTCCGAGAACGTCGTCCGACGGCGTCGGCAGGTCGTTCACCCCGGCAACGTCGATGGTCACCGTCGTGGTGGCGAGCCCGCCATGGCCGTCGGATACGGTGTACGTAAACTCATCCGTCGCGGCCTCCCCCACAGCCAGATGCTGGAAGGCGCTGCCCGGATCGTACGCCACCGTCCCGTCCGCGTTCACCCAAACCGAACCCAACGTCCCCGACCCGTCAACGCCCGCAACCGACAGAATGTCGGACGCGTCCACGTCCGTGTCGTTCGCCAACACGTCGATGGTGACGGCCGTGTCTTCGTCCGTCGCGCCAGTGTCGGCGACAGCGACCGGACCGTCGTTGGTCCCGGTCA
>CAYFNC010000077.1:0-11362 GCA_964344345.1 uncultured Hyphomicrobiales bacterium | reverse complement strand
AGAACCAGCCGGCCAAAGACTGGACCGGCTCCAGTCCCTCAATCGCCGGGCGCATACCTCCGGAATGCTTGGCTTTCGGCGCATAAGCGCCGGCCCGCTTCGCAGGCTGCCAAGCGATCGCGAGTCATAGCTCGCGCCGCTTGGTTTAACAGGCTGTTGAAAAAGTCCGCGACGGCATCGAAACCGTCATTCCGGCCTTGGCGAAGCGGAGAGCCGGAATCCATAACCCATTTGAATTTACGGGTTCCCGCATTCGCGGGAAAAATTTCGGATGGTTTGGCGCTGGCGTACAGACTGATTTTGGGCTTTTGCGGCGGCCTGCTAAAGCGTAATCGAACGAACTTGGTTGCGGCCCGCCTTCTTGGCGGCGTAGAGCATTTTGTCGGCGGTCTGCAAAAGCGGCGTGGGATCGCCGCCCCGGGTGGGAAAGATCGAGGCGCATCCCAGGCTGATGGTCACGTGATCGGCGACTCCGGACTTCGGGTGGGCGATAGACAGGGACTCGATGGCGGAGCGCATTCTCTCCGCCACGCGTTCAGCGCCGAAACGCTCCACCTGGGGCAGGATGGCGGCGAACTCCTCGCCGCCGTAGCGCGCCAACAAATCGGTCGAGCGCAGCAATTCCCCGTCCAGCGCCGAGGCCACGGCCTTCAGGCAATCGTCCCCGGCGCCGTGGCCGAAGTGGTCGTTGTAGAGCTTGAAATAATCGATATCGAGCATGATCACCGCCATGCCCAGCGATCCCCGGACGCAGCGCCGCCATTCCTGCTCCAAGAACGCGTCGAAGTGGCGGCGGTTGGCGACTCCGGTCAGGCCGTCGACGTTCGACAGGTTCGCCAGCAGGTCCTTCTGGCGCTTGTTCTCCACGTGATTGCGCACCCGGGCCTTCAGGATCGCCGGGCGGGCCGGCTTGGTGATGTAGTCCACCGCGCCCAGCCCCAGGCCGTGGGTCTCGTCGGTTTCCTCGTCCTGGGCGGTGACGAACACCACGGGGATCGCGGCGCTGGCGTGGTCGTTCTTCAGCTTCTCGCAGACCTCGTATCCGTCCATATCCGGCATGACCACGTCGAGAAGGATGAGATCGACAGGCTCCGACGTCGCAACCTCGAGCGCGTCGCGGCCGTTGGTCGACATCAGGACCTGATAGTCGTCGCGCAGGACTTCGGCCAGCGCCTTGATGTTGCCTGGCACGTCGTCCACGATCAGGATTACCGGCCTTTCCCCGTTATTCGCCATGGCGTCGGGTCCTTGCGCGGGCATCATTGCTCCCCTTGTCCGGACGCGGGCAGGAAACCGAGCTTGAGCGTGGTGCCTTCCGTTTCGGAGGTTTCGAAATCGAGCCCGCCGCCCTGCGTCTCCATCATCAGTCTGGCGGAATAGGTGCCGAGCCCGGTCCCGCCCGCCTTGCCGCCGGTCGCGAACTTCTCGAAGAACCGGCCCCTGATGTCCTCGGGAACGACGCCTTGGTTGTGGATCCGGAGCGCGCAGGGCTCTCCCACCTCGAAGTCGAAGGTGATCGTCCCGCCGATCGGGGAAGCGTCAACCGCGTTCTGCAGCAGGTTGCACAGCACCGAATAGCACAGGGTCTCCTCGCCGAGGATCATGAAATCGAAGTCCGGCGGGGGCTCCGCGCCCAGAGCGCGAATCCGGTAATCCAGGTCTTTCGCGCTGAACTGCCCGCCCCAGGCCGAACACACCCGCTCAACCATCTCCACCAGGTTCACGGTCTTGGGATCGAACGCGTATCCGCCTCGCTCCATTTTGAACATGTCGAGGGACAGGTTGATGATGTTCAGAAGCTTGTATCCGGAATCCTGGATCATCTGGCAGAGCTCTTGCTGCTCATCGTCGCTTTCCCGCAAGGAGCGGAGTATGCCGGCGACGCCGATGATCGCCTGCAGGGGCGACTTGATGTCGTGCTGCATCATGCAATCGACTTCCTCGCGCAGCTTCGCGGCTTCGCGCAGCTCCGTGTTCTGCAACTCCAGCGCCTCGCGAGCGCGCTTCAGGCCAAGGTGGGTCTCGACCCGCGCCTTGACCACGGCGGGCACCACCGGCTTGGACAGGAAATCGACGCCGCCGAGCGACAGGGCATGGGTTTCGTCCGTCGGCTCGTTCTTCGCGGTGACGAAAATGACGGGGATGTGGCGGGTCTTTGGAGATGTCTTCAGCTCCCGGCAAACCTGGTAGCCGTCCATTTCCGGCATGACCACGTCCAGCAGGATCAGGTCCACCCGCTCGGCCGACGCCGTCTCCAGCGCGTCCCGGCCGTTGACGGCCATCAGGATCTGATGGTCGTCGTGCAGCACTTCCGCCAGGGCCTTGATGTTGCCCGGGACGTCGTCGACGATCAGGATGCGGGGCTTGTCCGTCTCGCTTTCCATCAGCCTTCTTCCTTCAATTCGATTCCCAACGCCTCGGCGATGGCGTCGATGGACTCGCGCGCGTGGGTGAAGTCGATGCGGTCGATCCGCTCCTCCAACTCGGCCATGTGGTTTCGAACGTCCGCGTCCGCGCCCGCCATCATGGGCTTCAGCTTGTCGAAGGTTTCCTGGGCCTCGAAACGCTTGCCATCCACCATGTGCGCCAGTTCCTCGAGGACGGGGGCGATCGCCTCCTTGTCCAGGGGAGCGGTCTCCGCTTCGTCCGTCTCGGCCGCCGTGTCCTCGACCTTCTTGATCACGCCGACGGAGGTCGCGACCTCGCTCAACGCCGCCTGGAATTCGTCCAGGGCCTTGATCGGCGAATGATCCCCGTCCTTCAACCTCATCTCGAGGACGGACGCCGCGTCGAACAGCCTTCTCGCGGACATGTTTCCGGCCATGCCGCGGACCGCGTGGGCGATCCGCGCCGCGGCCTCGATGTCGTCCTTGCGTTTTCCAGCCAACGCGGACCGGATCGCCTTGCCCGCATCCGCGTGATCACGGAGGAATTCGTACAGCAAGGAACGAAGCAGGCGGCGGTTTCCGTTCAGCCGGCCCAAGGCCGCATCGACATCGACGCCGGGGATCGTCGCGGGAATTTCGACCACGGCGTCCACCGGCGGCGGCGGAAGCGCGGCGCCCAGGCCCTCGCGGGGCCGTATCCATTCGATCAGGGCGGCGTACAGCTCGCGCCGGTCGATGGGCTTGGCCAGGTGGTCGTTCATTCCGGCCGCCAGGCATTTCTCCCGGTCCCCGGTCATGGCGTGGGCGGTCATGGCGACGATGGGAAGGTCGCGCGTTTCCGGCTCCCGGCGAATGACCCGGGTCGCCTGGTAGCCGTCCATCCGGGGCATTTGGATATCCATCAGGATCAAATCCGGCTGGTTCTGCTTCACCGCCCAAACCGCCTCGAACCCGTCCTGGGCGACGTCCACTTCGAGGGCGACGGCCTCCAGCAGCTCCTCGGCCACCTGGCGGTTGATGGCGTTGTCCTCCACCAGCAGGATTCGCGCGCCGCCGATGCGCCCGGCGATGTCCTCCAGGTTGATGACGTCCCGGCCCCTGCGGAAGGCCTTGGGGACCCTCTTCCCGTAAACGTCCATGATGGTGTCGAACAACAAAGAGCAGTTGACGGGCTTGGCGATGTATCCGTCCACGCCCTCGGCGCTTCCCTGTTTCGAGACCACGTCTTCGTTTCCGAATTCGGTCATGAGGACGAATTTGGGCCGCGCGCCTTGCGGAACCGCGTCCTTGATCCGCTTCACGGCGTCGATCCCGTTCATTTCCGGCATGCGCCCGTCGATCAAGGCCAATTGGTGCGGCCGTTTGTCCAGTAGGGCCTGTTTGGCCTTGTCGACGGCGTCGGAAACGGATTCGGCCATGACGGCGTCGAAACCGAACATGATGAGTGTCTTGCGCAAGGCCTCTCTGGCGGCGCGATTGTCGTCGAGCACCAGGACTTTCAGGTGGTCCAGGTCTTCGGGCGGGACCATGTCCTCGCCCTCGGCGCCCAGAATGCGATCGAAGACGGCGGTGAAGTAGAACACGCTGCCCTTTCTCGGTTCGGACTCCACCCAGATTCCGCCGTCCATCATTTCCACCAGCTTCTGGCAGATGGAAAGCCCAAGGCCGGTGCCGCCGAACCGCCGCGTCGTGGAGGTGTCCGCCTGGGTGAAGGCGTGGAACAGGCTGGTCGTGTCCTCCTCGGTCATGCCGATGCCGGTGTCGCGGACCGAGAACTCCATGATCACCTGGTTCGCGGTTTCGTGCTTGGTCTTCACCTGGACCTCGATCTCGCCCTCGTCGGTGAACTTGACCGCGTTGGAGATCAGGTTCATCAGCACCTGTTCGAGCCGCAGCGCGTCGCCGCGCAGTTCGTAGCGGCATTCCTCGGAAACGCACAGCACCAGCTCGATCCGTTTTTCGGTGACCTGGGCCCGGAACATGTCCGCCAGATGGTCGAAGACGTCCCGAAGCATGAAGTCCGAGACCTCCAGTTCCAGCTTGCCCGCCTCGATTTTCGAGAAGTCCAGGATGTCGTTGAGAATCCGCAGAAGAGCGCGCGACGACCCCGAAATCTTGGACAGGTAGTCCTTGAGCCGTTCAGGCATGTCCATCTGCAACGCCAGGTCGGACAGTCCGATGACCGCGTTCATGGGCGTGCGAATTTCGTGGCTCATGTTGGCCAGGAAGTCGCTTTTGGCGACGTTGGCCGCCTCGGCCTCCTGCATCGCCCTGCGCAGGTTTTCATTGACCAAGCCCGCCTGGACGACCTGGGACGTGGTGGCGGCGAGGCCGGACAGGTGGGCCTCGTCGTCGGGGGTGACCTCCTCCTTGCTGAACATGGCGAGCACGCCGATCGACTCGCCCTCCGACGACATCAGGCGGTATCCCGCGAAGGAGACCAGCCCCATTTCCCGCGCCCATTCGTGATCGCCCACGTGGGGGTCGTTGACCACGTCGTTGGTGACGAGCTTGCCGTCGCCGTCGCCTTGCGCCAGCTTTCCGATCTTGTAGGCGCCCAGGGGCACGCGCCCGTGCGCCCCGTCCTTGTGGGTGTAGCGTCCGGAGCTGGCGACAAGATGCAGGCAGAACGTCCGGTCCCGGCACATGGGCGCGTCGAGGGTGTCGACCATGTCCGCGTGCGCGCACCAGATCTCGCAGGCGTCCCCGGGCCGAAGGATCCAAATCCTGGCGAAATCCGCGTTCAGGATTTCGACGATGGAATCCGTGATCGTGGTCAGCTTGTCCTCGAGCGGGCGCGTGTCCAGCAGCCCCTGGCGGACGTGCGCCAACGCGGCGAGGCGCGTTTCGGTCTTTTGGCGCTCGGTGATGACGGTCTTGGCGTCGACCAGCTCCTTGGAGCGCTCCTCCAACCCATGGGCCATGGTGTTGAAGGCGTCGCCGACCCGGTCCAGCTCCAACACCCCGCTCGCGCCCACCCGCTTGGAGAGGTCCTTGCTTTGGTGGATGTCCTCCAACGTGGCCGAAAAGTCCGCGAGCGGCGCGACCATCCTTCGCGCCGCCAGCCAAATCCCGATCAGCATGACGGTGAACAACAGAAGAAAACCGGCGATCTGGAGCATGCGGAACCGCCGTAAAGTCATCTCGATGGCGTCGCTGGGAACGCCGCTGATCACCTCCAGGTCCGGAAAGGATTCCAGGCGCGCGCGGGACAGGATCCACCCCGTTTCCATCCTGGGCAGGGAAAGATCGGGATTGCTGCCGAAAAGCGTTACGAATCCGCTCTTGGCCACGATGTAATCGACCGCCCCTCCGGTCGCCAGCAAGGCCCCGAAATCCTTTTTTTCGTACGCCAAGAGCAATAGCCCCTCGGGTTGTCCCAGATAACGAACGGGGACGGCCAACACCAACCGCGATTCATCGACGTGGAACGCATCCCGCCCGGCCAGGACACCCTGCAGGCGCGCCTGCGACAGAGGCAAGGAGACGTCGAGCCTGTTGCTGATCAAGGGGCGGCCCTTGTAATCGGCGAAGATTATCCGAGGCGATCCGCCGCCTGGAAGACTCAGGGTCTTGAAGAACGGCGGCAGGTAGTCGTCGCGCTTCTGGGCGTCGATCAGGCCGTTGATCAACAGGTCGTTTTCCGCAAGCCCCCGCAGCAGGTCCCGAAGCGACGACAGACGGGCGTCGAGAAGTTTCGCCAGGTGCCGGGATTCGTTTTCCACCATCTCCTGATGGTCGGCCGTAACCGTCCTTCGCAAAACGACCTCGCCGCCGGCGTAAAGCAGGGCCATCAAGATCAGCATGGGCGGGATGGTTCTGGCGAACGCCTGGTGGAGAAGTCGGGGGGGCGAGCCTGTTCCCGTCATTTCACGAACCATATGGTTCCGCCCTCGCCGTAACGGGCCAGGTTGAAATCACCGGCGTCGAGCGCGTCGTGGCGTTCGGGCGTGAACGGCGGTGAATAGTCGCGCACCAGCCCCTCGTGGCGGGGCAGGGTTTCCAGGGCCTGGCGGACCTTGTCGCGGTCCACGCTCCCGGCTCCCTCGATAGCCTTGGCCAGAAGGTGGATCAGGTCGTAGGCGTGCGCGGTTCCGACGGGCGCGAAGATGCCCTTTGCGTCCTTGGCGTCGGGAAACTTCTTCGCGTAGGCGCGGACGACGGGCTCGGCCCGGTCGGGAAACGGCGGATCGAAAAAGGAAAAGGTCTGCAGGAACGTCAGGTCGATTTCGGACAGGAACGCGTTCGCCTCCTCCGCGAACCGCCCCCCGGTGATCCCCCAGTGCGAGATGATGGGCAGGCGCCTGTCCTTGGGCAGGGCGGCCATGGCCTTCGCCGCCTTCAGTCCCTCGGGCGCGTTTCCGACCAGCAGGACAGCCTGGGCGCCGGATTCCGCCAACTGCCCGACCACGCGCTCCATGTTCTTCTCGCCCCAGTGGAACCAGTTCACGGCCGCGGGCTCAAGCCCGCGTTCGTCCAGCGCGGACTTCATCGCCTTTTCGTTGGACCGGCCCCATCCCGTGCGCTCCAACAGCAGGGCCAGTTTCTTGAATCCCCGCTTGACCGCCCGGTCGACCAGGAACCCGCCCGCGAACTGGTCGCGCACCGAGACGCGGAAGACGAAATTCGGTTCGAACTTGTTGTCGACGACGGGCGTTCCCGCCGCCCAGGGAATCAGGAAGGGGACGCCGTGTTCGTGAACGGTCGGAAGTTCGTGCATGGCCACCGGCGTGTGCAGCCCGCCCAGGATGGCGACGACGTTGGGATCGGCCGCCAACGCCTCCACGTTGTCCTTGCCCCGGTTCGGGATGCCGTGATGGTCGCGGGCGGTCAGTTCCAGCGGCCGTCCCAAAGCGCCGCCCTTGGCGTTGATCTCGTCCATGGCCAACAGCGCCCCGCGCCGGATCGCCTCCCCGGCCCGGGCCGAGCCCGAACTGAGATCCGCGTCGAGACCGACAAGGATGGATTGGGAATACGCCAACTTTGGAAAAAGGATCGTTAACAGCAGCAGGAGCGTCAACCCCGCCTTCGACAGCCGCATAACCATTCTCACCTTCCTGAATGGTGTTTGAGCTGAACCATCATTTCATAAAACAATCTTATTGGAAAGAATGCAGCTCTTGGATTCCCTTAATTGCAAACGTCAGAATTTCGGGTGACCTGCCCCCGATCATCGGTCCAGTTTGAATGTTAATGCATGGGCTTCCTTTCCGCATAGGCCTGATTGATCCTGTACGGCGGGACAACCGTGTTGGTCACGGGTGGCTCACTTTCAGGCCCCCGTACTCCTTCCGCCACCGGTAGTACGTCTGCACCGCCACCGACAAAGCCTTCGCAACCTCGGCAACCGTAGGAACGCTCTCTCTGCAACCCCAACGCCGGCCAAAGCCAATACCGAAAAATTAGACGCCAACCGCGTCAGGCAAAAGCACGCCCGTCCCGTCCCGACACCATGGCCGCCAACAGGATGAATAGATCGGGCTAGAAGCATGCATAGTCCGCTATGTTCTTATGCCTACAGGCGCTTTTTCCATTACATCCACGATGTTTGCATTTGCACCGCGTTTCCGGCAGAATCTTGAAAAGTTCGAAAGACTGGCTAAGGGGATTTTGGAAGACCATATCTCGGAAATTTCTGCAAAAGGGGCGTACGCCAAAACCATAACTACTCCGTGCGTCTCTCAACGGGAGGGTTTGCCATGGGTCAATCGTGCACCGACTCCGTATGGAGAGGAATTTCCAAGTGTGACGAGTGCGGCGTGCGTCACTTGGTTTTGTTCTCGGACCTGAAGGCCGAGGACATGCTGCTCAACCCGCTTCCCATCGACGATATGTCCTTCTCCGACGGAGGCGTCCTTTACAACGAGGGCGAGGAAGGCGTTTCGGTTTTCACCGTCCGGGATGGCTTGGTGAAATTGATCCAACATCTTCCAAATGGCGCGAAACGCATCGTGCGCCTGTTGCGTCGGGGACAGGTGGCGGGGTTGGAGACCCTTCTTGGAGAGCCCTATCACCATACGGCGGAGGCCGTGCAACCGACCTTGGTCTGCCGCATTCCTTGCGAAACCATCCATCGCCTGAATCGGGATACTCCACGGCTCCACAAGCAGCTCATGCGACGGTTCCAGGATTCGGTGCAGCAAGCGGACGAATGGCTCACCAAATTGTCCACGGGCAACGCCCGCGCCAGGGTGGCGCGCCTGTTCTTTTATCTCCAGTTGGACCCGAACGAGCCCACGTGCGAGCTGTTCAGCCGCGAGGACGTGGCCTCCATGCTCAGCATCACCCCCGAAACCGCAAGCCGGATCATCGCCGATTTCAAGCGTAGCGGGGTCATCGATCAGCAGGCGTCCAACCACTTCCGTTTCGACCCCGATGGCTTGGCCGAAATCGCCATGAACTGACAATTGTCAGTTTTTGGTCGAACCGCCTATGACGAACTTCAGTGCCGTCATCGCGACGCCGTGCCATCCTCATAGGTCCTGCATCGGTTTTATCGTTTCGGTCAGGAACGACAGCAGACGCAGGTCGATCCAGGGGGCGGTCCCTGTCAGCAATGTTGGATCGCCCCGAGGGCAACCGAAAGGAAAGGATTTTGGTAGAGCTGCCACGGGTGTTGGCCGTCGCGAACGACGGAAATCGGCAGGCCAAGAAAATCATCTTGGTCGCCTTCACCCTGGTCGTCGTCGGTCTGGTCGGCGGCTTCGTGGCTATCGACTTCTGGGAGCGCAAGACTATCCACAAGCGGGAAATTTCGAGAACCCTCAAGGCGGTCGAGCGTTTCTTCCTGCGATCCCTCGAAGGCGAGGCGCTTGAAATCCACGCCGCTTTCCACGGCATCATGGAAAATGAACGCGCGAGGCGGGCCTTCCTGGACAGGGACCGGGAAGGCCTTATGCAATGGGCGCGGCCCTTGTACCACCAACTCCATCACCACCACCAAATCACCCATTTCTATTTTACGGAACCTGACAGGCGGAACTGGCTGCGGGTCCACAAGCCCAGCCGCCATGGCGACATCATCGACCGTTTCACCACCTTGGAGGCGGAACGCACCGGCAAGAGCGCTCAGGGCCTGGAGCTTGGCCCGCTCGGAACCCTCACCCTCAGGGTGGTCATGCCTTGGCATGACGACGGCCGGTTGATCGGCTTCCTCGAACTGGGAAAGGAGATCAACCACATCATCGAGGGCCTGCACGACGTTCTCGAAATTGACTTGATGGTGCTGATCCACAAAAAGCATCTCCGCCGGGAGGGATGGGAACAGGGCATGAGCCTGTTCGGGCATTCGGAAAACTGGGACCGGTTCACAAACACGGTCATCGCCAGCCGAACGATCGATCCCATTCCGGACCCCCTGGACGCCATGGCCGCCGAGGGGGGGCATCCTCAGCGCGTCCCCATTTCATTCGAGGACAACGGCGACGATCTGATGGTCGCGTTCATTCCCATGCTGGACGCGAGAGGCGAAGAGATCGGGGATTTCGTGATCATCCGCAACATGACCTCTCTCAACACCGAGTTCGAGCGGATGACCTGGTTGTTCGTCATGGGGGCGGTTGCTTTGGGCGGGGTCATGTCGGCGCTGTTTTTCGGCATTCTCACCACCTTGGAGCGCCATACGGAGAAGGCCAATCGAGAGGTCGAAATCCATCGCCGGGACCAGGAGGTGGTGGCCGCGATCATGGAAATCTCCCAGGCGCCCATTCCATTGGCCGAAAAGCTGGAAAGAAGCCTATCCCGCCTGCTGTCCAGTCACCGTCTTGGCTTCATGAACCAAGGCAGTATCTTCCTGGTGGACGAGGATGGAGAGCATTTGAACATGGTCGCCCAACAGGGACTGCACGAGCACCTGTTAAGCGCGTGCAGCCGCGTCCCGTTCGGACACTGCCTGTGTGGGCGGGCCGCCCAATCGGAACAAATCGAATTCGCCGACGCAATCGATCATCGTCACGATACCGTTTACGACGGAATCGCCCCCCATGGGCATTATTGCGTGCCGATCAAATCCGACGGCGAATTGTTGGGCGTATTGAACCTCTACGTTCCCGAAGGTTTCCAGCGCGATCCGGCGTACGAGCAATTCGTTTCCGCGGTATCGGACGGCATCGCCAACATGATCCGGCGCGATCGGGCGGAAACGGGTCTCGAGGAGGCCCACAAGCGGGAAATCGCCTTGCGCGGCGTGATGGAGAACGTGGGCGACTGCCTTATCATTCATGATTTCGACGGGAACATCCTGACGTTCAACAGGGCGGCGGTGAACAGTTTCGGATACACGCCGGACGAACTCGAAAACATGTCGTTCGCCGATTTGATGGAGGAGATGGACGTCGATGAGTATCTCCGACTCTGGAAAACCGTCACGCCTGATACCCCGTTGACATCGGAATACCGGTTCCGAAGAAAGGATGGGTCCGCCTTCATCATGGAAAGCCAGCTTGGCATGTTCCACGCGGCCCTGCGCCCGCTGATGATCGTGACCGCCCGGGATATCACCGACCGTAAGAAGGAGGAGAAACGCATACACCACTCTGCGACCCACGACACCCTTACGGATCTTCCCAACCGAGCCCTGTTCATGAACCGGTTGGAAAAGGAAATTAAACAGGCGCGGCGAACCGGCTCCAAGGTGATCGTGCTTTTCGTGGATTTGGACGGCTTCAAGAACGTCAACGACAGCATGGGGCATCACGCAGGCGATCTATTGCTTTTGCAGGTGGCCAAACGCCTGAAATCAAGCGTCCGCGACGTGGACATGGTGGCGCGCTATGGCGGTGATGAATTCGTCATTGTTCTAAAAGGCTCAATGACACGAAAGGCCGTTTCGCGCGTGGCCGAGACGATCCTCGCGGCGCTGTCCGAACCTTTCGCCCTGGACGAGGGTCAAGCAAGCATCGGCGCCAGTATCGGCATCGCCGTGTCCGTCCGTTGAAGCCGCCCTGTTCATGATGACGGGATGATGTGATGGTGTC
>CAYFNC010000076.1:0-11959 GCA_964344345.1 uncultured Hyphomicrobiales bacterium | reverse complement strand
CGGGGCTGGTCCGCGAGACGGTCGGCGACGCGCTGAACGGCGGGTTCATCAGGACCACCGACGGGACCGCGTCTCTCGGCAGCAAATCGTCCACATACTCCGCGTTGTGTCCGGTGACGTTCGGGAACAGCCCGGACAGAACCTCCCGCCGCCCGGGCTCCAACTCGTTGAGCAACACCGTCGCGCCCAAGCGCTCGGCGAACGCGGCCAGCAACCCGGTCCCGGCGGACGGCTCCAGCACCACGTCGCCGGCGACGAAACCGGCGGACTCGGCCACAACGAACCCCAACGGCAAAGGCGTCGAAAACTGCTGCCACCGCCGCGACGTCTCGGAACGCCGCGTATGCGTCGCCATCAGCCCCTGCAGCGTCTCCAACGTCGCCACCACGTCTTCGGCCGAACGCCGCGCCAGCGCCGCCCGATACTTCCGCAGAAACAAAACGGCGGCCACTTCCTGCGCCTCGTAAACATCCTTCCACCCCCAAGCCCCCTCCGCGTCCGATCCCCCGAACGCCGAAACCATCGCCCCCCGCAAAACCCGGGCCGACAACGCCCGCCCGTCGCTTAGCACGGCCAGCATGGCGCGAGCGGCCTCCAACAACCGCTCGCCCCGCGTCCCTCCCCCGGACTGTGAAAACAAATCAACCGCGAACTCCGCCGACGCCATGGGAACCCTCCCCAAGTTCAGAAAAACCGGCTCCGGAGCCTCTCCCCGAAACCTTCTCACCCTCCCTTGTCCGGCCTCTCCCTCTCGGCGAAGCCGAAAACATTCGCAGAGCCCGTAGGCCGATGCGCATACGGGCGGATCGCGGAATTCGTCGTCGAGGAACAGATCGCCTTGCCGTCCGCCTCGCCCGGTCAGCGACCAGGCGACCACGTCCCGGACGCCTGGGATGGGCAAGCGCTTGTCCCGCTTGTGCGGGCCCGGGATTTTGTCGACGGAAAAGAAGGTGGATGCGCCCCGTTTGGACGCCTGGCCGACGTGGGCCTCCCAGGCCTCGATGCGGTCGATGCGCTCGGGAAAGCGGGCCGCGATGTTGCGCAATTCCGATTTGGCCGCGTGGATGCACGGCATGCAGCCGACGGGGCGGCAGCCCGCCTTGTAGAGCGGGTTGGGATCGAGCCCGTGGCGACGGTGGATGGCGAACACGTCGTCCACCGTCCAATGCAGGATCGGACGGTAGACCCATTCCCCGAGGTCTCCGCGATTGACGCGCGGCAGGCGAGCCCTGGCGGCGCTTTCGTCCGCGCGCACGCCGGTCCACATGACCACGGGGCCGCGCTCCAGGGCGGGGATGGTGACGTGGCGGTCGATGGGCGCGCGCTTCAGGTCCTGGCTGCAGAACCGCGCGCGCGTGGATGGAAACCGGCCTTTGAGCAGGCACAGGTCCAGAAACGGACTCCCCGTCGGCCGACACGCCCCGAGCGCCGCAAGCACGCGCCCCTCGACCACGCCCTCGGCCCGCCACTTCGTTGCGATGGTCTCCTGCTTGGTATTGAACCGCGTCGAAAAATCCGCCCGAACCCATTCGACCTCGGGTCCGCCGGTTCTGGCGGCCAGACCGCGGACGTAGTCGTAGGTCCACTCATGTTCATGTCCCGTATCGGCGAACACGGCCCGGAACGAAAACCCGGCCTTCTCGGTGAGCTCCAGGGCGCGAAGGTAAACGGCGGCGCTGTCCTTGCCGCCGGAAACGCTGACGATGTGCTGAAAGGCGTTCACGGCTTCTCTCCTCCAGGCGATCAACTCGCCCGGAGGAACCGACCTCCAACTCTCATCGGCGGTGAATTCAGAACAGGGAAAGCTGCTCGGCGCGCCCCGGCGCGAACGCGGCCGGAGGTCCGCAGAGCACGAACGCCTCGCGCAAGTGCGTGACGATCACGCCGTGATAGAAGCCAAGCGGGTCGGCGCGGGCGGCGGCGTCCGAAGTTTTC
Source organism: uncultured Hyphomicrobiales bacterium (assembly GCA_964344345.1). Lineage (GTDB taxonomy): Bacteria > Pseudomonadota > Alphaproteobacteria > Rhodospirillales > CAYFNC01 > CAYFNC01. Next base: position 10,024 of record CAYFNC010000076.1, on the reverse strand, counting down.
TCCGCATGGCTCAGCGCCGTTCCCTCGAACATCCGTACCGGGATGAGGCGGTAGGCCTTGGCCGAAACCGCGCCCGGCTCCCAACTCATGCCGACGCACGCCCAAAGCGCCCCTTTCCAGCCGAACGGCTTGCGAATGGGCTGTCCCATGCCGATGCGATCGGCGCTGTAGGCGGCGTAGATGTCGCCCCGCCCAACGGTCTTGTGGGTCTGAAAACACCACTCCCCCGACGAAAACCGCGCCGAATCGACCGGATGAACGTCGATAGCTCTCGTATTGTCCCTCGTCATGGCCTCTTCTCCTCCTGGCGAACAAATTCGCCCGAAGGACACGGCCTCTATCTCTTTTCGTTGAGTTCCCGCCAGAGGCGGGCTATTCAGACGGCGCAAACAACGCCATGGGGGAGACCAAACGCATGAACAAGAACGACCTGATCGCCGCCGTCGCCGAAAAGGCGGGCGTGACGAAAACCGACGCGTCCAAGACCGTCGACGCCCTGTTCGACGCGGTCACAGGCGCCCTGAAAGAAGACGAAGACGTCCGCATCGTCGGCTTCGGAACCTTCGCCACGGCCCAACGCAAGGCAAGCACGGGGCGAAATCCCCGGACCGGACAGGCGATCGAAATTCCGGCGTCCCGGCAGCCGAAGTTCAGGCCCGGGGCGGCGTTGAAGGAGAAGGTGAACGGGTGATTATTGAACCAGCCTAAATTTTGTCTGGGTTCTTATGAAAGGTTAGATGTCAACGCCGAGACGATGAATTAAGGCGCGCCCTTCGCGAGGAGCATCAACACGCAACACTACGGAAATGGCGGCCGTGGCCTTCATCGCATCCATACGGCTTGTATAATTCCCCGCCTACATTTCCTGGCCAATCTGTTATGCGGGAGGAAAGTTGAACATCAGGACAGACATAAAGAGCATAGATGCCAGCGCATTGTTCTCTGCTTTCGGGTATTTTGGCATTTCCATGCGCAAGGAAACTGAATTTTCCGCGACGTTGGATAAATCCTCATCGTTGACGGTGGGCATGCATTTCCACCTCATGAATCTGCGAGGCACACATCGGCAACCAATCCACGAACGACGCGCCCATGTCACGGAATAACCTTCCAAACGATCTCCAGGCATTGATAAAGGCGGACCAACGTGGAGGGATGCCCACGCTCTTCCGCGAAGCGTGGCGTAACGCCTTCGAGGAGGGAATGCTCCCCGAGGACGGGTCGAGCCGTTTGTCTCGTCGTCCGCACCGCGATCTTTGGAGCTTCGGCGAGGGAGGCCGGGAATTCAATCCACCGCCCAAGCCGCAAGGATGCCTGGATCCGTGCATTAAAGCGCGCGGCCTGAAGCTGATGGAGCAAAACGGGGCGATCGCCGCCATCCGCGCCAAGGCGATCCTTAAAGCGGAACAGGCGCGTTCCGAAGATAAGCGCAGCCCCATATTCGAAGACTGGAACAAAGCTGGCGAGAACGCCGTCTGGGAAAAGGCGCAAGCCCTCGCCAGGGCTTTGGCGGGCGGAGACGAAACCGGTATCGAGCCGATGCGCGCGCAAACGCTGGAAACGGGCCGCGACGTTCACGGCGACCCGAAACTCATTCTCGTCGAGGCCGACCTCTGTTGGCGCCCGTTCCTGATCGACGCTGTCCTGTTGTGGCGACTGGACGCGTTTGGCGAGCTTCCGGCCTCGCCCCCGCGCATCCTTGCCGTTTATCTGGATGCTGCACGCCGTTCGGCGGCGCTCGACTTCGCGGGAAACGACAGAGACGCCGCGATCCTCGACGAAATCCAGGAAGGCTGGCGCGACGACGTATCCCTCGCCCCGACCACCGCCGCGCCTGGGCGGCTTCAGGCCGAAGTCGATGACGAGACCGTCGCGGATGGTCAGGAGAATCCTATCGACGCGTTAGCCGACGCCCTGCTGTGGAGCGTTCTCGGCGGCAATCGCCCGGTCCAGCGTTGGCGCGTCACCTTCAATCAGCCCTTCCGGTTCCGAGATGGCGTTATCGAGCCTTCGCGCGGCGCCGTTCCGGTCGTCGCCGGTCCGCAGGAAGCCGCGTATTTCCTCGGCACGCCGCAGTCCATCCTGGTCCCACAAGACATTGAAGAAGCCACGGACGCGGCCATACGTTCGTATGATATTCCCCTGGGCGACGCCGGGCCCGAATTCTTTGCCCTGACCCCGCGCCAAGCCTATCCGCTGCGTTTGCCCTTGCGGGCGCTCCGCGTTCACCTGTTTCCCGAGGCGACGGGACTCATCGAATGGACCGTGGGCGACGACGCCGGCGCGTGGGAGATGGTCGATGGCGCGCTCCGCCCGGTGGAGCGATCCGGCGACGCCCCGCCGATCGACCACTGGCGCGATTTGTTCGGCGGCGGACGGGCGAGTAAAATCGGGGACCTGGGCGGACGGCGCATTCCCATGACCATGGCCTTGCTGCTGGACATCACCCACACGTTGCGTTTCGTTCGTTCGACCCTCAAGGAAGGCGTCTGGGGCGACGGCGCGGACACGCACTCCCTGACCGTTCTGCGCTGGCCCGGCCTGGGGACCGCGCGCGTCGCCCGGGGGCGGGATGTGGACCGCGACCGGATCGCGGGCTGGTTCGCGCTGTTGCTGAAAGCGGCGTACCGGAATGTCGCGATCCAACCTCTATCCAACGAAGGGGGGCAAGTCATCGTTTCGGCGGTGGCGGCGGGCGCGAGACCGGGCTTGAAAACCGGTCAAGAACGCCTGGCTCCATTGGTGCAGCGCCTCGCCACGGTGGATAGCTATGGCGAAAACATGGCTTACGATCCCGATTACGCGCGAGAGGAATACGAAAAGGCGGCCTATCGCCGTTTCGAATCCTGGGGAAGCCTTTACGCCGTCACCAGCCATTCCTTCACTTATCTGGGGTTCGGCGGGTTTGGCCTCAACGTCGCGCACCACCTGCACATGCCCACCCTTTACCGACGCCTGTTTTTGATCCGCCAGGCTTACGAGGCCGCGCTGTCCGCGCTGTCCCACCAGGGGGCGGAAGCGACCGGATTGATCGCGAAACCGGACGCGAACGGCGAGGGCGAACGGCGCTACGAGGCCTTGCGCCGCGACCTGATGCTGTTCACCGACGTCCAATGGTACCGCACCGTGACCTCCCAGGTTCAAGGGAAGGAGCTGTTCGACCGCATGTGCGAGAACAGCCCCATCGACCGGGAATTCCAGACCGTCCTGGACAGCATCGCGCGCACCGACGCCTATCTGGCCGAACATCGGCGGGAAGCGGAGGAAAAGCGTGAACGCGGCCTCAACATGCTGGTGCTCGCGGCCGGGTTCGTCGGGGTCCCGTTCCTGGTCATGTCCGCCCTGCTGGACCCGCAAAAGGGTTCGGCGTTCCGCACCGCGTTCGAATGGCTGGTCGCGAAGCTGCCCTTGGGGCAAACCTTCACCGCCCTGTTCGTCGGCGTGGCGGTGGTGGGAACGCTGTGGGGTGGGTTCGAATGGGCGTCGCGGCGGCGGGGCCGTGGAATCGACGGACGCTTCGCCTTCTGGATGGCGCTGGCGCTCTGCGCCTTCATGGCGATTTTTGGACGGACCCTGTGGAGCTTTATAACGCAATGATATTGTTTGATGATTTTGAATTTTATCGCCGCAACTCCCAATATGGACGGATTACGCGCCCTACCCTATGGATTTCATGCGATGGATTATCGCTTGCGCAGATGGTTGCAACCCCCTAAGTTCAGTGCCATGTACCTGCGGTACGGCAGGTGAAACTTCATCATCATCCCCCAGAAAGCGCTCATAGGTTCAGTGCCATGTACCTGCGGTACGGCAGGTGAAACAACGTTTTACTCATATCATTCCTCCCTTTGGTTCAGTGCCATGTACCTGCGGTACGGCAGGTGAAACAGTGACAGGGCATTCCTGGATGATGCGGATGTTCAGTGCCATGTACCTGCGGTACGGCAGGTGAAACCCGCTCGCCGAACCCACTCGAATCCGGGGAAGTTCAGTGCCATGTACCTGCGGTACGGCAGGTGAAACCCATTTCTTTTTTCCTTTCGATGTTGGGAGAAGTTCAGTGCCATGTACCTGCGGTACGGCAGGTGAAACTGCGTCTTTTAAAACCGACGCCGTCCTGATTGTTCAGTGCCATGTACCTGCGGTACGGCAGGTGAAACCTTCCAACTTATTTCTTTGACATCCTCTTTGTTCAGTGCCATGTACCTGCGGTACGGCAGGTGAAACTCAACTCCTCGATGTGCTTTTTGAGGCGGTTCAGTGCCATGTACCTGCGGTACGGCAGGTGAAACTTACCACCCAGTTCCATGCTCCAACTCTTCTGGTTCAGTGCCATGTACCTGCGGTACGGCAGGTGAAACACCGGACGCCAGGGCTCCAGCCCAAAGGCAGTTCAGTGCCGTGTACCTGCGGTACGGCAGGTGAAACCCGGGGATCCCATCAATTGGAGGGATTCTTTGCATCGGGCGGTCGCGAAGGGTTCGCGGCGCGGCGGCGAGAGCGCGTGCGGGAGCCGGGGCGGCTTGGCGTATCGGGGGGGGAGCTGGAATGAGAGCCGGGAGGGCCGGCGCCGGGTCAGCGCGAGTCTGGTTCGGCCGGCGCGAGGTCGTCGGGGGACAGGCCGAGGACGACGGCCATGGATGCCAGGGCCGGGCCGCGAACGGGGCCGGCGGCGTCGCGGCCCCAAAAGCCCCGTTCCGGCAGGGCGCCGCCCCACCAGCTTTCGGGCGCCGCGTCCTTCAACGCCAGCACCAACGCGCCGGAACCGAAAAACGCCAGCTTGGACGGCATGACCACCACCAGGTTTTCGAACCCGGGTCCGCCCGCGTCGGCCTCCATCAGGTCGGCGGCGGCGGTGGAGCGGTCATGGGAAACGGCGATCACGGTGACGCCGGTCCCGCTCGCGCCCGTCAGTTCCCGCCCGCGGGCGATCGCCTGGGCGGCGTCGGCTTCCTCGTCGGCGCCGACGCCCTGGGCGGCGCGGTCGGCGCGGCGGATTTCCGCGATCTCCTCCGCCGTCGCGCCCGCGGCCTTCATGGCCCGGATGTGCCCGACATCGTTGGCGGCCACAAGTTCAAGGCGCCGGGTCCAGGCGTCTTCGGGCAGTCCCAGAATCTCGAACGCCTGGCGCAGGGACGCGGGGCGTCCCGCCCGATCCCCATGGTGGTCGATTTCGCGAACCCGGCCGCGGTCCACGATCCCGTCCAGGTCCCAGTCCAGTTCGACCAGAACCGGCGTTTCCCCCCGCGCGAGCGCGGCGGCGATTTCGTCGCGGCAATCGGACGCCTTCGCGCCCCATTCCAGTCCCTTGTCCACGAACCGGCCGGGGGCGTGGATTTCGAGGAGCGCGCGGATCTCCGCCATCTCCAGGTCGGCGCCGCCGAGAAAGAAACGCAGGACGGTCATGGACGGGGGAGCCTTTTGTTCACTTTCAGGCGCGGCAACCTCTCGTCATCCTTTTCCAGGGGAAGCAGGCGCCGGCCGTGGAGCGGGGCCTTGCGATCGTCGTTGTTGACGAACCACTCGTACCCATTGGTCTCCCCATCCCCGCCTTGGGCCACGGGATAGGCCACCGGATCCCCTTGGCGGCCTTCCGCCGCGCCGTCCGTTCCCAGAAGCATGATGGCTTTGTGGGTTATGGGCGCAGCTTTTTGCAGGTCTTTCCAATACGTCATCGCCTCGCCCAACTTCTCGACGCGCTCGCACGACCCGGACTCGGGAGACGCAAACGCCTTCTCGCGAGGATAAAGCCGCTCCGGCGCGCCGTCCATGCTGTCGGTCGCGCGGCCCTCGCCATAGCGCGACGGAGCGAGGAAGTTTTCCTCCCGATCGGCGACGACGCGATAGCGCTCCCGTCGATCGATCAAGAACAATCCGCAGACGTCGATTCTCACCGTGCCGAGCCCCAATGGCTTGCCCATGCCCAGCTTGTGCCGGAAAGGCCCCAGCGGCCTGAGCGTGAACAGCAACAGGGCCAGTTCGGCGTCGGTCAAATTTTCGAAGTCCACATGGAACCAGAACGCCGCCCCCTGGGCGACGGGACGGACGGAGTTCTTGATTTTCGGTTTGTCCCCGGGGTTGAGGGTTTTCCAACGCGGGGGGGTGTTCGTGTTGCGCGCGGGATCGTGGACATAGAACTTGCGCCCCTGGATGCGGTGTTTTTCGGGCGAAAGGTCTTTTTTGGCGATGGCGTTTTCCGGATGGGCCGGATCGACGAAATACATGGCGGGCGCCGGCAACTTCGGCGCGCCCAAGGCGCGGAGCACGATCCGTTCCTTCTCCAGGAGCCCGTCGCCTTCGGCCGCCTCCCGATCCTCGGCCTCGCCGAACGACACCCGCACCCGCCCGGCGTAGGCGAGAGGCAATGGGCCGTCCTTTTTTGAGGGCGCCTTTGCTTCGCGGCATTTCTTTCGCTGCTTCTTGCGCTCTTCCTGGCTGGCGAAGCCGAACAGGGCTTCCGCCGGAGTGATCGTCTCACGCGTATTGTCGAAAGGCCGAAGCTCCCGGCCGCAATCCTCTTCGGCCTTGGCCAGGAAGTCATGCGTCCCCGTTAGTTTGCGCGCCTCGTTCGTCACGCACCCGCGCCAAATCGACGAATATGAAATAGCGCGGATTTCCCCATTGTCGTTCACATCGAAGAATACGATATCGCCCGGGGCCGGACACAGCTTGTTGTCCGGGCCGTGGCGGGGACGATGGCGTTCCTGGTATGGGAGATCTTCTTCCGCATCCGTTCGTTCGTCGGCCATCGCCTCGAAGTTGTCGATGACGTATCGGGGTATGGGAAGCATTGCTTCCTTTTCCAGGTCCTTCGGATAGGGAATGAAAAACTCGCATTTTTTTCCGCTGGGCATGCCTTTTCGACGACCGAGGGCGCGGACATATCCTCGAACGGCGCCAGGCTCCTTGACGGTTCCCAGTGTTGCGTGCTGGGAAACACCCATGCCAAGGATCAGATCCGGGTCATCTGAATTTTTCTTGCGTTTCGCTTTGACGTCGCTGGGAAATAAAGACAGTGTTTCGTCGGTTCCGCACTTCGCCCTCTCATTCAATTCGGCAGGGAGCCCCTTCAGATACCAGAACTCATTTTTCGCTTTTCCAGACTCTCGTTGCTTCAATACCGTCTCAACCATCCCCGACGGGCTATCCCCATTGTATCCCCCGATAAAGATCTTGAGACGCCAACGGGAAAAAATGCGTTTCCATTTCTGTGTGAGCAAATGGCCTGCGGTGAAATTCGGCGCGGCCAGCGGTTCCAATTCCAACCCTGCTTCCCCCTGACGAATAATCCCCAGCGCGGAAAGCCCATCACGGTAGTCCTGGCGGAAAGACAATGGCTTAGATTCCCCCAACACCCGCAACGCCGACAGGCTCGCCGCCTCCGCCAAGCCGGAGAGCATGCCGCGTAGGCTTGTGGCGGGAATGGCGATGCGGCCGTCAAGGCGGAACGGCTCCACACGGGTTGGCTGTTCACCTCCTCCCTCCGCATTTTGCTTGCCGCCGATCACCATGGGCCCTTCCGTCTCGAGCCGACAGACGATGCGCCCGCTATTGGTTTCAGAGCGCCACAACGCATGCGTCATATGACCAAGCGCGCCCTCGCGAAATTCCGAGACCGAAGGAAGCTCGTCGTGCAGACGGCGCACCAAGTTCCCATTATCAACGTCCTTCATTTCTTCGCCCACTGGCGCGAAGTAATAAGGGTTGACGAATTCATTTTCGTAATGAAACGGCATTTCCCTATCCCGCTCCCTCGTCCTCGATATGACGGACCAGCGCCTCCGCCGCGCCCGCCAGAACGCGGGCAAGCCCGTTGTTTTCCGCCCTCCATGGTCTGTCACCGCCACAATTGGCGTCCAGATCAGCCAAAAGTTCGCCTGGCGCGCCATCAACCCTTTCTTTTCCGAAAACGCCGATGGAGCGGATTTCGCCACGGCAAGCCCCGTATCCCTTGGAAGCGCCATGACCGAACGTCAGCTCGCCCTCTACAAGATCGCGCAACACAAGCGCCAGCAAGCCAACCCCCTCCACCCCAGCCTTGGTCGCGTCTAAAACGAGTTCACCATCGAACGCGGCATGGCGAAGGCTTTCGACGGTGAACTTCAAGCCATCCGCCGCGCCTCCGGTGAAGCGGTCGACCGCAACAAATTCCTGAGACTCCCTTTGGATGGTCCAACTGGGAGCGGGACGCAGGTCCCGGACTTCCAACGCGCCTCGATTGCCTGCTTCGCCGAACAGCAACCCTGCATCCCTTTCATGTCCCGCCAGAGTGGATAGTATTCGTTCCGACCATGCGCGCAGCGCGCCCCGAACGGAAGACGATGGAAGGTCGGGAAGTCCTTGCCGCATGTCGTCAAAGGCGCGCGCTTTGGGGTTCGCCCGCGCGCGTGGTGCGGTTTGCGGATCTCCCTCATTTTCTGCTTTTACGCTCTCGGCAACCAAGAAGGGGGATTCGAAGTGGAGGGTATAGGCGATTTCAATTGAAGCGACTGGGCAATACGCCTCCCCGAACCGGGCGATTTCCTCCTCAAGTTCGGGAAAGGTCGCCAACGCGTCCACGGTTTCCATCTCCGACCAGAGAACGGTCCCGTCGCCCTCAAGGTAAACCTTGAGGGCTTCCCGATCGAATTTGCGGCAATCCGATAGCCGCCAACGCGCCAACCCTCGCCCCGCGGTTCCGCCCCCGCCTAAGTTGACACCCGTTCCCTCGCGTCGTTCGAATCCGTTCAGGAGGGCGAGGAAAAAAGCCATCTGGGCGTCATTGAGGTTGTCGGCGCGAAATTCCACTTGGAATATTGCGCCCGCCGGAACGTGATCGCGCGCGAAAAGCTTGCGTCCTTCTACAGCGCCGGTTCCCCTGTCAATTGCGATCGCGGTCTCCACCGTAGACACACGTTCCTGATCGTACCCCTCGAAGCGCATGACCGCCTCAGGCAACTCGGTCATGCGGGCGTCCAGAATTTCGATGCGGCCGCCCTGGCCTTCGTCTCCTTCCTTGGAAGGAACGCCGAAAATCTCCCCAACAAAAGTCGGATCGCCCTTATTAAGCTCGGGATACCTCGTCACGGCCTGATGGCGCAACACCCCCTTGAGGCTTGAGCCTGGAATCATTGGGCAGCCATCCAAGTCGCGTTGGATGCAAGAGATTTCCGTCGGGACGTCCTCTCCCGTTTCGGCTATGGCGTCCGCCTCGCCGGAACCGATGCGCATGGACGTATCAAGCGCCAAGAAGCCTTTTACGATCCAACGGTTTTGCATGGCGGGAGAGGCGCTCATGGCAGTTCTCTCCACGCTGTTGGCGTCCACGTGTCGTCATGGACGGCTGTATTGACCGCGATCTCGCCCCAGCCGTTCTCGGGCGCAAACGGACAGTGTTTCCAAAGCGCCGAACCGGATATTGAGGCGTCGATTCCATATCCCTTCTTGACACCGCTCGTCAGTGAAAGTCCGTAGTGCTGCAGATCCCTAAGGATCGCCGCCGCCGCCTCTTCGCTTCGCGCCGCTTTCAAAATGAAAACGCTGCCGGGATTGGTGAGAACGTAAGGACGGTAGTTCCCACTCGGAAAATAGCGTTTCTTGAAGAAGGCCCCACCCCACAGCCCATGCCATGCGAAATGGCGGAGCAATTCCAAATCCCCGCCCGAAAGCTCCGCCCAGACTTCCGCATAGGCGTCATGCAACGATTCTCGCTTCCCGTCTTCACCGCACTCAAAGGATTCCGGTCCGCAAAGAAGGGCATGGCTTTGCATCGCCACGCACCAAAGGGCTCCATCGCTTATTCCCGCCAGGGCCTGAAACCGGTTTTCCATGGTCGGGACGACCAATGTCTCGTCAGAAAGCTCGAACGACGCCAGAGCTCCGGTCTTCCCTATGCCGGGGAGACCGTCGCGGGTCAAATGTTCAAGGGCTTGGGCTACAGCTTGTCGAGACTGTTCGCCTTCAATCCGCGAAAGATCGACGTATCCGCACCATGCCCGTCCTTCGGGACGGACCATTTCATAACCAAATAACTTATTTTCTTCTG
>CAYFNC010000075.1:0-12087 GCA_964344345.1 uncultured Hyphomicrobiales bacterium | reverse complement strand
TGCGCCCGGCGATTGAGGGACTGGAGCCGGTCAAGTCTTTGGCCGGCTGGTATTTGCGTGCTATCGGCGGCATGTCCATCATAGAACCATGCAGTTGATGAAATAATCATGCCCTCCTTCAGGAGGAGGAGGGCTATATGGTTATGCTTAGAGGGGGAGTTAACCCGCCCGGATCAGCGTGCCCGCGCCGTGTTCGGTGAACAACTCCAGCAGCACCGCGTGGGGGACGCGGCCGTCGATGATGACGGCGCCTGCGACCCCTTCCTTGATCGCCTTCAGGCAGGTTTCGATCTTGGGGATCATGCCGCCGTGGATGGTGCCGTCGTCGATCAGCGCCCGGGCCTCGCTCGCGCGCATCTCGGAAATCAGCTGGCCGTCCTTGTCCATCACGCCCTCGACATCGGTCAGCAGCAGAAGGCGCTTGGCCGTGGTCGCCGCCGCGATGGCGCCCGCGACGGTGTCGGCGTTGATGTTCAGGGTTTCGTCCTCGTCCCCGAAGCCGATGGGGGCGATGACCGGGATGATTTCGGAGCTCTGGAAGGCTTTCAGCACCATCGGGCTGACCGCCCGGGGCTCGCCGACCAGGCCCAGATCCAGGACCATTTCCTCGCCGGTGTCTGGATCGCGCTTGGTCCGTTTCACGCGCTGGGCCTTGATCAGGTGCCCGTCCTTGCCCGACAGTCCGACGGCGAATCCGCCCGCTTGGTTGATGGCGGAGACGATCTGTTTGTTGATCGATCCGGACAGAACCATTTCCGCCACGTTGACGGCGTCGGCGTCGGTGACCCGCAGGCCGTCGATGAATTCGCTTTTGATCTCGAGCTTGTTGAGCATCTCGCCGATTTGCGGCCCGCCGCCATGGACCACGATCGGAACCATGCCCACCTGGCGCAAAAGCACGATGTCGCGCGCGAAAAGCCGGGCCAAGGCGTCGTCCACCATGGCGTTGCCGCCGTACTTGACCACGAAGGCGTGGCCTGAATGACGCTTCATGTACGGCAGGGCCTCGGACAAAACCTTGGCCTGGGCCAGCCATTCCTCGCTTGATTTTTCCATTTTCTCGGTCATGGGCGGGACTGTAGCCAGACATTGGCTTTCAGTAAACAACCTCGACAAGATAAAGGCCCGTCGGCGGCGCGGTCGGGCCGCCCGCCGACCGGTCGCGGGCGTCCAGGGCTTCGCGAACCCGCTCCGCCGTCCACCTTCCGTCCCCGACCAGGACCAGGGTGCCGACCAGGTTGCGGACCTGGTGGTGGAGGAACGACGGCGCCCGGGCGTGAACGCGGATTTCGTCGCCTTCGCGGACCACGTCCAGTTGGTCGAGCGTGCGCATCGGCGACTTGGCCTGGCACATGGAGGCGCGAAACGTGGTGAAGTCGTGATGGCCCAGCAACCCTTGGGCCGCCGCGTGCATGGCGTCGGCGTCGAGCGGCCTAGGCGCCCACCAAACCCGGCCCTTGTCCAACACGGCGGGCGGGCGGCGGTTGAGGATGCGGTAGAGGTAGCGGCGCTCCTTGGCCGAGAACTGGGCGTGGAATTCGCCGTCGACCTCTTGGGCGTTCAGAACCGCGACTCCGTGGGGCTTTACGAGCTGGTTGATCGCGGCCTGGACCGTGTAGGGGGGGAAGGTCCGCTCCAGATCGAAGTGCGCGACCTGGCCCATGGCGTGAACGCCGGAATCGGTGCGCCCGGCGCCGAAGACGACCGCCCGCTCCCCGGAAAAGCCCGCGATGGCCTCCTCCAGCGCTTGTTGGACGGTGACGCCGTTGTCCTGGCGTTGCCAGCCGACGAACCCCCCGCCATCATATTCGACGATAATCTTGTAGCGCGGCATGCGGGTTATATAGCAAGATTGGCGAGAGAGCGGCGGCCTTTCTTCTGGTTCCGCCGCCATACGCATTGGAAATCGAGCGCATGAGCGACGACGACGAGTTGATTGGCGAAAACGAGGCCGAGGATGAGGCCGAGCTGACCTTCGCCGACGACACGGTCCAGATCGAAAAACCGCCAGAGGAGGAAATCGCCGACATCGATCGGGATTCCCTTTACATCCTGCCGTTGTCGATGTTGCCGATCCAAACCCCCGCGCTGCGCCGCGCCCGGCTGATCAAGAACGTTCGCCTCGACAGCGTGGTTGAGTTGTTCCAAGACGTGGGCTCGGGCAGCGGCCAGATCGACGTCGAGGGCCTGCCGACCGAATTCTCCTGGCCCGAGGCGCCGCCCCATCCCGACCTGTTGATGCTGCGCAACCTGGCGCGCCTTCCCAGCTACGACGTCTACAGTCTCCGCATCCTGCTGCGCGAGCAGGGCATCGACGTCAACGACGTGGAGGCCCTGAAGCTTTCGGAAAACAAGATGCGGGAGCTGACCAGCTACATGACCACGTTCACGCGCCCGCTGATCATGCAGATCTACGGCGACGACGACATGAACATCACGGACTTCGAGGACATCATCGCGCTGTTCCGCGACCCGGACGTGAAGAAGGCTTTGGAAAAGCTCAAGGTCATGGCGGAAAAGCTGGAGATCGAACTCGGCGACATCCCGGTGTTCCTCGAGGACTACGGCGACATCTTCCTTTCGCTCAGCTACTACCGCGCCGGGCTGGATTCGATCAAGCCGATCATTGACCAGTTCATCTACTCCATGGACGACATGCGCAAGAACTGGCAGCTGTCCCAGGATCCCAACATGATGCGCGCCTGCGATCTGATGGAGCGGACCACCAAGGGGCTTTTGTTGAAGCTGACGGAGCGGTTCGAGAACTTCGACAAGTCCAGCGAGACCATGTGGGACAACCTGAACGCCACCCGGTTCCGCAAGGTCGAGCGGATGATCCAGAGCTACCACACCACCATCGGCGGGGTGCTGTGCGCGCTCACGGTGAAGATGGAGGCGTGGAACCGCATTTTCCCGGACGAGGATTCCGGCGGTCCGATCAAGCGCGGCGAGTTCATGCTGTCCGAGCTGAAGCAGGGCCTGGACAAGATCAAGCTGATCGAAAAGCGCGCCCCGCCCATGCCGGCGGACATCTTCGACGACGACGATGATCTGTTGGCGAAGTGACCGGCGAGAGGCGTCGTAACGGAGGTCGGACGTGGCCAAGAAGGCCAAGCGCGGAAAGAAGTCGGCGAAAAGGCGTCCCGGCCTGTTCGGGGCCATGCGGGACGCCTTGTTCGATCTCGGCGGGCTGGCGAGCGGGAAATCGGGGCGATCCGCCAAGCTCGGCCCCGACGCCCATTGGGTTCCGATTTCTCTCGACGACATGCTGGAAAAGCACCGCGACGATGCGGCGCACGTGGTCTCGCTGGCCGAATACAAGGGCGCCTTGGGCGCGAAGTGGGAAAGCCTTTCGGAGCGGATCCTCCACATCTCGGAAAACGCCCTTCGCGAATTCATCGGGCCGGGCAACCACTGCATGCTGGAAGGCGACGAAACCTTCGTCCTGGTTTTCCCCAAGGTTCCCCATATCGATGCGGAGCTGAAGGCGTGCGAGGCGGCCATCGAACTCGGCAGGCTTCTGGTGGGCGAGAAGTTCGCCGGGTGGGAGACCCGGCCTCGCATCGCCGCGATCGAGGCGTCCGCGCTCCTGGCCGCCGACGGTAAGACGGACCTCTCTCTCCTGGCCGACGTCGCCGCCATGGCGCAGCCCTTGGGCGAGGAGGAGAACAAGACGAGACGGGCAAGCGGCGAGGACGAGGCGGACGGGTCGGGAATCGACGCCCCGCTCGCGACACCGGTCCAGGACTACAAAATGGCGCCCATCCAGCACAAGTCCCGCCTGAAGCGGAGCAAGCCCAAGCTGACCGAGTTCAAGCACGACCCCAGGCGCTCGTCCGAGGGACCGATCATGGTCGCCATGGAGCCGCACAAGCAAAAGGACGACAACGACTGGCTTTGGGCGCCCCGGACCGACAAGCCCAAGAAGCCGAAAAAGCCCGAATGATCCCATGCCGGAAATCGATTTCCTGAGACCCCTTCACACCGCCACCAAACGCGACTACGTCGCCCGCGTGGTCGAGCATGACAAGGCGGAGTGCGCGTCCGTCGCCAAACAGTGGGGCCGGGATTATTGGGACGGGGAGAGGCATTTCGGGTACGGGGGATACCGCTACGACGGCCGCTGGCTGCCCGTGGCCCGGGCCATGGCCGAGCATTACGGGCTGAAGCCGGGCATGCGGGTCCTGGACGTGGGCTGCGGCAAGGGGTTTTTGCTGTTCGAGTTGACCCGGGCGGTTCCGGGGATCGAGGTCGCGGGCCTCGACGTTTCCGCCTACGCCGTAGAAAACGGCAAGGAGGAAATCCGCGACAACCTGGTCCTTGGCGATTGCGCGGACCTTCCGTGGGAGAGCGACGTCTTCGATTTTGTCTATTCCATCAACACCCTGCACAATCTTCGTGTTTTCGATCTGGAGAAGGCCCTTGGCGAAATCGAGCGGGTGGCGCGCGGCGGGCGCTATGTATGCGTCGAGTCGTACCGCTCCGAGCGGGAGAAGGCGAACCTTCTCTATTGGCAACTGACCTGTGAATCGTTTTATTCGCCGGACGAATGGACTTGGCTGTTCCATAAGTTCGGCTATGGCGGCGATTGGGGTTTCATCTTTTTCGAATGAGGCGGACGTGGACATCCCCTTCCTGGACCTGAGCGTGCGAGACCCCGACCACAAACGCGAGCTTCTGGACGCGATCGCGGCCGTTCTCGACCACGGCCGCATCCTCATGGGGCCGGAGCACGATCAATTCGAGGTCGAGGTCGCCAAGCTGTGCGGGCGCCGGTTCGGAGTCGGCGTCGGCTCGGGCACCGACGCGCTTTACCTGGGGCTCCGCGCCCTCGACATCGGGCCGGGCGACGAGGTGATCACCACGCCGCTCACCTGGGTCGCGACCACCAACGCCGTGGTCCTTTGCGGCGCGACGCCGGTGTTCGTGGATATTGCGGATGATTTGAACATGAACCCGGACCTGATCGAGGACGCGATCACGCCCCGGACCAAGGCGATCCTGCCGGTCCATTTCACCGGCTTGATGTGCGACATGGAACGGATCGAGGCGATCGCGAAGAAGCATGGCTTGATCGTGGTTGAGGACGCGGCCCAGGCCTTCGGCGCCCGGCTCGGGGACAGGCCCGCGGGGTCGTGGGGGCGGCTCTCGTGTTTCAGCATGAACCCGATGAAGGTGCTCGCCGCCTATGGCGAAGCCGGGGCGGTCGCGACGGACGACGAGGCCTTGGCGGAGCGGCTGCGATCGCTCCGTTACGCCGGGACGGTGAACAGGGAGAACTGCCGCGAGCCCAGCGTCAACGGCCGCCTCGACACGGTCCAGGCCGCCATGCTGCTGGTCAACCTGAGGCGACTCGACGCCCGCATCGAGGCGAGGCGAAGGGTCGCGGCGCTTTATAACGAATTGCTGAGCGATGTGGTGAAGACGCCCATCGAAAGGCCCGGGGACCGCCACGGCTACTATTCCTACACCGTGTTGGCCGAGGGCCGGGACGGGCTCCGCGACCACTTGGCGGACGTGGGGATAGAAACCAAGGTCTTGCATCCCTACCTGATGCACAAGCACGACGCCTATCGCGAACGGTTCAAGGCGAACGTCCCCATGGCCGAGGCCCTGGTCGAAAAAATCCTATGCCTGCCCGCCCACCAGGACATGGCCGACGACGCCGTGGCCCGGGTGGCCGAGGCCGTGCGCGCCCATTACGGCGGGGGCGGCGCATGAAGCTGAAGCGCGTCAACGACGAGGTCTTCTTCGCCGAGGGGCCGGTCGTCGCCTGCGGGCCGGACGAGATCGCCTTCCTGCGCGAACAGGCGGCCCGGGCGCCCCGGCTTCGCGCGCGCATCTGCGCCCACCCCGATCTGGACGCCAAGGTTCACGAAATGCTGATCGCGATGCACCGCGATTCGTGGATTTCGCCGCACCGCCACCTGAACCGGAGCGAATCCTACCACATGGTCGAGGGGCGGCTGGCCCTGACCTTTTTCGACGACGGCGGGGGACGGCTCGAAACCCTGACGCTTGGCGCGCCCGGAAGCGGCGATGCGTTCTTCTATCGCGCCGAGGACCGGCGCTATCATTTCGTTCGCGCTCTCGACGAATGGGCGATCTTCCACGAGACCACCTCGGGGCCGTTCGATCCGCTGGGTTCCGAGAACGCGCCCTGGGCGCCCGACGAACGCGACGCGGAGGCGCGCCGGTTGTTTTTGGAAGGTCTCTAAGGGTGTTATACTGCTTCGACTGAATTAGGGGGCGCGCGGTCGTGGATGACGAATCCCAGTATGCTATCAGCTATGAAATCCTGGTGCGCAAGGGCCAGCGCTGGCAGATTCACGCCCGTTTCCACGAGAATCAACGCGAACCGGCTGTCGCCGAAACCCACGCCCTTCGCGACGCCGTCCACATCGACGAGGTCCGCCTGATTCGGGAAAAACTGGACAAGGCGGCGGGCCGATTCCACCCGGAACTCATCCTGAAATACGAAACCGAGGCCGGGGAGCGCCGCCGCCAGGAGATGATGGGCGACCTGGACGATTACGATTGGGGCGAGGGCGATAAGAATCCGCTGGATTTCGAGGAGTTCTTCTCCCGCGTCGTCGGCGGCGCGCTGAAGACGATCTTGGTGTTCGGCGCCTCCCTGTTCGCGGCGACGGCCATGGGCGCGGTGATGTGGGCGATCCTGGGGGCGTTCCTGGCGAAAAAGACCGCGATGGTCGTCTCGGGCGGCGTGGCGGTGTTGGTCTTCATCGCCTTGTTGAAGCTTCTGCACCGCATCCAGGTTCAGACCGAGAAGGTCAAGAAACCCAAGCGTAAGCGCAAGAAGAAGAAGAGAAAACCCAAGGAGGACAAGGGGCCGGAGCCGCCCGAACCGCCCGAGCCGGAAACCACCGTCACCGTCGACGATTCCGAGGCGACCCGGCGGCGCTTTAATGAATCGGTGATGCAGGGGATCTTCCTGGAGAACAAGCGCTACCTTCCCATCATTCAGCTTCATCCGCCGTCGGAGCCCGCGCCCAAGGGCGACAAGAAGCAGCGCGCCAAGCAGGACGCGACCCAGTTCATCGGCCGAGCGCTCGGAAACCTGAAGGGCAAGACGCGCGAGATGGACCAACACGCCCAGTACGGCGCCAGCCTGTTCCTGGCCGGCGCCTGCGAGACCCTGGGCTACGCCAAGAGCCTGAAGGAGGGCGAGAGCCAGGACCTGGTGCGCGACGCGCTCCATCTCATGGGCGTGACGGGCCCCCAGGCCCAAGCCTTCGCCAAGAAGTACGGCGACTACCTGATGGAGAATCCGCGCTACGCCAAGATGTTCGATTCCGGCGCCCGGGCCATGTACGCCTTCCTGGGCAAGGCCGCCGACGCCACCGGCGCGCTGGAGCGGGCGCTTGACGCCTGGTCCCGTCCGGACGAGGAGGTTCCCGAGGGCGCCCCGCTCACCGTCATGTTCACCTTCATCGACATTCCCGCCGAGCTTGCGGGCATGCTGGGCGACGACGGATTGCGGGAGCTTCGCCGCGCCCACGGCTCCATCGTGCGCGAGCATCTGGAGGCTCAGCACGGCGCCGAGGTCAAGCACACCGGAACCGGCATCATGGCCACCTTCCGCTCTCCGACCCGGGCGGTGCGGGCGGCGCGGGACATGCAGTGGGACATGCGCGCCCACTCCATCGCCTATCCGCGCCTGCCGCTTCGGGTCGGCATCGGCCTGCACGCGGGCCAGGCCATCGCCGAGGAGGGGGATTTCTACGGCATCATGGTCTCCACCGCCGCCCGGTTCGGACAGACGGCGGAGCCCGGCCAGGTGCTGGTGTCCGAACTCGTCCGCGACGCGGTCGCGAACCAGGGCTTCCAGTTCAACGACGCGGGGCTCCATGACTTCAAGGGCGTGGACGGCCTGACCCAGGCCTTCGAGCTGTCCTGGCGCGGGCAAGAGGGCGACACCCCCGTCGAGGACAAGACCGAGCCCGCCCCGGCGGAGCAAGAGCCCGAGCCCCAGCCCCAGCCCGAAGAGGCCCAGCCGGAAATCGCCATGCCCGAGCCCGAG
This sequence comes from uncultured Hyphomicrobiales bacterium, assembly GCA_964344345.1. Taxonomy (GTDB): domain Bacteria; phylum Pseudomonadota; class Alphaproteobacteria; order Rhodospirillales; family CAYFNC01; genus CAYFNC01. The sequence continues at coordinate 4,046 of CAYFNC010000075.1, read as the reverse complement.
CTCCCGACCCCGCCGGAACCGGCCCAACCGCAGCAAGAGCAGCCGCCCGAACCTCCGACCGTCCCGCCGAGCGAACAGCCGCAGGAAACACAGCCCCAAGGCGCCTGGGAGCCGGTCGCCGATTGGCTGAAGGACGAATCCGACGCCAATGGCGGGCAATCCGAAAATAAGCCGTAGATAGGGATTGCCTTCGGCGTGTTTCATTTTATGGTAGGGTCGCTCATGGCGGGGGGCAAAGGATGAGCGAAGACGACGTTTCCGACCTGCGTCTGAAGAACCTGACGCAATTCGTGGATATTTCCATCGACGCCAACGAGGCGCTTTCGTCCATCGTGGCCTTGACCCGCGAGATCGACGCGCTGAGCGACCGCAGCCAGTCCATCGCGGCGGCGTCCGAGGAGATGGTGGCCTCCGTCGCCAACATTTCCTCCAACAGCGAGGCCGCCGCCGAGGACGCCCGCAACGCGAACGCGGCGGCGCTGGAAGGCATGCGCGCGGCGGGTCGGGCGGTGGACGCCATGCAAGGCGTGTCCGAAGCCGTCGCCGACGCGGCCGAGAAGGTGGACGCGCTGGCCGACGCCTCGACCGAAATCGGCGGCATCGTCGACGAAATCGAGGCCATCGCGAAACAGACCAACCTGCTCGCGCTCAACGCCACCATCGAGGCGGCTCGCGCCGGCGACGTCGGCAAGGGCTTCGCGGTCGTCGCCTCCGAGGTCAAGAACCTGGCCAACCAGACCGCCAAGGCGACCGAGGATATCCGACGGCGCATCGAAACCCTGCTGACCGAAATGGCGGCCATCGTCAGCGTGATGGAGCGCGGCGGCTTGGTGGTCGAGGAAGGAAAATCCGTCATCGAGGATACCCGGGGCAACATGGACTACGTGTCCGGGCAGGTGACGGCGGTGACCGGCAAGATGGAGGACATCTCCAACATCCTGGGCCAGCAGAGGGAAGCCTCGACCGAGGTCTCCCAGGGCGTGGTGTCCATCGCCGGCATGGCGGCCCGGAACGCCGAGGAGATCCAGCATGTGGTCGACGCCATGGACCGGGCCGACGACGTCATCCAGAAAAGCCTGTCGGACCTGTCCGATCTCAAATCGAACGCCGCCGTCTGCACCGTCACCCAGTCGGACCACGTCACCTTCAAGAAGCAGGTCATGGAGACCATCTGCGGTCGGCGAGAGCTGTTGCCGGAGGACCTTCCGGACCACCGCAGCTGCAACCTGGGCAAGTGGTACTACGGCGCGGCGGGCGACGACGTGAAGGCCCATCCGGCCTATCGCGAGATGGAGGCGCCGCACGAAGAGGTGCATCGCCACGGCAAGGAGGCGCTCAGGCATTATTACGCCGGGGACTGGGAGCGGGCCATCGCCGAGGCGCACAACCTGGAACTGGCCTCGCAACAGGTCATCGAACACCTCAAGCGTCTCCGCGACGATGTTCCCTGACCGGGGAATGGACGAAATCCTTCTTTCATTGTTCGAAGCCGCCGTGGCCGCCGCCTCGGCCGATGTATGCGTTCCGCCGAACCTGCCCGAGCCTCCCCCGGGGGAGACCATCGTTCTCGGCGCGGGAAAGGCCGCCGCCGCCATGGCGCTGGCCGTGGAGGAGAATTGGCCGGGTCCCCTGGGCGGGCTGGTCGTCACCCGCTACGGCCACGGCGCGCCGTGTCGGCATATCCAGGTGGTCGAGGCCGGTCATCCCCTGCCCGACGCGGCGGGACGGGACGCGGCCGAGCGTATCCTGGCGCTCGCCGAGAGGGCCGGTTCGGACGACTTGGTCCTGTTCCTGGTCTCCGGCGGCGGCTCCGCCCTGCTGTCCCTGCCGGCGCCCGGCGTGACCATGGACGACAAGCGCCGGGTCAACGACGCCCTTCTGCGTTCGGGCGCGTCCATCGCCGACATCAATTGCGTCAGAAAGCATCTCTCGGCGATCAAGGGCGGACGGCTCGCTCTGGCCGCCCATCCCGCCCGCGTGCGCGCGCTGGCCATCTCCGATGTTCCTGGCGACGACCCGGCGGTGATCGCGTCGGGCCCCACGGTCGGGGACCCGACCACGCGCCGAGACGCGCTGGACGTTCTCGCGCGTTGGGACGTGGATGCGGGTTTCGGCGACGTGTTGTCGGAAACGCCCAAGCCGGGCGACCCAGAACTGGAGACGTCGGAGGCCGTCGTCGTCGCCACCGCCCGGGATGCGCTGGATGCGGCGGCGGCTAGGGCCAGGAAAGCCGGGTTGGTGCCCATCGTTATCGGCGACGCCATCGAGGGCGAAGCCCGCGTCGTCGCCTTCGAGCACGCCGTCCTCGCGGCGAAAGCCGAGCCCGGAAGCGTCCTGCTATCGGGCGGCGAGACCACGGTTCGGGTCAAGGGTCGGGGGCGGGGCGGGCGCAACGCGGAATACTTGTTGGCGCTCGCAATCGCGCTGGACGGGCGGGCGGACGTCTGGGCCATCGCCTGCGACACCGACGGGATCGACGGGACCGAGGACAACGCGGGCTGCCTTCTGCGTCCCGATACCCTGGAGCGCGCCCGCGCGATGGGGCTCGACGCGCGCGCCATGCTGGACGACAACGACGCCTACGGGTTCTTTTCCAAGCTTGGGGATCTGGTGGTGACCGGGCCGACGCGGACCAACGTGAACGATTTCCGCGCGATCAGTCTTCGCCGCCGCCCTGTTCGATGACGTCCGGGGCCCAGCGCAGAAAATAGGGCAGGGATTTCTTGCGCTGTCTGGCGCTGGTGCCGTAGCTGGCGATGAAGGACTTCAGGATCTTTTCGTTGAAGAAATCCGTATATGTGTAATAGCTCCACAGCGCGATCCACTCGCCGCAATAGTCTGGATAGCCGCGCACGATCTTGCACATGTACTGGCGGGTGGCGCCGTCGCGGCCGCCACCGTCGCCGGTCAACTCCTGCTGCAGCATCTGCAGGATGGCCTTCTTGGCGTTCTGGGTGTTCTGGACGCTGAATCCGAACAGGGATTCCAGCAGCACCAGATCGCCGGGCTTCATGGCGTCGTAACCGGCCTTCTTGGCCCCGCGGCGCAGGATCTTCCAGAACGCCGTCGCCTCCTCGGAATAGTCTGGACCCGCGGCGGCAACGAAGGCGGGCTTTTTATCTTTTTTCTTCAAGAACCGGTCCTTCAGCTTATCGACCAAATTCTTGCCCTCGTCTTCCTCGGCCTGTTTCTTTTCCGCCGCCTGGGCGCGGGCGCGGGACGTCAGGGCCTGGCGATAGCTGGTCAGCCGTTCGGACCAAACGAAACGGACGACGTTTTCCTTTTCCGGCAGATCGAATATCTCGAAAAACACTTGGTCGTCCATTTCGTCGGACCGGAGCGTCTGGGCCAGAAGCTGGACCCGCCGGTATTCCAGGATGGAGGGCACCAGCACTTCGCGCATGGCCTTTTCCAGGTGCTTGGCGAAATGAGGCGAGAACAGGAACGGCGTGGTGGGGATTTCCCGCTTGAGCCGGAACGTGGCGACGCGCCTGAGAATGTAATGAACGAGGGCGTTGGTGAAGGCCTCGTTGAAGCGGCTCGCCACCTGCTCTTCCAGGGAGTCTTCGTCTTGCTCCTCGGGCGCGGCGTCCTCGTTGGCGGCGGCGGGCTTGCTTGCGGCCTTGATCGCCTTGTGAAGCTCCCGCGCCCGGGTCTTGGCCTTGTCGGACAGGTTGGGCTCGGGCGAGACCGCGCAGATCTTCAGGTATTTGAGGGTCAGTTGGGTGGACTGCACGATTTCGGGCGCGGGCGGGCCGCCCGCGCCTTCCAACCGTCCGATGATTTCATCGACCGCGCCGTCGACCGTGGACATGATGGTTTCATGGTCCGTGTCGGGCGTCAGAGCGTCAAGCGCTTGCAAATGCGCGGCGCCGCCCATGGCCGAATCCTGGTCGCTTGCTGTCGTCTCGCCCAAAATGTCCCGCCTTCTTCCTGTCGGAATCCGACCGCCAGGCCCCAAGGTTGTTTCAAGAATACCGGATTTCATCTCCCATAGGAGCTTGTTGCGGAATGGTCCGGGATTGTAGGGATTAGGGCAAGAGATG
>CAYFNC010000074.1:0-12892 GCA_964344345.1 uncultured Hyphomicrobiales bacterium | reverse complement strand
GAGGCCCGCGTGCTGATGATGTCCACCAACAACATCCTCAGCCCCGCCAACGGCAAGCCCATCATCGTGCCGTCCCAGGACATCGTGCTCGGCCTCTACTACCTGACCATCGACCGCGAGGGCGAACCCGGCGAGGGCATGGCCTTCGTCGACGTCGGCGAGATCCAGCAGGCGCTGGACGCGGGCGCCGTCTCGCTCCACGCCAAGATCAAGGCCCGCTATTGCGGCGTGGACGCGGACGGGGACGAGGTCACCAAGGTGATCGAGACCACGCCGGGCCGCATGCTGCTTTCGGAAATCCTGCCCCGCCACCCCAACGTGGACCTGGGACTGGTCAACCGACTGTTGACAAAGAAGGAAATCTCCAACGTCATCGACGTGGTCTACCGCCATTGCGGCCAGAAGGAGACGGTGATCTTCGCCGACCGCATGATGGGCATGGGCTTCGGCTACGCCTGCCGCGCCGGCATCTCGTTCGGCAAGGACGACCTGGTGGTCCCGGATTCCAAGCCCGGCCTGATTTCCAACACCGAAAACATGGTCAAGGAGTTCGAGCAGCAGTACCAGGACGGCCTGATCACCCAGGGCGAAAAGTACAACAAGGTCGTCGACGCCTGGTCCCACTGCACCGACCACGTCGCCGACGAGATGATGAAGCGCATCTCGACCGCGGAGCCCGGCAAGCCGGTGAACTCGGTCTACATGATGGCGCATTCCGGCGCCCGCGGCTCGGCGGCGCAGATGAAGCAGCTCGCGGGCATGCGCGGCCTGATGGCCAAGCCGTCGGGCGAGATCATCGAAACGCCCATCATCTCCAACTTCAAGGAAGGCCTGACCGTGTTGGAGTACTTCAACTCCACCCACGGCGCCCGCAAGGGCCTGGCCGACACGGCGCTCAAGACCGCCAACTCGGGCTATCTGACCCGCCGCCTCGTCGATGTCGCCCAGGACTGCATCATCATCGAGGAGGACTGCGGCACGACCGAGGGCATTACCGTGCGCCCGGTGGTCGAGGGTGGCGAGGTGGTGTCCAGCCTGGGCGAACGCATCCTGGGCCGCACCGTGGCCGAGGACATCATCCATCCCTCCTCCGGCGAAGTCCTGGTCGAGGCAGGGGAAATCGTCGGCGAGGAACTCATCCCGGCCATCGAGGAGGCGGACGTTGAATTCGCCAAGATCCGCTCGGTGCTGACCTGCGAGACCCCGGTCGGCGTGTGCGGATCGTGCTATGGCCGCGACCTCGCGCGCGGAACCCGGGTCAACGTGGGCGAGGCGGTCGGCGTCATGGCCGCCCAGTCCATCGGCGAGCCCGGCACCCAGCTCACCATGCGCACCTTCCATATCGGCGGCGCGGTCCAACGCGGCGCCGAGCAGTCCAAGGTCGAGGCCACCGGCGAGGCGACGGTGCAGCTCAAGAACTGCACCACCGTCACCAATTCCGAGGGCGGCCAGGTGGTCATGAGCCGCACGGCCGAGTTGAACCTGATCGACCCGCAAGGCCGCGAGAAGGCCCGCCACCGCCTGCCCTACGGCTCCAAGCTTCTGGTCGAGGACAAGCAGCAGGTCTCGCGCGGGACCAAGCTGGCGGAATGGGACCCCTACACCCTGCCCATCCTCACCGAGAAGGAAGGCACCGCCAACTACATGGACCTGGTCGAGGGCCTGTCCGTGATGGAGAAGATGGACGAGGCCACCGGCATCGCGTCCAAGGTGGTGATCGACTGGAAGCAGCAGCCGCGCGGCTCCGACCTGCGTCCGCGCATCACGCTCCGCGACGAAGCGGGCGAGGTGGTCACCTTGGACAACGGACTCGAGGCCCGCTACTTCCTGTCGGTGGACGCCATCCTGTCGGTGGAGAACGGACAGCAGGTCCACGCCGGCGACGTGCTCGCCCGCATCCCGCGCGAGTCGGCCAAGACCCGCGACATCACCGGCGGCCTGCCCCGCGTGGCCGAGCTGTTCGAGGCCCGCAAGCCCAAGGACCACGCCATCATCACCGAGTCCAACGGACGGGTGGAGTTCGGCAAGGACTACAAGTCCAAGCGCCGCATCATCGTGGTGCCGTCGGAGGAAGAGGAGGGCGCGGAGCCCCGCGAATACCTCATCCCCAAGGGCAAGCACATCAGCGTGCAGGAAGGCGACTACGTGGAGAAGGGCGACGCGCTCATGGACGGCAGCCCCGTCCCCCACGACATCCTGCGCGTGATGGGCGTCGAGGCGTTGGCCGAGTACCTGACCAACGAAATCCAGGACGTCTACCGGCTGCAGGGCGTGAAGATCAACGACAAGCACATCGAGGTCATCGTGCGCCAGATGCTGCAGAAGGTCGAAATCATGGAGCCCGGCGACACCACCTTCCTGGTGGGCGAGCTGGCGGACCGCCTGGAGTTCGACTTCGAGAACGACCGCGCGGTCGCCGACGGCGGCAAGCCCGCCGTGGCGGCCCCCATCCTGCAGGGCATCACCAAGGCCAGCCTGCAGACCCACTCGTTCATCTCGGCGGCATCGTTCCAGGAGACCACCCGCGTGCTGACCGAGGCGGCGGTGTCGGGCAAGGAAGACCTGCTGATGGGGCTCAAGGAGAACGTCATCGTCGGCAGGCTGATCCCGGCGGGCACGGGCAGCGTCATGAACCGCCTGCGCCACGTGGCGGCCGAAAAGGACGCGGAGATCGCCGAGATCACCGGCGAGACCTTCGAGGACGTTCCCCAGCCGCTGGTCGAGGGGCCGCCGCAGCCCGTCGAGGACGCCGCGGCCGAGGAGGCTCCCGCCGAAGGCGCGGAATAGGCCGGGGCGCCGTCGGTTGCTTTCGCGCGCCGAAGACCCAGCGGATACGGTTCGTCCGGACCAGGAGGTCCGGGCGACGCCGTGCGAAACGTTCGAGCCCGACGAGCAGAGCGCGCCCCTGGTCCTGGCCTCGCCCCACTCGGGGCGGCGCTACCCGCTGGGGTTCGTCAAGGCCTCCCGGCTCGACCCCGTGATGCTGCGGCGGTCCGAGGACGCCTTCATCGACGAGATCTTCGCCGACGCGCCCGGTCTGGGCGCGCCGTTTCTCATCGCCCATTTCCCCCGCGCCTACGTGGACCCGAACCGGGAGCCGTTCGAGCTCGACGGCCACATGTTCGACCACCCCCTTCCCACCTGGGTCAACAGCGTCAGCGCCCGGGTGGCCGGTGGGCTCGGCACCATCGCGCGCATCGTCACCAGCGGCGAGGAGATCTACGACGGCAAACTCGACTTCAAGGAGGTCCTGGCCCGGATCGAATCCTTCCACGCGCCCTACCACCAGGCACTGGAAAGCCTTCTCGAACGGACCCTGGTGAAGTTCGGGGGATACCTTCTGGTGGACTGCCACTCCATGCCGTCCAAGGGCGGCGCAATGGACGAGGACACGACACTCGCCCGCTTCGACGTGATCCTGGGGGACTGCCACGGGGGCTCGTCGGGGAGGTCCATAAGCGAATTCGCCCAGGAGGCGCTGGAGGCGGAAGGCTTTCGGGTCAACAGGAACTACCCCTACGCCGGGGGCTACACCACGCGGCACTACGGCCGCCCCAAGGAAGGCCGTCACGCGATCCAGTTCGAGGTGAACAGAAAGCTCTACATGGACGAGGACGCCGTCGCCCGCGGCCCGGGCCTCGACGCGCTGCGCCGACGCATGGGCCGGGTGGTCAAGGCCTTGGCCGCAATCGACCCGGAAATGTTGAAAGCGTAATCTACCGGTTCACCGCCCGCCAGCCGATGTCCCGGCGGCAGAAACCCTGGGGCCAGTCGATGGCGTCGACGGCGGCGTAGGCCTTGGCCTGGGCCTCCTGAACCGAGGGCGCGCGTGCGGTGACGCCCAGCACCCGCCCGCCGACGGCGAGAATCCGGCCCTTGTCCTCGTCGGTTCCGGCGTGGAACACCACCATGTCGTCGGACGCCGGCAGTTCGTCGAGGCCCTGAATCTCAGAGCCCTTCTCGTAAAAGCCCGGATAGCCCTTGGCGGCCATGACCACCACCAGGGCGAAATCGTCGTGCCATTCCATGTCGACCGTGTCCAACCGTCCCTCGGCGCAGGCGAGCAGCACCTCCAACGCGTCGGACTTCAGCATCATCATCAGGGGCTGGCATTCCGGATCGCCGAAACGGACGTTGTACTCCAGAAGCCTCGGCTGCCCGTCGCAGATCATCAGGCCCGCGTACAGCACGCCCTTGTACGGCCGCCCCTCGGCGACCATGCCCTGGATGGTCGGCGTGATGATGGCGTCCATGATGGTCTGGGCCATGTCCGGCGTAACCACGGGGGCCGGGCAATAGGCGCCCATTCCGCCGGTGTTGGGGCCCTCGTCCCCGTCGTAGGCGGGCTTGTGGTCCTGGGCCGAGAGCAGCGGCACGGCGCGCTCCCCGTCCACCAGCGCGAAGAAACTCGCCTCCTCGCCGTCCATGAACTCCTCGATCACCACCTCGTCGCCGGCGTCGCCGAAGGCGCGCTCGCTCATGATGTGGTCGATGGCGGCGAAGGCCTCGTTGTTGTTGCGGCAGATGATGACGCCCTTGCCCGCCGCGAGCCCGTTGGCCTTGACCACCAAGGGCGCGCCCCGCTTGATGATGTAGTCCTTGGCCGCGTCGGGCTCGTCGAACACGGCGTAGGCCGCCGTCGGGATGTTGTTGCGGTCGCAGATGTACTTCATGAAGGATTTCGAGCCTTCCAGCTCCGCCGCCTCGGCGGTGGGCCCGAACGCGGGAATCCCCGCCTCGCCCAGCTTGTCGGCGAGGCCCGCGACCAGCGGCGCCTCGGGCCCGATCACCACGAATCCGATCTCGTTGTCCTTGGCGAAGGCGAGCAGGCCGTCCACGTCCTCGCCCCCGACGTCGACGCATTCGGCCACCTCCGCGATCCCAGCGTTTCCGGGGGCGCAGTAGAGATTCTCGCACTTTGGCGATTTCGCGATGGCCCAGCAAAGCGCGTGTTCGCGCCCACCCGATCCGACGACAAGGACCTTCATTTCCGTTTCCTTCCGTTTCCCCGCCCGCATCTTCTTGCGGGACGTCCCCGTATCATAAATAGTGTCGGGGATGATTGAAAAGCCCCACCATGACGCGGGCGGCCACAACCTGCCCGTTCTCAGCGTCGGCGAGATTTCCGGTCTGGTCAAGCGAACCGTCGAGGAATCCTTCGCCTGGGTCCGGGTGCGGGGCGAAATGTCCGGGTTCAAGCGCGCGGCGTCCGGGCATTTGTACTTTTCCCTGAAGGACGAAAACGCGGTGCTGGAGGGCGTGTGCTGGCGCGGGACCGCCAATCGGCTCGCCGTCGCGCCCGAGGACGGGATGGAGGTGGTCGCCACCGGGCGCATCACCACCTATCCCGGCCGCTCCAAATACCAGATCGTGGTCGAACAGATGGAGCTCGCGGGCGAGGGCGCGCTCTTGAAGCTGTTGGAGGAGCGGCGCAGGAAACTCGCCGCCGAGGGCCTGTTCGCGGACGAGCGCAAGCAGTCCCTCCCCTTCCTGCCAGAAACCATCGGCGTCGCGACCTCGCCCACGGGCGCGGTGATCCGCGACATCCTGCACCGCCTCGCCGACCGCTTCCCCCGCCGGGTGCTGGTGTGGCCGGTGGCGGTTCAGGGCGAAAACGCCGCCCGACAGGTGGCCGACGCCGTCGCGGGCTTCGACGCCATGGAGGGGGACATGCGGCCCGACCTCGTGATCGTCGCGCGGGGCGGCGGCAGCCTGGAGGATCTGATGGCCTTCAACGAGGAGACCGTGGTCCGCGCCGTCGCGGCCTGCTCCATCCCCCTGATTTCGGCCGTGGGCCACGAAACCGACGTGACCCTGATCGACCATGCCGCCGACGTGCGCGCGCCGACGCCGACGGCGGCGGCCGAAATGGCGGTTCCGGTGCGCATCGAAATCGCGGCCCAGGTCGCCGACGACGGGGCGCGGCTCTCCGCCGCCATGGCCCGGATGCTGGAGGATGGGCGCGTGCGGCTCGAGGGCCTGGGCCGGGGCCTGCCCGACCTGGCTCGCATGGTGGACGAGCGGGCCCAGCGCCTGGACGATTGGGGGGAAAGGCTCGGCAACGCGCTCTCCGTCGGCATGGATCGGCGCGCGCGAAAGCTTGACGCCGCCCGCTTGACGCCCCCGACCCAGGCCATCGCCTTGGCCCGGGGAAAACTTGGCGCCGAGGCCCGCGCGCTCGGCGTCGCGGGCGTGGGCCTGTTGGCGAAGCCCGCCCAAAGGCTGGAGCGGGCGGGCGCGCTGTTGGAGAGCTATTCCCACCAACGCGTGCTGGAGCGCGGCTTCGCCCTGGTCCGTGACGAGGGCGGCGACCCCGTCACGTCACGCAAGGCGGTCAAGAGCGGCATGGCGCTCGACATCCGTTTCCACGACGGCGACGTCCGCGCCGTCGCCGACGCCCGTCCGCGCAAGGCGAAGAAATCGAAACCGGACGACCGGCAGGGGAGCTTGTTGTGAAAAGGTTGGTTGCGGCGATCGCGGTCCTGGCGTGCCTCTCGACCGGGGCGCGCGCGGGTTCCCTGGAATTCGACGGCCCCCTGGTCCAGGGCGGCTTGGTGTTCGGGATGGTTCCGCCGGGAAGCTCGGTGGTGGTGGGCGGAAAGAAGACCCGGGTTTCGCCGGACGGCGTGTTCCTGGTCGGCTTTGGCCGCGACGCCGACGGGCCCGTGCGGGTTTCGGTCGCTTTTCCCGACGGCGGAACCGCGACCAAGTCGCTGGAGATCGAAAAGCGTCAATGGAAGATCCAACGCATCGACGGACTTCCAAAAAAGCACGTCACCCCGGACCCCAGGGTTCAGAAACGCATCGTCCGCGAAAACGCCCAGATCATCAAGGCGCGCAAGAACGACGGGGAAAAGGCGCATTTCTTCCGTTCGGGCTTCCGCTGGCCCGCGCGGGGGCGGATCTCCGGGGTGTTCGGAAGCCAGCGCATCCTGAACGGCAAGCCCAAAAGCCCGCATCGGGGCGTGGACGTGGCCGCGCCCACCGGCGCGCCGGTGACCGCCTGCGCAGACGGCGAGGTCGCGCTGGTCCACCAGGACATGTTCTACACCGGCAAGACCGTGATGCTCGACCACGGCCACGGCCTGACGTCCATCTATATCCATATGAGCAAGACCCTGGTCGAGCCCGGCCAGTTCGTGAGCGCGGGCGACCCCATCGGCGAGATCGGCCGCACCGGCCGCGCCACCGGACCGCACCTGCACTGGGGCGTCAGCCTGTTCGAGACCGCCCTCGACCCCGCCCTCCTGGTCGATCCCATGGAGCCCGCGAAGCCCTGAGCCCCGCACCGTCGTCCACGTCGGCGAGGGTGTCCAGCAACTTGACCCGCCGGTTCCCCGGAACGTTGGCCAGCGTGTCGGCCAGGGCGTGGGGCGTGGACCAGCGCACGTTTCGGAACAGGTCGATCATGGCCGGGCGCCGCCGGGCGCCGATCAGCCAATACCCCCCGTCCTCGGCCGGGCCCGCGACCACGTCGTATCGACCGAGCGCGCGGAAGGCCGTCGCGACGTGGGCGGGCGAAAGCGCCGGGATGTCGGTGCCGACGATCACCACGGGACCCGGCGGCGCAACCTCGAACATCCGCCCCATGCGATCTCCCAAATCCCCCGGCCCCTGGGGAAGGCGGATCACGCGATGCGGCCAGAGCCAGGGCTCGGAGACGGCCGTATCCGGCGCGAGGGCGAGCCGGCAGGTCCATCTTGGATCGCGGGCGAGCGCGCGGACCACCCGATAGGCCGTGTTGCGGTAGAAGCGCGTGGCCTCGACCCAGCCGACGTCGGCGGCCAAGCGGCTTTTCACCGTCCCGAGCCGGGGCGCCTTGGCGAACACCACCAGATGGTTCATCGATAGATCCCCCCGATCAGGCGCGGCGGAACGCCCAGGAAATAAAGGCCAAGGCAAAACAGGTTCCGGGCCGAACGCCGCAAGTATCCGTTTCGGTAGCGCGCCGCGGACGTTCGGGCCTTGACGTCCAATCCCACGAGCCGCTCCTTGCCCAGGCGGCGCACAAGGTCCACGTCCTCCATCAAAGGCAGCGGGCGAAACCCGCCGACGCGGTCGTATAGGGCGCGGGAGATCAACAGCCCCTGGTCGCCGTAAGGTAGGCCCAGGACCCGGCAGCGCCAGGCCACCATCCGCTCCAGCCGTCTGGCGGCCGGGGCGTCGTCATCGAGGGAGAAGCGGAAGTGCGCGGCGCGGTCCTGGTTGGCGGGATCGGCCATGAACGCCGCCGCCGCGTCGCGCCATTTCGGGTCGGGCCGGGTGTCGGCGTGCAGGAACAAAAGCCAGTCGCCCTTGGCCGCCGCCGCCCCGGCGGCGAGTTGGGTCCCCCGTCCCCGGGGCGCCGCGACGGTCATGGGCGCGAGCGCGACGGTTCCGTCGTCCGAGCCGCCGTCCGCGACCACGACCTCGTCCGCGCCCGAAACCGCGTCCAGGACGGCGGGCAAGGTCCGGGCGGCGTTCAGGGCCGGGATCACCACGCTGAGCATGGTCCCTGGATATCAGGAAGCGGGGATCCGGAAAACCGGTTCGTTCAGGCGGCCTGCTTGGCGGCCAGCGCCTTGCGCACGCGGCGCTTGATGCGGCGCGCCTCGGCCGGGAGCTTGGTGTCGGCGATGCTGAGGAGGTACGCGTCAAGACCGCCGTTGTGCTCGATGGTGCGGAGCGCGTGCATGGTGATGCGCACCTTGACCATGGCGCCCAAGGCGTCGCTGTACAACGACGTCTGCTGCAGGTTGGGCAGGAAACGACGGCGGGTCTTGTTGTGGGCGTGGCTGACGTTGTTGCCGGTTTGCACGCCCTTGCCGGTGAGTGCGCAACGTCGCGCCATGACTTGGGTCCTCCCGAATAACGTGGAAGCGCGATTTATAGATAAGCCGAGCCGAACCTTCAAGAAGAAAGTCGGTGTATTTCTTGGGATCCATGTATATTGTTTGCACAATGAACGATCACCCGCTGTCCAGTCCGTCTCGCATCAAGGAGGCCATCTCGCTGATCCCCCAGTGCCGGGAGCTGGGGATGGAGGTCGTCGCCATAGACGGCGGCGCGATCACCGTCCGCGTGGACCACGATCCCAGGCTGGTCGGCAACCCGGAAACCGGGCATTTGCACGGCGGGGTGGTCACCACGCTTCTGGACACGGCGAGTGGCCTCGCGGTGCTGTCGACCATTCCGTCGGGCACCACGCTCGCGACCTTGGACCTTCGCATCGACTATCTCAGACCCGGCGCGGCGGGAAAGCCGATCCTGGCCCGGGCCGAATGCTACCGCCACACCCGCAACGTGGTGTTCGTGCGCGGCGAGGCCTATCAGGACGACGTCGCCGAGCCCATCGCTTCCAGCGTCGCCACGTTCATGCTGGGCTCGACCGGCTTTGACGTCGATCAAGGCCAACCGGAGGCGTAGATGCTCAAGGCCATCGAGGACTACAAGCGCGCCGGACGCTTCGAAAAGATCAACGAGTTGATCCCCTACGCCTACGTATTGGGTCTCGAGGCCTTCGAGGACAAAGAGGGCCTGGTCACCGTTCTGCGCCACAAGAACACCAACATCGGCAACCCGTTCCTACCCGCCGTCCACGGCGGCGTGGTCGGCGCGCTGTTGGAGCACGCGGGCATCCTGCACCTGATCCGCGAGACCGAACTCGCGGCCATCCCACGGGTGATCAACCTGTCCGTGGACTACCTGCGCCCCTGCCTGCCCGGCGACGCGTTCGCGCGCGGCGTCGTCATCAAGCAAGGCCGGCGCATCGCAAACGTCCGGGTCGAGGCCTGGCAACAGGACCCGGCCAAGCCCGTCGCCGCCGCCCACGCCCATTTCCTGCTGGAATAGCGCGCGCTCGGCGGTTAAGTATCTCCCCCATGACCGATCACAGAGAATTCGCGGAAAAATCCAACGCGTGGCCGTTCGCCGAGGCGCGGACCGTCATCAAGCACCTGGGCGGCAAGGCTCCGGAAAAGGGCTACGTCCTGTTCGAGACCGGCTACGGCCCGTCGGGCCTGCCGCACATCGGCACGTTCGGGGAGGTCGCCAGGACGTCGATGGTGCGCCACGCGTTTTCCCAGCTTTCCGACCTGCCGACCAAGCTGTTCGCCTTTTCCGACGACATGGACGGGCTGCGCAAGGCGCCGGACAACGTGCCCAACCGGGACATGCTGGCCGAACATCTGGACAAGCCGCTGACCAGCGTCCCCGATCCATTCGGCACCCACGAGAGTTTCGGCCACCACAACAACGCGCGCCTTCGGACGTTCTTGGATTCCTTCGGCTTCGACTACGAGTTCAAGAGCTCCACCGAGTGCTACAAGGCGGGCCTGTTCGACGCGATGCTGCTGCGCGTGTTGGAGCGTTACGAGCCGGTGATCAACGTGATCCTGCCCACCCTCGGGCCCGAGCGGCGCGCGACGTACTCCCCGTTTCTGCCCGTTTGCGAAAAGACCGGCAAGGTCCTGCAGGTCCCGGTCATCGAGCGCGACGTCGACGCCGGAACCATCGTCTACGAGGACGCGGACGGCGCCAAGGTGGAAACCCCCGTCACCGGCGGGCGTTGCAAGCTGCAATGGAAGGCGGACTGGGCCATGCGCTGGGCCGCGCTCGGCGTCGATTACGAGATGTCGGGCAAGGACTTGATCGATTCCGTCCGACTGTCGGGGAAAATCTGCCGCATCCTAGGCTGCCCGCCGCCGACCGGCTTCACCTACGAGCTGTTCCTGGACGACAAGGGCGAGAAGATCTCCAAGTCCAAGGGCAACGGCCTCGCGGTCGAGGAGTGGCTGCGCTACGCGCCTCCGGAAAGCCTGGCGCTGTTCATGTACGGCAAGCCCAAGACGGCCAAGCGCCTGTTCTTCGACGTGATTCCCCGCAACGTGGACGACTATCTGTCGCACCTGGAAAAATACCCGGAGCAGGAAGGCGGCAAGCGCCTGGACAACCCGGTCTGGCACATCCACGACGGCGCGCCGCCGGAAGGCCAGCAGCACCTCAGCTTCAACATCCTTCTCAACCTGGCCAGCGTCTGCCACACCGAGGACAAGGCGGTGCTGTGGCATTTCATCAGCCGCTACCGCCCCGACGCCGCGCCGGACACGGCGCCGATCCTGGACCGGCTGGTGGATTTCGCCGTCAACTACTATCGCGATTTTGTTAAGCCCGCGAAACGTTACCGCCCCGCAACGGCCGACGAAGCCGCCGCGCTGGAGGAACTGGCCAAGGTCCTCGAAGCCCTGCCCGCCGACAGCGCCGCCGAGGCGATCCAGACCGAGGTGTACGAAATTGGCAAGCGGCACGAATGCTTCGCCGACCTGAAGGCGTGGTTCAAGGCGCTCTACGAAATCCTGCTGGGCCAGAGCCAGGGGCCGCGCATGGGGTCGTTCATCGCGCTTTACGGCGTGAACGAGACCGTCCAACTCATCCGCCGCGCCGTCGCGGGCGAGGACCTTTCCGTCGGTTGATTCCCATCCGGTTCATTTCAACGAATTAAAATGATATCATGACCCCCGCTTTCGACGCGGGGGGAGATAGTCGTGGTTCTGATCGAATGGACCGACGAGTGGAGCGTCAACGTCCCCGTCCTGGACGAAGATCACCGCGCCCTATTCAAGGCCGTCAACGCGTTCTATGACGCCGCCATCGCGGGAACGGCGGTGGACGAGCTGCGCGTCCGTTTCGAGGAATTGGTGGTCCACGCCCGCGCCCACTTCGCGCGGGAAGAGGAGATCATGGCCCGGGCCGACTTCAACCGCCTCGCCTGGCACAAGGAGGAGCACGAGAAGATCCTGGTCCGCCTGATCGACTTCTGCCGGGAGCACATGCTGGCGGGCGACGGCCGCGCGGTTCCCGACGAAGCCGGCGATTTCCTCCGCCGCTGGGTGCTGGAGCATATCGAGGAAGAGGACTTCTGCTTCAAGCGATTCCTGGAGCGCCAGGAACTGGCGTGACCCCTTACCCCATTGTCATGGCCCCGTCTTTGGGGGATAGTCTTGACCCGGAAGGGGACGCAGCCTGACTTGGGGGCCTGATCCATGAATGGAAACGCTGGCGATCCGGCGCGGTTACGCCGGTATGTCGTCGCGGCCAGCATCGCCGTCGCCGTCGTGGTGGCGGCGGTGATCGCGCTCGGCTCCTACACCGCGTACCGTTACGCGACAATCGAAGGCAACTGGCGCCGTTACCACGAGACCCCCGAGGAAAAGGGCCTGTTGATCCTGAAGATGTGGCGCCACGTGGGCGGACGCAGCTTCCTGCGCCATTTCAAGCCGTATCTCCGCACCGGCGACCCCCAACACGCCGACGCCGCCGCCGAAAAACTGAAAAGCATGGACGACTGGATCGCCGAGTACCGGGCGTTCGGCGTGAACGAGAAGGAAAAGGCCGCTCTCGATGCGATCGAGGGCGTAATCGGCCGGCAAAGGCGCGCGCTGGTCGGCGCCGTCCGCGACGAGGTCCGCGACATGGACATGGCCGACCACGTCGCGGGCCGCCACGACACCATGGTGGCCGCGCTCGGCAAGCTGGAGGACATCTGGCGCGGCGTCCACGACCAAAGCAAATGGCGCATCATCCTCCAGATCGACGACGGCAAGACCATCAACATCCTGGGCATGGTGTTCCTGCCGTTCTTCGGCGCGGGCGCGTTGGCGATCCTCCTGCTGCTGCGCCGCATGCAGCGGGAGGTCTCCGACGCCGCCACCCACCTGTCGGCGGTTTTGGACAGCGTGGTCGACGCCATCGTCACCATCGACGCGAACGGAATCATCCAGTCGGTCAACCCGGCGGTCGAGACCATGTTCGGATACGGGAATAAAGAACTTGTGGGGCGCAACGTCTCGGTCCTGATGCCCGAACCGTTCCGGAGCGAGCACGACGGCTATCTGACCAATTACCTTGCGACGGG
>CAYFNC010000073.1:0-13105 GCA_964344345.1 uncultured Hyphomicrobiales bacterium | reverse complement strand
CACCCATCTCTTGCCCTAATCCCTACAATCCCGGACCATTCCGCAACAAGCTCTGTCCTCGGGGCATAAATAATTCCCTTCTCCCCCGACCCCTCGCAGATTCAGCCACGATGCGCCGCTCCGGTCCAGCAGCGCCCCCTTTAGCGTCGTGATTTCGTCCATATTACTTGTGTTGGCCTCCAGATATTTGAATGGAAAAGCGCCAGGCTCGAAGGCCACGACATGGGCCAACGGGTATGCATTTGAAAAAAAGAGCGACGCCGCTCCGATATTTGCGCCGACGTCCACGACCAAATCAATTCTGTCGGCAAGAAACGAAAAGGCCGGATAGGTTTCTCCCTTGAAAATTCCCTCGACAACCATGCGGACATGCTTGTCTCTCGGCAAGACGAATACACGTCTATTCCCACGTATCGAAATTTCCAACTGCTGGAGTTCAACGTCCATTTGGCAAGATACTCTCTGGATTTCTTTCCAATTCAGGCTCGATGATAAGCGAACGGTTCACGCTTTTGAACCGTGAAGGGCCGAAGGAAACCGACTCCTTCTTCAAGGCTCGTGGCCATTCGGCGAAACCCAAGCGAGCGGAGCGAGCGCCAGGCGATCAAGAGGCGCGCCACCGGTCCTTCCCAACGACCGATGTATTATGTCTCGTGGAACCGTTTCTCGATGTCCTCCACCATTCGCTCTCCGTTGGCGACGATAAATTCGAGGAATGCTGCGGCCGGGGGCAGTAGTTTCTTTCCCTGCATGTGGGCGGCGTACCAGTGGCCTATGTCCGGGAAACCTGTCACGCGCAGTTCCGTCAGATAGCCGCTACGCAGTTCGAGCCAGACGCAATGTCGGGATAGCACCGATAGCCCAAGCCCGGCGATCACGCCTTGCTTGACCGCTTCGGTGCTGCCCAGCTCCATGAGGTTCACCACCTCGACGCTTTCTCGCCGAAAGATATCCTCCATTGACATGCGCGTGCCGGAACCGGCCTCTCGGACCAGGAAATCCATTCCCGAAAGGTCGCCGAGGGGAATGTCCTCCCGCCCGGCCAACGGATGATCGGGAGGCGCGATGACGATCAGGGGGTTGTCGAGAAACGGCGTCGCCTTGATCGCGTCGTCCTCGGGCACGTGAGCCATGATGACGAAATCGTCCTTGTTCGCGGCGATGCGCTCCAGGTTCTGGTCGCGGTTGGCCACGTTCATGTGAAGCTGAACGTTCGGGAACCGGCGGTGGAACGCCCCCATCAGATGCGGGATAAAGAATTTCGCGCTGGTGACCACCGAAATGCGCAGGGGGCCGGAGACATCGCCCTTCATTTGGTTGAGCCGCATGTCAATGCTCTCAAGCTCCTGCAGCAGGCGCACGCACCCGCCCCGCAACTCCTTCCCGGCGGCGGTCAGAAATTTCTTTTTTCCGATCTGTTCGAATAGCGGCAAGCCGACCTGGCGCTCCAGCTGTTTGAGCTGAATGCTGAGCGCCGATGGGCTGATGCACATCTCGTCGGCCGCATCCTTGAAACTGTCGAGGCGAGCGGCCGCCTCGAATAACTGCAGTTGACGCAATGTCGGCCTGATCGGCATCGCACGCTCCCGCCGCGCCTATGATTTAATGATTATAAAATATAACGTTTGAAAAGATATATTTTTATATATCCAATCTTTTTGGCACCATAATTTTGGCCCCGATGCTGCGGCGGCCCAATCAAATGGAGGAAATCATGCGCTACAGGGTTATGGTCGAGCACGTAGAAGATACTGCCGAAGGCTCCGTGACTTGGTGTGAAGACGTCCATGTCGACGCAAAAAGCGCCAAGGAGGCGCTATCGGCGGTGGTTGTCGATGATCGCTTCGACCATGTGGTCGGCGCCGCGGAAGAACACTGAGAAATCACCCACAATCTCTTTTGCTGGGGACAGCCGGCGCCATGAAGGCGCTACGAGACCATGGCGCCGGTTTAACCCAAAGAAAACGCCGATCGTTCCGCCACCTCCCCTCAACGACCTCGAGATGGGTGGATGTCCGTGGCGGGCGTCATCGCCCCCCTCACAACGCGTCCCGCGACCGCACCGACTCCGAAAATCCCGGCCGATGCGGCGGCAAACGCTCCGACAATTCCATTTGGAGCGTCGAGGAGCGTTTTTTTTCGTCATGAAACGGCGCTTCAACCCCGGCCCGTCTGAGAGTAAGATCACTGTTCGCGGGCGGAACGAAAATCATTGCAGCAGCGAGGAATGCCATCATGACGGACCGGTACCAGGAAGCCTATGCGCGCTCCATCAACGACCCCGAGGGTTTCTGGGGCGAGGTGGCCGAGGACATCCATTGGTTCGAGAAATGGGACACGGTCCTGGATGATTCCAATCCGCCTTTTTACCGCTGGTTCAAGGGCGGGGTGGTGAACACCTGCTACAACGCCATCGACCGCCACGTGGACGATGGCAACGGCGACCGCCTCGCCATCATCTACGACAGCCCGGTCACCGGGGGTACGGTCCGCAAGATCACCTACGCCGAGTTGAAGGACCAAGTGGCCAAGTTCGCGGGCGCGCTCGCGGGATTGGGAGTGACGAAGGGCGATCGCGTGATCGTCTACATGCCCATGGTGCCGGAAGCCTTGGTCGCCATGCTGGCCTGCGCCCGGCTCGGCGCGGTGCATTCGGTGGTGTTCGGCGGCTTCGCGTCCAACGAATTGGCCGTGCGCATCGACGACGCCAAGCCCAAGGTGATCGTGTCCGCGTCCTGCGGGATCGAGGGCGCGAAGGTGATCCCGTACAAGCCGCTTTTGGACGGCGCCATCGACCTCGCCCAGGCCAAGCCGGAAAAAACCGTCATCCTGCAACGCCCCGAGGAAAAGGCCGATCTGATCGCCGGACGCGACCACGACTGGACCGAGTTGGCGGCGGCGGCCGCGCCCCACGACTGCGTGCCCGTGGCCGCGACCGATCCGCTTTATATCCTCTACACGTCGGGCACCACCGGCATTCCCAAGGGCGTGGTCCGCGACAACGGCGGGCACATGGTGGCGTTGAAGTACACCATGCGCGCGGTCTACGACGTGGAGCCCGGCGACGTCTACTGGGCCGCCTCCGACGTGGGCTGGGTGGTCGGCCATTCGTACATCGTCTACGGGCCGTTGCTGCACGGCTGCACCACCATCTTTTTCGAAGGCAAGCCGGTGGGCACCCCGGACGCGGGCGCGTTCTGGCGGATGATTTCGGACTACAACGTCAAGGTGCTGTTCACCGCGCCCACGGCGTTTCGCGCCATCAAGCGCGAGGACCCGAACGCCGACATGCTGAAGAAATACGACCTCGGCGGATTCAAGGCGCTGTATCTCGCGGGCGAGCGCACCGACCCCGACACCCTGGAATGGGCGCAGAAGATCCTGGAGCGCCCAGTCATCGACCACTGGTGGCAGACCGAGACCGGCTGGTCCATCGCCGCCAACTGCCTGGGCCTTCACGCCTATCCGGTCAAGCCGGGTTCGCCGACCAAGCCGGCGCCGGGCTGGAACGTCCAGGTGCTGGACGAGACCGGAAACGAATGCAAGCGGGGCGACATCGGCGCCATCTGCTGCAAGCTGCCGCTGCCTCCGGGATCGCTGCCGACGTTGTGGCAAAACGACGAACGCTACAAGGAATCGTATCTCGACGAATTCCCGGGCTATTACGCCACCGCGGACGCGGGCTTCATGGACGAGGAGGATTACGTCTACATCATGGCCCGCACCGACGACATCATCAACGTGGCGGGCCACAGGCTGTCCACCGGCGGCATGGAGGAAGTGCTCTCGCGCCACCCGGACGTGGCCGAATGCGCCGTGGTCGGCGTCGCAGACCAGCTGAAGGGCCAGATGCCGGTCGGGTTCTTGGTGCTGAAATCCGGCGTGACCAAGGCCAACGACGACATCGTCAAGGAAGTGGTCGGCATGGTCCGCGAGAGCATCGGCGCCGTCGCCGCTTTCAAGCAGGCGGTGGTGGTCGAGCGTCTGCCCAAAACCCGGTCCGGCAAGATCCTGCGCGGCACCATGCAGAAGATCGCCGACAACTCCGAATACCGCATGCCCGCCACCATCGACGACCCCGCCATCCTGGGGGAGATCGAGGAGGCGTTGGAGACCATCGGGCTGGCGAAGAAGCGGTCCTAAGCGGCTATTTGGAGGCGAACGTCGCCTCCAACCGCTGGCCCGCCGCCGGGGGATCGACGAAGCGCGCCGTGAACCCAACGGCCTGGCCCGGCTTCACGGCGCCGGCGTCCAGCTTGGCGCGGGCGACCTGAAGGGTCAGGCCGCTTGCGTCCTTCAACGCCACGTCCACGTCGGGAACGCCCAGGGGCTTGGCCGTAAGGTTCTTCACCGTCCCCTTGATCTCAAGCACGTCGCGGCCCTTGTCCATGAACCGCCTGGGCGTGATGCCGGAAATCTCGAGGCCCTCGGACGACGGGGCCGCGACCGCCTTCGACGCCGGTTTCGGCGCCATGGCGGCGGGTTTTTTCATGGGCTTTGGCGTCCGCGCCATGGGCGGCGCCTGCCCCGCCATGGCGCCCATGGCCGCGCCCTGGACCAGGGACATGGTCTCGCGGATCTGGCCGAACAGGAAGCCGAAGCCTCCGGGCTCCCCTTCGCGTCCCTGGAATTCGGCCTTGGAAATCTTGCCGTCGGCGTCGAAGTCGAAGGTGTGGATCATCATCTGTCCGGCGCTGGCGCCAAGAACCAGATACAGCATGGACAGCGGGTTGGCCCCCTTGGGCGCGCCCGGCACCGGCGGGACCGCCGCCTTCAGGGCGCCGAAGCCGAAGGCGTCGGCGTCGCTGAGCGCCATGGCCCGGAACAGCCTGGCGAATTCGGCCGAGGACAGCGCGCCGTCCTGGTTCACGTCGCTGAACGCCCAAAGCCTGGCCTCGCATTGGGCGTCCCCGGCCTTGTGCGCGCAGCCCTTGGCCAACACGTTGACGTTCTGCTCGAACGAGGTTTGCGCCTGGACAGGCGCGCACAGCATGGCCAAGGCGAACGACAGAACGATCGGCGAAACTTTTCCGAACACGGGCATGCGACGGTCCTCCCTCCTGAATTCGAAGGAATTATCGCGTCAAACGAACGAGCGGCGCAAGACGGGGAATTTCCCAAGGGGGCTGGACACGATTGACCCTCGTCACGATATCCTATAGGGAAGTATTCAGGCGTTGGAGGAAAGAGAGTTGGAGCCGGGCGCGCAGCAATCCCTGGGCCGTTACGAACGCACGACTCGCGGCATCACCGTGAGCGTGGAGCCGTTTTACCTCGAAGATCAGTCCACGCCCGAGGAAAGCCACTACGTCTGGGCTTATCACGTCCGCATCGAAAATCAAGGGATGAGCACGGTCAAGCTGCTGGGCCGCCACTGGCAAATCACCGATTCCGCCGGCCACGTCCAGGACGTGCGCGGCGACGGCGTGGTCGGGGAGCAGCCCACCATCCGTCCGGGGGAGGTGTTCGAATACACGTCCGGCACGCCGCTGCCCACGCCTTCGGGCATCATGGCGGGCGAATACCAGATGGAAACCGACGGGGGCGAGGCCTTCGAGGTGGAAATTCCCCCCTTCTCGCTGGACAGCCCGTTCCAGGAACGGCACATCCACTGACCTTGAAACCCGCCCGGCCGTCCCCAAATGGTGGACTGGCGACATGAACGACAGCGGAAGGGTAACGTGACTTCTGGAAAAAAGCTGAGCGTGGTCTCGGAAAACGAGGCAAGCCCCCGCCCCACGCAAAAGGACGCCGAAGAAGCCGTCCGCACCCTGATCCGCTGGGCCGGAGACGACCCGGACCGGGAAGGCCTGCTGGATACGCCCTCGCGGGTGGCCAAGGCCTATGGCGAGTGGTTCGCGGGCTACGAGGCCGATCCGGTGGAGCTTCTGCAGCGCACCTTCGAGGAAGTTGACGGTTACGACGAAATCGTGCTGCTGCGCGACATCCGCTTCGAATCCTTCTGCGAACACCACATGGCCCCGATCATCGGCAAGGCGCATGTGGGATACCTGCCCACCCGGCGCGTGGTCGGCATCAGCAAGCTGGCGCGGTTGGTGGAGGTCTACGCCAAGCGCCTGCAGATCCAGGAGAAATTGACAGCCCAGATCGCCAACGCCCTGAACGAGGTGCTGGAGCCCCAAGGCGTCGCCGTGGTGATCGAGGCGGCGCACCAGTGCATGACCACCCGGGGCGTGCATCGGCCGGGCGTGGTCATGGTCACCAGCCGCATGCTGGGCGCGTTCCGGGACAATGCGGCGACCCGTCGCGAGTTCCTGGCCATGATCGGCAATCCCCAGAGCGGCGAGGGCATCCTGGTCTAAATAACGTTAACCCCAAGCGCGCCTTCAATCCTGGAAATGGCTGTGCTAGCATTCCAAATAGGCAAGTCGATCGTGATGGTCGGCTTGTCTTTTTCTTTATGTTGTCGCCTGGAAGCCCATGACGGACACGAAAACCCTTTTCACCGACTATCGAGGCCGCGCCCTGCCCGACGCGGTCGATGTCGAGGTCGAATCCAACGAGACCCTGTTCGGCGCGGTGAAGCTTGCGATCAAGCGCTGCCGCGAACAGGGCGTGCTGCCTGAAAACGCGGCGTACAAGGACATCGCGGGCGACGAGTTGGCGCTCGGCCGGTTCATCGCCGCCCTGGACAAGGACCGCGCCATCATCGCCGACCTGATGGTGAACAAGGAAGGCAAGCCGGTCGAGAGCGATCATGATCCCTTGTTCTGCGACCTCTCCCTCGCCCAGGTGGAGCGGGCGCTGGTCAACGAATGCGCCAAGCGCGTCTACGCCCGAGAGGCCCGAAAATTCCCCAACGAGGAGCGCCCGATCCCCGGCGCCCCGCCCCAGGACGCGCGCGAGGTTCTGGGCTTCGGCTGGCAATTGGCGCTGCTGACCGATTACGCGCGGCTCCTGACCGACGACCATTTCCGCATTCTTGGCCCGGCCATCCTGCGCATCGCCAAGTCGGAAGGATTGCGGACCCTGTCGGAAATGGACCTGGACGTCCTGGCCGCGGGCGCGAAGGTCGCGGGTCCGCTGGCGCCCGACGCCTGCGCGGTCGATCCCGGCGCCTTTCGCGGTCTGGCCATATTGAAGAACCCGGGCGAGTTGCCCCACTATGTCCAGCATGCGGGCCCCGCCGCCTGGGCCTTCTTCGCGGGCGACGAGCCGGTGATCGTCGAAATGCAAGGCGTTTCGCGCGAATACCGCGAGGCCTTGGGCCCCGTCATCGCGGACGTGGGCGTCAAGTCGCTGGCCATGCTCCAGGACCTGACGCCTATGACGCTTCGCCCCTTCATCGCGTCGTTCAAGAAGAAATTCGGCGTCGACGCCCGCGAGGTCCTGTCCGACGACCAGTTCGTGCCCGACTTCCTGCGCGAAATCGTCACCACCTACAGGGAGTTGGAGCGGGGCAGCGACATCGACAACGTGCTCGCCATGGTCAACCAGACCGCGCCGCTGAAATGGACGTCGCTCCATCCCAAGGTCATGAAGTGGCTGAAGGCCCGACGCAAGGAGCGCGCCGCCGAGGAGGCCTAGCGCCGGAACTGCTTGGCCAGTTTCAGCCGCTGCTTCTGGTAGGACGATCCGATATCCACGCCATAGACCCGGTCGGGCAGCGCGGTCAGGGGCTCGTAGACCAGCCGCCCCACCACTTGGCCGTGGTCGAGCATGAACGGCACCTCGTGGGAGCGTATCTCCAACACCGCCCGGCTGCCCGCCCCGCCAGAACCCGCGTGCCCGAAACCCGGATCGAAGAACCCGGCGTAATGGACACGGAACTCGCCCACCAGGGTGTCGTAGGCCACCATCTCGGCCGCGTGGTCCGGGGGCACGGTGATGGCTTCGCGCGAGACCAGGATATAGAAGTCGTCCGGGTTCAGCACCAACCCCTGGCCCGGCCGGGCGTGGATGGGCTCCCAGAAATCCTGGGGGTCGTAGTGGTCGATCAGGTCCAGGTCGATCAAGTCGGCGTGATGGCGCGCCTTGTATCCGACCAGTCCGTTCTCGTCCCCTTCCAGGTCGGCGGTGAGCGCGATGCCGCCCTCGGTGATGTTGGCCTCGGCGTTCACCAGCGGGACCCGGGCGTGCAGGTCGCGAAGCGCCTGGTCCGAATAGGCCGCGTTCCCCACCCTGAGCCGCAGTTGGTTCAAGCGCGAGCCCTCGTGCACCAGGACCGAAAAGGTGCGGGGCGAGATTTCGGCGTAGAGCGGGCCCTCGTATCCCGCGCGGACCGCGTCGAACTCCCCGGAGTTGTCGGTGATCAGCCGGGTGAAGATGTCGAGGCGGCCGGTGGAGCTTTTGGGGTTGGCGATGCCCGACACGGTCTCGGGCAACTCCAGGCTCTCCATCAGGGGCACGATGTAGACGCATCCCTTTTCCAGCACCGCGCCGGGGCCGGACAGATCGATCTCGTGCATGGCGAGCGCGTCGATCTTGTCGTCCACGGCCGCGTCGGGGCCGGGCAGGAAGCTGGCGCGAACCCGGAACGCCCGTCCCCCGAGGCGCAGGTCAAGGCTCGCGGGCTGAACCTGGGCGTCGGGAATCCCGTCGTTGGACCAGATTTGACCATCCTCGATCGCGGCGCGTAGGACCTGGGACGGCAGGACGCCGGACTTCTCCGTTTCGCTCATCACGTCATTTCCCCCATGAGGAGGAGAGAATAGCGCGCCCCGGAAGATGGGTGAAGCGCGAGGTTACCCCCAGTAGCGCCCGCCGGCCCCGATGGCGACGGTGATCAGGCCGAGGATAAGGTTTGTCCCGACGATTTTCCGGATCACCGCCTGGCGCGCGGCGGCCTCGGGCCAGTTCTCCTGGGCCAACTCGGCGCGGAAGCGGGCGTAGGGAACGAAATAGAGGAAAATGTAAATCGCGCTCATCACCAAGCCGAGCCCGGCCATCAGGTGAATATGGATCGGCGCGCCGCCGAAACCCCCGATGTATTCCGAAACGATGCCGAATCCGGTGAGGTTCAACAGGATCACCGACGCCCACACCCAGGCGAAGAACCGAGGAAACACCCGGCCCCAGAGCTTCAGCCGCTCGGGCGGCGGCTCCATCGCCATCACAGCCGGGCGCAACGCCATGTGCGCGAAGAACATGCCGCCGACCCAAATGACGGCCGCGAGGCCGTGGATGGAGGCTGCGAACGCGGACAGAAGCATGGCGGTCTCCTCATGACCGTGGTTTCGTTGACCGAGTATAGACCCTGTCCTACACTTTTCCGAGGTTTCCGAGCGGGGGGCGGCTTTCGCCCCCCGTTTCGCGTCGGAATGTTATATGGTGAGGCCATGCCGATCCGCCTACTTTTATTTCTGTTTTTCGCCGTTTTGGCCGGAGCCGCCCAGGCGTCCGACACGTTCGAGACCGACCACGGCTCGGTCCGCCTGATGTCCGCGGCGACGGCGGTCGGCGACGAGAAAACGCTGCTGTTGGGCCTGCATTGGCGCATGTCCAAGAACTGGAAGATCTACTGGCGCGCGCCGGGCGACGCGGGCTTTCCGCCCAAGCCGGACTGGGAGGGATCGGAGAACCTGGAAAACGCCGAAATCCTCTGGCCGGCGCCGGAGCGGTTCAGCGTCCTCGGCATCGACACCATCGGCTACAAGGACGAGGCGCTGCTGCCCGTACGGGCGACGATCCGAAACCCCGGCCAGGCGCTGAAGATCCGGGCGGTGGTGGATTACCTCACCTGCGACGACATCTGCGTTCCCTATACGGCCGAACTCGCGCTCGACATTCCGGCGGGCCCGGTCGCGACCAGCCCCGACGCGCACCTGATCGGACAATGGGTCGGGCGGGTTCCGGGCGACGGGACGGCCCACGGCCTCGCCATCGAAGGCGCCTGGGCCACGGACAAGATTTTGACCGTAACGGCCAAGGCCCAGCCTTCGTTCAAGGCCCCCGACCTGTTCGTGGAAGGGACGCCGGACATGCTGTTCGGCCCGCCCCGGGTGGAATTGCGGGTCGGCGGAGCGCGGGCCGTCGTCACCGTTTCCATCGACGAAGGAAAAGTCGCCGGCCAACCCCTGATCTTCACCCTGGTCGACGGCGCGCGTTCGGCGGAGCGAAAGCTCGACGCCCAGGCGGGATCGCCGCCAACATCGCAAGGGGAAACGCCCTTCGCCGCCATCTTGGCGCTCGCCGTGCTGGGGGGACTGATTCTCAACCTGATGCCGTGCGTTTTGCCGGTGCTGTCCATCAAGCTTTTGGGCGTGGTCGGCCACGGCGGCGGGGACAAGCGGCTGGTGCGGCTCAGCTTCGTCGCCTCGGCGGGGGGCATCATCGGATCGTTCCTGGCGCTGGCGGGCGCGCTCGCGGGATTGAAGGCGGCGGGAGCGTTGGTTGGCTGGGGCATCCAGTTCCAGCATTCCTGGTTCCTGGCGGCGCTGATCCTGGTGGTGGTTCTGTTCGCCTGCAATCTGTGGGGCTTCTTCGAGGTGCGGTTGCCCATGTGGGTCTCGGACGTCGGCGAGCACGCGAGCCACGTCCACGGGCTCGGCGGCCATTTCCTGCAAGGGGCGCTGGCCACCCTGCTCGCCACGCCGTGCTCGGCCCCGTTCCTGGGAACGGCGGTGGGCTTCGCGCTGGCGCGCGGGACCGGAGAGATTCTGGCCGTGTTCGCCGCCCTGGGCCTGGGGCTGGCGCTTCCATACCTTCTGGTGGCGGCGTTCCCCGGAATGGCGACGCGGCTGCCCAAGCCCGGGATGTGGATGGTCCGGCTGCGCCAGGTCATGGGCGTGGCGCTCGCCGGAACCGCGCTCTGGCTGCTGTCCGTGCTGGCGGTCCAGGCGGGCGCGAACGCGGGGCTCGCCGTGGCCGCGCTCGCCGTCGCTCTCTGCGTCGTCCTCTATTTCAAGCAGGTCTGGGCCGCCATCGCCGTCGCCGCGCTGATGATCGCCGCCCCCGCCGTGACCGAGGGAACGGGCGGCGGGAGCGAGGCGAAAAGCGATTTCTGGAAGCCCTTCGACCAGGCCGCCATCCCGGCGCTGGTGGCGGACGGCAAGGTGGTGTTCGTGGACGTCACCGCCGAATGGTGCATCACCTGCCAGGTGAACAAGGCCGTGGTCCTGAGCCGGGGCGAGGTGGCGAAGCGCCTGTCGGGCGATGGCGTCGTCGCCATGCAGGCGGATTGGACCCGCCCGGACGAGGCCATCGCGCGCTATCTCGCGTCGTTCGGACGGTACGGCATTCCCTTCGACGCGGTCTACGGCCCCGCCGCCCCCGACGGCCGCCCCCTGCCGGAGCTGTTGACCGAAGGCGTCGTCATGGAGGCCCTTGACGCCGCCCGGTAGAATTATGCGAATGGTTCTTGAAGCGCGGCTATCGTTTCGCCACAATCCCCCCTCGCGCGCACAGCAAGAGGTTCCGCCATGCCCACTGTCGCCGTCCTGGGAGCCGGTTTCGCCGCCTTGAACGCGGTCGAGGCCCTGCGCGCGGGCGACAAGGACATCGACATCGTTCTCGTCGCGCCCAAGCCCGAATTCGTCTTTCTGCCCAGCCTGATCTGGATGCCGTCGGGACTGCGCAAGGCCCAGGACCTGATCGTGCCGCTGGAAGGCTTTTTCGCGCGCTCCAAGGTGCGCTACCACCAAGGCGAGGTCACGGGACTGGCCGACGGCGGCCGCGTGGTCAAAACCTCGAACGGCGACGTGTCCAACGACTATCTGATCATCGCCTGCGGCGGGCGCTTCATCCGCAAGCTTCCGGGAATCGAGAACGCCATCCTGCCCTGCGGCGGGGTCGAGGCGGGACAGGCCATCCATGACCGGCTCCGCGACATGGACGGCGGGACCATCGCCATGGGCTTCGCCGGAAACCCGAACGAGCCGAGCGGCATGCGCGGCGGCCCGGTGTTCGAATACCTGTTCGGGATCGACCGGCTGCTCAGGAAACAGGGGCGGCGGGGCAAGTTCGACATGGTGTTCTTCAGCCCGGCGGCCGAGCCCGGCAAGCGCATGGGCGCCCAGGCCGTGCCCCGGCTTCTGGCCAAGCTGGCCAAGCACGAGATCCGCACTCACCTGGGCCACAAGATGAAGGGCTTCGAGGAAAAGCTGATCAAGACCGAGGGCGGCGACGTTCCCGCCGACATGATCACCTTCATGCCGGGCATGACCGGAAACGCCTGGTTCGACGACTCCGACCTTCCCCGCTCGCCCGGCGGCTTCATCCAGGCCGACGCCAACTGCAAGGTTCCGGGGACCGACAACATCTGGGTCGCCGGCGACGCCGGAAGCTTCCCCGGCCCCGAATGGCTGCCCAAGCAGGCCCACATGGCCGAGCTGCAGGCCAAGGCGGCGGCGAACAACCTGCTCGGAACCGTCCACGGCGGCAAGACCGACCATACCTACCGCACCGAACTGGTCTGCATCCTGGACACGCTCGACAAGGGCATGCTGGTGGCCCGGACGGAAAAACGGGTGGTGATGTTGCCGCCCATGCGCCTTCTGCACTGGACGAAGCGCGTTTTCGAGCGGCAATATATGAATCGCTATCGCTAGAGTGTTGCGCCGATGCCCATGAAATACATCATCCTCGACACGCCGCATGGCCAACAACCGGTGGTGTTTCCGGCCTCGTTCAATCATTCCTGGATGGCGGGGCAGATGAAAGACATGGAAGTGGTCTCGGCGGGGTTCGTGGATCAGGGGCCGGACGGCGTGTCCTGCCACGGTTTTTCCGAAAGCCTCGGCGTCAAGTCCCGGCCCGACTTCGACACCGAGCTTCTGGCGCGGCTATTGGTCCCGGTGGACCGGGAGACCTGACTCGATTAAATTGCTCGCCAACCAAACGGTTCGAGAGGCGAAAATGATTGAAGGGGGGACGGCCACGAAGGACGCGACGGCCACCGTGCTCGTCGTCGAGGACGAGCCGGTGACGCGCGCCCGCCTCGTCGGCCACCTTTCGGGAAGGGGATTCCGGACGGCGGAGGCCGAGGCCATCGGCCCAGCCGAGTTGGCGCTCAAGGCCGTCCGGCCGGACGTGGTTCTTCTCGACATCAACCTTCCCGGCAAGTCGGGCTACGAGTTGATCCGCAGGCTCAGAGTCCGTGCGGGAAGTTTTTCATGATTTTCTGATCCTTGCGATTCTGCGCAGC
>CAYFNC010000072.1:0-13574 GCA_964344345.1 uncultured Hyphomicrobiales bacterium | reverse complement strand
TCCGGCACCGGCAAGTCGGTGACCATCAAGTCCATCCTGGGCCTGCTCCGCCCCGACGAGGGCTCGATCGAGGTGGACGGCGAGGAAGTCGTCGGCATGGGCGGCCGCGCGCGCCATCGCATCAACCGCAAATTCGGCATGCTGTTCCAGGGCGCGGCCTTGTTCGACTCCCTGCCTGTCTGGGAGAACGTGGCCTTCGGCCTTTTGGCGGAAAAGCGCGTCAGCCGCGCCCAGGCCAAGGACGTGGCGGTGGAAAAGCTCGCCATGGTCGGCATGGGACCCGACGTCGCGACCCTGTTCCCGGCCGAGCTTTCGGGCGGCATGCAGAAACGCGTCGGCCTCGCCCGCGCCATCGCGGCGGACCCGGAAATTATCTTTTTCGACGAGCCCACCACCGGCCTGGATCCCATCATGGCCGATGTGATCAACGACCTGATCGTCAAGGTCACCCGCGAGGTGGGCGCGACCGCGGTCTCCATCACCCACGACATGGTCAGCGCGCGAAAGATCGCGCACCGCATCGCCATGCTCTACGAAGGCAAGATCATCTGGGCCGGGCCGGTCAACGCAATCGACAATTCCGGCAACCCCTACGTGGAGCAGTTCATCAACGGCCGCGCCGAAGGGCCGATCGAGATGGCTGTTCGGGCCTAAGGCGTCCACTCCTTCCAGGATCGCCCGTCGATCAACAAATCCACCACCTGCGCGCCGCCATGGCCGTCAAGGGCGAGCACGACGCTTCCACGCTTGTCCCGGACGACCCGGTCGAGCGCCCGGGCCTTGTCCTCGGGGAGATAGAACCGTTCGATCCCGGCGGTGAAGCGGGTGGCGTCGCACGATCCTCGAAGCGGCAGTCGGCACTCGGCGGGTTTGTCTGGGAAATACCCCTTGGGATCCAAGCATACGTAAGCGGTCCCCAACTTCCCTTCGCAGAGCCCCTCGACGCCGTAGTCGATGCGGTAAATCAGGTAATGGCCGGACAGAAGGTCGCGGGGATCGAACCCCTCGATGGGAAGCGTCACCCTATGCCCCGTCGTCGCGATCCATCCCTTCCACCCAGCCAAGGCGGCCAGGGCGGCGATGGGGATCAGAAGGGCGACGAGAAGGCGCCTGGTCCGCGTCATTGCGCCATCCCCTCCAGCCAGCCCTGCAGCCGAGTCTGGTTGCGCCGCCACGCCCAGGCCATCAGGAGGATCAACAAGCCCGATCCGATCAGCCCGACCCCGGTCAGCGCCAATCCGCCGAGCGCGATGAAATAGAATATGATGAAGCGAACGCCAATCACGGCCAGCAGCGCCTGCGACCACCTGCGCCGCCCCATGACGCCCAGATCGACGACGCCCAGTCCCATCAGGGCGATGGAAAAGACCAATCCCACGAACGGAATGTCGATCTCCGCCCCCGCCAACAGCCCCATCAGCAGAAACAAGCCCATCCCCATGGCGAACAGGCGTTTCCTGAACAGGGGAAGGCGTTCGTCCCGCCCGACGAGCAGCAGGGACGCCACGGCGGGAACGACCGCCGCGCAGGAGAGGACGTATGCGTCCCGGGAAAGGTCCATGCCTCCTGCGTTCAGGGCGATGTCGAAAAGGACGATCGCCACGAACCCACCCGCAAGGCCCGCGGCGCGGAAGGACCAGACGAAGTTCTCCTTCGCCCCGACGCGTCCAGCCGTCATGGCCGCGAGATGGCAGGCGAAGGGGAAAGCCAGCGCCATCGGAAGGATCACGTCGTCTTCGTACCACCCCGGCGCCTCGTCGACGATCCGGAATATCCAGGCCACAAGCGCCGAAACCAAGGTCCACGACCACAACGACGAAACCAACCGTCGCCGCGCCATCAAGGCCGCCGGTCCGGTGATGGCGCACCAGAACAGCAACGCCGCGTCCAGATGCCCCCCGGTGTGGAAGACCTGGCTGATCAGGCCGATGGTGGCCAGGCAGCCGAGCAGAAAGGCGACGAGCAGTATCTCGAAGCCGAGTTCGCGCCCTCGCCGCTCCATGGCGAGAACCGCGTAGCCCAAACCGATCAGCAGCGCGAAATCCGCGCCCAGCTTAACCGTGTCGGGAATGTCCTCGAAATTGGCGGCGACCAAAGCGATGACGCCCACGCCGATGACGAAGGCCGCCAGCCCCAACAGGGCGTGAAGCATCCAGTTGCCCGACGGCCGCGCCGCCTCGAACGCAAGGATGCCTTCGACCTGCTCCGCCGTGATCAGGTCGGCGTCGCGCCATTCGCCCAACAGTCTTGGGATCTTACGCAACGCCGTCCCTCACATAGGCTTCGGGGATCAGTTCTTGTCCTTGTCCACCAGCTTGTTCTTGGCGATCCAGGGCATCATGTCGCGGAGCACGCCGCCGACCTTTTCGATGTCGTGCTCGGCGCCCCGGCGGCGCATGGCCTTGAAGCTGGGCTGGCCCGCCTGGCATTCCAGCATCCAGTCGCGCACGAACCGCCCCGACTGGATGTCGTCGAGCACGCCCTTCATCCGCGCCTTCACGCCCGCGTCGATGACGCGGGGGCCGCTGACGTAGTCGCCGTACTCGGCCGTGTTCGAGATCGAATAGCGCATGTTGGCCATGCCCGCCTCGTACATCAGGTCGACGATCAGCTTCACCTCGTGCAGGCATTCGAAGTAGGCCATCTCCTTGGCGTAGCCCGCCTCGACCAGGGTCTCGTAGCCCGCCATGATCAAGGACGTGAGCCCGCCGCAGAGCACCGCCTGCTCGCCGAACAGGTCGGTCTCGCATTCCTCGCGGAACGAGGTCTCGATGATGCCGGACCGGCCGCCGCCGATAGCGGACGCGTAGCTCAGCGCCACCTCGAGCGCGTTGCCGGACGCGTTCTGCTCCACCGCCACCAGACACGGCACGCCGCCGCCCTTGGCGTATTCGCCGCGAACGGTGTGGCCGGGGCCCTTGGGCGCGATCATGAACACGTCGATGTCGTCGCGGGGCTCGATCAGGCGGAAGTGGATGTTGAGCCCGTGGGCGAAGGCGAGCGCAGCGCCCTGCTTCATGTTGTCCTTCAGGTGGTCGCGGTAAAGCTCGGCCTGCAGTTCGTCGGGGACCAGGACCATCATCACGTCGGCCCACTTGGCGGCGTCGGTCGGGTTCATGACCTTGAGCCCCTCGCCCTCGGCCTTCTTGGCCGAGCCGGAGCCGTCGCGCAGCGCCACCACGACGTCGGAAACGCCGGAATCGCGCAGATTCAGCGCGTGGGCGTGGCCCTGGCTGCCGTAGCCGATGACGGCCACTTTCTTGGATTTGATCAGATTGACGTCGGCGTCGCGGTCGTAATAGACGCGCATGGCGTTTCCCTCCTGGTTGGAACGTGTTGGCCTACATCCCCTCGGGCCCGCGCGCGATGGCGACCACGCCGGTGCGCGAGACCTCGACCAGCCCGAGCGGGCCCATCAGGTTGATGAAGGCGTCCAGTTTTTCGGTTTTGCCCACGATCTCGAACACGAAGGATTCGCGGGTGCTGTCGACCACGCGGGCGCGAAAAATCTCGGCGACGCGAAGGGCCTCGGACCGGTCGTCGCCGTGGGCGGCGGTGATCTTGACCAGGGCCAATTCGCGCTCCACATGCGGGCCCTCGGACGTCAGGTCCGCGACCCGGTGCACGGGCACGAGCCGTTCGAGCTGGGCCTTGATCTGCTGGATCACCATGGCGGTGCCGGACGTCACAATGGTGATGCGCGAAAGGTTTTCCTCGCGACTCACCTCGGCCACAGTCAGGCTTTCGATGTTGTAGCCCCGCCCGGAAAACAGCCCGATGACGCGGGCCAGCACGCCGGGCTCGTTGTCCACGGTGACTGCGAAGGTATGGAACCGGATATCCGTGAGCGCTGTGTTTGTGTCGTACAAGGCTTTCTCCCCTTACGGCGCGGCGGCTAGGCCAGCACCACGTCCACGTCCTCGTCGTCTTCCTTGTGCGGCTCGGCCTGGCCCGGGCCCAGGATCATTTCGTTGTGCGCGGCGCCGGCGGGGATCATGGGGAACACGTTCTCCGTCGGATCGACGCGCACGTCCACGATCACCGGGCCCTCGGTGGCGAAGGCCGTCTTGAGCGCCTCCGCGACGTCGCCCGGCGCGTCCACCCGGAACCCGGTGGCGCCGTAGGCGTCGGCAAGCTTGACGAAATCGGGCTGCGCGTCCATACGGCTTTCGGAATAGCGCTCGCCGTAGAACAGCTCCTGCCACTGGCGCACCATGCCCATGAAACCGTTGTTCAACAGCACCAGCTTGACCGGAAGCTTGTACTGGCAAAGCGTCGCGATCTCTTGCAAGTTCATCTGGATCGAGGATTCGCTGGAGATGCAGATCACCAGGCTGTCCGGATGGGCCACCTGCACGCCCATGGCGGCGGGAAGGCCATAGCCCATGGTGCCGAGCCCGCCCGACGTCATCCAGCGGTTGGGCTTGTCGAGGCGGATGTACTGGGCCGACCACATCTGGTGTTGGCCCACGTCGGTGGTGAAGTAGGCGTCCTCTCCCCGGGTGATCTCCTGGACCAGTTCCAGGACCTGCTGGGGCTTAGCCACGGACGGATCGGTCTTGTAGTCCAGGCAGCGACGCTCGCGCCAATTGGCGATGCGCTTCCACCAGGCGTCGTGGGCCTTGGCGTCGGACTGGGCGCCCGACGATTTCCACACCTTGACCATGGCGTCGATCACGTTGCCCGCGTCGCCAACGATGGGCACGTCCACGGCCACGTTCTTGTTGATGGACGACGGGTCGATGTCCACGTGGATTTTCTTGGATCCCGGCGCGAAGTCGTTGGTGCGCCCGGTCACCCGGTCGTCGAAGCGCGCGCCGATGCAAATCATCACGTCGCATTCGTACATGGCCATGTTGGCCTCGTAGGTGCCGTGCATGCCCAGCATGCCCAGGAACCGTTCGTCGGACGCCGGAAACGCGCCGAGCCCCATCAAGGTCAGCGTCACCGGGAACCCGGTCAGATCCGCCAGGTCCTTGAGACGGGCGCAGGCGTCCGGCCCCGCGTTGATCACGCCGCCGCCGGCGTAGATGACGGGGCGCTTGGCCGACGCCATCAGCTTCACCGCCGCCTCGATGGCGGCGCGGTCGCCCTCGGTCTGGGGACGGTAGCTCTTGTGCGTCACCTCGTCGGGGCTGAGATAGTTTCCGTGGTTGACCACCACGTCCTTGGGCAGGTCCACCACAACGGGACCGGGACGGCCGGTGGTGGCCACGTAAAACGCCTCGTGCAGCACGCGGGCGAGGTCGGCCACGTCCTTGACCAGGTAATTGTGCTTGGTGCAGGACCGGGTGATGCCGGTGGTGTCCGCCTCCTGGAAGGCGTCGTTGCCGATGAGCTGGGTCGGGACCTGGCCGGTCAGGCACACCAGCGGGATGCTGTCCATCATGGCGTCGGTCAGCCCGGTCACCGCGTTGGTGGCGCCGGGGCCCGACGTCACCAGAACCACGCCGGGCTTGCCCGTGGACCGCGCGTATCCCTCGGCCGCGTGCAGCGCGCCCTGTTCGTGCCGGGTCAGCACGTGGCGCAGCCGGTTCTGCTTGAAGATTTCGTCATAGATGGGAAGGGTCACGCCGCCCGGATACCCGAACACCACGTCCACGCCCTGGTCGGCGAGCGCCTTCAGTATGATTTCTGCGCCGCTGAATTGGTCGGTCGTCGGCATGGCGGACTCCTTAATATCGCTGAGCCTTTCGGGGCTGGGCGGAATGGAGGGCAAACTAGTCGCTCGCTACCGCCCGGTCAACAGGAACTGGGAAGCGAAATCCCGGATTTCAAGGCGATTCCGGGACCCGTAGGGCGCGTTCAGAACCAAGTCGGCGCGCATCTGGTGGCGAAGCCAGGTGGTCTGGCGTTTTGCGAAGTTGCGGGTCGCTTGGCGGGCGCGCTCCGCCGCCTCCTCCAGGGTCCATTCCCCATGGAGATGCCGTCGAAGCTGAGGAACCCCGACCGCCTTCATGGCCGGAAGGTCATCATCCAACCCCAAGGCGTCCAGCGCCCGGGCCTCCTCCAGCGCGCCCCGGGCCAGCATGGCGTCGAAGCGCGCGTCGCAACGGGCGTAGATGTCCTCGCGCTCCGGCGACACGCGGATGACGGCGAAGGGGCCGTCGACCAATCGGACGTGGGGCTCCGCCCGCCATTCGCTTAGGGGGCGGCCGGTTCCCTCGACCACCTCCCAGGCGCGGACGAGGCGCTGGATGTCGCCGGGATTCAAGGCCTCCGCCTCCGGGTCGCGGGCCATCAACCGTTCGCGGAACGCCTCTCCCCCCAGCTCCGCCATCAGGGCGCGGGCCTTGGCGCGAACCTCGGGGGACACGTCGGGAATGGGCGCCATGCCCTCCATCAGGGCCTTTAAATAAAGACCGGTTCCGCCGACCACGATGGGGACGCGCCCCCTCTCCTCCTCCATCGCCCTCGCCGCCATCTCGAGCCAGCGCCAGGCCGAGCACGCCTCGGCCGCGCCCATGACGCCATAAAGGCGATGGGGAACCCGGGCTTCGTCGTCGGGCGAGGGCCGGGCGGTGAGGACGGACAGTTCGCGATAGACCTGCATGGAGTCCGCGTTGACCACCACGCCGCCCAGGTCCTCGGCCAAATCCATGGCCAAGTCCGACTTTCCGCAAGCGGTCGGCCCGGCGACGACGACGACGCCCTCAGCCATTTCTCGCCAGCGCGTCCAACGCGCCCTGCAGGATGTAGGCCGCCGCCGCCCGGTCCACCACTTGAGCCCGGCGTTTGCGGCTGAGGTCGGCTTCGCCGATCAGGATGCGCTCCACCGCCGCCGTGGACAGGCGCTCGTCCCAGAAAGCCTGGGGCAAATCGAGATGCCGGGCCAGGTTTCGCCCGAACTGGCGCACGGACTGGCAGCGCGGCCCCTCGGTCCCGTCCATGCCGACGGGCAGGCCGATGACCACGCCGCCGACGCCACGCTCCTCCGCGATCTCCACGATGCGCGCCGCGTCCTTGGCGAACTTGGTCCGCCGCACGGTCTCAAGCGGGCTCGCCACCATCAGCAGGCCGTCGGACACGGCGACGCCCACGGTCTTGGACCCCACGTCCAATCCCAACAGGCCGCCGCCGGGCGCGAGCGCGGCCTTGAGCGCGAGAATGCTTTCCAAGGACATGGCCCCTGGGTAGCCCCCGAACCGCCCCGATGCAAGACCGCATAAATAAAACTTGGTAGAGCATTACGTGACCATGGGGTATTATTGGCGCGGTTCATGGAGCAACTTGACGGCCGGTCATGGAGGGGCCATGCGGGGGACCCGGCGACGAGCGATGGCGCTGCTTACGGCCCTTGTTCTTCTGGGGCCGGGGCATGGCCATGCCGAGGATTCCGAAAAGAAAACCGTTCTCGGCGTGGAGGTCGAGCCCTACGCCGGACGGTTCGTGGTCGCCAGGGACGTGAACCTGCGCTCCAAGTCCAGTCGCTACTCCAAGAAAGTCCGCTCCCTGAAACGCGGGGAAATGCTGGAAGCCGTCGGCAAGGCCGCGAAGGGATGGCTCGCGGTCAGCCAGAACGGCGCCGTCATCGGCTTCGTGGTCCAGGAAATGCTGCTGCCGCTCATCGACGGGCGGCTTGAGGCGGACCTGACCGGAAAGGCGCAGGGCGTCGGCGGTCGCAAGTGCGAATACGTCATCCACTTCGAGGGCAAGAGCCCGGTCGAGGGCGACCTGTTCGAAACGTCGGACTACGACGTGCGGCTTAAATGCGGGGAGAACGCTTTCAACGCCTTCATGTTCATCACCGAGGCGCCGTATGCGTTGGGGGCCAAGCGCAACTACCAGATCAACATGGACGTGATGGAAATCGGCGGCGACTACGAAGAGGTGCTGTCCACCGCCATGGAGTACCGCCTCGACAGCGAACGCCTGTTCCATGACGAGAACCTGTTGAAGGAGTTGGGCCGCAAGCCCGACTCGCCCGAACGCCCCGCCGCGAACGTGCCGGACGCCTTGAAGGGCGCAGTGGAGATGGCGGTGGAAAGCTGGAACGACAAGGCGTGGAAGCGAATCGAAGAGGCGATCGCCAAACCCTAAAGCGTGTTGCCGCGCGCCCGGGCCAGGTCGTTGTTGGACTGCAGGGCGAGCCAGAAGCGGGGGTCGTTGCCGAAAAAGCCGCCGAGCCGGAGCGCCGTGTCCGCGCTCACCCCCCGGGTGCCGTTCAGAATCGCGGTGATGCGGTTGGTCGGCACGCCGATGGCCTTTGCCAGCCGGTTGGCCGACAGCTTGCGGGCGTTGAGCTCCTCGCGCAGGATTTCGCCGGGGTGGATCGGGGCGGCCATGGGCTACTTCTTCTTACCGGTTTCCTCGAGGGCGACGTCGAAGACGTTGTCGCGTCGGACCCGAAACTCGATCGCCCATAGGCCATCGACGGGCAGGCGCCACATCCCCTTGCCCTTGCGCTTCAGTTCCGTTGGCCGGAACGCGTCAAGCGCGGCCAGGTCGTCCATGCTCGTCGCGGCGTCCAACGCGGCGAGGCGGCGCAGCGCCGCCGGGGGCGACAAGCCGGAAAACGCCGAGGCGTCGCCGCCCTCGAACAGCTTCCGGACTTTCTTTCCGCTCCATGACTTGATCATGCCTGGACAATGCCAAGCATTATGCATTTCGTCAAGTGTCATATTTTCGTAACGGAACGGGGATCAGGCGCCGTAGAAGTCCCGGTACCACTGCACGAAACGCGGCAACCCCTCCTGGATGGAGGTGTGGGGCTCGAACCCGAAATCGCGGGTGGTGGCCTCGATGTCGGCGTAGGTCTCGCGCACGTCGCCCGGCTGCATGGGCAGAAGATCCAGCTTGGCCTTCACGCCAAGCGATTCCTCGATGATGTTGATGAAGGTCATCAGCGATTCGGACTTGTGGTTGCCGATATTGTAGACCCTGCACGGCGGCGGGCCGCCGTCGGAGTCCCGGGGCGGCTTGTCCAGGCAGCCCAGAACGCCCGCGACGATGTCGTCGATGTAGGTGAAGTCCCGCATCATGTCGCCGTTGTTGAACACCGGGATGGGCTCGCCCGCGAGAATCTTGCGCACGAAGATGAACGCCGCCATGTCCGGACGCCCCCAGGGACCATAGACGGTGAAGAACCGAAGCCCGGTCTGCGGTAACCGATAGAGGTGGCTGTAGCAGTGGCTCATCATCTCCATGGATTTCTTGGTGGCGGCGTACATGGACAGCGGCCGATCCACCCGGTCGTCGACCGAAAACGGCATCTCCGTGTTGGCGCCGTAAACCGACGACGACGAGGCGTAGACCAGGTGCTTGAGCCCCTCGCCCAGCTTGCGGCAGAACTCCAGAACCACCAAGTGTCCTTCCATGTTGGTGCGGGAGTAGGCGTGGGGGTTCTCCAACGAATAGCGCACCCCGGCCTGGGCGGCCAGATGGATGACCCGGTCGATGTCGGGGCGTTCTTCCGCAAGCGCCATCATGGCGTCCCGGTGCGCGATATCCAGCTTCTTGAACGCGAACCCCGCGTGCGCCCGCAGCCGGTCGAGCCGGCCCTTCTTCAGGGTGACGTCGTAGTAATTGTTCATGTCGTCCACGCCGACGACGCTTTCCCCCCGGGAAAGCAAGGCGAGCCCGGTGTGGTATCCGATGAACCCGGCGGCGCCGGTGATGAGAACGGTCATAACGTCTTTCCTGGGACAAGGCGAAAAAGGCGGGCCAGGTATACCTGCTTCCGAACGGGAAATCACCCCCCAAGGACGGCTTGCGTCCCGTCCGCGGTCTCCTCGACCAGCAGGTCCACCACGCGGGCCAGGGCCTCTTCGCGGCTCGCGCCATCGCCGGTCGCTTCCACGAACACGGCGCGCTGGCGATGCGCCGAGGTCCCGCGCCGGACGATTTCGCGGGCGTGCGCAGCCTCGGCCTCGCATCCAAGCGCTCGGGCGTCGGGCGCGAGCAAGTCCAGCAGTTCGTCGATCAGGTCGGCGAACGCGACCAGTTCTCCGCGGCCGAAATCGACCATGCCCTCGTCGAGGCCGTAACGCTGGGCGCGCCAGCGGTTTTCGTCCACCAGCATGCGGGCGTAGCGCCGCCAGCGCAGGTTCCCCCGCCGGTACCGGTGCAGCATGGCGACGACCGAATGGAACAGAGCGGCGACGCAGACCGCGTCCTCCAACAATGGGCAGACGTCGGTGACGCGCATCTCGACGGTGGGAAAGCGTTCGCTGGGACGGATGTCCCACCACATCTTGGTCGCGTCCTCGATCAGTCCGGCGTTGACCAGCACGCCCACGTGGCGGCGGTATTCGGCCCAGGACTCGAAGACCTCGGGCAGGCCGGTGCGGGGCAGTTCGTCGAACACGGCGAGCCGATAGGACATCAGCCCCGTGTCCTCCCCGCGCCAGAACGGCGACGAGGTGCTGAGCGCCAACAGGTGCGGCAGGAAATAGACCGCCTGGTTCATCAAATCGAGCCGAAGGTCCGGATCCTCCACCCCGACATGGACGTGCATGCCGCAGATCACCAACCTGCGCGCCACCGCCTGCATGTCGCGGGCGAGCATGTTGTAGCGCTCCTTGTCCACGTGTTATTGCGAGCGCCATTCGGAAAAAGGATGGGTCGAGGCCGCGATGGGCGCGATGCCGTATCGGTCGGCCGCGTCGATCACCGCGCGCCGAAGCCCCGCCAGGTCGTCCCGCGCCTCGGCGATGGTGTTGCAAACCTTGGTGCCCACCTCGATCTGGGATTTCAGGAACTCGGGTCGGACTCTGTCCGGGGCCAGGGCCTCGCAATCGCGCAGCAGCGCTTCCGGCGGGTCCACCACCAGGGCTCGGGTTTCGCGGTCTACCAGAAGGTATTCCTCCTCGATTCCGATGGTGAGCGTCGGCGGCTGTCCGGTCATCAGAAATGCTCCACCCTATGCAGATCCTCGATGGCGAGGACGCGCTCCAAGGCCTGGTCCAGGATCTCGGCCCACCTGGCGGCCCCGCCCGGGGCCTCCAGATGGTCCTGGCGGATTTCCACGGCGGCGTGGGGCAAGCCCGCCGCGCCGCCGTGGTTGTCGATGGTGTAGGCCAGCTCCTTGCCCGAATAGGGCTGGTTGTCGCCGACGTGAATGTCGCCCCGTTCCCTCAGGATGTGGATCAGCGGCTGGGCCATGCGGGGGTCCCGGTTCCACAGCACGCCCGCGTCCCACTCCCGAACCGCGCCGTTCATGACCGGCGTGAAGCTATGGATGGAGAACAGCGCCGGCGTCGTCCCCATCCGCCACAGGTGCGCCAAGGCGTTGGCGACCGTATGGTGATAGGGCCAGTGGTAGCGCTCCTCCCTCTCGACCAATTCGGCCTCGGACAGGTTCTTGTTCACCGGAATGGAAACGCCGTCGGAAACCACCGGGACGGACTCGGGATCGCCCGGCGGGCGGTTGACGTCGATCAGAAGCCGGGTGTAGGGCGCTAGAACCGCGGGCGCGTCCAGCCTTTCGGCCAATTTCCGCGTAACGTCGGCCGCGCCGATGTCCTGGGCGATGTGGGTGTCGAACACCGTGGGCGAAAGCCCCATGTCCCCCATGGACGCGGGCCGGGCGACGCCCGCGTGGTCGCACACGACCAGCACCGGCGCGCGGCCGTCCGGATTGAAAAGCTCGAAGGGGTCCGGGTCCCGGGTCATGACCAGGGATTATACCCGATCAGGCGGCGGCGGGCAGCAGTTGCGGCTGGCGGGCGGGCTCCCAACGGCGCGCCTTGCCGACGACGCCGTCCAGCGCGCCCGGCGTCAGCGTCCGAACCAGGAAGCGGTCCCCCGCCCCGTCCATGCGCAGGCCCCGGGCGTATCCGGGCTCGAACCCGTGGCGGGAGTAGTATTCGATGTCGCCGACCAGGCAAACGATGTCGTGGCCCTGGGCCTCGGCCATGTCCAGGCTTTGGGCGATCAGCTTGCCGCCGAGCCCCAGCCCCCGCGCATCGGGCGCGACGCCCAAGGGCCCCAGCAACAACGCGGACGCGTTGATGTCGCCGAGCGAGACCGGCCAATAGCGGATGGTGCCGAGTATCCGCCCGCGACCGCGCGCGACCAGGGACAGCCCGGCAACGGGCCCCATGCCGGAGCGGAGCCGGTAGGACGGCTTTGCGCGGCGGTCGGCCCCTATGGCCTGGTCGAGCACGGCTTCGACGCCCATGGCGTCGGCGGGAGTCTGGCGAGTGATGGCGATCATGACGATAAGGTCCTCGGCTGGTTGCGGCGCGCGTTGTCCCGTCCACGCTTTCAGCGGCGGGGCTTCTCGCTCCATCGTCGTCGCAGCCTAGCGTTCACGCCCTGGACCCTTTCGTAACCGTTGACCGGCGATTGTGTACCCGCGCCGGGCGCGGTTGGCAATCGGGTATTGCGGGTTTTTTCATTGTTTCTTTGGAATGTTGGCCCTATATACCATTTCAAGCGCTTGTAAGACGGGTGAAAGAAGTGTCGATACAAAACCGCATCGCCATTTCCGAACGTCGGGCCTCCGCCGCCCGCGCCAACCCGCTCGCGCTCCTTCCTGGGGATCTGCGACTTACTCGCCCCTGAGCGCGCGACAAGAGGCGACGTTAATGGATAGCGTCGACGCCGTTCAGGGGACCGCAGACTGACATCCCAGTTCCGGATCAAGGAAGGATCATTCCCATGAGCACCGTTACAGACCCCAACCGGGTCGTCATTTTCGACACCACCCTGCGCGACGGCGAACAATCGCCCGGCGCCTCCATGACCCTGGACGAAAAAATCCGCGTCGCCCAGGTGCTGGAGGAAATGGGCGTGGACGTGATCGAGGCCGGGTTCCCCATCGCGTCCGACGGCGACTTCGAGTCGGTCCGCGCCATCGCGGGCATCGTCAAGGAATCCACGGTCTGCGGCCTGGCCCGCGCGACCCGGGCCGACATCGAGCGCGCCGCCGACGCCATCAAGCCGGCGCCCAGAGGCCGCATCCACACCTTCATCTCCACCAGCCCGCTGCACATGAAGCACAAGCTGCAGATGGAGCCGGACGAGGTCCATCGGCGCGTCATCGAAAGCGTCACCATGGCGCGCAACTTCACCGACGACGTGGAATGGTCGTGCGAGGACGGGTCCCGGACCGACCACGACTTCCTGTGCCGCTGCGTCGAAAGCGCCATCGACGCGGGCGCCGGGACCATCAACATCCCCGACACCGTGGGCTACGCCGTGCCGGACGAGTTCGGCGCGCTGATCGCCATGCTGTTCGACCGGGTGCCCAACATCGACAAGGCCATCATTTCGTGCCACTGCCACAACGATTTGGGCTTGGCGGTCGCCAACTCCCTGTCCGCCGTGGCCAACGGGGCGCGCCAGGTGGAGTGCACGGTCAACGGTCTGGGCGAGCGGGCGGGCAACGCCGCCATGGAGGAAGTGGTGATGGCGCTGCGCACCCGCCACGACCGCATGCCCTACTCCGCCGGCGTCCGGACCGAACACATCGCCCGCGCCTCCAAGCTGGTGTCCACCATCACCGGCTTCTCGGTGCAGCCCAACAAGGCCATTGTCGGCGCCAACGCCTTCGCCCATGAATCCGGCATCCACCAGGACGGCATGCTGAAAAACGCCCAGACCTACGAAATCATGACCCCGGAATCCGT
>CAYFNC010000071.1:0-13682 GCA_964344345.1 uncultured Hyphomicrobiales bacterium | reverse complement strand
CTATGTAGTTCGTCATTCTGCCCTCCCGTGTGACGTTTTCTACATCCGGAAGCCAGTGTGAACGACTCCCCGCCCCCTCAGCAATAGGTATGTCCTCACAACGCCGCGCCGCAGCCGTTGAAGCCCGCCGTTCTTCAAGATATGGTGTGCGCCTCTTATTTGGGCAATCGACGAGGCGCGCGAGATGGCGAAGATTCCCGCCACCGTGATCACCGGCTTTTTGGGCGCGGGCAAGACCAGCCTGATCCGGCATCTGTTGAACAACGCGAACGGTCGCAGGCTGGCGCTGATCATCAACGAATTCGGCGACGTCGGCGTGGACGGCGAGATGCTGCGCCACTGCGGCGACGACGCCTGCGAGACGACCGAGATCGTCGAGCTCGCCAACGGCTGCATCTGCTGCACCGTCGCCGACGACTTCCTGCCCACCATGAAGGCGCTGCT
This sequence comes from uncultured Hyphomicrobiales bacterium, assembly GCA_964344345.1. GTDB lineage: Bacteria > Pseudomonadota > Alphaproteobacteria > Rhodospirillales > CAYFNC01 > CAYFNC01. Next base: position 13,238 of record CAYFNC010000071.1, on the reverse strand, counting down.
GGACCAGGAGACGCCGCCGGACCATATCGTGATCGAGACCTCGGGATTGGCGCTGCCCAAGCCCCTGGTCAAGGCCTTCCGCTGGCCCGAGATCCGCACCCGCGTCACCGTGGACGGGGTGGTCGCCGTGGTGGACGGGGCGGCGGTCGCCGACGGCCGATTCGCGGCCGATTTGGACGCGCTGGACGCGCAAAGGAGCGACGACCCCAACCTGGACCACGAAAGCCCGCTCGAAGAGCTGTTCGAGGAGCAGCTCGAGTGCGCCGACATGGTGATCCTGAACAAGTCCGAGCTGATTTCCGACGACGCCCGCCCGTCCGTCATGGCGGACATCGAGAAATATCTACGCGGCGGCGTGCGGGTGGTCTCCTGCGACCACGGCCGGATCGACCCTCAAGTGGCGCTCGGTCTTGACGCCGGGGCCGAGGACGACCTGGACAGCCGCCATTCCCATCACGAAGGCGCCCATGACCACGACCACGACGATTTCGAATCCTTCGTGGTCGATTTGGGCCACGCCTCCTCGCCCCAGTCCATCGTCGATCGGCTTCTGCCGGTGATCGAGGCTCACGACGTGCTTCGGGTGAAGGGCTTCGTGTCGGTGGCGGGCAAGGACATGCGGCTCGTGGTCCAGGGCGTCGGCGCGCGCATCCAGCATTACTACGACCGGGAATGGGATGCGGACGAAGCCCGCGAAAGCCGCCTCGTGGTCATCGGGCAAAAGGGGCTGGACGGCGCCGCCATCCGCGCCGCGCTGGAGGCCTAATCCATGCACCTTCTGGCCGCCACGCCCGGCGGCGTCACGGACGGCTCGGAAGCCATCGACCTCGGCCAGACGCCCGCCGACATGGTGGTGCTGTCGGCCGCCGACACCGAGCTTTCGGGGATCGCGCGCGCCTTCGCGGGGATGGAGGACGGCTTCCCCACGCTCCGCCTCGCCAACCTGATGCACCTCGCCCACAACATGTCGGTGGACCTCTACGTCGAGGACGTGGTTCGCGAGGCCAAGCTGGTGGTGGTCAGGCTTCTCGGCGGCGTCGGGTACTGGCCATACGGGATCGAACAGGTGGCGGAGGCGTGCCGGGAGGAAGGGATCAAGCTCGCCGTGGTTCCCGGCGACGACGCGCCCGACGACGAATTGGCCCGCCTGTCCACCCTACCGCGCGAGGCGTGCCACCGGCTGTGGCAGTACTGCGTCCACGGCGGGCCGGACAACGCGGCGGGCTTCCTGCGCTATTGCGCGAGCCTGCTGGGACGTGACGCGGACTGGGCCGAGCCCGCGCCGCTGCTGCGCGCGGGCGTCTACTGGCCCGGCGTGGCCAACCCCGACATTGACGCATTACGCAAGGCGTGGGCGATGGATGCGCCGGTCGCGCCCATCGTGTTCTATCGCGCCCATGTCCGCGCCGGAAACCTGGCCCCCATCGACGCCTTGATCGAGAGCGTCTCGGCGCGCGGGCTCAATCCCCTGCCCGTGTTCGTCTCCAGCCTCAAGGACCCGGTGTCCGCCGGGCTGGTCGAGGACCTGTTCGAGGACGCGAAACCATCCGTGATCCTGAACGCCGTCGGCTTTTCGGTGGCGAGCCCGGGGACGGAGCGCCAGCCGGGACCGTTCGACGGCGCCGACTGCCCGGTGCTGCAAGTCGTGCTCGCAGGCGGGACCGAAGATGATTGGCGAGAGGGGGCCCGGGGCCTGTCCGCGCGCGACATCGCCATGAACGTGGCGTTGCCGGAAGTGGACGGGCGCATCCTTTCGCGCGCCGTCAGCTTCAAGGCCGAGGAGCGCTGGGACGAGGCCACCCAATGCGCGCTGGTGGCCTATCGCCCGATCCGGGACCGTGTGGATTTCGTCGCCGACCTGGCCGCGGGCTGGGCCCGGCTTCGCGCCAAGCAGCCGGACGAACGCAAGGTCATGGTGGTCCTCGCCAACTATCCCAACAAGGACGGGCGCATCGGCAACGGCGTCGGCCTCGACACCCCCGCCGGGACCATCAACGTCCTTCGCGCCATGAAGGACGCGGGATATTCCGTCGGCGACATCCCAGGCGACGGCAACGCCCTGGTGGAGCGCCTGCTGGCCGGGCCCACCAACCGCGCGGCGACCGAGACCGTCGAGCGCGACGAGACCGTGTCCCTGAGCCTGGAGGCCTACCGCGAATACTTCGACACCCTGCCCGCCGATCTGCGCCACCGGGTGGTCGAACGCTGGGGCCCGCCCGAGGCGGACGCGTTCATGCGCTCCTCGGAGCGGTTCGCCCTTTCCGTCGTCCGGCTGGGCGGGGTGGCGGTGGGGATCCAGCCCGCCCGGGGCTACAACCTGGACCCGGTCGGCAGCTACCACGACCCGGCCCTGGTCCCGCCGCATGGCTATCTCGCGTTCTACGCCTGGGCCAGGGGCGAATTCGGGGCCGACGCGGTCATCCACATGGGCAAGCACGGCAACCTGGAATGGCTGCCGGGCAAGGCGCTGGCGCTTTCCGGCGAATGCTATCCCGAAGCGGCGCTCGGCCCCCTGCCCCATCTCTATCCCTTCATCGTCAACGATCCCGGCGAGGGAACCCAAGCCAAACGGCGCGCCCAGGCGGTCATCATCGACCACCTGACCCCGCCCCTGACCCGCGCCGAATCCTACGGCCCCTTGTCGGAGCTGGAGCAACTGGTGGACGAATACTACGAGGCGGCGGGCGTGGACCCCAGGCGCCTCGAGGTTCTGCGCGACGAGATCCTCAACCTGTCCCAAGACCTAGGCCTCGCCCAGGACTGCGGGGTCACGACCGACGACGACGCGGACGCGGCGCTGGCCAAGCTCGACAACCATCTCTGCGAGCTGAAGGAGCTGCAGATCCGCGACGGCCTCCACGTCTTCGGCCGCGCGCCCGAGGGCGAGCAACTCACCGACCTTCTGGTGGCGCTGACCCGCATTCCCCGGAGCGACGGCGAGGGGGCGAACGCGTCGCTGATCCGGGCGCTCGCCGCCGACTTGGGATTGGATTTCGACCCGCTGGACTGCGCCATGGCCGAGCCCTGGGCGGGAGCGCGGCCGGACGTCCTGGACGGTTCGGGCTGGCGCACAAACGGCGATACGGTCGAGCGCCTCGAACTTCTCGCCCGCGACCTGGTGGGCGGAGACACCGCGCCCGCCTCGGAATGGACGCGAACAGCGGAGATTATTTATGCAATACGTAATACGATACAAAAATCTGTAACATCTTGCGGATATTGCGAAATTGAAGCACTACTGACCGGCTTGGCTGGCCGTTTCGTGGAGCCGGGGCCGTCGGGCGCGCCGACGCGCGGACGGCTCGACGTCCTGCCGACGGGCCGGAACTTCTATTCGGTGGACAGCCGCACCGTGCCCACCCCGGCGGCCTGGACTTTGGGGTGGAAGTCGGCGGGCATGCTGGTCGAGCGCTACCGCCAGGACCACGGCGAATGGCCCCGATCCCTCGCCCTGTCCGCCTGGGGCACGTCCAATATGCGCACCGGCGGCGACGACATCGCCCAGGCGCTGGCGCTGATGGGGGTCCGGCCCACATGGGAAACGGCGTCGAGGCGCGTCACCGGTTTCGAGATCCTGCCCACCGACATCCTGGACCGCCCGCGCGTGGACGTCACCTTGCGGGTTTCCGGCTTCTTCCGCGACGCCTTCCCGGCCCAGATGGACCTGGTGGATTCCGCCGCCCGCGCTGTCGCCGACCTGGACGAACCCGGGGAGCGCAACCCCATGGCCGCGCGCGTGCGCGAAGACATGACGGCCCTGATCGCCGACGGCATGGCGCCGGACGAGGCTCGGTCGCGGGCGGGCTTTCGCGTGTTCGGGTCCAAGCCCGGGGCCTATGGCGCGGGGCTGCAGGCGCTGATCGACGAAAAGGGCTGGGAGACCGACGCCGACCTCGCGCGCGCCTACGTCGCCTGGGGCGGCTACGCCTATGGCGCGGGCGCCGAGGGCGCGGCCGAGCACAAGCTGTTCGAACGCCGCCTCGCGCGGGTCGACGCCGTGCTGCAGAACCAGGACAATCGGGAGCACGATCTTCTCGATTCCGACGACTACTACCAGTTCGAAGGCGGCATGACGGCGGCGGTCCGCGTGCTGGCGGGCGCGCAGCCCAAGGTGTTCCACAACGACCATTCCCGCCCAGAAAGCCCCCGCATCCGCACGCTGGAGGAGGAAATCGCCCGCATCGTCCGCGCGCGGGTGGTCAACCCGAAATGGATAGAAGGCGTCATGCGCCACGGCTACAAGGGCGCGTTCGAGATGGCGGCCACGGTGGACTACCTCTTCGCCTTCGCCGCCACCGCCCGCGTGGTCGCCGACCACCATTTCGATGCGGTCTACCAAGCCTATCTGGAGGACGACGACGTCCGAAAATTCCTCGAGGACAACAACCCGAACGCGCTCCGCGAAATGGCCGAGCGCCTGCTCGAGGCGCTGGACAGGGACCTTTGGAAGCCCCGCTCCAATTCGGCGGCGTTCACGCTGAAGGAGCTGTCCGAGGCGAGTTCGTAATCTTCCAAAAAAATGGGCCGGCGTCGCCGCCGGCCCCAGTTGGTTGTCTGACCGAACCTGGATCAGAACGGGAAGAGGATGTCCCAAACCTGCGTGCCCCAGCGAGGCTGCTGCAGGCTGCTGAGCGTTCCGCGTCCGCCGTAGGCCACGCGCATCTCGGCGATCTTGGTGTGCTCGATGGTGTTGTCGGTGTCGATGTCCTCGGGACGGATGACGCCCGTCACCATCAGTTCGCGCAGCTCGTCGCTGACCCGGACCTCCTGGCGGCCGGTGATCACGAGAGAGCCGTTGGGAAGAACCTGCGTCACCACGGCGGCGAAGGTCAGGCTGACGCTTTCCTCGCGGGTGATGTTGCCGTCGCCGCTGGTGGAGTGATCGGTCGTGAAGTTGAAGAGCTGGCCGCCCGCGGCGATGCCCTGGGGCAGGACCTTGCGCCATTCCGCCTCGAGACCGAGGAAGGTGTTGAGGTCGTGGTCCTCTTCGTCCTCGCGAGCCCGGGTGGTCTTGTTCTTCAACGTGGCGCTGTCGGAAAGGTCCAGCTTGACCGTGACGATGTCGCCCACTTCCTTGGCGCGGTGGTCCTTGAAGAAGGCCTTGGCTCCGGCGCGCCAGAGCGAGTTGGGATTGGCCTCGACCCTTTGCGGGGCCGGCATGGGGAGACTCACCGGGCGATAGTCGGGACGGGACGTGGGATTGGTCACCTTGGTGAGTTCCGGAGGCTCTCCCACCTCGCTCAGGCGCGTGATGGTCTTGCAGCCGGTGGCGGCGGTGAGCACCAGGGCGGCGCAGAGAACGCGCGGAGCCCAGGGGCCGAATTTGTCGGAGAACTTAATCATCATGACGCGTCTCCTAATTGGTCGCCGTGGCGCCGATGACGGTGACGGCCACAAGGTTGGAGCCGGTCACCACGCCTTCGACCACGGCGCTGCTTTTGGAATTCGAGATGCGGATGGCGTCGCCCTCGCTGCCGTCCTCCAAGGCGCGGCCGCGGGTGGTCAGCGTCATCTGGTCGGCGCGGAACACCATGGTGACCAGGCTGCCCTTGCTGACCAGGACCGGACGGCGCACCTCGGACGACCGCACCGGCGAGCCGGAGCGCAGGCCGCGCCTCGGAGTCTTGCCGATCAGGTCACGCGGGTCCGTCAGCGTGTCGCGCTGCAGACGGTCGGCCCGAGCCTGGATCCACTGGATGTCGTTCTTGCGGATCACCTCGCCGGGAATGATGGCGCGAGCGAGAACGGGGACTTCCGCCATCTTGTGCACGCGCCCGGTCAGGCGGTGGCGACGGGCCTCGGGATCGCCCGCCGGCGCCGCGACGATGGCGGTGAAGCGCCGGGTGCGCTGGTTGTAGTTGACGTCCACCACCTCGACGGCGGCGTCGGCCTCGGCCGCGACCCAGATCCTGAGCGAACGGTTGGAGAAGTCCACCAGCGATTCCGGATCGGCGCCGTCGTCGACCAGCGCGTTCAAGACGGCGGTCTCGATCTCTTCGCGGCCGATGACGATGCTGTCGCGCTCCACCACGCTGCGGTCGAGCCTGCTCAGAGGCAGCCAACCCAGCTTGTAGGCCTTGGAGACCCGAAAGAGCCACTTGGCGTCGAAGATGGCCTTCTTGCCGGGCTCGGGCGCGTAGGCGACCTGGGTTTCGGCGAGCTTCTCGTCGATGTTCTCGAACATGTCGCCGAGGGTGACGTAGCGGCCCGTGACCTTGACGCCGGTGCGAAGCGCGGGCTTGAGCTCCTCCACTTGCAAGGCGTTTCCGATCGGCTTCTTGGCCTGGGCGGCGCCGGGAAGCGACGCCGCCGCGACCACGCCGGCCAGGACCAGGGCCGCTGTTTTGACGGGTAGGGTTCGGATGTTCATCATGGCCTCCCGCCGCCTAGCCCATCTGGCTCAGCGAACCCATCATTTCGTCGGAGGTCTGGATGACCTTCGAGTTCATTTCATAGGCGCGCTGCGCGGAAATCAGGTTGGAAATCTCTTCGACCGCGTTGACGTTCGCGGTCTCCAGGAAGCCCTGCAGGATCTTGCCGTACCCGGTGGCGCCCGGGTTGCCGGTCACGGGGGTGCCGGACGCCGGGGTCTCCATGTACAGGTTGTTGCCGGTGGCCTGCAGGCCCGCGTCGTTGGGGAAGACCGCGAGCTGGAGCTGGCCGACCTGCGACAACGCCGTCTGGCCGTCCAGCTTCACCTGGACCTGGCCCGACTGGTTGATGGTCACGTCGATGGCGTTGTTGGGGATCGTGATGCCGGGAAGAACGGTGTAGCCGTCGTGGGTGACCATTTCGCCGCTGGCGTTGAGCTGGAAGGTGCCGTCGCGGGTGTAGGCCGTCTGGCCGTCCGGCAGCCGCACCTGGAAGAAGCCCTTGCCCTGGACCGCCATGTCGAAGGTGTTGTCGGTCGCGGTCAGGTTGCCCTGCTCGTGGATGCGATAGACCGCCGCCAGCTTCACGCCGAGGCCGAGCTGAACGCCCGAGGGGACGATGGTGCCGGCGTCGGAGGACGTGGAGCCCACGCGCCGGAGGTTCTGGTACAGCAGGTCGTGGAATTCCGTGCGACGCCGCATGTAGGCGGTGGTGTTCATGTTGGCGAGGTTGTTGGAGACCACCTCGACATTGCGCTGCTGCGCCACCATTCCCGTTGCCGCTATATTCAAAGACCGCATTTTCCCGTCCTTTCTTTTCCAGGCTTTCTTGTTGTTTTTCTACTTAATGTGGGCGTCGATCATTTTCTTGATGCGATCGTCTTCTTTTTCGATCAACTTCTTCGCCGAGTTGTAAGAACGATTGACCTGAATCATCCGGGTGATTTCAAGGATGGGCTCCACGTTGGAGCCTTCCAGCATGCCCTGGATCACGGTCGGGCTTTCGACATCGGTCGCGGGCGCTTCCGTCTTCAGCAGGCCGCCGGACTGATGCTCGAATTTCGGCCGCCCATCGAACTGGACGAACTTGAACTTGCCCAGCGTCACGTCGTTGACGCTGAGCGTGCCGTCGCGGGAAATCTCCATCCGATGTTCGCCGGGGGTGATGGTGAAGGGCTGGCCGCCCTCGGACATGACGGGATGGCCGTGCTGGGTCACGATCGTCCCTTCGTTGTTGAGCTGGAACCGGCCGTTGCGGGTGTAAAGATCGCCCTTGTCCGTCTGCACCACGAAATAACCCTCGCCCTGGATGCCCAGGTCGAGCGGGTTGCCCGTGGGCTCCAGAGGGCCTTCCCTCATGTCGCGCACGGTGGCGAAGTCGTGGGTGTGGTGAATCTTGTCGCCCAACAGCCGCTCGCCGCCCTTGCTGCGGTGAACGTGCTCGATGAACATCATCTTCTCGCCCTTGTACCCGTGGGTGTTCATGTTGGCGATATTGTTGGCGATGACGGTCATCTGGCGGCGAAGAACGTTTTGCCTGCCGAGGCCAATAATAGCTGTGCTTTCCATCGTCCAAATCCCAAGTCCAAAATGTCCCGCACACCCTCATGCATTGGGCGTGCCAACTTATTATTTCCTTTGTTTTCAATTTGATGAAGCAGTTTCTAGCCCGGATTCGGGAGGCAGAAACGGGATCGCAAAACGGCCTTGCCGGGCAGGAATTGCCGGTAACCCGCCGTTGGGAAAGATCTTCCGGTCCCGCTCGCGGCCCCTTTCTGGGGTCCGAAGAATGGTGTTTACGCGTTGATTGCGCGTTCGGGCGGGAAGCGGATGGCGACGGTCGTGCCCTCGCCGGGCGCGCTGTCGATGGTCAGGCTGCCGCCGTGCATGTCCACCAGGGACTTGGCCATGTGCAGGCCGATGCCGCTTCCGTCGTGCTGGTGGCCTGGCCCGCCGCCGACCTTTTCGAACGGCTCCAGCGCCTTGGGGATGTCTTCCGGCTTCATGCCGACGCCGGTGTCGATGACCCGGATCACGATACCGCCCTGGTCGTCGACGGAGCCGTCAACGGTGACGCGCCCCCCTTCGTTGGTGAACTTGACGGCGTTGGAGACAAGCCGGACGAAGACCTGGGTCACCCGGTGCTCGTCGGCCTGGACCATGGGCATGTCGAGGGGAATGTCCACGAACAGGCGAACGCCTTTCTGGTCCGCCTTTCTTTGCATCAGGCGCATGCAGGACACGGCGGTCCTTTCCAGGTTCACCGGAACTTCGGTGAATTCCAGCCCGCCGGACTCGATCCTGGACAGGTCCAGGATGTCGGTGATGGCGCCCAGAAGGGCGTAGCCGGTTTCGCTGATCCCGTTGGCGTATTGCTGGATTTTGTCGTCGCCCTCGCGCCTTTGGACCTCGCGCTTCAGCTTTTCCCCGTAACTGATGATGGACTGGAGCGGCGCCCGGAGTTCGTGGCTTAAATTCGCCAGGAAACGGTCCTTGACGTAGTTGGCGTACTCCGCCTCCTCCTTGGCCCTGGCGAGCTCGTCGAGGGTTTTCTTGTGATCCTCGATCTCCTCGCGCAGATCCTCGGTGCGCTCGAGCACGATCATTTCCAGCTCGTCGTTGATTTTTTGCAGCGCCTCCTCGGACCGCTTCAGGTCCTGGCGGGTCGCGTAGAGCTGCTCGGCCACGTCGACCAGCTCCCGGCCCTGCTCCTCCAGGACCGATTTCGACATCTCCAGTTCGTAGATGGTCTTTTCCAGGGCCTGGCCGCGGAAGCGGAGTTCGGCCTCCTTGGTCTTCAGCTCGGTCTGGTCCGACATCACCACGACCGTGCTTTCGTCCTCGCCCTTGCGCTCGATGACGCCGATGTACGTCCCGTCGTTGTAGGACAGAAGCTCGCGGTTCTCGGGCAGGCTTCGCTGCTTCAGGCGCCGCCCGATCCATTCGTCGGGCGTTTCCTCCAATTTCAGGGCGTCGGAGCCCGCAAGCACGGAAAGAACGTCGGCGTAGTCCATCCCGGGGCGCATGCTTTCGCCCATGCCGTGGCGCTCGGCGAATTTCTCGTTGAACGTCTCCAGCCGGCCGTTCTCGTCCCAGATGCCGAACCCGTCGCCGATGCATTCGACGGCGTTCTCCAGCCGGATGTTCAGGCGCTGGCGCTCCGTGGCGTCGCTCCACTGCACGATGACGCCGCCGTCGTTGGTGCGACGCTCCTTGATGTCGATCCAGCGGCCGTCGCCGAGCCGGTCGGTCCGGGCGTTGAATTTTTCGCGATGATAGCCGAGCCGCTCCTGGATCCATTGTTCCGGCTCGCACCAGATCTCGTCGCTAGAGACGTCGCCCTTGTCCAGGATCAGGCGCAGGATTTCCTCGTAGGTCAGGCCGACCAGCTCATCGACGGTTTCGAACGAACGGAAGAAATAGCGAAACTGTTCATTGCAATAAACGAGCTTGTCTTCCTGATTGAAAATGCCCAACGCGGTGCGCAACACGCCAAGGGCGTTCAGCAGTGTTGAAAGTTGGTTTTCACTCTCGTCCGACATGCCTTGCCACTGACCTACTATTATTATAATTACAATAAGCGCGCCGCCTGGAACCGGCAATTCCACTGCATTGCTTATTTGGTTTGTTTTTAGTCTCCCTCTCCCAGCACCAACATTAACGCCTTCGGCTTCCGCGTGAAAGCCCCTTCATTGTGAAGACGTCGTGAAAACAGGGTCGGCGCCGGGAATACGGGCTATGCCAGCGGTCCCTTTTGATGGCCGCTGGAGCCCGCGACCGCAGGCCACCTATCATTTATAAGGACCGGTGGGCTTATTCCGTGGGCGCGATGGCCATTTCCACGGCCTCGTCGGAATATTCGCGGCCTTCGAGGCCGTGATAGAAGCCGTTGGAGAACGGCGCGTCGCCCATCATCTCGTCCAGCCTGGCCTCGCCCTCGTCGGCGTCGATCAGGCCGTCCATGACGTCGTGGAACGTCCGGGCGACGACGAGCATGTCCACGTTGTCGTGGGGCGACAGGCGGAAGCGGCGCACGCCCATGTCCCGCATGGCCCCCATTTCCTGGATCAGGTTGCAATAGCTGTACGACATGGTCTGAGTGCCGTTGACGGCCAGGAAGGGCTCCCCGTCCATGCTTTCCAGGTCCATTCCGTCGGCGTCGTCGCCGCAGGCGTACTGGCAGGAATCCTTCTCCCAGCCCCGGGCGCGGGCGTGGTAGCATCGGGCCGAAATGGCGAGCGGCATGCGCCCGAAGACGAAGACCTCGATCTCCGCCGTTCCCGCGTCCGCCAGGGCCTGGATGGTTCCAGCCGGGACCTCGGGCGGCAGGCACACCCACTGGGCCCCCTTTTCGGCCAGGTAGTTCAAGGTGCCTTCGTTATAGACGTTGACCATGGGCCCGATCCCATGGGCGCGCCCGGCCAACAGCGAGCACGCGGCGACATCGTTGGCCTCGACGAAGAAAGAATCCTCCTCGGCCACGGCGCGCACGCCCTCCATCTCGCGCTCGGTCATGATCAGGCCGAGGGTGGAGATCACCACCTGCTTGCCCGCCGAATCCAGCCGCTCCAACACGTCGGGCAGCACGGAGTCGAAATAGGGCGCGCGCTTGGAGCACACCACCTCGCCGACGCAGACCACGTCCACCGGCGCCTCGTCCGCCATGCGGAAATAGAAGTCGCGCCACTTTTCCGGCGTCCAGTTGAACAGGCAGGGCCCCAAGGTGATATGCGGAATTCCGGCCATGCCTCAGCGCCAGTCCTTGTTGTAGACGCCCGCGGTCTCGCGCTGGCCCTCGGTGATGGCGACCAGGGCCTCGGCCGGAACCCGCTCGCCCGCCGCCATCTTGTTGAGCGCGTCGCGGAAGGCGGACACCACCTCGGCGACATAGGCGCGGCCGCGCTGGCGGCCCTCGATCTTGAGCGCGGTGACGCCCGCGTCCAGAAGCTCGGGCAGCATGTGGATGATGGACAGCGACGTGGGCTCCTCGAACAGGTAGCTCGCGCGCCCGCCCGCGACGAAGCGGCCCTTGCAGAGCGTCGGATAGCCCGCGGGCTCGTCCTCGGAGAACACGTTGACGGTGACGTCGCCCAGCTTGGTCACCAGCTTGTCGCCCTTGTCTTGGTAATGGACGTGGCTGGCCGGGGAGCACACCCCCTCCTTGTTGGGCGAAATGCCGGTGACGTAGGACGACAGCGAACACCGCCCCTCGGCCATCACGCAAAGCCCGCCGAACACGAACACCTCGGTCTCCACATGGATCTTGGAGTTCAGGTCCTTGATCTCGTCCATGGTCAGCACCCGGGGCAGCACCACCCGCTTGACCCCGAATTCCTCGGTGTAGAAGCGGATCGCTTCGGGGTTGGACGCCGACGCCTGCACCGACAGGTGCTTTCTGAGGTCCGGATGGGTCTTGGCCGCGTAGGCGCAAAGCCCGATGTCGGCAAGGATCACCGCGTCCACGCCGATGTCGGCGGCGTCGTCCACCGCCTTGATCCAGGGGGCGGGATTGCCCGCCTGGGGAAAGGTGTTGATGGCGACGAAGACGCGGACGTCCTTTTCGTGGGCGTACTTGACGCCCTCGGCCAGTTCGCGCCGGTTGAAGTTCAGGCCGGGGAAGTTCCGGGCGTTGGTCTCGTCGCGAAAGCCGAGATAGACCGCGTCCGCCCCCGCGTCCACGGCGGCGCGCAGGGCCGCCGGGGTTCCGGCGGGGCAACAAAGCTCCATGGTGTTTCTCATGCGCCGCTCTCCACTTTGGGGGCGCGCCGGGGGCGGCGGCCCATGCGGTTGATCTTTTCCTCAAGGTCGCGCATCTCGGCCGAATGCCCGTCCGCGCGGCGCATGGCCGGGGCGATGGCGGCGGCGCGAAGCGTCTCCAAGTCCTTTTGCGCCCGCTCGAACAAGGCGCCGACGCCGCCGACCACGGCGCGGGCGGGCTCGCCCACGGGGCCCAGCATGGCGAGCGCGTCGTCGACCAGGCTGATCTCGGCCCCGTCCATGGCGTTGCGCAACGCCACCACCGCGCCGGTGTCGCCCTCGATGGTCAGCTCGCGCGAAAAGAACAGGGCGTCGCCGTCGACCCGCCCTTCCATCAGGTCCACGAGCGCCAGCAAGGACCCCCGGATGGTCGCCGTCGCCTCGATCCCGTCCGCAGAGTCGAAGGCGCGAAGGGAGGGCAGCAGGGGGTCGGGCTCCAGCACGAACACGAATGGCAGGTCCACCGGGTCGATCAGGTAGGTGGGCCGGTCCAGTTCCGCCAGGCGCTCGAACAGGCCGGGATGGCGGCGTTCGATGGCCCGGAGCGCGAAGCCCAGGAACGGATTCAACACCGCGGGCGGCAACGGGCGCGCGACAAAACCGGCGATCAGCACCGGCGTCAGCGGCGGCGTCACCCCCTTGCTCGCGCCCGGCTTGGCGCTTCTGTTGGGTCGGCTCTGGGCCACGGGTCCTCCATTAGCGAAATTCGCCCTTGTTCGCCTACCCCCTTTGACCGTTGATCGCAAGGCTAAAATGGCTCCAATTCCCCCGGATCGCCGCTCGCGGCGGCTTGCCGGGAAGTCCCGGCATCTGCTATGCCTTTTGGTCGAGACACGGCGGGGCCCGTAGCTCAATTGGTTAGAGCCGGCCGCTCATAACGGTCTGGTTGCAGGTTCGAGTCCTGCCGGGCCCACCAATCTTTTCTGACCTGCCCCCCCTGAAAGTGGTCCGGGACGATTGACAGGATTTGGCAGATCTGTTTTTTCGTGTGCGTCCGGGCTTGCCCGGCGTAAGGGGTGAGATCCGCGCAACGGCGGTCAACGATTTTCAAATCCTACCAGCCGGCCAAAGACTTGACCGGCTCCAGTCCCTCAATCGCCGGGCGCATTC
>CAYFNC010000070.1:0-14593 GCA_964344345.1 uncultured Hyphomicrobiales bacterium | reverse complement strand
TCAGCCCGCGCGCGCTAGGTCAACAGGGAGATGCGCGATTCTGCAACAGGCTCTAGAGGGTCGAATGAAAACGCCGTTCGAATTGCGGGGCGACGCGTTCGCCGCCAAGCCGCGCAAGCATAAACTCGCCGCCGCGCGCGAGCTGCCGATGCTGGGCGAGGACGGCGCGATCTACGCCAAGCGCGTGATCTGCGAAACGTCCGTGGGCTACGCCGTCTACACCGGCGAGGGCCAGTTCCTCTGCTTCGTCCCCTCCATGGGCGACGTGATGCTCGCCGCCCAGGCGGAAAACGTCAGCTTTTCGCAAGTGCATTGAGGAGAGCGGGGTTCACGAAGAGCCTCGCCCGTTACAGCCGCCCTGACTGAGCAATCACGGATTCCCCCAGTCCAACACATCGAAACCGCCCGTATCCGCGCGCGCCAATCGATCATGGGTTCCACCCTCCCGCGCCGCCCCCGGACTTGACCTGGGGTCCGCGAAAAAGGCGTGGATGTCCGGGTCGCAGCCCGGCCATGGCGAAGTGAAAAGGCAAGCCAAAATAGGGCATGTCCTAGTGTCCTGGTTCTGAAAGCGAGTCGCCCGCTTCCAACCCGAGCGCCGCCGGCCCTTGAGATCGCGAGCCCCCTGCGCCACCTTCCGCGGCGGCCAGGCGACGTCTTCTTCCGTCCCTGGCGTTACGCCTCTTCCGCCGCGTCCGCCGTTTCCGCCGCGTCGTCAGACATCTCGCCCGGTCCATCCATCATGGCCTCGGAAATCAGGCCCGCGTTGCGGCGGACGGCGGTCTCGATGGCGTTGGCCTTGTCCGGGTTGTCTTTCAGGTAATTCTTGGCGTTCTCGCGACCCTGTCCGATGCGCTCGGAGTCGTACGAGAACCAGGAGCCGGATTTCTCGACGATGCCGGCCTTGACGCCGAGGTCGAGCAGTTCGCCCGCCTTGGACACGCCCTCGCCGTACATGATGTCGAATTCGACCATCTTGAACGGGGGGGCCATCTTGTTCTTGACCACCTTGACCCGGGTCTGGTTGCCCACCACCTCGTCCCGGTCCTTGATCGCGCCGATGCGGCGGATTTCGAGCCGGACCGACGAATAGAACTTGAGCGCGTTGCCGCCGGTGGTGGTTTCCGGGTTGCCGAACATCACCCCGATCTTCATGCGGATCTGGTTGATGAAGATGATCATGCAGTTGGATCGGGACACGGACGACGTGAGCTTGCGCAGCGCCTGGCTCATCAGTCGGGCCTGGAGGCCCACGTGGGTGTCGCCCATCTCGCCTTCCAACTCGGCCCGGGGCACGAGGGCGGCGACGCTGTCGACCACCAGAACGTCGACGGCGCCCGAGCGCACCAGGGTGTCGGCGATTTCCAACGCCTGCTCGCCCGCGTCGGGCTGGGAGATCAGAAGGTCGTCCACGTCGACGCCGAGCTTTTTCGCGTAGCTGGGGTCCAACGCGTGCTCCGCGTCCACGAAGGCGCAGGCGCCGCCCTTTTTCTGCGCCTCGGCCACCGCGTGAAGCGCCAGCGTGGTCTTGCCGGAGCTTTCGGGACCGTAGATCTCGACGATGCGCCCGCGGGGCAGCCCGCCGATGCCGAGCGCGATGTCGAGCCCCAACGAGCCGGTGGAGACGGCGTCCACGTCCACGGCGCTTTCGCGCTGGCCGAGCCGCATGATCGAGCCCTTGCCGAAGGCCCGTTCGATTTGGGAAACGGCGGCCTCCAGGGCCTTTTGCTTATCCATCGTGTCTTTGTCCACCAATCTCAGCGCGCTTTGCGACATCGAACGTCCCCTCTTATTCCACAGCGTGAACCGCGTTGCAAACATCGCCAATGTGCATGAAATGTTCTCATCCGCAAGCGTTTTTTTCAATACCTTGATTCAAAAGGGTTAACCATGACGTATTCACGGAACGTTTCGTAAATATCAACCATGTTTTGCGACGACGGCGGGTTGCGCCCGCCGTCGTCGCGTTTCAACAATCATCCCCCCGCCACGCCGCCGCCGAGAGCAGCAGTAGGCCCAGGAACAGAGACGCCGCGCTCCACCCGATGGCGAAGTGGACGTAGAGGGGGGATCGCACGAACTGGGAGAGTCCGTTCAGGATTTCGCCCATGACCGTCACTCCACGTCGTTATAGAACAGGTGCCCGCCGATGATCGCGCTCGGCGTCCGCCCCCGCGCCCACGGCGGCGAAACGCTTCGGGCGTGGTAGTGGGTGGCGCCGTCGGTGGCGTCGGGAATCTCGTCCGCGACCGCCCGTTTCGCGATTCGCAGGCACGAGGCGAAGGTCCGGTTGGCCGGTCCGACGGCGAGAAGCTTTGCTCGATTGGGATCGTTTGGGTTCCAACACGAGAACTGCCACGGCTTGCGGCAGACCTCCTCCACCGTCCCGCCCCACCAGTGGCGGCCGTTGCGGCGCCGGGCCTTGCGGACCCTGTTCATCACCACGGACGCCACCGCCTCGCGGCCCTTGAGCTTCTCGCCCCGGGCCTCGCCGTAGATGGTGCGTGCGAGGACGTCGACGGCCGGGTCCGGGCCCTTGGGCGGGGCCGGGGAGGCGGCGGGTTTCTTGTCCACGTGGGATTTGGCGATGGTCTTGATCCTGGTTTTGGTTCGGGCGGTCATCGTTCGCCTCCCATGGCGGTTGCGTGGCACTGGGAATCGAGCTTGTTCTCGATCCGGGTCAGGTGCCGCGTGATGCGGCGCTCGACCTCGCCGAGGTAGGCCAGCGAGGCGTAGGATTTCGCCACTTCGAGCTTGTAGGCGGCCAGGCCCTCGCGGCTGCCGGCGACGCCGGCCTCGCAGTCGTGGCGAATGGCCTCCACGTCCCGTTCGATGTCGCGCCGGGTCCGCCAGACGAGCCAGAACAGGCCCGCCAGCGCCGGAAGCTCCACCGCCGAGATCCACCAGATGGTGTCGATGGTCCATGTGTCGTTCATGGGGGTGCTCCATTGGGTTCGGGGAAAAAGAAAAACGCCCCCGGACGGGGGCGCTCTCGAAAATACCCGCCGGGTGGCGCCGTTTCGGACGCACTGAGGGCGGGTGCTGTTTTTGAGTTAATACCTAGGGGCGGGGCGTGTCAAGGATGATTTTCCTGTGTGCGTCGCTGTATTTGTTTGCGCTTGAGGAGACTCGGCGATGATCAGGGCTCTTGGATAATTGAGAAAGCCTTCTGAATAATCCGGATTTTCCGTGTCGGCTGTCTGTGGCGTGGATTGCATGGACGTGGAAAAACAAGTCATGAGATCATGTTTTGTTCTTGACGTTCATCCTAAATAAGGAAATTTAACCTCCGTCGATGGCCGGACTTCCCGCGCCGAACTTTGACGCATCAAACCAGGAGACATGACCATGTATAGGTTCAAACTGAGAATGCCCGTGGGCGAGACCCACAACGTCGATCCCGATGACGCCGCGAACACCAAAGCCGCGTTGAATAGGCATGGGTACTACGCCACCCCGTCGGGCGGCGAATTCGGAGGTTGGGTCGATTCGGCCATGTTCGATGGAATTCGCAAATTCCAGAAGAACAACAACCTGAAGGTGGACGGCTTCATGAGGCCGGGTGGCCCGACGGAACGCGCTTTGGCGGACGGGGAGGAAGAAACCACGATCTGCGAGGATTGCCCGCCCCTCAACACCAACTTCGGTTGGCGGTATATCAACCCGTCCACGGCCGTGGCGCCGAATGGTAAAATCCATTTATGCAAGAAAGTTTTCGATGAATACGGAGATTTCGTCGAATGCAGATGGGAGGAGCAGGGAAATTCTCTTGTGTGACGCAATAAAGGGGGCGGCCGGTTGCGGAAGCCCCCTTTTCACGCGTACAATGCAAAGAATAATCCCCATAGGATTGCACCCAGTGTTGGAGAACAAAATGATTCGGCCTGCGGTCCCGCTTTTCGTTTTTTTCGTCATCCTTGCGGCGCTCCCCGCGCACGGCTTGGGCGTCCGCACCCCAGGCGGGGGAGAAATCGTCACCAAGGACTTGGTGGAGATGGCGGAACGGGGGAGTCCCGTCGCCTTGTACCGCCTCGGGCGCGTCCTCGCGAAAAAGGACGATCCGGCGGAGCGGAAGCGCGGCCTGGACATGCTGTTGAAAGCCGCCGAAATGGGGCACCGCAGGGCGGGCAGGCGACTGCTGGACGCCGTGCAGGCGGGACATCTGCCGGTTCCGCCCGAAGACACGCCATGGCTGCGGGCCTACCGCAAGGATGAATTCAAGACCAACATCTTGTTCAAGCAATCCCACGAACGGTTCGGAACACCGCTCAGCGCCGACATCAACGCGGCCACCCAGCCGTTCGTCGATGCGGCGGAAAAGGGCGATCTCGAAGCGATCTACGCGCTTTGCACCTTCACGGCGAACCACCAGGGCTATGGCATGGGGCCGATCGGGCCATGCTTCAAGGCGGCGGAAGAGGGATACGCCAAGGCCCAGTTCCGATTGGGGCTGTTGTTTCACGGGTTCGAGGAGGACGTGTATTTCTCGGTCCGCCATCGCCATCCTTCCAGTCTCGGCATCCACCGCGACGCGCGAAAGGCCAGGTTCTGGTTGGAGAAGGCCGCGGCGCAGGGATACGCCCCGGCCGAGGCCCGTCTGGCCTTCCTGCTTCACGCCGGGCTTGGCGGAGAACAGGACCAGGAGCGCGCGGCGCGGCTGGCGAAAAAGGCCGCCGACGCCGGGAACGCCGAAGGCGCGGCGCTTCTGGGAAGCTTCCTCGCCCTCGGCCAGGGGGGCGGGCGGAATTACCAAGAGGCTGGCCGCTACCTGTCCCAGGCCGCCAAAGGCGGGCATCGGCTCGGCGTGATGAACCTCGCGTTCCTGACTCTCCACGGCCTCGGCCGTCCCCAGGACACCCGGGAGGCGGCGGCGTGGCTGTTCTCAATTTCCAGAATCGACAAGCCGACCGGCGTGGGGGGGCTCGCGGGCTACGGTCCCCTGGTCTTGGACGACCCCGACAGAATGCGCCAGGACATCGAATGGGAAGCGCTCACGCCCGAGGAAAGCGCCAAGGCGTGGCGCAGGGCGTGGGAAATCATCGAGAACCGCCGCCGCAAGGGCTATCCGTTGTCGCCGCTTTACGCCTTTTGACGCGTTTTCATGATCCGGAATTCGGAATTCCAGGGACATACCCAATTCCAGAATCTCAGGATCAGGTTGGATAGCCGAGGTTTTCGGCCGCGGGGTCAAGAATCGGCAGAACCGGCTCCATGGCGAAACGGTATTTCTCCCACCGTCCCTTGGCGCGGGAATACACCGGGGTTGCGACGTCGCGCGCGCTTGGCGTCGTGATGCGGCGCCCCTTTGTTTTTTCGAAATAGCGCAGTACGTCGTCGTTCCAAGGCGCGTCCAGGAAGTCCAGAATCCCACGCAGGACTGTTTCGAAATCCGCAACCGTTTCCTCATAACGGACTTCCCGCCAAGCCAGGGAAAGACGCGAACGATAGGCCAACCACAGATCGCCCATCGCGGCAACGCCCTTCGCCGTTGTCTCGAGGTCGAGAAACATCGCCGTCGCCTCGTTAGGTTCGAAATTCTGCATGAAATTGCTGAGGCAGACATCGCGCGGGTCGCGAAGCGACATCACGACTCCGGCCTCGGGAAACAGTCGCTCCACCAACCCGAGATGGCTGAGGTTGAACGGCAGTTTGTCGAGTAGCCGTCGGTCGCGCGGCGGGTTTCCCATGGCCTTGGCGACCCGTTCCCAGTACGCGTCCCTCAGATGTCCGATCGCATTGTCGTCCAGTCGGTCCAGATCGCGAGGATATCGGAATTCCGCGCCGATGATGTCGGGAACGGCGCGGATCAGGTCGGTCAGGAACGGCAGTTCGTCGCTGACGATAAAGGCGCCCGATGATTCGAGGGCGGTTTCCAATAGCGTGGTCCCGGAACGGGGGAATCCGACCAAGAATGCCGGAACGCTTTCGTCTGCTTGGGCGCGCGAACCGACGGAGGACGTCGCGGGCTTTTTTTCGATCCAAGCCTTGATCCGACCCATTTGGGACAGATAGTCCCCCCCGTCCTGTCTTCGCCATTTGTCCGATCGCGACAGTCTTTCATTGCCTTCGCGCCATGCGGCGAACGCCTTTTCCTGATCGTCCAAACGATCGTAAATCCGTCCGAGATCCATATAGACCGACGGGTGTCGGGTGTCGGAATCATGGCTCGCCAACGCTTCTTCCAGGACATCTCGGGCCTTTTCCGCCTCGCCGTCGCGCATGTGGATCCGGGCGAGGACCATCCGCGCCTCCTGGTGGGAGGGCTCGATTTCCAAGGCCTTGTTCGCCGCGCCCAGAGCCTTGTCGACGTCGCCATTCTGCTCCCGCCAGTCCGCGTATTTCGCCTGGATATCGGGACTGCCTGGCTCCGCCGCCACGGCCGCTTCGAAACATTCCGTCGCCTTGTCGTCACGACGCAGGGATTTATAGACGCTGCCCAGATTATTGTGGACCGCGCCCACGGAAAACTTGGACAGCCCATCACCGTCGGCGAGGGCGCGGGACAGTTGCTCGGCGGCATCCGATAGGCGTCCGCCCTGCTTCAATGCGTCGGCGAGAATCACGCGAGCGTCCGCGAATCCGGGACGCATGGCCAGCACCGCTTCCAATTTCTCGGCGCACGCGCGAAATCTCCCGGTTTCGGACAACGAGATGGCCAGATTGTATATTGCGTCTACATTGTCGGGGTTGAGCTTGATGGCGCGAGAAAAGCATTCGATCGCGCGCGCGTTCTCTCCCGACTCTCGGTGGACGATGCCCAGGTTGTTCAGGGCGGACGCGTTCCTTGGCGCTCGCTTGAGGCTCTTCTTAAGATACGCGGAGGCGCGGTCCAGCCGCCCGGCCACGCGACAGATCTCACCCGCGTTGCAAAGAATCTCGGCACCCTTGGAGTCAAGTTTTACGGACTTTTCGGCGCGGTCCAAGGCGATGTCCGTACGACCGCACTGAAGCGCATGCACGGCCCAATAGTTCATTCCCAGAGCGAAACGCGGCGCGATGGCCATCAGTTCGGAATACGCCCTGTCGGCCGCAGCCATGTTTCCGCTCTTGTGAAGGGTTAGGGCCTGTTGCAGCAAGCCATTGACCCGCGGGTCGTTTCCGCCGCGTTTAGACATGGGCGTTGTTCCGTATGTGGTGCAATAACTTCCTGGATTGGCCCGCGAATTCAGCGCCAATTATAGCCCAACGGATATCAAGGGAAACCCACGCTGCAGAATCATCGAAGCGCCTGACGATTCCGGAGACGCCTTACTCAATTCGATTGCGTCAACAACGAAATCTTCGCCGCCAACGCTGTGAAGGCGTTCAAGCCGATCATGGAGGGATAGCGCGGAGAGCCCGCGCCGCTTTTCCTTCAATTCTCCAACCGCGCCGCCGGCAACGTGAACCGAAACGCGCTGCCTTCGCCCGGCGTGGAGTCCACCGTGATCCGCCCGCCGTGCCGCTCGACGATCTTGCGGCAGAGCGCGAGGCCGATGCCGCTGCCCTCGAAGTCCTCGCGGGAATGGAGTCTTTGGAAGGCCATGAAGATCTTGTCGAAGTGGCGGGGCTCGACGCCGATGCCGTTGTCCGCGACGGTGAAGGCCCACTCTTCGCCCGCCTTGTCCGCCGATATGCGGATTTCCGGGAGAACGCCGGGGCGCGCGTACTTGACCGCGTTGCCGACAAGGTTCTGGAACAGCCGGGCCATCTGGGCCATGTCGGCGTCGAGTTCCGGCAGCGCGCCCCGGACAACCCGGGCCCCGGCGCCGTCGATGGAGACGCTCAGGTTCGCCAGCGCCTCGTCCAGGGCCAGGTTCATGTCGATGGCCTCGAACGGACGGCCCATGGTGTCCACCCGGGACAGGGACAACAGGTCGCGGATCATGGCGTTCATCCGCCCGGCGCCCTCGATCATGTAGCCCAGGAATTCCCGGTTCTCCTTGTCCAGGCCCTTGTCCGCGCGCTCCTCGATGATCTTGCCGTAGGACGCGACGATACGCAGCGGCTCTTGGAGGTCGTGGGAGATGGCGTAGGCGAAATGCTCGAGCTCGGCGTTGGACCGCGCGAGCGCGTCCAGCGTCGCCTGGTGGCCCTCTTCCGCGCGACGGCGCTGGATGACCAGGGCGAGCGCGCGGGCGAGGGCGGAGAGAACGGCCTCGCGCTCCGGGCTTTCCCCGAACCCCGCCCGCGACATGACGGAAAGAACGCCCAGCAAGCGCTCCTCCGACATGACCGGGACGCAGAGCTGGGCGTGGGGGACTTCGGAGCGGACCACCACGCCGTCCCTCGCCGCCTGCCCGCACATGCAGAACCCGGGCTCGACCGTGTGGCAATCGCCGCAGTCGTCCAACGACGGCCCTCGCTCCGCGATCCTTTTCAAACGGCGGTCCCCCTCGTCATGGAGGAACAGGCAACCCGACGCCTCCCGCTCCGCCAGCCATGGGAGGTCCAGGACCGCGCCCAGCGCGCGTTCGGCGATCACGTCCATCTCGCCGCCCTCGAGCCCCGCGCGCAGGATGGACTCCATCGCCCGGTTGGCGGCGAGCGCCTCGACCATGCGGCGCTCGGCCTCATTTTGCTCGGTCACGTCGACGGCCAGGTTGAATATCCCCCGGATGATCCCATGGGCGTTCCGGTCGGGAATATGGGTGACGGCGATGCGCCGCTCGCGGCCTCCGGCCTCGATGGCGTTTTCGTAGTTGACCGCCTCGCCCGCCAACGCAAGCCGCATGTAGGGCTCGGCCTTGGCGAAGGCCTCCTCGCCGATGACGTCGGCGGGATGCCTGTGGACCATGGACCCGGGCGCGAAGCCCAGCTCCTCATAGCGCTTGTTGGCCAGCCGGTAGCGGAAGTCGTCGTCCAGGTACGACACCCAGGCCGGAATGGTGTCCATGACCAAGCGGATGAAGGCTTCCTGTTCGCGAAGGGCCTCTTCCGCCTTTTCGCGCCTCGCGATGTCTTCGGTCAGCCGCGCGTTGGCGTCGTTCAGCTCGCGGGTGCGGGCCTCGACCGTGCGCTCCAGGACGTCGTGGGCGTTTTGCAACGCGCGCTGCGCCGAAAGCCGCTCGGTCACGTCGGTGGCCACGCCCGCCATCAGGGGACGCCCCGGAACCGGGTCGCCGACGTCGTGAATCCATCGGATGGTCCCGTCGGGCCTGACGATCCGGTACTCCACGTCCCAGCCTTTGCCGGCGCCGTTCTTCAAATGCTCGAGGACGCCTTGCCGGTCGTCGGAGTGGATGGCGTCGG
Organism: uncultured Hyphomicrobiales bacterium; assembly: GCA_964344345.1. Classification (GTDB taxonomy): domain Bacteria; phylum Pseudomonadota; class Alphaproteobacteria; order Rhodospirillales; family CAYFNC01; genus CAYFNC01. The sequence continues at coordinate 5,362 of CAYFNC010000070.1, read as the reverse complement.
TGAAGGACAGCGGGTTGTCGTACAGGCTCTCGCACGAACGGCCCCAGATGTCTTCGTAAGCCGGGCTGGCGTATTGCATTTTGTCGAGGGAGGGCGAGCACACCCAGAACACGCTCGGCGCATTGTGGGCCAGAATATCAAGCATGGCCTTGCGCTCGCCCAGCGCGCCTTCGGCGTCGCCTCGACGAACCGTTCACGTTCGATCCGGCGCATGACCACGGCCGCCGCCGCCAAGGCGACGAGCGTCGTAAAGACAATGGTCGAGATATGGGATTCCCAGATGCCGATATCCGGAAAGATAACCTGTTTGACGATCTCGAATCCCGTCATTCCAAGCGCCGCCAGCGCCAGAACGGCAAAATAAGTTTCGACACGCCCGCTCATGTCGAACATCCATTCCCCTTAAAATTATGGGGTCAAGTATATATCAAAAAGTGTCACGCGAGCAAGTTGTTGCACATCGCAAGCAAGACGCGTCAAATGCGTCATCCCTGTGTCGGGCTAGACCCTATCGGGGAGCTTGGCGAACACGGCGCCGTAAGGCGGTAGGCGAACCTCCGCGCCGTCCAGGCTTCCAGGCGTCCCGGCGTCGTAAACCTCGAGCGCCGGGTCCACGGACAGCCGCGCCTCCACCGTCCCGCCCCCCAGGTTGAAGGCGCACAGCATGCGCGCGCCGCCGCCCGACCGCTCGAACGCCAGCAGGGGCTCGTCCGCGTCCAGGAACCGGATGTCGCCGGTTCTCAATACCTCGTGGCCCCGCCGCCAAGCGAGGAAGCGGCGGGTGAAGTTGAGGGGGCTGTCGGGGTCGCCGTCCTGGCGGTCGGCGGCGAGGGGAAAATGGGCGGCTTCGAGCGGAAGCCACGTTTCGCCCGAGGACGAAAACCCGGCGTTGGGCGCGTCCGCCGCCCACGGCATTGGGGTGCGGCAGCCGTCGCGGCCCTTGTGCTCGGGCCAGAACGCGATGCCTTCGGGGTCCTGCAACCGCTCGAACGGCACCTCGGAATTGGTCAGGCCCAGTTCCTCGCCCTGGTACAGAAACGCGGTTCCGCGAAGGCAGGCCAGAAGCGCGATCAGCATCTTGGACCGCTCGGCCGACGGCTCCCCGAACCGTGACGCGACGCGGATCACGTCGTGGTTGGAGAACGCCCACGACGGCCAGGCGTCCTTGGAAGCCGCGAGCGATTCCTCGATCCCCCGGCGCACGTCTCCGGCCCCGAAAGCGCCGCGCAGGAACACGAAACTGTAGGCGGTGTGGAACCGGTCCGGGCCCTCGGTGTATTCGACCATGGTCTGGACGGGCGTGGCGCTGGCGATTTCGGCCACGGTCATGCGGGCGTCGTATTCGTCCATCACGCCGCGAAGCCGGGCGACGAAATCCAGAGTTTCGGGGCGGCTGCGGGTGTAGAGCTGCCGCTGCATCCAATAGGGCTTGATGGGGTCGGGATGGGGGACCGGCGGGTTGTCGCGCAATTCCCTGTCGTGCATGTAGAAGTTGGCGACGTCGAGCCGAAAGCCGTCCACGCCTTTGTCGAGCCAGAACCGCGCCGTGTCCAGGATTTCGTCCTGGACCTCGGGATTGTGCAGGTTGAGATCCGGCTGCTCGACCAGGAAATTGTGGAAATAGTATTGCTTGCGCCGGGGCTCCCAGGTCCAGGAATGGCCGCCGAACACGGCGAGCCAGTTATTGGGCGGCGTGCCGTCGGGCTTGGGGTCGGCCCAGACGTACCAGTCGGCCTTGGGATTGTCGCGGCTGGACCGGCTTTCCCGGAACCAGGCGTGTTGGTCGGACGAATGGGAATAGACCTGGTCGATGACGACCTTGAGCCCCAGTTCGTGGGCGCGGTCGAGAAGGCGGTCGAAATCCGCCATGGTCCCGAACATGGGATCCACGTCACGGTAGTCCGCCACGTCGTAGCCGAAATCCTTCATGGGCGATGTGAAAAACGGCGACAGCCAGATCCCATCCACGCCGAGCCCGGCGACGTGGTCGAGCCGCTCCGCGATCCCGTTCAAATCGCCGATTCCGTCGCCGTCGGAATCGCGAAAACTTCTGGGATAAATTTGGTAGATGACCGCGCCGCGCCACCACTCGTTCATGGCCGTGTCCTCCCTGCGGGACCTTAACAACCGCCCCCCGGCCCGACCAGAAAAATTGTTGACCATTCCGGGACAGGATTTGCTAGGATTCCCAACAACGAAAAGGGAGGCGCGTCGGACGGCGCTTTCCGCGGCGCGGCGCCGGGCTTGGGCGCCGCTGGCCGCGGGAAACAAGCGGAAAGCGTCCAAGCCGATAGCTGCATAACAAAAAGAATAGCTAGGCGTGTTCGGGGAACGCCTTTGGCGCTATCGACTCGAGGTGGACCGTGGGCGAACGGCCTGCACACGGAAAGACATTACGTTACGGCTTGATCCCGGCGATCCTCGCCATGGCGATCTTGGGCGCGTATCTGATTCACGCGCCCGTCCTGTCGTCCGGCTCGACCGGCGTCGTCGTGGCGTTGGCCGCCGTTCTCGCCGGACTGGCCATCGTCGGCGCCGTGCGCTCCCACCGGGAGGCTGAGGCGCGCCGCGCCGAGGATGCGCGCAAGCGGACCCATGCCGCCCTCGTCGATCTGCTGCGCAAGATCGCCGTCGAGGCCAACGAGGCGGTTAGCGGCTTCGGCGCCATCCGCCAATGCCTGGACGCCGTCTGCGAATACGCGGGCTGGCCCGTGGGGCACGCCTATGTGGCGCGGGCGGGAAGCGGAGGCGCGCTCGCGCCGTCGGACTTGTGGCGCGCGGCGGGCGACGGCGATTTCGAAGCCTTTCGGATCGCCACCCTCGAAACCCCGTTGGAAGAGGGCCGGGACCTTCCCGGACGGGTGCTGGCGAGCGGGCGCCCGGAATGGATCGCGGACGTCTCGCTCTGGGACGGGTCCCCCCGCGCGGACGCGGCCCGGCGGGCTGGACTCGGCGCCGGCTTCGCGCTGCCGGTGCTGGTGGGCAGGGAGGTGGCGGCGATCCTGGAATTCTTCTCCGCCGAACCGGCCGAGCCCGATCCCGAGCTGATCGAGGCCCTGTCCCACATCGGCATCCAGCTCGGCCACGTGGTGGAGCGCAAGCGCGCCGAGGAGGAAACCCGGCGCAGCCTGGTGGACCAGGAAATCATCGCGGGCATCATGCGCTTGTCCCTGAGCGCGCTGTCCATCGACGAGATCATGGACCGGGCCTTGGAGCTGGTGCTGTCCAGCCACGGCCTGGGGCTGGAGTCCAAGGGCGGCGTCTTCTTCATGGAGCGGGACGAGAACGACGCGCCCTTGCTTGTCCTGAAAGCCCAACGCAACCTGGCCCCGTCCGTCCTGGAGCGCTGCTCGCGCTTGGGAATTGGGACCTGCCTTTGCGGCAAGGCCGCGGAAAGCGGTGACATCATCCACGCCGCCCACATGGACGAACGCCACGAACTCACCTTCGAGGGCATGGCCGACCACGGCCATTACTGCGCGCCGATCAAGGCGGACGACGAGGTGCTCGGCGTGCTGAACCTTTACGTTCCGGCGGGACACAAGCGGTCAGACGCCGAGGACCGCTTCATCGCCGCCGTCGCCGACACCCTGGCGGCCATCGTGCGCCAAAGGCGGGTCGAGCAGGGACGGAACGAGCTGTCCCAGGTGGTGGAGCAGAACACCGCGTCCGTGGTCATCACCGACACCCGGGGCCGGATCGAATACGTCAATCCCAAGTTCGTCTCCGTGACCGGACACGCGGCAGAGGACGTGATCGGCGAGCAATTCGAACTGCTGCAACCGGGTCGCGGAATCCTGGACGTCCTGTCCATCGGCGGCGCGTGGCAGGGCGAGGTGCGAAGCCGCAGAAAGGACGGCTCCGCGTTCTGGGAGTTCGCCTCCCTGTCGCCGGTCCGGGGCGAGGACGGCGCGATCCTGCGCTATCTCGCGGTGATGGAGGACATCACGCTCCGCAAGGACTACGAGGATCGATTGCTGCGCCAGGCCAATTTCGACGACCTGACCGGCATGCCCAACCGCCTGCTCGCCGCCGACCGCCTGCAGCAGGCCATGACCCGGGCGCAACGGGAAAGCCGCCAGGTCGCCCTGATGTTCATCGACCTGGACAACTTCAAGAAGATCAACGACACCCTGGGCCACGGCGTCGGCGACGGGCTGATCCGCCAGGCGGCGGAGCGCATCCGATCGTGCCTGCGCGACAGCGACACGGTGGCGCGGCTCGGCGGCGACGAGTTCGCCGTGGTGCTGCCGGACCTGGAGGATTCCGTCCACGCCGAGGTGGTGGCGGAAAAGATTCTGGACATCTGCGCCCTGCCCTACGCCATCGACGGCCACGAGCTGTTCGTCACCGCCAGCATCGGCATCACGGTCTATCCCAACGACGCCGCCGAGGCGCGTCTCTTGATGCGCAACGCGGACGCGGCCATGTACCGCGCCAAGGAGGAGGGCCGATCCACCGTCCGCTTCTTCACCTCGGAAATGAACGAGCGCGCGCAGAACTTCATGCGCCTGGAAATGGGCCTGCGCCACGCGTTGGAGAACGGGGAACTGGTCCTGTTCTTCCAGCCCCTGGTCGACAACGCCTCGGGCGGCCTGGTCGGGGCCGAGGCGCTGGCGCGCTGGCGGAGCCCCACGCTGGGCTTGGTGCCGCCCGGCGAGTTCATACCGCTGGCCGAGGACACCGGCTTGGTCGTTCCCATCGGCGAGTGGGTGATCCGCGCCGCCTGCGAGGAGGCGGCGCGCTGGCGGACCGAGCTCCAGACGCCGCTGTACGTGTCGGTGAACGTCTCCAGCCGCCAGTTCCAGAAGGCGGATCTGACCGGCGTGGTGACCAGGGCTCTGGCGGACACGGGACTGCCGCCCGAAAGCCTTGAGCTGGAAATCACCGAAAACGTGCTGATGGAGGAGTCCGACGACGTCAACCAAGTCATCCACGAGCTTTACGCCCGCGGCGTGGGCTTCGCCATCGACGATTTCGGCACCGGATACTCCTCGCTCGGCTATCTCAGGCGCTTTCCCTTCGACACCTTGAAGATCGACCGCTCCTTCGTCCGGGACGTGACGTCCGACGCGGGCGCGGCGGACCTGGTGAAGTCCATCGTCGCCATGGCCAACAGCCTGCACCTGCGCGTGGTCGCCGAGGGGGTCGAGACCGCCGAGCAGCGGGAATTCGTCAAGAACGCGGGCGCCGACATATCCCAGGGTTGGTATTTCAGCAAGGCTGTTCCATCGGAAGAGTTCATTCTCCGGGCCAAGGATTGGAATCGGGGCGAGGATATGGCGGTTTGATGTCATAAGCCCTTGATTGGAGCTTGTTGCGGAATGGTCCGGGATTGTAGGGATTAGGGCAAGAGATGGGT
>CAYFNC010000069.1:0-14914 GCA_964344345.1 uncultured Hyphomicrobiales bacterium | reverse complement strand
GCGTCAACGCTCTCGGGGAGGGCGGCAACCTCGTTTATGTATGGGATGTATTACGCGTGCTTGAAGGATAGATTTCCGACGAGATTGAGGCCACAGGAGGGAATGATGGTGAAGGCGGCCATAGCTGTGGCCCTATTCATCGGCGGGGTCACAATCTTGTTCGCCGCCTTGAAGTTGACTGGCCAAATCGACTGGTCTTGGTGGTGGGTGTTCAGTCCGCTATGGGGCGCTGTCGCCACCTGGGTTGCAGGGGCCGGGATTATGACGGTTTTGTTTGTGATGGATGATTAACGCAGCATCTTCCATGGAAGTCCGAACGAAAGCCATATCGGCGGAGAATGTGATGGATTTATTGAAATATCACATTCCACCGGTCACGAAATCAAAGTCCATTACGCCCAATGACGAGGCGGACTTGGGCGACCGGAAGCCCGGAGTGTGAGTCGTCCTTCTTTGGAGCATCGGGCGCGTCATGAGCCTTCACCATCCCGACAACAAGCAGGAACGCACGCCCCGGGAGATCCTGGACGACATCCGACGTGAACTGGACACGTGGGAAGAGGATCTCGATTATGAACCGGAAACCGGTTGGAGGGACTGGCCCGTATTCCGCCTGTTTGGTCGAGGGCGGCGCCTGGAGGCGAAACTGGAGGGGAACTTCGCGGAGTGGTGAAGAACCTTCACATCGCCGTCGGCTGGCTATCCAACGCCGCCGCCGAAGCCGTCCAGCGCAGGTGGACGAGGTGGACACCTCGAAAAACCTTCCCATTTGTCTGTGTTGGCCAATCAGGCGGCTATCTGGGCGAGGGTATGATGCAAATGCGAACGGGAGCAACAGGGGCGAAATCCGGTAATGTCGTCGCTACCGATTTCCGTGGCGTAAAGGCCTCCCTGCCATTCATCCGTCATCCGATACGATGCCAACGGGTTCCGAATGATCAGGGCGCTTTTACGATAGCTACCGCTTCCCTCCAATTATCGACAATCTTCCACGTGGATGACATCGGCCGTTCATGACCCAAAGCAGACTCTTGGGGCGAATTTCACGTAGAATAATTATCCAATTCATTTAGCGCCCGATTTGAAGGGCGGCCGCGATGGCGGGGTTGTCCGCATGGGCGCGCCCAGCTGGCGGGATGACGATTGAGCTGATTGCGACAAAAAGCCATGGCCAGCACGATAAATTATCTTACGGACATTGCGATCCTCCTCGCCGCCGCCGTCATTGCGGTTCCAATCTTCCAATCCTTGCGCATGGGGGCGGTGCCGGGATTTGTAATCGCCGGCGTGATCGTCGGGCCGCACGGCTTGGCGTTAATCGGAAATGTCGAGGAAATCGGCCAGTTCGCGGAACTTGGCATCGTGCTATTGCTGTTCGTCATCGGCATCGAACTCAATCCGAAACGCCTGTGGATGATGCGAAGATTGTTGTTTGGCCTGGGCGCGCTTCAAGTGCTGCTCACCAGCATCGTCTTCGTGTTGGCAATCCGTCATGGGCTTGGGATTCCTCTTAGGATCGCGGTGCTCATAGGTCCGGCCATGGCGCTGTCCTCGACGGCTTTCGTCCTCCAATTGCTCACCGAACATAAAATGCTGACCTCCGAACCGGGTCGAGCGTCCATCGCCGTCCTGTTGTTGCAGGATTTGGCCGTTGTGCCGTTGCTGGCCCTGGTGTCCCTCCTCGCAATGCCCACGTTGACGTTGGCCGAGGACTTGGTCCTCGCCCTGGGGGAGGCGGCGATTATCATCGTCCTGGTCATTCTTTTCGGACGCTATCTTTTGCAGCCGGTCCTGCACCGCGTGGCGAAATCGCATAATCTTGAGGTGTTCACGGCGTCCGCCGTGCTGCTTGTCTTGGGCGCCGCGGTGTTGATGGAGCACGTCGGGCTGTCGATGGCCATGGGCGCGTTCCTGGCCGGTTTGTTGATCGCCGATTCCTCTTTCCGCCATCAAGTCATCGCCGAAACACAGCCGTTTCGAGGGTTGCTTCTTGGGCTGTTCTTCATGTCCATGGGCATGACCCTGGACCTTCCGCAATTTCTCCACCACCCCGTGCTGTTTCTCGGTTTGGTCGCCGCCTTGATTTTCGCGAAAGCCATTGTGATTTTGCCGTTGGCCATTTTCTTCGGACTTGCTGGAAAAAGCGCCGTCTCGGCGGCGCTGCTCCTTGCGCAAAGCGGGGAATTCGCGTTGGTCGTGTTTACGGTGGCGCTCGGGGCGGGGCTCATGGACGAAACCTTATTCCAACAGCTCATCCTGGTGGTCATTCTCAGCATGCTCGCGACGCCCTTGTTGGCCCGGCTGGCGCGGAAAATCGAGGAAATGGATCATCAAGGGCAAGCCGACGTGGAAAGCCGGGCGACCACCGAAGAGGTTGTTCTCAAGCCTGTCATCATTATCGGCTTCGGCCGGGTGGGCCGAAAGGTCGGGCGCATACTCGAAATGGCCAAGGCTCCGTTCTCGGCGATAGACAACAACCCGACCCTTGTCTCGCGCGAACACGCCCTGGGGCGGCCGGTGTTTTTCGGCGACGCGGAAAGACCTTCGGTCCTGAAGGCCATGGGTGTCGAAGAGGCGCATACGGCGATCATCGCGCTGGACAACCAAGAAGTTACGGAACAATTGGTGTCCACGTTGCGTGAAAACTTTCCGTCCCTGGTCATTTACGCCCTCGGGCGTAACAGAACGCATTGCGAGCGGCTCAGAGCCCTTGGCGCGGATATGGTCGTGTCCGAAACATTGGAGGCGAGTTTGGAGCTTGCGCGCGTCGCGTTAACAAACGCCAGGGTTCCCGAAGGGGATGCAAGCCGTTTCGTCGAGAGCTTCAGGCAGAACTATTATGAAAAGCACAACCTCATGGACGATTGATACGAGCCCCGTTTGATTCGTTCCGAATCAAACGGAAGCGCGTGACGCTCAGCGCCGCGCGGGCTTGACGGAATCCGAATTAATCATCCGGGTTCCGTATGACGTGTTCATGGGGTTGAACTCAGGCGGGCGCGCGCAAGCTCGGTGAACGTTTCCAAGGTGACCATCGACGGTTATTGGGGCGCGACTCCCCTTCTTCCACGAATCTTGAGGAAAGGGGATGCGCGGAGCCGATCAGAACGTATAAACGAGGCCCAGGGCGGAATAGAGCTGCAACTGGCTGCCCCGGGTCTTGACCAGGGGGCTTTCGCCCGCGTCGTCGAGCAGGTAGCCGACCCGCGTGCGGCCCTGGGCGCTCAGCCCGCCGTAGATGTCGTAGGTCACCTTGAGCATGAACGCCGCGTCCTTGAAGCCTTCGTCCGGCTCGTAAGGGGGCGGGCCGATGCCGTTGGTGTTGGTCCCTTCCGAGGTCGTGACCTGGAAGTAGGTCTTCATCTCGTTGTCGTTCAGGAAGGTGGATTCGACGCGGCCCATGATATGCCAGTCGTCGCCGATGTCGGTGCGGTAGCCGATGCCCGCGTTGACGCGAAAGCCCTCGCTGTCTCCGGAAACGGACTGGAGAATTTTGTTGTCGAAGAAGAAACCCTCGTAAAAGAGTTCGCTGAAGATGCCGACCTGAATGCCGGGATCGATTTCGGAGATACGGTCGAGGCGGTCATGATTGCCCAGGTAGTCCATGCTGCCCATGTAGTGGGTGACGACCGGGCCCACCTTGAAGAAGTCGTTTTTGTAGGCGTTCCAGCGCAGCCCGTCCTCGACGCCGAAGGTGATGGTGTCGGCCCAATTGATCTCGAGGATCGGCAGCATCGACCAGCGGTGGGAGTCGCCGCCTTCATAGCGCGGCTCCCACGTTCCCAGGGCGCCGACGGAGACCTTCCAATCCGGGCCGAGCAGGCTTTCATGCTCGTCGGCGCCCGCGGTCCGCGAGAACGATACCGCGAGGCCGATCAGCAGCAAAAGAAAAGGCGTTGCGAATTTGCGAAGAATCCCGCCGATGTCGGTTGTCCGTGACACCTTGAAAACTCCATCCCCCGATGCGTGCTCAGAATTAACCGGGAAAGCCTGCCACGCGAGATGCTTCCAGGCAACAAACTCCGCGACCGTCCGGTTATTTGACGATTTTTCGTGGCCAACGCGCAACAGTCGCCTTGGCCGAGAAGGTCGGAGGCGGGCGCGTCAGCGCTGTTGAAGCTGTTCCGACATTTCCCGCAAATGCGCGCCCAGCAGTCCGACGAAGCTGGCCACCATGGGATCGCTTTCCTCGATCCACTTGGCGTAGGTCGCCCTGTCGACGACGGTGCATTCCGTTTCCTTCAACACCCGCGCCGTCGCCACGTGGGGCCCCTCGTCCACCAAGGGCAACAATCCGAAGTAGGTGCCCGCGCGCGCGATCAGCTCGACGGTGATCCTGTTGGGGCCTTGGGCCTTGTACAGCTCCACCCGGCCGTCGTCGAGCATGTAGGCCCGATCCGAATCCCGTCCTTCGCGGTAGATGATGTCGCCGGCGTGGAAATGCTGCTTTCCCATTTCCGGTATCGGGGCGCGCTGCGTGTCCTCGATGGCGGGCTTGCCCTGGTCGTGGTTCTCCGAGAGCGTATCGACCAGGGAGAGACGTTGCGCCATCTCTCGGTAGCGGGTGGTGAGGTCGGAAACGATGCACCCGATTTGCGGCGCGCTGGCCTTGAGCTTCTCGATGAACAGGGACTTGGAGACGACGTCGCAGGTGACGTTCGTCGCCGCCTTGGCCGTCATCATACGCGGAAGGCCGTCCACGAGGGACAACAGCCCAAACACGCGTCCCGGCGCGTCGATGACTTCTGCGACGGCGCGTTTTCCCTTTTCCCGGCCCGGTATGGTCAGCTCGACGGTTCCGCTCTTTAGCAGGAACGCGTCTTCGCCCACGGCGCCGTTCTTGTAGATCGTTTTCCCTTTGGCGAAAGAGACTTCGTTCGCTTCGCCGCTGTTCCCTGGCTTCGCCATTACCACCCCCAAAAATTCGCACGGGGCAGCATAGCAGATTTTGCGGGGACGCTTCGAGTAAACGTTCCCGAAAATTGGCCCAAGGATTTCCGCTGGCCTAGAAGTGATAGATGGCGCCCATGCCGAAGTAGCCCTGGAACTCCTCGCCCTCGATGTCCACAAGCGGGCTGTCGGCCGCCTCGCCGAGCAGGTATCCGGCCTTGAGGACGGTCAGGATCTTCCACTGCTGGGTCAGGTCGTAGGTGATGTCGGTCCTGAGCGTCACGTCCTGGAACCCTGCCCCGGGCGCGTAGGCCTTGATGTCCGGTCGGTTCGAGAGCGAACGCGTTTGCTCCTCGTCCAGGCCGAAGAAGCCGTCCATTTCCTCTTCGTCGAGAAACGTCGCGCTCGCGCGCGTCACCATTTTCCAGTCGCGATCGAGGCGCACGCCGTAGGACGCTCCCGCCTCGACCCTGATCCCTTCGCCCGCGCGGTAGATCGATTTCAGCGCGGTCAGGTCGAAACGATAGTGGTCGAAGGCGAACTCCGCGAACGCGCCCGCGTAGATGCCGGGATCGACGTCGCGGGCGATTTCGCGGTCGGACGCCCCGATGTAGTACGTCAGGATCGGCCCGACGCGAAAATTATTGGTCTTGTAGGCGTTCCAGCCCAGCCCGTCGAAGGTGTTGAAGAAGATGTGCTCCTTCCACTTGAAATCGATCAGCGGCAGGGGCAGGGGCTCGTAGTCCGACGATCCGACGTATTTCGGCTGGACCAGGATTCCCGCGCCGAGGCTGAGGTCGTAATCCGCCCAGGAGTAGCGTCCGTCGTCGATGATCGGCGCCGCCGTGGCCTGTCCCGACATCGCCAGCGCGGCCAGGGTGGTCGTGATTGCGCGTTTGTGCATTCTGTTCCCTCCCCCAGAAAGCAGTCGAGGATTATCCCCTGTTCCCCCGAACGTTTCGTTAACGCGCCTTCTCAGTAAGCGTATTCGGTGAACACCGGGTCCACCTGGCCCTTCCAGCGCCGTTCCCACGCCGCCAGCAGGTCCTCGGCCGGGGTGAAGCCGGAATCGGCGATGTGGAACAGGGGCGTCAGCACGTGGGCCTCGTTCAGCCCGATGGCGTTGTAATGGCCGCGTCGGCAGAGCCCGGCGTGGGCGATCTCCAAGACGTCGAGGGCGATGTCGCCGACCGAGCGGTTGCGGAACGGAGTGTTGAGCGCGAGGCGGGGAACGTCCGCGCGGAGAACCGCGTGCTCTTCCGCCGTCCAGTCCTTGACCAGGTCCCAGGCGGCGTCGAGCGCTTCGGAATCGTACAGCAGGCCGACCCAGAACGCGGGCAGCGCGCAAAGCCGGCTCCACGGCCCGCCGTCCGCGCCCCGCATCTCGATGTACTTCTTCAGCCGGACCTCGGGGAACACGGTGGTCAGATGGTTCTCCCAATCGGCCATGGTCGGATGCTCGCCGGGACGGGCGGGAAGCTTTCCGGCCATGAAATCGCGGAAGGACTGTCCGCTCGCGTCGATGTATTCGCCGTCCCGGTAGACGAAGTACATGGGCACGTCGAGCATGTAGTCCACGTAACGCTCGAACCCGAAGCCGTCCTCGAACACGAAGGGCAGGGTGCCGCAGCGGTTCGGGTCGGTGTCGGTCCAGATATGGCTGCGGAAGCTCAGGTACCCAGACGGCTCGCCATCCTTGAAGGGCGAGTTGGCCCAAAGCGCCGTCGCCACCGGCTGCAGCGCCATGGCGATGCGGAACATGCGCCGCATGGTGTCCTCGGAGTCGAAGTCCAGATTCACCTGGACCGTGCAGGTGCCCAGCATCATGTCGAGCCCGAGCGAGCCCACCTTGGGCATGTATTCGCGCATGATGGCGTAGCGGCCCTTGGGCATCCACGGGATGGCGTCCCGGGGCCATTTCGGCTGGTAGCCGAGGCCTAGGAAACCGATGTTGAGTTCGGCCGCGACCTCGCGGACCTGGTTCAGGTGCTCGGTCAATTCGGCGCAGGTCTCGTGGATGGTCACGAGCGGGGCGCCGGACAGTTCGATCTGTCCCCCGGGCTCCAGCGTGACCGAACTGTGGTCGCCTTTCTTCAGGGCGATGGGCTTGCCGTCCTCCATGACCGGGGTCCAGTCGAACCGGGTCATGCGCTCCAACAGCTCCCGCACGCCGCCCGGTCCTTCGTATTCCAACGGGCGCAGGTCGTCGAGGCGATAGGCGAACTTCTCGTGCTCGGTCCCGATGCGCCAATCTTCCGGCGGCTTGCAGCCGGATTCCAGGTATTCGATCAGGGGGCGCTTATCGGTGATGGGCGCGTCGGTGGTCATGAAGGGCTCCAATCCCCGATCAGGGCTTGCCAGCACGCCAGGGCGGCGGCGGCGGCGGTCTCGGCGCGCAGGATGCGGGGGCCGAGGCCGACGCGGACAACAAACGGCAGTTCCCCGAGCGCGTCAAGCTCCTTCGGATGAAACCCGCCCTCTGGGCCGATCAGGAGTCCCTGGGCGGCGCCTTCTGACAGGGCCTGGGCGATGGGCGCTCCCGCGCCGGTCTCGTCGGCGACCAGCAGGCGACGGTCTTGGGGCCAGTTCGAAAGCAGGGCGTCGAGCCCGACGGGCTCCGCCACCTCGGGCACGGTCAGCCGTCCGCATTGCTCGGCGGCCTCGCGCGCGTTGGCGCGAAGCCGGTCCGCGTTCACCCGGCCCGTCGCCGTGTTCCTGGTGAAAACCGGAAGCAGCCGCGACGCGCCCAGTTCCGTCGCCTTTTCGACGATGAAGTCCGTCCCCGTTTTCTTCACGGGCGCGAAGGCGAGCCAGGGGCCGGGCTCGTCCGTTTGCGGGCGCATTTGTTCGACGGCGCGAAGGGCTCCCTTGTTCTTGGACAGGCCCTCGACCCGGGCCAGCCATTCGCCGTCCCGCCCGTTGAAGGCGGCGAGTTCGCCGCCTGGTCCCAGGCGCATCACCGCGCCGAGATAGCGCGCCTGGTCCTGGTCGAGCGGAATCTCGGCGCCTTGGGAGAGAGGCGCGTCCACGAACAGGCGGATCATGGCCATCGCCTTAGGCCAAGGCCATGGGGACGGGGGAGAAGCCACGCCCGTCCGCATCGACGCGAAAGCACGCGGCCGCGCCCGCCCGGCCCCGGCTGACCGGAACGATGACCCAGAGAAGGTCGGGCTCCCACGCCATGGACAGGTCGGTTTCGGACGGACGGGCGAGGCCGTCGGGGTGGGAGTGGTAATGCCCGACGATGCGATGCGGCCCGCCTTCGAGCGCGCGCATCAGCCGGAACCGGAGCGCCGGATCGACTTCGAATCTGTCGCGGCCCTCGACCATGTTCCGGCTGGGCTCGGCGCGCAAAAAGGCGTCGTCGGTCCCGACCAGAAGGCCGCAGCATTCCAGGGGGTAGGCCGCGACCGCCTCGCGCTCCATGATTTCCAGGGCTTCGCGGGTGAGGGCGATCAAGGCGCGCCCGGGGACTTGAAGACGCCGAGCACCCGGCCTTGGACCGCGTCCAGCACGATCACGCGCGGGCAGCCCTCGCCGGGGCCTATGCGAAGGAATAGGCGCCCGCGTTTCGCGCGCATCTCTTCGATAGAGCAGTTCGGGGGAAGCGGGATCTCCACGTCGCCGAAGGGCTCCGTCGGGACGCCCGGCGCGGGCAGGGCCGACGACGCCTTGTCCTTTGGCGAGGCGAACAACCTGAAGTCCGGGTTGTTGGCCTTGTAATAGAGCCCCCACGCCAGAAAGCCGAAGCCGACCGCCAGAAGTATGGCCATGCCGATGACGAAACCCTTGAGCGCCTGCACCGATCCGTTCCAGTCTGTCCGTCATGAACGAAAAACCCGAAGCAGACGTTTACAGCGTTAGCGTATCCGAGGACAAGGCCGGTCAGCGCCTCGACCGCGTTTTGGCGGAATCCATCAGGGGCGTTTCGCGCACGCGCATGCAGGCCCTGATGCGGGATGGATGGGTTCGGGAACTGGACAGCGGCGTCACGATCGACGACCCGTCCGCCAAGGCCAAGGGGGAATTGCATTATCTGGTCATGATGCCGCCGCCCCAGGCCGCCGCCCCCCAGCCCCAAGACATTCCGCTAAATGTCGTCTACGAGGACGAACACCTGATCGTCATCGACAAACCCGCCGGGCTCGTGGTTCATCCGGGCCCCGGAAACCTGGACGGGACACTGGTCAACGCGCTTCTGGCGCATTGCAAGGGAAGCCTGTCGGGGATCGGCGGGGTGGAGCGGCCGGGCATCGTCCATCGGCTGGACAAGGACACCAGCGGCCTGATGGTCGCGGCCAAAAGCGACGCGGCGCATGCGGGCTTGTCCGAGCAGTTCGCCGCCCACAGCCTGGAGCGGGCCTACAAGGCCGTCGTCTGGGGCGTTCCCAATCCCAGCGAGGGCGAGGTCGAGGGCAATATCGGGCGCAGCCCGGCGGACCGCAAGAAAATGGCCGTGGTCAAGCGCGGCGGCAAGCCCGCGCTGACCCGCTATCGGGTTCTCGAGGTTCTGGGGAGCGGGGTCGCCAGCTTGGTGGAGTGCCGCCTCGCCACCGGACGGACCCACCAGATCCGGGTCCACATGGCGTCGCTCGGCCATGCGGTGGTCGGGGACCCGATCTACGGACGGCGCCCGCGCGGCGTCCCCGAGGCCGCCCGTCGGGCGGAAAAAACCATCGGCCGCCAGGCCCTCCATGCCTTTTTGATCGGCTTTTGCCACCCAGTTCGGCATACAAACATATCTTTTGTATCTAAAATATCGTGTGATATCAACGGTCTGAAAAATAATTTAGATCGAAGCTAATTTTCACTATACTTGATAAAAATAGTCATGTATTATCCTTTCATCGTCCGGTGAGGAGGAACCCGCTTGCGGCGGAAGGGGAATGAGCCGGACGGACAAGGGGCTCAATTTTTTAAGGAGTAGAGCTATGGCCGCGCTTTCATACGCGCTCGAACTGACGCCGGAGAGGAATCTTTCGCGTTATCTCGAAACCATTCGCAAGTTCCCCATGCTCGCCCAGGAGGAGGAGGCGTCGCTGGCCCGTAGCTGGCGCGACAAGGCGGACCACGAGGCCGCCCACGCGCTGGTGAACAGCCATCTGCGCCTGGTGGCCAAGATCGCCATGGGCTATCGGGGCTACGGCTTGCCGCTGGGCGAGCTGATTTCGGAGGGCAACATCGGCATGATGCAGGCGGTGAAGCGCTTCGATCCCGAAAAGGGCTTCCGCCTCGCCACCTACGCCATGTGGTGGATCCGCGCCTCGATCCAGGAGTACATCCTGCATTCCTGGTCGTTGGTGAAGATGGGCACCACCGCGTCCCAGAAGAAGCTGTTCTTCAACCTGCGCAAGCTCAAGGGCCAGTTGCAGGCCATCGAGGACGGCGACCTTCGGCCCGAGCAGGTGACCATCATCGCCGACCGGCTGAAGGTCAGCGAGGACGACGTCGTCCAGATGAACCGCCGCCTCGCCGGCCAGGACCATTCGCTGAACGCCACCGTGCGCGAGGACGGCGACGACCAGTGGCAGGACTGGCTGGTGGACGACAGGGTGGACCAGGAGACCCTTCTGGCCGAGAGTGAGGAGTTGGACCACCGCCGCGGCCTGCTCGCCGGGGCCATGGGCTCCCTCAACGACCGGGAGCGCCATATCCTGAGCGAACGCAGGCTGAAGGAGGACCCCACCACGCTCGAGACCCTGAGCCGGCGCTTCGGCATCTCGCGCGAGCGGGTGCGCCAGATCGAGGTCCGCGCCTTCGAAAAGCTGCAGAAGACCGTCCACAACATGGTGAGCGACCAGCGCGTGGCGTGCTAGACGCGAGCCGATAACGTAAGCGGAAACCGCGCCCCCCGCGAACCCGGGCGGCGCGGTTCCTTTTTTACCCCCGCAATCAACCATGGTAAGATGCGAGGCCCTAACGCCCCGGAGGCCCGGCCATGGCCGAACCCGCGCCAAAGCCCGAATCGCCCGCCCGCATGACGGTGGACGCGTTCCTGTCCTGGAACGACGGAACCGACACGCGCTACGAGCTTTTCGAGGGCGAGCCGGTCGCCATGAACCCGCCTGGGCGGGGGCATGGTCGCATGGTCCTCAATATTGGAGCGGCGCTCATGAAGCGCATGAAACCACCGTGCGAGGCCATCGTCGAAGCGGGCGTTCGGATCGCGGAGCGGGACGACGTTTTTTTTCAGGCCGATCTCGCCGTCACCTGCGCTCCAATGAAGCCGGGAGACTATTGGGTCGAGGAGCCTCTGCTGATTATCGAGGTTCTCTCCCCATCGACGACGAACTGGGACCGGGGCCAGAAAGGCCACGATTACCGCCGGATTCCGTCGATCAGGGAAATCGTGATGATTTCGTCCCAGACCATGGAGGCGGAAATCCTCTCTCGCTTGGACGAGGATTGGCGGTTGAGCGAGGTCTCGGGGCCGGACGCCGCGCTCCGGCTTTCCTCCATCGAAGCGGAAATCCCGTTCGCGGAAATCTACGACGGCGTCGCGTTCGAGCCCGAGGAAGAGGCCGCCCGGGCGTGAGCGAAGAAATATCCCGGATCGCGGGCGTGATCCGCCACGTCGACGAGAGGCGTCCGAAGTCGAGGAGCAGGGACGGCGTCGATGGATGAGGTCCGTCTCGATCCGGCGGGGGCGCTGATCTTCGACCTGGACGGCGTGATCGCCGACTCCGGCGACGCCCACTACGTCGCCTGGCGGGACCTTTGCGCAAAGTTCGACGTGGCGCTGACCCGGCACGACTTCGACAGCCGCATCTTCGGGCGGCGCAACATGGAGATCTTCCCGGACCTTCTGGGCGACGGCCGCGACCAGGCGTTGCTCGAGAGGCTGAGCGAGGAAAAGGAAATCCTGTTCCGCGCCGAAATCCCCAGAAGCGTCCGGCCGGTCCCGGGCGTGGTCGATTTCATTCGCCGGGCCAAGGCGGCGGGGATGCCCGTGGTCGTAGGCTCCAGCGCGCCCCGGGCCAACGTGGACGTCTCGCTGGCTTATTTCGGGCTCGGAGACGGCGTCGACGAGGCGGTCTGCGGCGACGAGGTGGAGCGCGGCAAGCCCGACCCGGAGGTCTTCGTCAAGGCGGCCCGCAAGGTGGCCCGCGCGCCCGAGGCCTCCATCGTTTTCGAGGACGCGCCGAGCGGCGTGCGCGCGGGCGTCGCCGCCGGCGCGCGGGTCATCGGGATCGAGACCACGAACCCCGCCCGCCTTCTGACGGACGCGGGCGCGGAGCGCACCGCCCCGGACTTCACCCGCCTTCGACCCGTCCTCGGGTAGAACGAAGGAAATACCCTTCGTTCCTTGGTGTTTGCCTTCCGCATTGCAACCCGGTACTGTTACAGATTAGGGACGGCGAGGAGGGCCGGCGGGGATTACGAGCATAATGGGGAAAGCCACCGAAAACGGCGCAGGCGGCGGAGACGGCCGCGATCTGGCCCACGAGTACGCTCGCCAGAGCGACATGATCCACCACATGCTGGACATGGTGTGCACCTGCGAGAGCGGGGTGATCACCTTTGTCAACGCCACGGGGCTCGACATGCTCGGCGCGGACGAGGCGTCCCAACTGATCGGTCGGCCGATCGCGAACTTCGTCAGCAAGGATTACCAGGAGCTGTTCCACGGCGAGCTGCGCGACATCGCCGAGGAAAAACGCCCCGTGCCTGTCAAATTCACCCGTTTCGACGGGGAGGACATCGACGTCGAGGTGAACGTCACCCTGTTCGAGGGCGGCGAGGACGCCGACTCGGTCATGGTGGAAATTCGCAACGTCACCGACCGGGTGCGCGCCGCCTCCAAGCTGCGCGAGCGCGAGGAGCGACTGCGCGGCATCGTGGACACGGTGGCCGAGGCGATCATCACCATCGACGAGGCGGGGAGCATCCAGTCCTTCAACCTGGCGGCGGAGCGGATTTTCGGCTACGCCCAAAGCGAGGTTTTGGGCGAGAACGTCAAGATTCTCATGCCTTCTCCCCATCAGGAGCAACACGACCAGTACCTCAAGGACTATCTGGGGGGGGGGGCGCCCAAGATTATCGGCGTGGCCGGGCGGGAGGAATTCGGACTGCGCAAGGACGGCTCCACGTTCCCGCTTGAACTCTCGGTCACAGAGCTGCGTACGGGCAAGCACCGCCTGTTCACCGGCATCCTGCGCGACAACACCCGGCGCAAGCGCGACGAAGAAGCCCTCAAGGCCGCCCACGACGAACTGGAGGCCCGGGTCGAGGAGCGCACCGCCAAGCTGACCCGAGAAATCCACGAACGCCAAAGGGTTGAGCAGGACCTTAGGCTCGCCGCCAACGTCATCGCCAACCTGAACGAGGCGGTGGTGATCTGCGACAGCAACTTCCTGGTGAAGTCGATCAACCCCGCCTTCGCCGAGATCAGCGGCTATTCCATCGACGAGATCGTCGGCCGCCCGCCGCCGTTCGTGAAGATCCTGCGCGAGGACACCGAATTGCACGAGACCATGCTGGTCGCGTTGGCGTCGGTGGGGCGATGGGAGACCGAATTCTGGAACAAGCGCAAGAACGGCGAGGAGTACGCCGAGCATCTGTCCCTCACCGCCATCGAGGCAGACGACGGAATCCACCACGAATACGCCGCCGTGATCAGCGACATCACCAAGCGCAAGCAGGACGAGGAGCGCATCCGCTACCAAGCCAACTTCGACGCGCTCACAGGCCTGCCCAACCGGGCGCTGTTCACCGACCGCCTCGCCCATTCCCTCGCCGCCATGAGCCGTAGCGGCAGCAAGCTCGGCCTGATGTTCATGGACCTGGACGGGTTCAAGCTGGTCAACGACACCCTGGGCCACGACGTCGGCGACCTATTGCTGCAGGAAACCTCGAAGCGGCTTGGCAAATGCGTCCGCGACGACGACACGGTGGCCAGGCTCGGCGGCGACGAGTTCACCGTGATCATGCCCAACCTGCACGACGCCCGCGACGCCCCGATCGTGGCCCAGAGAATCCTGGATTCGCTGACCCAGCCTTTCAACCTCAGGGGCCAGGAAGCCTTCGTATCGGCTTCGATCGGCATCACGATCTTTCCCGACGACGCCCGCGATTCCAGCGAATTGCTGAAAAACGCAGACACCGCCATGTACCGGGCCAAGGAGCAGGGCAAGGCCAACTACCAGTTCTTCACCAACGACCTGAACCAGGAAGTGAAGGAGCGCCTGATCCTGAAGAACGGCCTGAACAAGGCCATGGAGCGCAATGAGTTCGACGTGTTCTACCAGCCCAAGCTGGATCTCCGCACCGGGCGGATCATGGGGGCCGAGGCGCTGTTGCGCTGGAACAACAAGGACCTGGGAATGGTCTCGCCCGCCAAGTTCATTCCCATCATGGAGGAGACCGGCTTCGTCGCCGAGGTGGGCGAATGGGTGCTGAGAACCGCCTGCGCCCAACACCTGGAATGGATCGCCGCAGGCCTGCCTCCCATCCGCATCGCGGTGAACCTGTCCGCGCGCCAGCTCCGCGACGCCGGGTTCGTCGACATGGTCAAGGAGGTGCTGGAGCTGTCCAGCGTCCCGCCCATGGGGCTGGAGATCGAGATCACCGAGAGCATGCTGATGTCGGACGCGCCCAATATCGTGAAAGCCTTGAACGACCTGCACGACATCGGCATTCACGTGGCCATGGACGATTTCGGAACCGGGTATTCCTCGCTCAGCTATCTCAAGCGATTTCCCATCGACACCATCAAAATCGACCGCTCCTTCGTCGCCGATATCGCAACCAGTTCCGACGACGCCGAGATCATCCGCACCATCATCAACATGGGCCAGACCCTGCAGCGCCGCGTGGTCGCCGAGGGCGTGGAGACGGTGGAGCAAATCAACCTGCTCACCGAATACGAATGCGACGAGATTCAAGGCTATTTCTTCAGCAGGCCGCTTCCGTCCGACGCCATCACCCTGTTCCTGAAGGAGCACGCGGCCAAGGCCGCGGCGTCCGCAAGCTGATTCCGATCAGAACGACAGGAAATCCACGACTTCCGTTTCGGTGAGCCGCG
>CAYFNC010000068.1:0-15736 GCA_964344345.1 uncultured Hyphomicrobiales bacterium | reverse complement strand
GCGGTCATGGTGCCGGGCAAGGGCAAGATGACCATCACCGGCAAGCTCGGCGACGTAATGCAGGAATCCATCCAAGCGGCGAAGTCCTACGTGCATTCGCGCTGCTGGGAGTTCGGCATCCATCCCAAGCTGTTCAACCGCCGCGACATCCACGTCCACGTGCCCGAAGGCGCGACGCCCAAGGACGGGCCGTCGGCGGGCGTGGCCATGGTGACCTCCATTGTCTCCATGCTGTCCGGCGTGCCCGTTCGCAAGGACGTGGCCATGACCGGCGAGGTGACGCTCCGGGGCCGGGTTCTGCCCATCGGCGGGCTCAAGGAAAAGCTCCTGGCCGCGCTTCGGGGCGGGCTCAAGACCGTGTTGATCCCCAAGGACAACGAAAAGGACTTGGCCGAGATCCCAGACAACGTGAAGCGCGGGCTGGACATCATCCCGGTCGCCGACGTCGACGAGGTGCTGAAGAACGCGCTGACCGGCGATCTGACGCCCATCGAATGGGACGAGGAGGATATGGACGCGGCCTCCGTCTCGTCGTCGCAGGACGAGGACATGGGCGTCGTCACCCATTGATTTCCATAACCGGCGAGGTGTTTCTCGTCTTAATTCAATATTGCGCGTTTAACGCAATTGACGGCTCTTGGGGGAGTGCATAGACTGCCGCGGTTATTGCCGAATTCGGGTATGACTGGCGCAGACCCATCGACGTTGATAAAGGGGGCTACAGTGAACAAGAACGAACTCGTTTCCGCGGTCGCGGAAAAAACCGGACTGTCCAAGAATGACGCCGCCCGCGCGGTCGACAGCGTGTTCGAGTCCATCACGGACACCTTGATCCAGGGCGACGAGATTCGCCTGGTCGGTTTCGGGACCTTCAGCGTCAGCGAGCGCGCCGCGTCCCAAGGCCGCAACCCTCGCACCGGCGAGGCCATCCAGATCCCGGCTTCCAAGCAGCCCAAGTTCAAGGCCGGCAAGGGCCTGAAGGACGCGGTGAACTAATTCGCTTTCCCAATGACGGGAAACAAGGCGCTGGTCATCCATTGATGACCAGCGTTTTTTTGCGCGCCGATATCAGTCGTCCAGCACGCACCAGACCGGCGTGTGGTCGGACGGTTTCTCCCAGCCCCTCGGCCGGCGATCGACGCCGGACTCGCGCAGCCGATCGGCCGCCCGGGGCGAAAGCAGAAGGTGGTCGATGCGCAGCCCCTGGTCCCGGTCCCACGCGCCCCCGCGATAATCCCACCAGGTGAAGCGCCCGGTTTCCGGGTTCAGCGCGCGGAAGGCGTCGGTCAGGCCCAGGTGGACGATCTTGCGCCAGCGTCGGCGGATTTCGGGCAGGCACAGGGCGTCCTCGCCCCAGCCCTTGGGGTCGTATATGTCACCGTCGGCGGGCGCGATGTTCCAGTCCCCGCCCAGCACGAAGGGGAGATCCCGCTCCAACAGTCCCTGGACGTGGGCGTACAGCCGGTCGAGCCAAGCCTTCTTGTATTCGAACTTCTCCGTTCCCACCGGATTGCCGTTGGGGACGTAGAGGGAGGCCGCGCGCAGCCCGCCGATGGACGCCTCCACATAACGCGCCTGTTGGTCCTCGTCGTCGCCGGGAAGGCGGGTCGCGGTCACCTCGTCGATGGGAGCGCGGGACAGGATGGCGACGCCGTTGTAGGTTTTCTGTCCCATCACGGCCATGTGGTAGCCCGCCTCGCCGATTTCGAGCGCGGGGAAGTTCTCCTCGACGGTCTTGATCTCCTGGAGCAGGACCACGTCCGGCGCGAACGCCTCGAGCCAGCGCAGCAAATGGGGCAGGCGGCTTTTCACCGAATTCACGTTCCAGGCGGCGATGGTCGTCATGGATCAGTCCAGATGCTGGGTGCGGAAGGCGGGAAAGACGACGGTCACGGCGGTTCCCATCCCCGGCGCGCTGCGCAAGATCAATTCTCCGCCGTGAAGCTCGGCCAGCCGCTTGCTGAGCGGAAGGCCCAACCCCGCCCCTTCGTAGTTGCGGGCGAAGGTGGCGTCCACCTGGCCGAACGTGGTCATGGCGGCCTCGATATCCTCGGGCGCGATGCCGATCCCCGTGTCCTCGACCACCAGCGAAAACCGGTCCTTCTCGTCGAGCTTGGCCGAAAGCGAGACGGTTCCGCCCTTGTCGGTGAATTTCACCGCGTTGGACAGCAGGTTGATCAGGATCTGCTTCACCCGGCGCTCGTCGGCGAACAAGGCGGCGTTCAGATCGTTGGGGACGTCGAGCTTCAGGCGCAGCCCGGCTTTCTCGGCGCGCTCGACCACCAGGCGGTGGCAGGACTTGACGGTTTGGATCACGTCCATGCGATGCTCGCTGAGGGTGAGCGATTCCGTCTCGATGCGCGAAACGTCCAGGATGTCGTTGATCAGCGACAACAGGTGGTGGCCCGACGCGTTGATGTCACGGGCGTAGTCCCGGTATTCGGGCTTTCCGACCGGCCCGAAGCTTTCGCTGACCAGGATGTCCGAGAACCCGATGATGGAATTCAGCGGCGTGCGCAACTCGTGCGACATGTTGGCGAGGAATTCGGTCTTGGCCCGGTTCGCGACCTCGGCGTTTTCCTTGGCGGCCAGCATGTCCTTTTCGGCGTTGACGTGGTCGTCGATGTCCACGTTGGCGCCGGTCACGCGCACGGGCGCGCCGTGGGCGTCGCGGGACGCGACGCCGTGGCCCGAGACCCAGCGTGGGCTTCCGTCCTTGTGCATCATGCGGTAGCGGATGGCGTAGCGGGGCAGGCGGCCCTCCAGATGCGCGTCCAGGGCTTGATCGACGGAGTCCCGGTCGTCGGGGTGGATCAGCGCCTTCCAGGAATCGATGTTGTTGGAAACTTCGTTCTCGCCGTATCCAAGCATGGTCTTCAGGTTCGTGGCTATGAAGATGTCCCCGCTTTCCATGTCCCAGTCCCAGACCCCGACCTTCCCCGCCTCGGTGGCCAGGGCGTAGCGTTGTTCGCTGTTGGTGAGCGACTGCTCCAACAGAATGCGCTCGGTGATGTCGGACAGGACGCTGACCACCCCGCCGTTGGCGGCGCGCCGTTCGCCGATCTGGACCCAGCGGCCGTCGCGGAGTTTCTGGATATGCGTCCCTTCGGCGCTGGCGTGAATTTCCATGCGGCGTCGGACCCAGGCCTCGGGTCCGTCGGTCAGGTCGGCGGGATAGCCTTTTTGCGCGACGGCGCGGACCAGTTCGACGAACGGACGTCCTTGTTCGAGCAAGACGTTGATCTCTGGATACATTTCCTCGTATCGGCTGTTCCAGGCCACGAGTCTGTCCTCCGCGTCGCACAGGATGAACCCCACGGGCAGGCTTTCGATGGCGTCGCTCAGCAAGTCGAGGGCGGCGCGGCTCGCCTCCTCGTGGGCCTTGCGGTCGGTGACGTCGAGGATGGCGCCGATCAATCCAGAGAGATTTCCGTTCCGATCCTCGAAGGTGGCCTTGTGGAAGACGACGGAATGAATCTGTCCATCGGCGAACTTAACCTCTGCGTCGTAGATTTGCTGGCCGGGATTGGCGAACAACGCTTCGTCCGCGTCGTGGTACATCTGGGCCAGTTCCTTGGGCGCGAGTTCGAAGACGGTCTTTCCGGCGATGTCGGCCTCGGCCAGACCCATGGCCTCCTCGAATTTCCGGTTGCAGCCCATGTAGCGGCCCGCCCTGTCCTTATAGAACATGGGAACGGGGATCGTGTCGATCAGGAGGCGCAGGAAGTCCGCTTGGCCGTCGTTCGAGGTTTTGCGAAGCGCGCTCATTTGGGCGGGGACGCCGTTGTGGACGGTCGCCTCGGTCATGACGTCGATGTCCGCGTCGGATGAGAGGAGGGCGGAGAAACTCCGCTCAAGAAGGTCCGCTTCCGACTCCGCGCCAAGGAGCCCGGCCGCCGCGGCGGTGGCGAACAGGATCTTGTCCTCGGCGTGGATGACGACCGCCCCGGGGGTCAGGGTGGCCAGGTCGCGAAACCTCTGGCGCGCCTCCGCCGCCGCGTCCCTGGCCCGAGCCCGGCCGTTCAAGGCCGCCGCCAGCCCCGCCAGCGGAATCATCATTCCGCCGAGAATCAGAAGCGTCGTCGCGGCCACGGATTCCCATCGCGCCGGCTCGGAGCCCGGGGCGAAGGCCGCCAACCGTTCGGCCAGGGCGAATTCCCAAAGGACGGACAGGGCGAACGCGACAAGGAGCCCGACGGCCATGAGCGGATAGACGACGCGGTTCTTCATGCCTTCAAGGTATCCCAAGCGAGCCGTTAGCCAAAGCGTTCAAGCCCCAGCCCGGACAGGTCGATTCCGGGCTCGCTCCCGTCTATCAGGTCCGCGATGGCCTGGCCGGACCCGCAGGCCATGGTCCAGCCGAGCGCGCCGTGGCCGGTGTTCAGGTATAGGTTCGACACCGGCGTCGGGCCGATCACCGGACGGCTGTCCGGGGCCATGGGTCTGAGCCCGGCCCAGAATTCGGCCGCGCCAGGGTTGCCGCATTCGGGGAACAGCGTCATGGCGCGGTTCAAAATCGCCCGCGCGCGGCGTTCGTTCATGGCGCTGTCCCAGCCGGTGAGCTCGGCGGTTCCCGCCACGCGCAGGCGGTCGCCGAGACGGCTGTAGACCATCTTGTATTCGTCGTCGATCAGGCTGACAACGGGGGCGGAGGCTCGCTCGGTTACGGGGATGGTCACGGAGTAACCCTTGACCGGATAGACCGGAATGTCGATTCCGATGGGCCTCAACAGGCGGGGGCCGTAGCTTCCCAGGCAGACCACATAGGCGTCGGCCGTCATCCGTCCCGTCGGCGTGTCCACGCCAAGGACCTTGTCGCCTCCGGCGGCGAGGGCGTCGATGGGGGTTTCGTAGTGGAATTCCGCCCCGGCCTCGGCGCACTTGTCCGCCAGGGCCTTGGTGAACGCGTAGGCGTCGCCGCTTTCGTCGTCTGGGCTGAAAATGCCGCCCACCAGGGTGTCGGCGCATTGGGAGAGCGCGGGCTCCAACTCCAGGCATTGGGCGACGGTCATGACCTCGCGGTTGCAGCCGAGTTCCGTCATCAGCCCGGCCTGGGGCACGGCGGCGTCGTATTCCGCCTGGTTGCGGTAGATGTGCAGGATTCCGCGCTCGAGCCGCTGGTAGTCGATGTCGGTCTCTCGGCACAGCGCCTTTAACCGGTCGCGACTGTAAAGCGCGATGCGCAACGCGGCCTCGGTGTTGGCGCGCGTGGCGTCCGCCGTGCAGTTCTTCAGGAAACGGAGCCCCCACGACCACAGCGCCGGGTCGAGGCGCAGACGGAACAGCAGCGGCGATTCCTCCCGCCCCATCCATTTCAGCACCTTCATCGGGGTCTGCGGGGTGGCCCAGGGGGTGGCGTGGTTTGCGGAAATCTGGCCGCCGTTGGCGAAGCTGGTCTCGAGCGCCGGACCGGGCTGGCGCTCGACCACCGACACCTCGTGGCCCGCGCGCAACAGGCTCCAGGCGGTGGCGACGCCGACCACTCCCGCTCCCAGAACCATGACTTTCACGCGCGCTCTCCCATCCTCGCTTGTCCCCGGCCGCACTATATAGACCGCCCGTCGGCTTTCGCCTAGAGTCGGAGGCGTGGGCTATTGGTAACTGGGCCGTTGAGGCCCCGGCGAACCGTTCCGCCACAGCAATGGGAGCCGGAGGCTCCCGCCCGGCGCTTGAGGGGCGAAAAAACAATGAGCCAAGGCGTTCTTCTTTCCGTCGAAGAGATGTACCGCGCCGACGCGGCCGCGGTGGAGTGGGGCGTTCCCAGCATCAATCTGATGGAGGCGGCCGGGACCGGCGTCGCCGACGAAATCAAGCGCCGCTGGACGCCCCGGCCCGTCGCCATCCTATGCGGGCCGGGAAACAACGGCGGCGACGGGTTCGTGGTCGCGCGGCTTCTGGCGCGGGAAGGCTGGGCGGTCCGATTGGCTCTGTTGGGGGCGAGGGATAAGCTTTCGGGCGACGCGCTCATCAACGCCGAGCGGTGGGACGGAGAGGTCCTGCCGATGAAGCCGTCTGTCCTGGACGGCTGCGAACTGGTGGTTGACGCGCTTTTCGGAGCCGGCCTCGCGCGGGAGCTGGGCGGCGCGCCTTTGGAGATGGTCCGGACAATCAACGAACGTGGGCTCGACTGTCTCGGCGTGGATATCCCGAGCGGCGTGCACGGAGACACGGGCCAGATGTTGGGCGACGCCCCGAAATGCGAGGCGACGGTGACGTTCTTCCGACCCAAACCAGGCCATCTGCTGCTTCCCGGGCGCGCGCTTTGCGGCGAGTTGGTCGTGGTGGACATCGGGATTCCCGAAGGCGTGCTGGAGGACATCGCGCCCCTGACATGCGTCAACGGGCCGGAGATGTGGCTGGACTGTTTTCCATGGCCAAGGGCCGAGGACAACAAGTTCAACCGGGGTCACGCGGTGATTGCCGGGGGAGACGAGATGACCGGCGCCGCGCGCCTGGCCGCCCGGGGGGCGCGCAGGGCGGGGGCGGGACTGGCGACCATCACGACGCCGCCCGAAGCCTTCGCCATCTACGCCCTCGACGCGCCCGGGACCCTGGTCAAGCCCATCGAGTTCGACAATCAGTTCCACAAGTACATCGAAGACCCACGTCGCAACGCGGTCCTGGTCGGCCCGGGAAACGGGGTCAACGACGCGACCCGCTACCGCGCCATCACCGCCTTGGAGGAGGGCGTGGCCTGCGTGCTCGACGCCGACGCCCTGACCGTGTTCCAGGACGCGCCCGACGATCTGTTCGCGCGCGTCAAGGACCAGCCCTGCGTGCTGACGCCCCACGAGGGCGAGTTCAAGCGCCTGTTTCCGGACCTGGAGGGCAGTCGTTTGGAGCGCGCCCGGGCGGCGGCCGAGACCAGCGGCGCCGTAGTTCTGTTCAAGGGAAGCGACACCGTCGTCGCCGCGCCCGACGGCCGCGCCGCCATCAACGCCGACGCGCCGCCGGAGCTCGCCACCGCCGGGTCTGGGGACGTGCTGGCGGGCGTCATCGTGGGGCTGCTGGCGCAAGGCATGGACGGGTTCGAGGCTGCGGCGGCTGGCGCGTGGCTGCACGCCATGGCGGGAGCCGCGTTCGGCCCCGGGCTCATCGCCGAGGACATTCCGGACGCCCTTCCGGCGGTCCTGAGATCCTTGAAGGGATAATCCCGCTCAGCGGTTGCGGATGTTCTCCAGGAAGCTGCTGACTTCCGCGGACAGGTGCTCCGCCTGGTTGGACAGCTCGCCCGCCGCTTCGAGAACCTGCGAGGCGGCGAGGCCCGTGTCGCCCGCAGCCTTGGTCACCGTGACGATGTTCTCGGTCACGCCGCCGGTGCCCATGGAGGCTTGCTCCACGTTGCGGGCGATTTCCTGGGTCGCCGCGCCCTGCTCCTCGACGGCGGAGGCGATGGAGGTGGAAATCTCGTTGATTTCGCTGATGGTCCCGCCGATTTCCTTGATCGCCTCGACCGCCTCCTTGGTGGCGGCCTGAACGCCGGTGATCTGGTCGGCGATCTCGCCGGTGGCCTTGGCGGTCTGGTTGGCCAGGTTCTTGACCTCGCTGGCCACAACGGCGAAGCCCTTGCCCGCGTCGCCCGCGCGCGCCGCCTCGATGGTGGCGTTCAGCGCCAGAAGGTTGGTCTGGTTGGCGATGTCGTTGATTAGGCTGACAACCTCGCCGATCTTTTGCGCGGCCTCGGCGAGGCCCTGGACGTCCTTGTTGGTGTCTTGGGCTTGGCCGACCGCGTTTCCGGCGATGCCGGCGGCCTGGTTGACCTGGCGGCTGATCTCGATGATGGAGGACGACAGTTGCTCGGCGGCGGCGGCCACGGTCTGCACGTTGGCGGAGGCCTCCTCGGCCGAGGCGGCGACGACGGTGGCCTGTTCGGTGGTTTCGGTCGCCGTGCTCTCCATGGACTTCGAGGTGGACTGAAGCTCGGTCGCGGCGGCGGCGACGATTTCCACCATGCCCTTGATGCTGCGTTCGAACTCGTCGGCGTGGCGGTTCAGCTCCCTGTCCGCGTTCTCCTTGGCCACGTCCAGGTAGATGGATATGGCCAGGTCCATGTCGAGGAACACCGCCTTGTTGATGGCCCGGACGGTCGCGACCAGCAGATCCGGGCGCCGGGAATAGGCGCGGACCGCGATGTCGATCATGTTGTTCAGGGTGTGGCAGTAGCCCGCGATGTACCAGCGCGGCTCCAGCCCCACGCGTTCGTGGTCGTGGCCGATCCGGTTGACCGATTCCATGTATTCGGGGCCGAAGTCGGCGCTGAACACCCTTTCCAGCCAATGTTGTTTCTGGCTCGACCGCGCGCGGTCGAGGATCTCCTGGGAGGGAAACAGGGCCTGCATCTGCTCGAAGCGCATGATGTGGGCGTAGAAATCGTCGAGAAGGCCGTCGATCCTCGGCGCCAGAAGCGTCTTGAAGTCCCTGAGCCGGGCGCAATCCGTCTCTTCGAGTTTCAGGAACTGCAGACGGGTTTCTCGCTCGTGGTCGGTCGACATCGGGACGCCCCCTCAAAACCATGTTTGCGGTGAATATTAAAGGACGCTCAAGATAGTTCGCGCTCCAGTTGGACGCAATCAAGAACACGCGCGCCCTTTCAGGATTGTTCCGCTCGCTGAAACCATTCAAAATTCGCGTCCGCCTCAATAACGGAGAGCGCCATGCCGTCCCATGTCCTCGCCATCGACCAGGGAACGACCTCGTCCCGGGCCATTGTGTTCGATGAGGAGTATTCCGTGGTCGCCGTGGCCCAACGGGAGTTCACCCAGCACTTCCCCCAGTCGGGATGGGTGGAGCACGACCCGGACGAGATTTGGGACACTGTGGTCGCGGTTTGCCGCGAGGCCCTGGACAAGGCGAGCCTGGACGCGGGCGCGTTGGCGGCCGTCGGCGTCACCAACCAGCGCGAGACCGCCGTGGTCTGGGACCGGGCCACCGGCAAGCCCATCCACAACGCCATCGTCTGGCAGGATCGGCGCACGTCCGCGCGCTGCGCCGAGCTCAAGGCTCAGGGGGCGGAGAAATTGGTGCGCGAGCGGACGGGCCTGGTCCTGGACCCGTACTTTTCCGCCACCAAGGTCGAATGGCTGCTGAACAACGTGGACGGGGCCGCGAAGCGGGCGGCGCGGGGCGAGTTGGCCTTCGGGACCATCGATTCCTTCCTGTTGTGGCGGCTGACCGGCGGCCGCGCCCATGCGACCGACGCCACCAACGCGGCGCGAACCATGCTTTTCGATATTCACCAGGGGCGGTGGGATCCGGAACTTCTGTCTCTTTTCGGCGTTCCGGAAGTCATGCTGCCCGAGGTCAAGGACTGCGCGGCGGATTTCGGGACGACGGAGCCCGACATCCTGGGCGGGGCCGTTCCCGTCGCGGGCATGGCCGGGGACCAGCACGCGGCCACCGTGGGCCAAGCGTGCTTCAGGCCCGGCATGATCAAATCCACCTACGGCACCGGCTGCTTCGCCGTCCTGAACACCGGGGACGAGCCGGTGGCGTCCGAGAGCGGCATGCTGACCACCATCGCCTATCGCCTGGACGGGAAGACCATCTACGCCCTGGAAGGCGCCATCTTCATCGCGGGCGCGGCGGTGCAGTGGCTCCGCGACGGACTCGGCGTGATCGCGACGGCGGGCGAGACCGCGGAACTGGCCGAGGACGCCGATCCCAACCACCGGGTCTACCTGGTGCCGGCCTTCGTCGGCCTGGGCGCGCCCCATTGGGACCCGGACGCGCGCGGCGCCCTGTTCGGGCTGACCCGGAACAGCGGTCCCGCCGAACTCGCCCGCGCGGCGCTGGAATCCGTCGGCTACCAGACCCGCGACTTGCTGGAGGCGATGGGGAAGGACTGGCCCGGCCTGTCCGGCGCGGACGAGGTGTTGCGCGTGGACGGCGGCATGGTGGCCAGCGATTGGACCATGCAGTTCCTGTCCGACATCCTGGACGTGCCCGTGGACCGGCCCGAGGTGCTGGAGACCACCGCTCTCGGCGCGGCGTATCTGGCCGGGATGCGGGTCGGGCTCTATCCCGAGCCGGACGCGTTTTCGAAGTCCTGGCGCCGCGAGCGCCGCTTCGCGCCCGACATGGCCAGGGATTCGCGGGACGGCTTGTATTCCGGCTGGCGTGACGCGGTCGCGAGGACGCTTGCGAAATAGCCCGTTCACCGCTTGTTAACGATGGCGGGAGAATCATTGGGCCATACGAAAATCCAAGGACGGCGCCATGCGAAACAAAATCCTCATTACCCTCGGTCCCTCGTCCCTGAAGGAGGAGATCGTCAGCCGCTGCGCCGGACCCGACGTCTATGTGTTTCGCATCAACCTGTCCCACACCCCGCTCGACAAGGTGGAAGAGACCATCCGCCTGATCCGGGACTGGACCGACATCCCCATCTGCCTGGACAGCGAAGGCGCGCAGATCCGCAACGAGACCATGCGCGACTCCAAGGCGGCGTTCCGGGAAGGGGACATGGTCAAGATCCACTTCGAATCCGTGCTGGGCGATAGCGAAAACATCTCGTTTACCCCGCCCGGGATCGCTCGCGAACTGAAAAAAGGCGACCTGATCCGCGTTGACTTCGATGCGGTCGGGATGCAAGTCGTCGAACGCCATGACGACCATTGCCTCGCCCGCGTGGTCGAGGGCGGGGAAGTGGGCAGCAACAAGGCCGCCGATGTTGACCGGGATCTTCGGCTCACCGCCATCACGGCCAAGGACGAGGCCGCCATCGCCATCGGGCGGGACATGGGCGTCAAGCATTTCGCGCTGTCCTTCGCCAACCGCCGCTCCGACGTGGAGCGCATGCGCGAGCTGTGCGGCCCCGAGGCGCGCATCATCTCCAAGATCGAAAGCCGGTCCGGCGTCGCCAACCTGATCGACATCCTGGAGGCCACCGACGAAATCCTGATCGACCGGGGCGACTTGTCGCGCCAAGTCCCGATCGAGCGCATCCCCTTCATGCAGCGCCAGATCATCGCCGTGGCCAAAACACGCAGCAAGCCGGTGTTCGTCGCCACCAATCTTCTGGAGTCCATGATCGTCAGCAAGGGGCCGACCCGCGCCGAGGTCAACGACGTGGCTAGCACGCTCTTGATGGGGGCCGACGGCCTGGTGCTGGCGGCGGAAACCGCCATCGGCAAATACCCGGCCGAGGCGGTCGAGATGATCCGCTGCGTCATCAAGCAAGTGGACCGCTGGTCCGACGTGAATTCCCTTACCGAAATGCTGGGCGCCTGACCCCGTTCAGGCCAGAGCGGCAACGTCGGGGGGGAGCGCCTCTCCCTTTGCCCAAATATTGTTCGCATCCCCAGCGAATGATTAATTCTTAGACTTGTTTGAGTTGGCCGACGCGCGTCCGCGCAGTCGGAACGCCATGGTTATTTCGGAATTCCGTGGTTTCACCCTTGGTTTCCAAACTGGCACGGAGATTGCTCTCGCAGGGGCGGGGAACGCAAAACAGTCAATAGGGGAGGGAACGTGATCGAACGCAGGAGGACGCCATGGAGCTGCCTTTTCTCTGTTTCGACCCGTCGCGGGGACCGCCCGTGACGCTGTCCTGGGGATCCAAGGGATACGTGGGCGCCCGGTACGGAGGCTATGAGCTGAATTCCGCGTTTCAGCCCATCTACAGCCCGGCCCACGGCCGCGCGGTGGGCTTCGAGGCGTTGTTGCGGGTCCAGGATTCCGACGGCGTCGCCGTCGCGCCCCCCGACCTGTTCAAGGCCGCGCGCGCGGAAAGCCGCGCGCTGGAGCTGGATCGCGCAAGCCGCCTGCTCCACGTCAGGAATTTCGTTTCGCTGGGTCTGGATCAGTCGTGGCTGTTCATGAACTTCGATCCCTCGGTATTGCTGGCGGGCAAGAGGAGCGGCCGCCTCTACACCAACCGGCTTTTGGAAAGCGAGGGCCTGGCGCCCGAGCGGGTGGTGGTGGAAATCCTGGAATCCGCCATCGAGGACGAGGGCCTGTTGGCCGAGGCCGTGGTCCATTACCGGGAAATGGGTTGCCTGGTCGCCATCGACGATTTCGGGGCGGGACATTCCAACTTCGACCGCATCTGGCGAGTGGGGCCCGATATCGTGAAATTGGACCGGAACATTTCGGCCGAGGCCGTGCGCAATCCCCGTTCGCGCCGCATCCTGCCCAGCTTGGCGTCCCTGCTGCACGAGGCCGGGTGCCTGGTGCTGATGGAAGGCGTGGAGACCGAGGAGGAGGCGCTGATCGCGCTCGACGCCGACGTGGACTTCATCCAGGGATATTTCTTGTCCCGTCCGTCGCTTGCGCCGTTCGACGCCCTGGCCGAACTGGAACCCGGGATTCTCGAACACCTGGCCGACGACCTGCGCGAACGCCACGAACGGGAATCCTGGAGTCAGCACGAACGCTTGTCCGGTTACGTCGTCCGTCTCGAGGCCTGCGCCCGGGCGGGCGGGGACCCCGAAGACGCGTTTCGCGATCTCCTGGACGACGAACGGGTCAAGCGCTGCTTCGTTCTCGACGGCATGGGACGGCAGGAGGGGCCCAACCTTCTCGGCCGAGGCGACGCCTCACTCTCACATGGCCGGTTCGAGCCCATCGCCGAGGCCGAGGGCGCCGACTGGTCCCGGCGCGCCTATTTCCGCCGCGCGGCGCGGCGCCTGGGCGAGCCCCAGGTGTCGGGACCCTATCTGTCTCTGCCAGATGCCGACATGTGCGTGACCCTGTCCATCGCCCTCGACATCGAGGGCGCGCGGCGGGTGTATTGCTGCGACCTGTCCTGGGACGAGGGCGCGGACGTCGGATTGCTGCCCGGCGTTCAACTGAACTAAGTCCAAACTTCCCTCGACAAGCCGCCGCGACGGATTATTGTTGCGGCTTCATGAATACGAAATCCGTCATAGGCCTGCTTGTCGGGCTGGTCCTGATCGGCGGCCTGTTCGCGTGGCGGGGGCTCGAGGAGGTCTTCGGCCTTCTCGCCGAGGCCGGACCCGCCATGTTGTGGATGTGCGTGTTCGCTCCGGTTGAGCAATATTTCGGCTCGGAGGCGTGGCGGGTGCTGTTTCCGCCCGGGCGCAGGCCGGGATTTTGGCGCACCCATCTCGCGTCCTGGAAAGGCATCGCCGTCAACACCCTATTGCCCGTCGCCACCATCGGAGGCGAGATGGCCAAGGCGAGGGTTCTGAGCCTTTGGGGCGCTCCCGGGGTGGACACGGCCTCCACCGTTGTGGTGGACAAGACCGCCCAGGCGCTGGGCATCGTGGTCTGGGGCGCCATCGGCGTCGCCGTGATGTCCCTGGTGGTGGACGACATGCGCGCGGTCTGGGGCGCGGCCGGGGGGCTTGCGCTATTGGGGGTGGGCATCGGCGGGTTCATCTACGTCCAGCTCAAGGGCGGCTTCGCCTTTGCCGCCAAGGCCGGGTCCAAGGTCCGCAAGGCGGAAGACGGGTGGCGGGGGATCATCGACGGCGCAGAGGGGCTGGACGACGCGGTCCGGGCCATCTATCGCAGGCCAGGCGCGGTGGTCGCCTCGACCCTGCTTCGCGTGGTCCAGTACGGCTGGCTTTCCGGCGAGGTCCTGCTCGCCGCCTATCTGATGGGCCACGACGTGACCCTGGTCCAGGCGGTGATGCTGAGGGCCATGGTGCAGGCCATCCGGGGCGTGTCCTTCGCCATTCCCGCCGGTATCGGGGTTCAGGAAGGCGGATTCGTCGCCATCGGCGCGCTGGTCGGGCTTCCGGCTGATTTGATGATCGCTGTTTCGCTGGCCTCCCGGGTGCGCGAGGTGCTGCCCACCATTCCCTTCTTTTTCCTGTGGCAGCACACCGAGGGCAAGGCGCTATTGGAGCGGCGCAAGGCGGCGGGGGAATAATTTATTGTTGGCGCCGCGTTCGCCGTCCCCGTATGGTGTGCCTCGGAAGTCCGGAGAAATCCAAAACCGCAATTTTTGACCCACGGGGGGAACGCCATGCCGACCCATGCCGAGGTGGCGGCCAAGCTGTTGCGCGAGGCCGCGAATTTCTATCGCGTCATCGGCGAACAGAACGACGAACTGACCGAAAAGCTGGACGAGAGCGCGGGCGTCTACGAAAGCGTGGCCGACTTGGTCGAAAGCGATCCCACGGCCGAACTGCAAACACTGGACGCGGATTAGCATTTCAGGCTTGAAAAAGGGGCCGTTTCGCCCGAAGTAAGGGAACGCAGGCAAGGAGGCGGACCCATGCGGATACATCCGACCATCATTCTGGCCACCATCGCCGCCCTCGCGGGCGCCGAGGCGCGCGCGGCGGACCCGGCCAATGGCCAGGAGCTTCACGATCCCAATTGCCTCCGTTGCCACCAGCACGAGGTTTACACCCGCAAGGACCGCATGGTGAACAGCCTGAGCTCCCTCGACGCCCAAGTGCGCCGTTGCGACCAAGCCGTCAAAACCCAGTGGTTCGACGACGAAATCGCCGACGTCGCCGAATACCTGAACACCCGGTTCTATAAGCTGGAGAAATAAGGCTTCGGCTTTTGGCCGTGCATTTGAAATAATCCGTAATTATTTGTAACTAAAAAGAAATATTCACCATTGGCATGGCGGCCATTCCTTTTTGGCGTTTGTTGCGGGCGCAGGGGCGGGCGTATCATGGCACTGTGGGAAAGAAGGTTTTGAGAGGAGGCCGTCATGTTCGGCATACCAGCGTCGATCAAGATGCAACAGGCCATGACGATGGGCGCGGTCCACGCCTTGGAGGTTCTGGCCAAGGACTATGCGCACATGGTCGAGGGCCAAGTGAAACTCATTCCTCATCACGCTCATCGCAGGGCGGAAGATCATTTCAAGAAGGCGCCCGTCATGCCTTCCGGTCCCGATCTGATGGATCATTATGGCCGTCGGGCCCACGACGTGGACATCGAGCACGCAATCTGATCGCCCAAAGGTTCAATGTGTTAGACGAAAAAAGGCCGGTCCAGGGGGACCGGCCTTTTCATCCGCGCATGGCGGCGGGATCAGAACGCCACGTTAAGGTTCGCCATCATGCCGTATTCTTCCTGGTCGTACTTTCCGACCAAGGCGGTTCCTTCGGCCGATGCTGTGATCATGTCGGTCACCACGACGTCGAAGCCGAGCGCCAAACGCGCGCCGTGTTCGCCGGTGTCGCTGCTGTTGATGTCGTAAATCCAAGTCGCGCGTCCGTATGGCGTGACGGGGAGGGGAAGCGCGTCCTCCAGGGGGTATCCTGCCTGCAGGCTGGTCTGGAGCATGCGGCTGACCGAGGCTTCCTTGTTGCGGTTGGCTCCGGTGCTGTCCTCGACGGGGTCCAAGCGCGTGCGCGACCACGTGAAGCCGGTGGTGGCGAGGAAATCGAAGCCTTCCCAGTACCGCATGTAATTCAGGTTTCCGGACGCGAACCAAGTCCACGAGCCGCGATTGTCGTATCTGTCTTGCACGACATTCGCCGCGTTGTAGGAATCGCTGTCCGTTTCCCCGCTGGTGAAGCCTAACATGCCGTCGATATAGAAATAGTCGGTTACGACATAAGCGGCGTAGGGCGAAACGGTAATCGATCGGGTGTCCAGGTTGGCGTAATTTCCGGTTCCCTGCCTGGCTGTCGTGTCGCTTAGGGAAGCGCCAAGGGCGAGGCCGACGATGATGTCGTTCATAATGGCGCCGTCGACGCCGAGGATCATGTTGCTTGCGTCGGTTTTCCGATTGGATTCGCCGGGCGTGATGAGCCTGTTGCAGAATCGCGCATCTCCCTGTTGACCTAGCGCGCGCGGGCTG
>CAYFNC010000067.1:0-16005 GCA_964344345.1 uncultured Hyphomicrobiales bacterium | reverse complement strand
TGCAGTAGCGGGTGACGGGATTGGGGAGGTAGCCCTTGCGGTCGATCAGCGCCTTGTAGGGTTCGCCGTTTCGGCTGGCGGTGGCGTGGTCGACGATGCGGACCGGCGGGGCTGCATCGATATCGAATTCCAGCCATGTGATCGGGACGCCCCACCTCGCGGCGCAGTCGCGGACGAAGTCCAGGGTCTCGGGCATCTCCTTGCCGGTGTTCTGGAAAGTGACGTGGACGTCGTCGGGCAGCCGGCCGTCCCAGGCCTCAAGGATGCGATGGAGCATGTAGGCGCTGGTGCGGCCGCCGCTGAAGGCGACGCTTGCGGGGCCGTCGATGCGGAACGGGTTCCGGGTCATGGCGGTCGGGGCTCCTCGGCTGTGCGTTTCTTTAACTGGTGGTTTCCTATAGTGTATCGTATATAGATGGCGACGAGTCAAGGCACGGCTTGCCGGCATGGCTAAATCAGGATTATATGGCGGTTTGCGCAAGTGTTGGCAGAGTGCGCGCGTCCGCCATTCGAATTTCCTCTTGCGTTTTGTTTCGTGCTGTGCATCATAAGGAGACAACACAAACAAGGAAGCCATGGATATGCACGACGAACATCGAATGACGGAATACGACGACCTGGGCGTGGACGGCGTCCCCAGCGAGCGGGTGTTCACGGTGATCGGGCGCTATGCGTCCTCGCGGGACGTGGAGATCTCCCAGCTCCACGTGCCCGCGGATTGGGACATCCACTACGCGGCCCTGGTGCACATGGCCGACCGCGATCCCTTCGACTACGAGGTGGAGGCGATCATCCCGGGCCACGTTCCGCCCGTGGTGACGCCGGAGAGTCTCAGCGATTACGTGGGCAGCCGCTTCGGGGATTGAGAGACGTACCGGTTTCGCGGCCGTGCGCAGCTCCCACGTCCAGGCCGCCCAGGGACCGTCCGTGGAAGGTGAACAGTGCCCCCCCCCTGTTCCGTTCGCGGGCGGTCCCGCCTTTTTCCCGCGCTTACGATGAAGGATTGACGATGCCTGGACGCCGTCGCGTGCTTGCCGCCCTGCTGGGCGTTTTGCTTTTGGCGGCGCTGCCGGATCCGGCGCGAGGGTTCGACTGGCCCTTCGGGGGCTCGGGGCCGGCGGTGGAGACTCAGGCGGGCGGCGACGGCGGCCTGGTGCGCAACATTTTCTCCGAGATGCGCGAGTGTTGGCAGTGCGAGATCCTGGCCATCGTCTACGACGGCTCCATGTACGTGGGCTATCGGGTCTACAACGAGCTCAGGGAGCCGGTGGGGCGCTTCGTCACGATCCTGTTCGGGATCTGGCTTCTCATCATGGCGGCCAGGGTGCTGCTGCCCTTCGGAGATCCAGGCGGAGCGAGGGAGGTGTGGAACACCCTGTTCAAGCGGGTGTTCATTGCTGCCGTGGTTCTTGGCCTGATCTGGAACTTCGATCTCTATTGGCAGTGGATCTACCGCCCGATTTTGGACATCACCCTGGGCCTCGCGGCGCTGACGCTGGAGGCGTCGTGGGGCATGCTGTCGGCGGTGGGGACCGATCTGGACGGCGCGTTCGGTATCGGTCAATGCAGTGTTCCCCCGGTGATGGCGGGGCTGGAGAACATCGACACGGCCATCGGCGGCGGCATTCTCTCGGGCCGGGCCGAGTTCCTCTGCCGGGTGCACGAGATGCAGTCGGTGGTGGGCATCGGGGCCGGCGTCGGCCAGGCGATGCTGACCTCGTGGCACTTCGGGTTTCCCATGCCGTGGACCGACGTGCTCATGCCCATCTCGGGGCTGTTGCTGACGGCGGTGTTCTTTATCGTCAGCATCATCTTGCCGATCTACGCCATCGACCTGATCTTCCGCATGGCGCTGGTGACCATGTTCGCGCCGATCTTCCTCGCCACCCTGATGTTCGGCCGGGCGGCCGACGCGGGCAAGCGGGCGCTGCGTTCGCTGGTGCAGTCGGGGCTGGTGGTGGTGTTCCAGAGCGCGGTGATGGGCATCGGCGCCGGCGTGCTGGCGCGCGCCCTGGAGGCCCTGGGGTATGCCAATCTCGAGAGCCTGATCGCGGCCTACGAACGGTACCAGGAGATGAACCTGAGTGACCTCTGGGGCTCGGGCGAGACGGTGCCGACGCTGGTCGACTCCGGGTTCTGGATGCTGTTCCTGGCCGGTGTCGTGATCTTCGTCCTGTTGTCGCGGGCAAGTGGCTTGGCCGCGGCGTTCACGCAAACCGGCGACAACCTGGATGCCGGAGGGCGGGCGGCCTCGCTGGTGCACATGGGGATCGTGGCCACGCTCGGCAGTCTCGGTGCTGCCGGGTCGGTGGCGGCGGGCCTGGGAGCGATGAACCTGGCGCGCTGGGGTGGGGGACGGTTGCGCGGATTGACG
Source organism: uncultured Hyphomicrobiales bacterium (assembly GCA_964344345.1). Lineage (GTDB taxonomy): Bacteria > Pseudomonadota > Alphaproteobacteria > Rhodospirillales > CAYFNC01 > CAYFNC01. The sequence continues at coordinate 13,631 of CAYFNC010000067.1, read as the reverse complement.
GGCGGTACCTCGGATGAGTTGATGCGCGGCGTGAACGGGGTCGACAGCGGTCCCGGTGGCGGCGTCCGGGGCAAGGGCGGGGGAAGTGCCCCAGGGACGGAAGGCGTGGATTCCTGACAAAGGTGTTCACGCGATCCTGTGCGTGGTTCCCCGGCAAGGACGGACGAACTCGGTCGATCCGGCGGGCAGCTCGAAGACGAAGCGGGATAGTTCGCACGCTTCGCCATAGCGTTTGGCGGCCGAGCCGATGAAGACCCGCGTTCTTCCCCGGGTGATGGCGACGTAGCCGAGCCGGCGTTCTTCTTCGATACCCTTTTCTCCGTTCTCCAGCACCCGGGCATGGGGGAAGGTACCTTCTTCCCAACCGGGCAGGAACACGGCGTCGAATTCCAGGCCCTTGGCCGCGTGCATGGTCATCACCGCGACGGCCGGGGCGTTGCCTTCCTTGTCGGTCTCGGTGAACAGGGCGGCATGTTCGAGGAACCCTGTCAGGGTAGTGTGGCGCGCCGCCTCTTGGATCAATTGATCGAGGTTGGCCATGCGGGCCGTGCTATCGGGATCGGAGGCCAGAGACTCGCGGTATCCGGTGCGGGTCAGCACGGCATCAAGGCCCTCACCGGGACCCGGCGACGGGGATTGACGGCGAAGGCCGGCGAGGAGCGAGAACAGGGCGCGGAGGCCTTCGACGGCCTTCCGGGACAAGGCACCGGCCCGGGCGGCGGCCTTGGCGGCCTCGGCAAGTCCGCACCCCAATCGTTCCGAGGCGGCTCGGATGGACTCCAACTGCGCCTTCCCGATGCCGCGCCGGGGGACGTTGATGATGCGCGCGAACGCGAGGTCGTCGCGGGGGTTCGCGACCAGCCGCAGGTAGGCCAATGCGTCGCGGACCTCGGCCCGATCGAAGAATCCGGTGCGGGCAAGCAGGCGATAGGGAACACCTGCAATCCCCAGGCCCTTTTCCAGCGTCGGAACCATGCGGGCGGTGCGCACCAGGACGGCGATGGACATGTCCGGGCGATGGGCGCGGAGCCGGAGCGCCTCGGCGGCGATCCACGCGGCCTCGTCATCGGCGTCGTGGCAAAGGCAGACCGCGACCGGTCTCCCCGGCCCGTTCGCGGTGCGGAACGCGCGGCCGAGACGATTCCGGTTGTGGGCGACCAGGCCGCCGGCGGAGGCGACGATGTGCCCCTGGGAGCGGTAGTTGTTTTCCAGCCGCAGCACCCTGGCGCGCGGCCGGCGCTCTGCGAAGCGGAGGACGTTGGCGACGTCGGCGCCGCGCCACTCGAACACGGTCTGGTCCTCGTCGGCGACGCAGCAGAGGTTGCGGTGCCCGGAGGCCAGGGTGCCGAGCCAGGATTCCTGCAGGTGGCTGGTATCCTGGTATTCGTCGGCGAGGATGTAGCGGAAATGCCTGGCCCAGGCCGCGGCCCAGTCGGGCCGGTTTCGGAAGGCGCGGACCACGGAGAGGATCAGGTCGTCGAAGTCGGTGGCGCGAGATCGGGCGAGGCGCTCCTGATAGGCCGCATACAATCGCATGCAGGGTTCGTCACCATGAAGGTCGGCGGGTAGTAGCCCCCGGTCCTTCCAGGCCGATATCCGCGCCAGCATTTCCTGAGGCTTGTGTTCCCGTGCGTCGAGGCGAAGATCGCGGGTCAATGATTTGATCAGCCGGACCTGGTCGTCGCGGTCGACGATGGAGAAGTTCGGATCGAGACCCACTGCGGCCGGGTCCGAGCGGATGATGCGCAGGCTGAGCCGGTAATAGGTGCCGACCCAGAGGCCGTCCGCGGGACGGCCGAGCAGAGCCTCGATCCTTGACGTCATCTCGCGGGCGGCCTTGTTGGTGAAGGTGACGGCCATGATGCGGTCCGGTGGGCAGCGCCCGGAGCGGAGGATGTGGGCGACCCGGGTGGTGAGCACGCGGGTTTTCCCCGATCCCGCCCCGGCCAGCACCAGCACCGGACCTTCGGTGGTAAGCACGGCGTCCAGCTGCTGATCGTCGAGGCTTTGCATGGCGGCGCGGAAGGCGTGGTCGGGATCGGCGTCACGGACGGATGGTTTGGGTGCGGTGGCGGTTTGCATGGTCGTTTCCGTGGGTCAGGGGTGAAGTCTCGAGGCGAGGGACGGGTGGAACAGCGCGGTGACCCCGCCCGGCGGCCAGTCGAGGGTGGCGGTCCAGAGGCCGTTCAGGATGCGTGCCCGGACGGTGTAGCGGCCATCGGGACGGCGGTCGGCGGTCCATTGGCCGTAGCGGTTCGGGCTGGGGCGGCCGCGCGGGGTGACACCGTGGACGGCGCCGTCGTCGCCTAGCCAGACGAACAGCGCCTCAGGCGGCACGGTCGTCCTCCTCGCCGTCGTCGGCCTCGTCGCAAAGGTCGTCCTCGCGGTCCTCTCCTTCGGCCTCGAAGCTCGCCAGGGCGTCAATTGTCTCGGCCGTAACCGGGGCGAGAAGGTAGGTCCGGCCATGGACGTCGATCAGGTCCGCGCCCTCGACGATCTGGCGCAGGGCGCGCCGCTCCGCCTGCCCGAGTTTCCCAGCCAGCCAGGACAGCGCCGCCGGGTCGGGAAGTGCGGGAACGAAGGGACGGCGGCTCCACTTCGGAATCAGGAAGTGGCATTGGGAATGGGAAGAGCGGCTCATGGATCAACGTCCTCCAAAAACGGAAAACCGGCCGAAGCCGGGTCAGGAAAATGAAACGGTTCAGGTTCCGGATCAGGGCGTGAAGTGATCGGTGATGTGGCCGGAGTAGACGGCGAGGACGGCGTAGTTGTCGGGATTCCCACGTTCCGGATCATTGTCGTCGAAGTGGTGGAAAGCCGCGGTCTGGGCGGCGGTGACGGCGGCGTCGACGGTTTCGGTCTCGACCCAGTGGCGGGTCACCCAATCCGACGGGTGGGATTGATCCCAGCGATGATCGGGGTGCAGCAGCAGGACGGTGTATTCAGCCATGGTTCCGGGCCTTCATGCTGGAGGCGATGATCGCATCGACGTCGTCTTGGGACAGGCCGAGCTTGCGGTTGGCCTCGGCGCACACGGCCTCGGCTTCGGCGAGCGTGTCGCCCCATACCCATGGCTGGGCGAGATCGTCGCGGCCGATGAGCGGTGCGTGTCCCGGTTCGTTTTCGCGGACGATGCTGGGGACGAAGGGCGGTTCTTGGGCGGGGCTGACGTAGTAGCAAAAGCGCGGTTTCATTGCGCGGCCTCCTTGTCGTTGATGGTGAGTAGGGATGGTGCCGACCTTCACGCCGCCTCGCCGGCCAGGACCTCGGCGACGGGCTTGCCGTAGAGGATGGCTTGAACTGCGGTCTCGCCCCCGGTGCTTTCGGGGACGAAGTAGCGCATGCGGTACTGGACGATCTCCATCTGGATGCCGGCGACGGAGAGGGCCGGATGGTCGGGGTACGCGGGGCCCGACAGCTCGACGCGGGGCCGGCCGTTGTAGCGGCGGCGGCGGAACTCCCAGCCGTTGGCGAGGCGCACCACGCTGCCGCGCGCCATCACCGCCTCGATCACCCGGGCGGCGTCGAGGGCGCCGTCGTCCCCGGCGCCCAGCTTGCGGAGCGTTTCCGGTACCTGGTCGGCGTGGATGACCCGGCCGAGCATGCGCTCGCCCCCGTCGATCTGGAGGCGGTAGACCCGGACATGCTCGTCCAAGGGAAGGCGGTCCCAGATGGGGAGCAAAGTGCCGGTGATCATGTGGATGCGGGTCTCGCGCCACTCGGGCGCGCGGGCGACTTCGGCGTTCCAGAGCGGCTCCGCCTCTTCCCGGGTTGCAGGGCGCCAATGGGTTTTACCGATCGCGTCCTGGGCCAGATACTCCCACTTGGCCGGACGCATCAGGCGGACGCGCTCCTGGATGCTGCCGTCGGCCAGCGTCCGCGAGGCGTCCTTGAGCACCAGGGCGGCGCGGCCGGAGCGGGTGTTGATAGCGAAACGCGCGGTGTCCCGGTGTCTCTCGGTGAGTTCCAGGGCGGTCGCGAACGCGTAGGGCTCGAAGCGGTCGCGGCGGAGAAGCTCGACATACGTCGTCTCGGCGCCGCTGTCGTGGCGGTAGACCGGGGTGCGGCCGGTGACGGTGAAGCTCTCGGCCCTCAGCGTCTCGACGCCCACCTGGTAGGTGCCGGCCTCCTTGGCGGCGTCGATGCGGGCGCGGATGCGCTCGGCGAAGGCGGCGAAGAGCGCGTTCTGGTCTTCGATCCGGAGCGCCAGCAGCCTGTTGAGGAACTGGGTCACCGGCGGCAGATCCTCCAGCAGGTCGCCACTATCGGCATGGCTGAGCCTGAGGCCCATGCGGTCCTCGAACAACGCCAAGCCGATGCCTGGGACCTCGCCCGCGTGGGCGTCGCGGTAGAGGGTCCGCAAGGCCTCTCGGGCATAGACGGATTCCAGGTTGTCCTCCTCGTCGAACATGCCGTTGCCGCCGGTCTGGCGTTGCCCACGGGTCAGGGCACCCAAGCTCGCCATCCGGCGCGCGATGGCCGAGAGAAACCGCTGCTCGCCGTGGACGTCGGTGGCGATGACGCGGACCAGCGGCGCGGAGGCCTGATGAGTGCGGTGGGTGCGTCCCAGGCCCTGCATGGCCTTGTTGGCCTCCCAGCCGGGATCGAGGAAGTAGTGGACCCGGCGGCGGGTGTTGGCGGCGCGGAGATCGGCGTGGTAGGAGCGCCCGGTGCCGCCGGCCTGGCTGAACACCAGGATCGGCTTGTCTGCGTCCATGAAGGCCTGGGCCTCGGTGAGGTTGGCGGACGCCGGACGGTTCTCGGGCAGGCGGCGTTTGTGGCCGTCGACTTCCTTCCACACCACGCGGCGTTTGCGTCCGGTGATCTCGGCGACGCGGTCGGGGCCGAAATGGTCGAGGAGTTGTTCCAGCGGCCCCTCGACGCAGGGCATGGCGGCGATGCGGGCCATCAGGCGGTCGCGCCGCGCCACCGCTTCCCGGCACCGGACCGGGTTGCCGTTCCCGTCCGCCACCGGCCGGGCGAACAGGTTGCCGTCCTCATCGGCGTAAGGTTCCATCAGGGTGGTGGGGAAGGATTGTTCGAGGAACTGCAAGAGCGTGGCCCGGGGGGTGATGTCGACGGTGACGCCCTGCTTGAGGTCCTCCGGATCGGCTTCCGCGAGGGCGCGTTCCTGGGCCGCCTCGTTGGTGTGGGTGATCTGGACCACCGGGCTCATGCCGTCTTCCAGGTCGCGCTCCATGAGTCCCAGAAGGGTCGGCATCTTCATAGCGGTCAGTACCTGCTTGGCGAAGCGCTGGTGGGTTCCCCAGAAGGCCGAGAGCGCGGCAGACTTGGCCTGACGGTTGAGCGTCCGGGGCTCGCCGTCGTTGCCGAGGCCGATTGCTCCCGTTTCCTGTAAGGCCTTGTCGATGTTGTTCATGACGATGCGGAAGGCCTCGGCCGCGGTGTCGTAAAGCTCCACCTGGGGCGGGGTCAGTTCGTGGACCAGGGTTTCGTATTCGACGCCGTGGAAGGAAAGCGAGCGGGCGATGTAGAGGCCGAGCTCCTTCAAGTCGCGGGCGACCACCTCGAGGGCGGCGACACCGCCCTTCTCGATGCGGGCGACGAACTCGTCGCGGCCGGCAAAGGCGCGGCCCGGACCCCACAGGCCCAGCCTGGCCGCATAGGCGAGGTTGTGGATCTCGGTGGCGCCGGTGGCGCTGACATAGACCACCCGGGCGCGCGGGATCAGGTTCTGGAGTCTTATGCCGGCACGTCCCTGCTGCGAGGCCTGTTGGGTTCCGCGCTTGCCCTTGCGGGCCATGGCGCCACCGAGGTTGTGGGCTTCGTCCAGGATCACCACGCCGTCGAAGTCACGGCCCAGCCACTCGACCAGTTGCTCCAGCCTTCCCCGCCGTCCCTGGCGCGCCGGGGTGCGGAGCAGGCTGTAGGTGGCGAACAGGATGCCGTCTTCGAGGGGGATGGGATCGGCCACTTTGACCTTGTGAAGCGAGGTGAGCTGGCGGGGGTCGCCGTCGAGGTCGCGCCAGTCGCGGCGCGCGTCCTCGATCAGCTTGTCGCGCTCCGAGACCCACACCGCCCTGCGACGGCCTTGCATCCGGTTGTCGAGGATGATGCCGGCGGCCTCGCGGCCCTTGCCGACGCCGGTGCCGTCGCCGATCATGAAGCCCTGGCGGACCCGGAAGGCGGCCGGGTCGTCGTCGGAGGCGGGCGCGAGAACGGTGCCGTCATCCTCGACGGTGAACGATCCCGGAAGGTCGGCGGCATGCGCCTGGCCGGCATAGACGATGGCCTCGATCTGGGCCTCGGACAGCACGCCGTCATTGATCAGGTTGTTCGGAAGTCTCGGCCGGTAGGCCGGAGCCGGCGGTGCCACCGAGGCCATGGCCGCCGATTGTACCAGGGGCGTGGGATGGCGCACCGCGCCCGGCACGTGGAGGCGCTGCGGGGTGTATTCCTCGTAGAGGGCGTCGGTTATGGCACACGGCTCGGCCTGCCAGGGCACGCTCTCGATGGCGATCTCGTCGCAACGGTCGAGGCGCGGCACGGAAAGATGCTCGGGCTTGCGGGGCTCTTTCCGCTGGATTTCCGGAACCGGCGTAAATTCGAGCCGGCAGGTCGCGGGCTGGCGGGGCGGAAGGTCGTCGATGAGAGGCAGGACGTGGCCCAGGCGCTCGAAGGTGCCGTGGACATTCTCGAACCGGGACGGGACGTCGGCCGGGACTTTGTCGAACACGTGCAGGCGGGTCTCGATGGTTGTGCCGTGCTTGGCGTAGACCTTGCCGACGAGGCCGCAACTGAAGCGGAGGGTGGCGCGCTCCTGGAGTTCGGCGAAGAACGTGGTCCATCGGTGATCGTGGGGGCCGAAGGATGCATTGGTGATGGCGACCATCCTCCCGCCCTCCGCAAGCCTGAGCAGCGTGGAGCGGAGGTGGTGGGCGGCCGCCGGCAGCCGGATGCCCTGGGCATGAGGTGACGCGGTGAACGGCGGGTTCATCAGCACCACCGTGGGAACCACGCCCGCATCCAGGAGGTCGTGCACCCGCTCGGCGTCGTGGGCGGTGAGCGGCACCTCGGGAAAGAGGCCGGCGAGGATGTGGCGCCGCCGTCCGGAGAGCTCGTTGAGGGCCAGGCGGGCGCCGGCCAGTTCGGCATGCACGGCCAGCATGCCGGTCCCGGCCGAGGGCTCGAGGACGACGTCATTCGCGCCCATGTCCGCGGCCAGCGCCGCGAAGAAGGCGTAATGGGCCGGGGTGGAGAACTGCTGGAGGGCGGCGGATTCCTCGCTGCGCCGGGTCTCGGTCGGAATGCAGGCCATCATGGCGGCGATGCCCTTGGCGGTCGCCATGGGATCGCCTTCCCCGACGATGGAACGCCAATGGCGGCGCAGGATCAGCACCTGGGCCGTCTCCACCGCGTCGTAGGCATCCTTGAAACGCCATCCGCCCTCGGCCTCCGAGGCGCCGAAGGCTGCCGTCATGACCTCGGTCAGTTCCCGGTTGCCGATCCGGGTCCCGACGACGATGGCCCGGGCCAGGGTCTCGGCGGCCGAGAGGATGTTGGTGCCATAGGCGGACGGGTGCTCTCGACGGTGAGAGAAGAGGTCGGTCTGAAGTCGCGGCTGCATGGGCGTCTCCCAAGGATGGTCGGCAACGAAAAAACCGCCCGCCGGGATGGCGGACGGGCATGGGCAAGGGTTGGAAGTAACGGACGGCTACAGGGTGTCGTCGATGCCGTCCCCGGCGGCGCGGAGGAAGGCGGGCGCGTCCGGTTCGGGTGGCGTGGGATCCTGCTCCGGTTCGGGCTCCGGGATGGGGGCCTCCGACAGGCCGCGCCACTCGGGCGGCAGCCAGGCGTTGAGACGGTCGGCCACGTCCGGGGCGACGGGACCGTCTCCGGCGGAGGCGCAGGCGAACGCGACGGCCAGCTCGGACACCACCTCGGCCTTCCTTCCGGCGTTGAACACCTCCGGTACCGTGTCGCCGTAACAGTCGCGGGCGAGGTCGCGGAGTTGCGCCAGGGTCAGGCGTTTGAGGTAGGACTCCCCGGGCGTCCAGCGCTCCCGGGGACTGAGCCCGGCACGCTTGGCGGTGGCGACGCAGAGGTCGCTGTCACCGGCGATGGCGGCCGTCGCTTCCGGCCCGGCCGAAAGTGCGACCACGGTGCGGAACACCCGGGCGAGGTTCTCGTCGTCGAGCCCGGCCAGCCGGCGCATCAGGTCGGCGGCGTCGCGTACCCGGAGGTCGTGGCGCGAGACCTCTTTCCCGGGCTCACCCTTGACCAGTTTGTGGGTCTCGTTGAGCGCCCCCGAGACCACGTCGCGGGCGGCGCCGGTCAGCTCCTCGTCCGGGCGGGGGAAGCGGTAGGCGTCGGCGCGGATGCGTCCCCGGCCGCTCAGCATGGCGGCGATGGCGTATTCGAGGGCCAGGCGCTGGTTTCCGGCGAGCGCGCCCTGAACCTCCAGGGCAAGTTCGCCGTTGAGGATGTCGGCCAGGACCCCGCTGGCGGGACCGGGCTTCTTCCTGGAGGCGGGCTTGTTGCCTGTCCGCGGGGAGGCCGGGGCTTGCGGTCTGGCGGTCGGGGTCTCGTCCTCCGTAACCGTCGATCGCTCGACGTAACCCTCGTAGACCTCGACCTGGCCGTTGGCGTGGACCTCTATCAGGGCGGAACCCGTCGCCTTGTCGGCGCATTCCTGGTAGCGGTACCACTGTACCGGTTCCTGGACCACGCGGACCTCGCGCCAGCCGCGTTCCTTGAGTTTGGGGACGAGTTCGTTCTCGATTGCCCCGTTCTGCAGGTGCCAGAACGCTTCCGTATCGGCGAAGAAGCTGTCGTCGTCGGAGCCGAACAGGTCGCGGATGACCGCGCCTTGGTATTCGGCCGGATCGAACAGGGCGCTGGCGAGCGGGATCTGGCCGTCGAGGAAGCGCGTCCGGATTCCGGAGGCGCTGGCGGTCCAGCTTTCCCCGCCCCGGAACGCATCCAGGAAGGTCCGCTGTCGCTTGGCGTCGAACACCGAGACCGCCTGCGCCGCGTCGAGGGCGAGCCGCCCGTCGGCGACACGCTCCCTGAGTTCGGCAATCAGGTTAGCCAGCGTCAGGCGGCGCTCGACCGTGCGTACCGAGACGCCAAAGCGCGCCGCGATCTCGGACAAACGGACGTTCTTCTCCACCAGGACCATGTAGGCGTCGGCCTCGTCGAGCTGGGTCATGTCCTCGCGCTCGGTGTTCTCGGTGAGCGCCAGTTCGGTGGCTTCGGCGTCGTCCATGATGCGGAGCGTGCAGGGGATTGGATGGTCGGCGGGAAGGGCGCCGTCGGCATAAAGGGCCTTGAGTGCCTTGAAACGCCGCTGGCCGGCGATGACCTCGGCCTTGCCGGGGCTCAGGGGAACCGGGCGGACCAGCAGGGGCTGGAGGATACCGTTGGCCTGGATCGAGGCCTTCAGTTGCCCGATGCCGTCCTCGTCGACGCTGCGCCGCGGGTTGTCGGGCCACAGGCGCAGGTCCTTTAAGGGGATGGTGGTGACGTCGCTCTTCTTGGTCATGGGGGTTCCTCTCATGGTCTCGGAGGGAAGAAGTCAGGGATGAAGGGTGATGTCCGGGCGGGCGTTCCAGGTCGTGCGCGCCTCGGCGATGGCGGCCCGCACCATGTCGCTGAAATAGTCCCCGCCCTGGACCCCGTGCCATTGCCCGAAACGGCGACGGAGCTCGGCGATCTCGCCTTGAAGGCCGGCAATCTGGTGGCGGAACCAGGGCCGCTTGGCGTGGACGTAGTGGAGATGCTTTCGCTTCTCGTCGATACGTCTCCGTAACTTCCGGCGATGGAACGGCGCACCGAAAGCGTATTCGCGGAATTCGCGGAAGCTCGCGTAGCAGCAGCCTCCGAGGTGATCGCTGCCCAGTTCCTCGTCCGCCGGCCCGAGGACGCGGCAGCGGACCCGGAACCAGGCAAGCGCGCCGGCCTCGATGCGCTCAAGAACCTCTTGGCCGAGGCCGTTGTCGAAGCTGTCGAGCGGGGAGTCCTCTTCGTCGAACACGTCGACCACCACCGTGAAGTGGGTGGTCTCGAAGCGGAAAATCTCGTCGATGGGCTGGGTCATGAGGTTCTCCCATGGTCGGGTCGCGGGCCGCCCCGGATGCGGGCCCAGGCGGCGGGGTCGATGGGGAGCGCGCTCGTCCGGCCGGTGCGGGTGTTGAGGAACACCCCGTGGTAGGCGATGCGGCCCTCCAGCAGCAGGTCGGCCAGGATCTGCACCGCCCAGGTGGCGAGATGGCGATTGACGAACAGGCCCTGGCGGGCGAGCGCGTCGGCCATGCCGCAGCTCTCGCCGGGATCGGGCTCGGAGAACCCGGGATCGGCGATCTCCGGGAACAACTCGAGCACGGTGGGAAGCCCGTCCGTGCCCGGTTCGCCGAGCACTACCTGGCCGTCGTGGCGGCGGTTGCCGAGATCGAGCCAGAGGAGCGGCCGGTTCCGGTCGTCTGGCAGCGCGGCGCCGATCTCGCGCCGGGCACGCGCGGTATCGACGCAGGTGATGAGGATGTGCGGCGCAGCCTCCGAAGTCTCCGGCGGATAGGGCATGGCATCGGCGCGCCAGTCGGTCCCGAAACGCAGGTTGATCTGATTGACCAGCACCAGGGCCTTGGGGAGGCCGAGGTCGGCCGGGGCGAACGGCTGGCGGCCCAGGTTGGCCTCGCTCACGGTATCCGGATCGAACACGGCGACCTCCAATCCGTGGGTGTGCCCAAGCCCGATGAGCGCCAGGTGCAGGGCGGCGAGGCCGGTGAGAACGTGGCTGCCGTTGCCTCCGGCGCCCGCGAGGTGGACGCGGATCGGCCCCCCGCCGGCCAAGCCCGGCGGGAGGGTGTAGACTTCGGTCATGATGGGGACTCCTAACGCAGCAGGTGGGCGACGGTGATGCCAAGGGGGACCAGGGCGTCCACGGGGAAGGTCTCGGCGCCGGTGCGGGCCAGCCTCTTCCACAGGGCATCGTGGCCACCCTTGGCGGTGACCAGACGGGTGGCGTGGGAATGGCTGAAGGCGGAGCGGTAGAAGGTCTCCTCCCAGTCTCCGATGACCTCGGGGCCGGTGGTCTCTGGCAGCGCGACCGAGCCCGGGCACATGGCGCCGTCCGAGGAGACGTTGTAGACCGGCGCCTGGAAGAGCGGCGTGCCCCGGCCCGGCCGCCGCCGAGACTTGAGCGCGAACACCCGAAGCTGTCTCGGGCTCGCGTGGAAGACCAGTCCGGGATAGGGCACGGTCTTGCCGCTGACCGCCATCAAGGTCTTGTCCGGGGTGGCGAAGAACATGGGCGCAAGGCGCGGCGGCGCGTACCAGACGGTGCGATCCATGCCGACGGCGAGCACCCGGGGCTCGATCCACGCCGCGCCCCCGGCCTGGAGGCCGGTCTCGGCCAACTCCCCGGCCAGGGCGGCGATGGTCTCGCGGTCGGGAAGGCGGCCCGGCAGGATGGTGGCGCGGCCGTCGTCGTCGGTGGCGACGTCGTGCAGTGTCGCGTGATGGGCATGGCCGTCACTGTGGATCAGGAGCGCATGCACCGGGCGAAGATAAACGCGGCTCGGCTCCGCGACGTCAACGTCGATCCGTGGGCTCGGCATGGAGCATCTCCAGGAGGTTTTCGGTGAGGGCGATGGCGGAGAACAAGGCCGAGGCTTTGCGGGCCGCCTGGGCGGCGCTCGGGGTAGGCTCGGTGTGGAACGGGATCACCGCCAGGGCATCGACGTATTCCTCGCCCTCCAGCAGGTAGCGGAAATGGTCGTCCCAGATCCGCGTCATCAGGTCCTGCGAGGCCGCCGTGTGCCACCAGAGCCCGTAGGGCATGTCGGTGGCGATGGCCGGCGAGGTGATGACGCCGCCGTCCTTGCCCACGGCCTCGACCGCGTCCAGGGCGGTCAGTGCAGCTGCCGCCATTGCGCGGTGGGGGGCGTCCTCCGCGGCGAACCGGGCGAGCACCGCCCTGTCGGGGAGGACGTCGTCGAGCACCCAGGCGGGATAGCAGGCCTTGAAGTCGGCGCGGCGCACACCATCGTATTCGCTGTCGTCGAGTTCCCACTCGGCGAGCACGGCGGTTTCGTCCTCTTCTCCCATCCACATCTCCATGCGGGCGACGTCGAGGGCCAGCGCCGGGCTGAGGCACGAGACGGTGTTTTGCAGACACCATTCGGCGGCACGGTAAAGCGTGGCCGCCAGGGGCTTGTTCATGGCGGCGATCCGTTCCAGCGTGGCGCCGACCATGTAGCCGCGGCCGTTGCGGGCGAGGATGCCGATGGCCGGCACCGGCTCGTCGCCGGTAAGCTGTGCCCGGGCCTGAATGTGGTCGCGCGCCCACCAGCCGGCACCGAGCTGCGGGTGCGCGAAGTCGTCCACGAGAACGGCCGTGAACGGGATCGATGGCGCCTTGCCTTCGGCGTTCATCCACCGCCCGAGGCCACGCCCGACCATGGCCCGGACCCCGTCGCCCCGCCAGTCTTCCGGGACAAGGATGCCGTCATCCATGAGGTCGAGGGCGATCCGTGCCGGCAGCGCCGCCGCCCGGGCCGCCCCGGCCGAGACGTCGATGTCCGGATGCAGCCTGGGCAGGCTCAGAACGGGGGCGCCAAGGCGTGCGAGGGCAGCAGGACCGGGACTCCCCGCGTCCGGCGGGACCGCTCCAGGCATCCGATGAGCGTTCGCGCGCATGCGGGCTCTCCTTGCGGGCTCGGGGTGTCGGTGATGGGATCGGGCATGTCGGCCAGGTCGGCGACGGCGCGGAGGTAGGCGCGGAGTGTGTCCATGCTCGCTCCCTCCGGTGGCGCGGGCGGTAGGCGGGTCATGGCCTTCAGCCCTTGGTCCCGACCGGGCGTTTGAAGGTGTAGATGACGGTCTCGCCGGTGATCTCCGGCCCTTCGATCACCGCGTTGGTGAGCTCGGGATAGGTGGCGGCCAAGGTCTCGCGGACCGCGTCCGGGGTCATGGCCGGATCGGGGTCCGGCAGGGCGATGCCGTTGTAGCGGAAGATGCGTTCGAGTGCCTGGATGTCCATGGGAGGTCTCCTCGGGCTGGGTTATTTGAGCAGGTCCTTGGCGGATGTGCCCTTGGGCTTGGTGTCCGGTTGGGCTGGAGTCTCAGCGGAAGTGGCATCGCCGGTTTCCTTCTCCGCAGCTTCCTTGGCTGCGTTCTTCATGGCGGCTTCGGTCTGGGCCAGGGATTCCTCGATGCCGAGGCGGGTGCCGGCGTAGGTCTTGAGGGCGGTGGCGAAGCGTTCGTCCAGTATCTCGGGCGTGGCGGTTACCGTCAGGGGCTGGTAGACGCCGGCGTGGGCGTCGCCCTCCTTGGGCTTGCGGAAAACGGTAATGCGCAGGGTGTCGGCATCGACGCGGCTCGCGGTCAGGGTGACCGCGGTCCCGTGGGCGAGGTCGTGCAGGGTCTGGAACAACATGGGATCCTCGGGTGTCTGGTGAATTGGATATGCCTTCCGCCCCGGAATCCTCATTCGATGCATTCTTCTCCGGGCGCGGACGGGCCGAAAGCCTTCGCCGGGAGAAGCCGCGGGACGCAAGGCCGCCGCAGGCGCCCCCGCCAGGGGGTTGCCTTGCGCGCCCGCGGCTTCAGGGCCGTCCCGGCCCGGTCCCGGCAAGAGGCAAAAGGCCCGCGCCCGGAGAAGAATGCAT
>CAYFNC010000066.1:0-16347 GCA_964344345.1 uncultured Hyphomicrobiales bacterium | reverse complement strand
TCAGCCCGCGCGCGCTAGGTCAACAGGGAGATGCGCGATTCTGCAACAGGCTCCGAACTTTCCGAACAGACCGATCATATCGCTTGGGTGACCAAGTTTAATGCGTGGCTCACGGGCGCCTTGCTCGTGGTCGTGATCGTGGCGCTGCTGTGGTTCATTTATTTCCGTCTGCTGCGTCCGTTGCGGAGCGTCGAAAACGCCATGCGCGAGTTGGCGTCCGGAAACCAGGACGCGTCGTTGCCGGACGTGGGGCGCGGCGATGAAATCGGCGACATGGTCAACGCCCTCAGGGTTTTCCGCGACAATGCGCGGAATCTGTCGGGTATTTCGACCAGCGTCATCGAGGTCTCGCGCGAAGTCGCCAACGCCTCGCGGGAGATTTCCGCCGGAAGCACGGATCTCTCCGGCCGCACCGAGCGCCAGGCCGCCAGCATCGAGCAGACCGCCGCCTCCATTCAGCAGGTGGCGGCCGCCGTGGTGCAGAACGCCCGCAACGCCGACCAGGCGAAGAATTTCGCCGTGGACGCGCGCGATTTGGCCGAGAGGGGACGCGCCGTGGTCGATGACGCGGTCCAGGCCATGGGCTCGCTCGAGAATTCGTCGAAAAAAATCGGCGACATCATCGGCGTCATCGACGAAATCGCGTTCCAGACCAACCTTCTGGCCCTGAACGCCGCGGTCGAGGCCGCGCGCGCGGGCGACGCGGGAAAGGGTTTTGCCGTGGTGGCGACCGAAGTCGGCAAGCTGGCCCGGCGATCTTCAGACGCTGCCAAGGACATCAAGGACCTGATCATGCTTGGCGAGGGACATGTCTTCAACGGCGTTCGCCTGGTCAACGAAACCGGCGTCGCGCTGTCCGACATCGTCAAGGCGGCGAACGGCGTCGCCACTCTGATCTCGGAAATCGCCGACGCCAACAAGGAGCAGGCGGAAAGCATCCAAGACGTGAACGGATCCATTTCGCAAATGGACGAAATGACCCAGCAGAATTCCGCCCTGGTCGAGCAATACTCGGCTTCGACCAAGGCCTTGGAGAACCAGGCGACGCGCCTGAGCGAATGGGTGGCCTCCCTCGGCGGCGCCGAGAAAGGGGACGCGTCCGAGCCCTTGCGCCGTCCGACCGCGCTCGAACCTCGGCCGAATGCCGGCCACGCAGAACCGACGGCGACGCGGAACGATGACGACGACGATTGGCAGGAGTTCTGAAGCGGTTTGAAATCATGCCGACAGCGCAAACGATCGCCCGCGAATTCGATTTCTCCATTCAGGATTTTCATTTCGTCGCGCGTCTATTGAAGAGCCACACGGGTATAGAACTCGCCGACCACAAGGCGGACATGGTCTACGCCCGCCTGGCGAGCCGGGTTCGGACGCTTGGCCTGAATGCATTCGGCGAGTACATCGCCCTGTTGGAGCGAGACGGGGACGAAATCGAAATGGGCCATCTGGTCAACGCGCTGACCACGAACCACACCAGCTTTTTCCGCGAAAGGGGGCATTTCGACCATTTTCACGACATCGTCGTTCCGGAGTCCCTGGCCTTGTTTCGCAAGGGGGCGCAGTCGCGCATCCGCTTCTGGTCCGCCGGATGCTCCACCGGCGAGGAGCCCTACTCCATGGCCATGACCCTGCGCGATTGCCTTGGAGGGCAGGGGCGCCTGGACGTCCGCATTCTCGCCACCGACCTGGACAGCGACGTTCTCGAAACGGCCAAGACCGCGCGCTATCCCGGCGAGGAGTTCGGCCCGGCGCCAAAGGGCTACCGAAAACGTTTCGCAACGTTGGAGAAAGACGGCGATTCCGACGCGTGGACGATCAAGGACGCCATCCGTTCGCTGGTGTCGTTCAAGCGGCTCAACTTGCTTCACGACTGGCCGATGGCGGGCCCGTTCGACGCGATTTTCTGCCGCAACGTCATGATCTATTTCGACGCCGAGACGACGCGCCGCCTCATCGACCGGTTCGCGGACATGCTCCGACCGGGCGGCTGGCTATATCTCGGCCACGCGGAGACCATTGTCGGCAAAACCAACCGTTTCGAACGGATGGACGTGACGACCTATCGCAAGGCGGATCCGAAATGAGGACGGAACGCTTCGAAAAAAGACGCGCGCTTTCCGGGGGCGAAGGGTACGAAAGGCTTAACCGCGATCCTTCGGGCGTGACGCTGGTTCGGGTGCATCCCGGAGGGTACTACCTCACGGACAACCCCTATGAAACGCTTGTCACCGTTCTTGGGACTTGCGTGTCCGCCTGCATCCGGGACACGTTCACCGGGATCGGCGGCATGAACCACTTCCTGCTGCCCGAGGGAACGCAAGAACATCGCAACGTCACGAGCGCGGCCATGCGTTATGGAAATCACGCCATGGAGGTGCTGATCAACGAGTTGCTGGACGCCGGTTGCCCTCGAAAAAGACTCGAGGTCAAAGTGTTCGGCGGCGCAAGTTTGAAAGCCCGTTCGAAAACACTGTGCGAGATCGGAACGGGCAACGCCGCGTTCATCCTGGAATATCTGGCCCGGGAAGGCATGCCGGTGGCGGCGCAGGATCTGGGCGGGGACACGGCGCGCCGTCTTCAATATACCCCGTCGACGGGCAAGGCGCGCATGCGCCTTCTCGCCGCGCCCGAAACAACTGGCGTTCTGGACGAAGAGACGCGTTTCGAGCAAAGTCTTCACAAGCAGCGGGCGTTGGGCGATGTCGAGTTGTTCTAACGAGGGAGACGTCGTGGGGATTGGCCGGAAAATCCGGGTTCTGATCGTCGATGATTCCGCCATCATGCGCGAGATGCTGGCGCAAATCCTGAAGAGCGCCCCGGATATCGAAGTGGCGGGCATGGCCGAGGACCCCTACGACGCCCGCGCGCAGATAAAGGCGCTGAATCCCGATGTGGTCACCCTGGACGTCGAAATGCCGAAGATGGACGGTCTGACGTTCCTTGAGAAAATCATGACGCTGAGGCCCATGCCGGTGGTGATGATTTCCGGCTTGACCCAGGACAATTCCGAAATGGCGCTCCGGGCGCTGGAGATCGGGGCGGTCGATATCGTCGCCAAGTCCAAAGTGAACCTGGATCTCTCCCTTGCGGAAAAGGAAGCCGAGATCGTCGCAAAGATCCGAGGAGCCGCGGCGGCGAACCTTGGGATCGGCGTGAGTGACGGGAATGCTTCTTCTTCAGACGACGGCCGGGTTCGGCTTCCCAAAGGCTACGATCCGGAATCCAAGGTGATTGCGATCGGGGCGTCCACGGGCGGCGTCGAAGCCATCCGCAAGGTTCTGACAGGCATGCCTGGAAACTGTCCCGCGATTTTGATGGTTCAGCACATGCCGGAAACCTTCACGGACAAATTGGCCCGCCGCCTGGACGGTCTCGTCGCGCCAAGGGTCATGGAGGCGACCCACGACGCGCGCGTCGAGCCCGGCCATGTCTTCATCGCGCCCGGAGACCGGCACCTGGAGTTCGCCCCGGGGGCGAACGGCCTGCGCTGCCGCCTGTCCGACGGCGAATGCGCCTCGGGCCACAAGCCATCGGTGGATTATCTGTTCCACTCGGCGGCGCGGGTCGCGGGAAAAAACGCGGTCGGGGTCCTGCTCACCGGAATGGGACGCGACGGCGCCAAGGGCCTTTGCGCCATGCGCGATGCGGGCGCCGTGACCATCGGCCAGGACGAAGTCACCTCCACCGTCTACGGCATGCCCAAGGCGGCGTTCGAGGACGGCGCGGTGGAGCGGCAACTGCCCTTGCGCGGCATCGCGGACGCGATCCTGAACGCTTGCGCCAAGGGGGTGGGGTAATGGAAGGATCGGGGAACGACCATGGGAAGTGATCCAGGTGGAGCCGTCCAGGAGCTCCTGGACGAAATGCGGGCCAACTTCGTGGAAACCGCCGTTCATCGGCTCGACAGCCTGGACGAAATCATTACTTCGCTTTGGGACGACCGCGCGCGCGGGCCCGATTTGGTCGGCGAGTTCCTGGGTTCGGTCCACAGCCTGAAGGGGACAGGCGGCACGTTCGGCTATCCCCATTTCAGCATGGTCTGCCACCATCTGGAATCCTATATGGTGGGCTTGACCGAACCCGACGACGCGCAACTCGACGACATCCAGGCCTTCATCGACAGACTGCGCGATTGCTTGGACATCTGGCCCGCGCCGCCCGACGAAGAGGTTCAGGGAATTGTGCGCTCCCTGCCCGGACGCGAAACGGCGCCCGCAGACGAGGGCCGCGACGACGACGAACCCGATCCGGAAGTGATCCTGGTTTCCCAGGCCGCGTCGATCCGCCAACTCGCCGAATTCTATTTCAAGGATTTCGGATGCAATGTGGTCACGGTGACCGATGCGTTCGAAGGCTTCAGACGCGCGATCGAGGAAAAGCCCGATCTTGTGGTCGCCTCTGTGGTGATGGAGGGATTATCCGGCGTCGACCTCATCGACGCGCTCAAGGCGACCCGGGCGATGGGCGGCGGGCGCTTCGCGCTGCTGTCGAGCACGGCCGACGTCGGGGACATGGCCGGGGGAATTCCCGACGGCGCTGCGGTTATCCCCACCGAGGACATGGAAACCGGGATCGAGCGCGCGCTCGACGCGCTCGGATTATGAAGGCCTTGACGACAATGGACGTCCGACATGGACCATGAATTCACGCAATGCGATTTCCCGTCACGGGTTCTGATTGTGTCGCCGGGAACCTCTTTCGGCGACGCGATCCGGGAAGTGCTGGACAGGCGGTATCCGGGCCAGGTGATCGTCGCCCGCTCCGAAGCCGAGGCGCGCGAATTGATCGCGCGCGACGGGGACGACATCTGCATCGCCGTGGCGGAGCTGGACGGCTCCGACGGCCAAGGCGCGCGGGTCGCCGACATGATCCTCGACAACGATATCCCGGCGCTGATCGTCGCCGACGAAACCTGCCTGGATGAAGCCAAGAGGCTGGTGGACAAGGGCGCTTTCGATTTCGTGGATCGAAACGTCTCGGCGAGTCTGAGCTACGTCGATCGCTTTATTCATCGCATCCGCTGCAATCTGGTGTCCAAGGCGTTGGTGGTGGACGATTCCCCCACCTACCGCGCCATGGTGCGGGAGTTCCTGGAATTCGCCCTGTTCGAGGTATTCGAGGCCGAGGACGGCGAAAGCGCGCTCGACGTGATGAAGGAGCACGACGATATCCGCCTCGCCATCGTCGATCATGAAATGCCGGGCATGGACGGTTTCACCCTGGTCACGCGGCTGCGCCAGAATTTCGACGCGGAAAGCCTGGCCATCATCGGCCTTTCTGGCAGCGACCAGGAAGGTCTCGGCGTCTCCTTCATCAAGTACGGCGCCGACGATTTCATCTCCAAGCCGTTCCAAACCGACGAGTTCCTGGTTCGGGTCAACGACTGTTTGCGCAAGTCGGAGATGCTTCGCGAACTCAAGCAGAGAGCGACGACGGATTACCTGACGGGGCTTTTCAATCGGCATCACTTCTATGAACTGGCGCGGTCCATGTACGCCTCGGCCAAGCGCGGACACCTGGCGCTGGCCGCCGTGATGATGGACATCGACCACTTCAAGAATGTCAACGACACCCACGGCCATGCGGCCGGAGACGCGGTTCTGCGCGCTGTCGCGGAGGTCCTGACGCAGCGGGTCCGCGAGGCCGATCTGGCCGCCCGCATGGGCGGAGAGGAATTCTGCATTCTCGCGATCAACGCCGACGTCGAAACGATGTCGGACTTTCTCGACGAAATCCGTAAACGCATCGAAGAAACGGTGGTCGAGGTCAACGGCGCCGCGATCAAGACGACCGTGAGCATGGGGGCGTGCATGTCGTTGGAAAACGGGCTCGATGAAATGCTGAACGCTGCCGACGCCGCCTTGTACGAGGCGAAACGCGCCGGCCGAAACCGAATCGTCTTTTCAAAACAGGAGGAAACGAAATGAGCGACGGACAGGCGCTCGCCCTCGGACAGGATCTATCGGCGAACGCGGCGGAGAGTCTTCACCGCGCATGTCTCGATGCGATGAATGCCGGGCGGGACGTGTCGGTCGATGGGCGGGATGTCGAGCGGATCTCCACCCCCGCGCTTCAAGTGTTGATCGCGGCCTCCAGAACGATTGCGGCGGCGGGCGGACGGTTCACGTTGCTTTCACCTTCGGGAGCGCTTCGCGACGGCTTGGCGGATTTGGGGGTGGCGGACATTGAAACGGCCGAGGCTCCGGCCGCGTCCCCTCCTCCTCCAGCGGAGGGCGGCGTTCGAATCCTTGTCGCCGAGGACAACAAGCTGAACCAGAAAGTGCTCGTCGCCATGCTGTCCCCGCTCGGAGAGGTCGTCATCGCGCCCGACGGAGCCAAGGCCGTGGAGGAAGCGAGGTCCGGGGATTTCGACCTGATCATCATGGACTCCCGCATGCCGGAAATGGATGGGCCGTCGGCGTCCGAGGCCATCCGCGAGTTGGACGGCGCCCGGGGGCGAACGCCGATCATCGCGTTGTCCGCCGACACCGAGGCCCATCACCTGGACCGATACAAGGCGGCTGGCATGGACGATTGCCTTGCGAAACCAATCGATCACGCCGCCCTTCTGGCGATGGTGGAAAAATGGATGAACCCGGAAAACCGGACCGCCGACGCAACGGACCAAGACGCAGGGGAGGACGAAGAATCGAACGACGATGTGGACGCGCTGCTCAAACAGATGGAGGCGTTCGCGGCTGGGGACGGCGATTGAACAGAGGGCGTTCGGCATAAAGGAGGGGATCAAAATGTACGCCAGGATCGGATACAAGATAACCCTGATCGTCGGGGCGGTCCTGATCGCCCTTCTGGTGATGGACGCCTACTCCTTCTTCACCACCGAATACCGGCGCGTGAAATCGCAGATTCACGACGAAGCGCTCAGATTTCTGACGTCCCTGGAGGCGGTGCATACCCAATCCATGCTGAATCGCGGAGGGCTCGACGACGATAATCCCGCCGTTCTAACCCTTGACGGGACCCTGAGCCAGCTTTCCGAGCAGCAAGACCGCATCCGCCTTTGGCTGGTGATGGGCCCAAAGGTCGCGGCGTATCAGCAAAGCAAGGGCAACACGGTCGAACACCCCAAGGACGATGTCGATCGCGAGGCGATGCGGACCAGCGACATGGTGTTCCGTTTCATCAACGACAACGAATACCGTCTGACCAAACCCATTGTCCTCGGCAAGGGGAACGCCGTCGATGAATTGTGCTTCACCTGCCACGAAGGGCTGATGGGGATCGAGCGCGGGGAGGCGATCGGCGCCATTTCCATCGCGTACGACGCAACCGTGGAATTCGCCCAATTCAGAAGCGCCGCCGTCAACTTCGTCATCGCCACGCTGATCGTCGTTGGCCTTGTCGCCGTCGCCGTCGTCTTCGTGGTTCACGGGGTGATCGGAAAACCGATCAGCCGGATGACGGAGAGCATGCTTCGCATCGCCGAAGGGGACCTGGACGCGCCCATCGAAGGCGTAGGTCGCAAGGATGAAATCGGGGAAATGGCCAAGGCGGTGCAGGTGTTCAAGGACGACCGGCGCCAGCTTGAAAACGTCGGCGCCACCGCCGTTCAGGCCGCCGAGGGCGTCGCCACCGCATCGGTGGAGATCGCAGCCAGCACGTCGGACCTGTCAAGGCGAACGGAAAAGAATCTCGAGAACCTGGAGTCCCTGAGCGCCGCATTGTTCGAACTCTCGACGACGGTTTCGCTGAATGCGGAGAGCGCCGAGGAAATCAGCAGCCGCGCGACCACTGCGAACGAACTGGCGAACGAGGGGGGGAAGGTCGTCTCGGGCGCCGTAAACGCGATTTCAAGGATTGAAGACTCCTCGCGCCAAATCACCCAGATCGTTTCCGTCATCGACGAAATCGCTTTTTTGACCAATCTGTTGTCCCTGAACGCCGCGGTCGAGGCGGCGCGCGCCGGCGACGCGGGCAAGGGCTTCGCCGTCGTTGCCAGCGAGGTCGGAAAGCTCGCTCGCAGATCCTCGGATGCGGCGAAGGAGATCAAAGAACTGATCGATACGGCGACGTCAGAGGTCGATCAAGGGGTGGAAATGGTGAACAAGTCCGGCGTCGCCTTCGAGGAAATCTCGAAAACCATCGATGCGTTGGCGGCCCTGGTCGCCAACATGGCCAGCGCGACCCGGGATCAAGCCAAGGGCCTGCAAGAGCTTTCGTCCGGCATGTCGAAGATCGAAACCATGGTCCAGGAAAACGCCGCCTTGGTCGGGCAGAACACCTCCGCGACAGAATCCCTGAAGACCCAGGCGAACGCCCTGACGCGAACGATGGCCTCTAAATGACAGTCATTCCGTCTTATGGAAGTCGCGAAAAACAGGGATATCGCCCAGGAAACAGACGTTCCGACGGCAGAACGCCGAGACGCTACAGTTCACTCTTCCAGATCAACATCTTTCGCGTTAATTCCCCTGAGACTTTTTGGAACGTGCTCCCAGAGGCGACCAACTCGCGCGCGGCGGCCTTGTCGCCTTTTAACGCGAGTTCCAAAACGTGTCCGGCCTCGCGATGGAAGTCCGCATGGAGTTCAAGGATATCCTTGTAATGCGGGGAGTCCTTGGCGGCCGGGTCGATACGATGGTGCAGCCACTTCCCGAACGAGCAGTTGTAATCCTTCCGCACGCGCTCCGGCGTCGATTCGCTTTGGCCGGTTTCAATCGCCAAATCCAGTTTTCTCTTCCAATCGACATGGACCGCGATGGCCTTGGAAATCGTCTCCTTGAGTTCCATTCAGTGTTTTCCTTCCCCAGCGTTGGACGGTCGGGCGTCCGTCCGTTCGCCCTAGGCGCAGGGGCGATAATAGTCGAAGAGGACAAGCCGACAAACAAGAAGCGGACGGTAGTTTGGCGCCCCCCATTAGTTTTCCAAACGCGCCAAGGATGTTAACAAAATAGGCTCTGTCGTTGAGCCGTGAACCGTTTTTTCGCCAGCAGCCGCGCATTCAACGGCAGGATCTTGATTGACGGGCGAAATTCTCATGTTTATTCCGGCTCCGGACACTTTTCACCCTCCTTCGTCTCGATTGTCATCCGGCGTCAGCTCGACGCCGGGCGCTCTTTGGCTTTGACCGGATCAATATCTTTTGTAAACTCGCGGTCGAATAGCGGCTGGCGAAACTAATGCAACAGTACAATCTCGAGCTCCTGAATTTTATGATCGTCGACGACAACAAGCACATGCGTTCGATGGTCCGGAATATTCTTCGATCTTTCGGCATCCTCAACATCGTTGACGCGCCGGACGGCGCTTCGGCCTACAAGCTGCTCCTCGATTTTCCAGCCGACGTCATCGTCTGCGATTGGCAGATGAAACCAATGAACGGTTTGGAATTCACCAAGATGGTGCGCACGGCCGAGGACAGCCCCTGTCCCTTCGTGTCCATCATCATGCTCACCGGGCACACGGAGATCAGCAAGGTGGTCGAGGCGCGCGACAGCGGCGTCAACGAGTTCCTCGCCAAGCCCGTGTCGGCGAAAAAGCTGTATTCCAGACTAGAGACCATCATCGAGCGCCCGCGCCCATTTGTGCGCGCCGGCGAATATTTCGGGCCGGACCGCAGACGAAAAACCTCCTCCACCTATCAGGGGCCGGAACGGCGAAAAGCCGCCGCCGGGAGCGAGGGAGCCGTCGACACCAGTGACATGACGCCCGAAGAAATCCAAGCCTTGTTGAATGGATAGAGATAAGCGGCGGAGAATCATTTTGGGAAATACGTTACCAGCATTGCTCATACTGGCGCTCGCCCAAACGATATCAGGGTTCGTTTTCGCCCAGGAACTCACCTGGACCGGATGCGGGATTTCGAAAAAGGCGTTCATGTCCGCGCTCGCGAAGACTTACGAACAGAAAACGGGCGTCAAGATCGTCCTCTCCGGCGGCGGCGCGACCAAGGGCATTAGGGCCACGTCGGCGGGAGAAAGCGACATGGGCGGCGCCTGCCGTCATCTGATCGATGCGCCGGAGGAAAAGAACGTCAAGCTGGTTCCGGTGGGCTGGGACGCCTTGGTCGTCATCACGCACCCATCCAACCCGGTGAAGGATATCGCCCTCGATAAGATCAAGAAGGTTTTCCTGGGAGAGATTTCCAACTGGAAGGACCTCGGGGGGGCGAAGACGCCGGTCAAGCTGGCTGTGCGCCAAGGGAAAATCTCCGGCGTTGGACGCATGGCTCGCGAACTGATATTCCATAACCCCGACAAAGACTTCTCCGCAACGGCGCGGGAATTCCGGTCCTCGGGTCCGGTGGAGAAATTCGTCGAAGCCAACCGGAACGCCTTGGCGTTGACGGGCATCAGCAGCGGCCGCAAGCGCAAGGTTTCTTTCATGTCCATCGACGGCGTCGAACCGACCTATGAAAATATTGCGTCCGGGGCTTACCATCTGTTCCGCCCCCTATACCTTACGACCGCGAAAAAAGCCTCGCCGGAGGTGAAGGCGTTCGTCAAGTTCGCCAAGGGGCCGGAGGGCCAGGCCATCATCAAGGCTGAAGGCACCGTCAATCTCAGGGACGGCGGAAGGCTGTGGACGCCCTATCGCAAGGCGATGAAGAAAGCCCGCCAGATCGGAAATTTTTAGACAAGCATTCTTGGGGGGAAGCATGGGAATGATACAGGGAATGCGTATCGGGCTCGCCGCGAAATACAGCCTATTCCTCCTAGGTGTGACGGTGGTTGTATTCGTGGTGCTGATCGCCGTGATCGAATCAAGCCAGCGCAAGAGTATCCAATCCTTTCAGAATGCGGCGGGCGAGGCGCTTCAGCAAAGCTCGGCCAAGCAGGTCGCGCTGATGCGGGCGGAGGAAGAGGTCAAAGTCACCCAGTTGGGCAAGCTGTTGGCGAAGATCGCCCCAAACGCCATCGCCGTCTTCGATATCGGATTGTTGGAGCAGTACGCCGCCATGGCCATCCAGGATCCGGACATCCTGGGGGTGCGTTTCAAGGACGCGAACGGTCAAGACGTCGCCGTCGCCGGAGAATTCGAAGGGCCCGCCGGCCTTGTGGCCATGCGTTTCGACATCCTTGACGATGGGGATAAGGTTGGGGTCGTTCATCTCGCATACACCATGGACCGCATCCAAGACCTGCGGGCCAACGCCAGGGCCACGCAAGAAACCTTGCGCGCGCGCCTATTCGCCAGTTCCGAGGGCTTCATCGCGTCCTCGACGGTCACGCTTATCGTTATCGGAGTCGTCACCGCGTTCGCCCTCGCCATGATGACCATCCTCTTGTTCCGCGTATTGCTGGGCGTTCCGTTGCGCGAGATTCGCGAGAACATGATTCGCCTCGCGGAAGGCGATCTCGAGACGCCAATCTTCGGCGTTGATCGCAAGGATGAGATTGGAGAGATGGCCAAGGCTGTCCTGGTGTTCAAGGAAAACGGACTCCGGTTGGAAAGCCACGGCGCGACGGCGTCCCATGTGGCGGCGGGCATTGCGAACGCGTCCGCGGAAATCGCGGCGAGCACGAAGGACCTATCGCTTCGCACGGAAAGAAACCTCTCTAATCTCGAGACCTCGGCCTCGGCGTTATCCGAACTCTCCATGACCGTCTCGAATAGCGCCGAGAACGCGGACGTGATCAGCCGTCGCGCCGCTACGGCGAACGACTTGGCGGAGCAAGGGCGCAGCATCATCACAGGGGCGGTCGAGGCCATGTCGGAAATCGAGAATTCTTCGAACCGCATCCGACAGATTGTTTCCGTGATCGACGAGATCGCGTTTCAAACCAATCTTTTATCGTTGAACGCCGCTGTCGAGGCGGCGCGCGCGGGAGACGTCGGCAAGGGGTTCGCCGTCGTCGCCAGCGAGGTTGGCAAGCTGGCCCGCAGGTCCTCGGACGCAGCAAAGGAAGTCAAGGACCTGATCGAAGCGGCGATGACGGTGGTCGGCCAGGGCGTGGAACTGGTGAACAAGTCCGGCGGCGCCTTTGAAGAGATTTCGACGACCATCGATGAATTGGCGGGCCTTGTTTCCAACATGGCGGATGCGACCCGCGAACAGGCCATGGGCCTGAAGGAGATTTCATCCGGCATGTCGAGAATCGAAACCATGGTCAATGAGAACGCTGCTCTGGTTGAACAAAACACTTCCGCGACGGAGTCTTTGAAGAAACAGGCAAATTCTTTGACACACGCAATGACTCCAAAGCACTAAACTTTCCTCCAAATTCATTGTTTGTTTGGTGTCGTTTTGAAATCACCCATATCGCCCACGTTCTGTCCCACGAAGAAGCGAGCAGTACCCTCCGGATCTTGGTTCGCGTAAGTAACCCCATGAACATCAAGGGTGTCCGGAGTCAGAATATTTGGGACACCTGAGCCTGCCTTTGAAGGGAGGACCCGGCTCAGTTGAGCGTTGCCGTTACGTCGTCGGCCCGCATGGTCGCGCAGAGCTTCCTGGGGAAGGTCAACGTTCCGCCGCATCTTGCGACGGATATCTCGGACCGTCTTCTCAGCGGCGTCTTTCGCATTCATGGATTTCTGCCTCATCTTCGTTCCCTACGGTCACTACGATGAGCCAGAAATCCTCCCTTACGCAAAGCCTTCAGTCTGTCCCATGGCCGCCAACAGGATGAATAGATCGGGCTAAGATAATTGACAATGGCGCATTCGGAGACTGTATCGGCCCTAGAAAATCAAGTTCATCACCGTCAGCGAAACTACCAGGAACAAAACAGTCATAATGCCGCCCGCCCTCATGAAGTCGGGCACTCGGTAGCCGCCCGGTCCCATTACCAACGCATTGACTTGATGGGTCGGGATCAGGAACGAGTTGGATGTGGCGACGCCAACCGTCAACGCGAAGAGGGCAGGATCGGCGCCAACCCCGATGGCGATGTTAATCGCCAATGGGACCAACAAGACGGTGGCGCCCACGTTGGACATCACCAGGGTGAAGAACGTGGCGAGCACGGCGACAGCCGCCTGAAGCACCCAGGCCGGCACCCCGCCAAGAAAACTCAGCGTCTGGTCGGCGATATAGGCGGCGGTGCCGCTGGATTCCACGGCCATGCCCAATGGAATCAGGCTAGCCAGAAGGAATACCGTCTTCCAACTTACCGCGTGGTAGGCCTCTTCGATATTCAACACGCCCGAAAGGATCATCCCCATGGCCCCGGTCAACAACGCCACGGAAAGACGCAGGTCGGTGAACAGGATCATGGAAAGCGCGATGACAAAAAACAATAGCGCGACCCCGACCTTATGAGGGCGTTCTTCCTCATGCGGGTATTCGGTGGTCAACACCACATAGTCTGGGTTCTTTTCCAGATGGGCCAGGTCCTCCCATGTGGTGTGCACCACCAAGGCGTCACCGGACATGAAGGGGGTGTCACGAACGCCGCCGCCTTCGCGGGTGATGGTTTCGCCGCCACGGTTGATGGCCAGCAAAGAGAGGCCGGCGGTTTTGCGCATCCAGATTTCGCGGGCGCTTTTGCCGATCAGGTTGGAGCCGGGCGGCACGACGACTTCTGCGATGCCCGCCTTGGTCGGGATCAGAGCGTCGCTGAAGACGCTCAATTCGGGCCTCACATCGACCTTGCAGGCCTGGACGAAGAACTCGAAGACGTCCTCGGCGACCAACACGGCGAGAACGGTGCCGGCCTCAACGCCCATATCGCGATCAACGCCCTGCGCTCCGAACCGGGGCCCGTCCCCTTTTTCGACGGCCACCACGCGGACGGCGTGATCGGCCTCGATCTCATCAATGCTCTTGCCGCAGAGCGGGCTTTCGGCCGGGACCTGCGCCTCGTAGAGGTCATAGCCGACGCCATAGATGTCATCGAGATATTCCTTGGCGCTGTGAGAAGCGCCGTCCTCGCCCTTGTTGGCGGGAAGGACGAAACGCCCTGCGATGACGAAATAGAGGATGCCGGTGGCTACCAGGGCCAAGCCCACCGGCGTGACGGAAAACAATGACCATGTTTCCATCTGTTGATCGGCAGGCATCATTTTGTTGGAGGTGAGAATTAGGTCGTTGAGCAGGATCAACGGACTGGAGCCGACCATGGTAATGGTGCCACCGAGAATAGCGCAAAAGCCCATTGGCATCAGCAGACGAGACATCGGTAGGCCCGTGCGGGCCGAGATGCGCGCAACCACCGGCAGGAACAGGGCGGCGGCGCCGACATTTTGCATGAAAGAGGAAATAACGCCGACCGTGCTCGAGATGATCGGGATGATGCGGCCCTCGGTGCTTCCGCCATATTTGAGGATAAAGCTCGCCACCTTGGACATGATCCCGGTCTTGTCGAGCCCGGCCCCAATGATCATCACTGCGATAATGGAAATTACGGCATTGGACGAGAAACCGTTGAACAGCGCGTCCGTCGAAACCAGCCCTTTCTCCAGCCCCATGACCGGAGCAAACAAGGACGTTAGCCCCAGCAGCACCATGACGCAGACCGCCGCCACGTCGACGCCGACGATCTCAAAAGCGAACAGGTAGATGGTCAGCAGTAGGATGCCGCCGACCCATGCAATCTCGATGCTGGGCGCCACGGAGGCGAACAAAAGGCCAAACGCCATGAAAATGGCGGCCGCAATGAGATTTTTTTTGGATAGTCCGCTTTTGAATGGCATGATCGGGTATACCTCGGTAGCTACATGGCGTTATTGGAAAACATCCTTCAGGAGAGAGCGATCTTTTGCTGGGAACGGACGTCCTATTCGCCATCAATGGGAGACCCAAGGGGTTGACGCAGCTTAAACTCCATTTCCGCTTCCTAATAGACGAGGATGTTTTGGAAAATTATGGGAGGGGTAAGAAGGGACGGCGCCCCTCCCACAAGGTGCCTCAATGCCTAATTATCGGGGCGGGGAGAGACGTAGTCGTTTGAAGCCAAAAATTGAAGCGGCATGGACAACTCGGACAATGGATATCGTCATAACTCTCCCTTCCTAATTCATGCAATATGGTCGGACGAACTTTCCAAACAAGAATGCCGAGAAAGCCGCAGATCAGGCCGTCTCTCCCTGGACGTAATGCGATACTTAAATTATACGTCAGAAGAATTCTAATGAAACGTTGTGTTGGATCATTCCGGTATGGAATATAAAAATCTTCCGGACCTCAAGGGGTGGGCGACGCTCAAGGCCGTGGTGGAGAAAAGCGGCGTCAACGGCGCGGCCGAGGCCCTGCACATCGGGCAACCGGCGGTCACAAAACGTTTGCGGGCGCTTGAGCGATGCTACAAGGCCCCCCTGCTCCGCCGGGCCGAGGGGCGTCTTCACCTGACAGAAGCGGGCCACAAAGTCTATCAATTGGCTGTGCAGACGCTCGACCTACACGCGGTCCTCAACCGGCAACTAGAGAACATGGCGCGTGGCGAGACGTCAATGCGCCTTGAGGTCAGCATGTCCATCGGGGAGCATCTGCTGCCCGACTACCTGTTCCGGTTTTCCGAGCTTCATCCGAACTTCAAGGTGGATAGTCGCCTCGCCTATTCCCGAAAAATCCAGGCGAATCTGAACAGCGGGTTGACCGATCTGGCTTTGGTGGAAAGTCTTCCCGACCACCCGGACATCGTGGTCCAGAAATGGATGGAGGATGAACTTTGGCTTGTCTGCTCCTCACGCCATAGTGTGGCGCAAATGACCAAGCTGCCGGTGGAGCAGTTGGCCGATCTTCAGTATGTCCTGCGTGAGAAAGGATCCACTCCTCGCGATGCTCTGGACGACGCTTTGGGGAATATCGGCATATTGGAACTTAACGTGGCGCTGGAGGTCGGATCGACCGACACCATTATCGAAATCCTCTCCCGTGATAAGCACGTCAGCTTTCTGCCTCGCTATGCGGTGGAGCAAAGGGTTCGGAACGGAGACTTGGTTCGCATAAAAGTCAGCGGCTTCCGTATCCTCAGAACCCTTTGGATCGCGCGCCATCGCGACAACTTGGATCATCCCGTCGCCGAGGCGTTCATAGCCACGATACGCAATTGATAATAATTTGATCGAAGTCCAAAAATTTCACATTCCGCCGATCACGAAATCCGCGCCCTCAGACGAGGCCTGACCGCGAACGCGGGGATGATGACCAAGGCCGTGGATCTGGCTTGAGCCCGGAATTATCTTAACGAGCGAAGATAATTCCCTGTCTGCTCCGGGGCAGGAGCCAAATCATCTCTCGCGCGAGAGATGATTGCTCTGAAAAACATTCACAGTATCAACGAACTATCCCTCACGGGTTGCGTTCCAGATTTTGGACCTTGCCGTGACCATCGCTCAAAAACTCTCCCATTGGCTGTTTGGAAAATAGGCAATACCAAGCGGCGCGGGCTATGACTCGCGATCGCTTGGCAGCCTGCGAAGCGGGCCGGCGCTTATGCGCCG
>CAYFNC010000065.1:0-17680 GCA_964344345.1 uncultured Hyphomicrobiales bacterium | reverse complement strand
AGCGTCAACGCTCTCGGGGAGGGCGGCAACCTCGTTTATGTATGGGATGTATAAGGGCGCCTCGAAAAAAGCAGCTTCTGGCCTGCTGATGTCGGCATTGAGGAGGATTGCCGCGTCCCTGCCGGCCTCTTTCCCCGGTTTCCTGGTAATTTCCTGCCCCGCGTGGGCCTGTTTTTCCAAGTTCGGACGGCCTCCTCCCCGGACAATCCTTATGTCGGAACCGCTGCCAGGCGCTCCAGCAGCACCAGCCGGCGCATGTTGTAGGCCAAGTTCTTGAGCCCGACGCGGGCCGTGACCCGCACTAGCCCGATGGCCCGCGCCAGCGGTCCGCCCATGTCGTTGCTCTGGGCGCCGAAGACATGCTCGACCCGGGCGCGCACCTTCGAGCGCGTCCGGTTGCCCCGCTTCTCCCGCTCGCTGAGCGGCCGGTTGCGGTGCGCCTTGCGATGGATCCGGCTTTTCAGGCCCCGCTCCTTCAGCTTCGCCTCGATCTCGGCGGAGCGATAGGCGCTGTCCGCCCAAACCTCGGACGACGTGTTGTCCCCGTCCAGGACCGCATCCACCGCCTGGCTGTCGTGCACCGCCGCGTCGGTCACATGGTAGCGCCGCGCCAGCTTGTGACGGCGGTCCACGTTGACGTGGTTCTTGTAGCCGTAGTGGCTCTTGCCATGCTTCTTGGTCCAGCGCGCGTCCGTGTCCTTTTGCGACCGCTTGGCCCGGGACCAATCGTCCGGCGCTTCGCCCGCCTTGATCGTCTCGTTCTCATCGCGCCGGTTGCGCTGCTTCGGCGCCGGCGCGATCGAGGCGTCGACGATCTGCCCGCCCATCGCAAGATACCCCTCGGCCTTCAGGTGGCCGTCGAAAGTATCGAACAGATCCTCGACCACCCCCGCCTGGGCCAGCTTGTCGCGATACAGCCACACCGTCGTGCCGTCGGGAACCTTGTCCTCCAGCCCAAGACCGAGAAACCGGATGAACGAAAGCCGGTCGCGAAGCTGGTATTCGACCTGCTCGTCCGACAGGTTGTCGAGCTCGCAAAGCACGATCGCCTTGACATCACCACCGCATCCCACGGCCTGGCCCCCGCCTTGGACTTCCGCTCCTCCACAGGCTTGCGCCATACCGTTTCCAGGCGCGGGCGGAACGTTTCCCACGGAACCAGTTCGTTGATCCTCGCCAAAGGATCGTTCTTGGAATCCAGCCCGGCATACCGCTTCTCGACATCGAAAAAACCCATCTGCCCCACGGCCGCACCTCATCTCGTGTCGTGCATCCGAGATTCTATCCGATCCCACGCCAGAAAGGGATTTTTCGAAGTGCCCTCAATCAACCGGGACCACTTTTTCCGGGGCAGGTCATAGATCAGACCGCCATCGAACGCCGCCGTCACTTTCTCGCCCCGGACGGATGGAAGATCGAAGAGAAAAAGGGTATCGTGGCTCATGGTGGGCGTGGCAATTCCGTGGTTCGGACAGAACGGTGTCCCGACAACAAATTTCCACACGATTCCAACGAATTACACCATGGCCGCCACGCTGCTTTTAGGGCCAGGATGAATAATCCGGGCTAATACCATGCGCTATGTCCAGAAATCTTAACTGGACAGCCGTGGGTCAAGCCCGAGGGTGACGAATTTTCTGAGGCGAGTCCCGACCTAACATGGGACTCGCGAAATCACCGTGTCTTGCAGGTATTGATGCCCAGCAGGGCGTAGGGCGGGCACCAAGCCATGATGCCGGTCGCGATCGGCACGATCCCGATAAGCCCCAGCCACTTCGCGGGTCCCTCGAGAACGAGAATCAGACCGACGATGGCCACACCGGCCAGAATGCGGATAATCCGTTCGCCTTCGCCGACGTTATGTTCCATGACCCCTCACTTTTCGCATTATTCCAAGCTCCCGCGTCGCGCGCGAGCCTCAACCGTCAAGGTAATGGGTCCGAAGGGGTTTTTCCAGGGCGTTTCCATCGGGCGAACGCAAGGCGCCCCGGGAATTCCCGGGGCGCCGGCGCAAGGGAGCCGCGCGTCAGGCGGCCTTTTTCTCGATGGCCTTGTGGCCTTCGCCGATCGTGATCTTGCGGGGCCTTTTCTCTTCGGGAATCTCGCGGGCGAGTTCGATGTCCAGAAGGCCGTCCTTCAGGTCGGCGCCGACCACCTTGATGTGCTCGGCCAGATCGAAGCGGCGCTCGAACGCCCGCCCGGCGATCCCGCGATGGAGATAACGCGCGCCTTCGCGCTCGGCGCGGGCGCGTCCGGTGATCTTCAGGGTGTTGTCCTCCACCGTCACGTCCAGGTCGTCGGACGAGAACCCGGCCACCGCCATGGTGATGCGATAGGCGTTCTCGTCCACCGCCTCGATGTTGTATGGCGGATAGGAAAACGCGCTTTCATCCACGCGCGTCGCGGCGTCGAGCAAGCGCTGCATGCGGTCGAAACCGACGGTGGAGCGGAAAAGGGGAGAGAAGTCGAACGTGGTCATGGCCATATCCTCCTTTGCGAAGCCATACGGATCATCGGGGCCCACGAAATCGTCGAACCCCTTGTTTTCGTGTCCGGAACCCGCTCGGCGGCGTTCCGTCCGCGAAGGATATATGTCGGGCCGCCCCCGCCCGCAAGCGGGGTTTGGCGAAAAAATTTCAGGAGAAATCAGGCGCCGGGCTTGGGCGGAGCCTGGGGACGCGGCGCGGGGCGCGCGGCGGCTTGACGCGGGGCGGCCTGGGGCGCGGGACGCTGGGCCTGCTGGGGCGCGGCCTGGCGCGGCTGTTGGACCTGCTGGGGCGCGGCGCGCACCTGCTGGCCCTGGGGTCGAGGCTGGGCGGCGGGGGCCGGAGGCGGTTGCTGCTGCCGCGCGGGCTGAGCCGCCTGGGGCCTGGGCGCCGCTTGGGGCTGCTGGGGCTGAGGAGCCGCCTGGGGCTGTTGGGGCTGAGGAGCCGTCTGGGGCTGGGCGCCGGAGGTGATCTGGACCTTGGGTTGGGCGGCCTGCTGCTCGCCCTCGGCGGGCGCGGCCTCGGCCGGGGCTTCCGGCTCGGGCTGAGCGGCGGCGGGCTGGGCCACGGCTTGCGGGGCCTGCTCGGCCGCGGGCGCGTTGGGGTCGGGTTCGCGCCAGACCACCTCGTAAAGCGTCATCATGCCGTCGAAGCCCTTGAGGTCGTAGCCGCCCTGGCTGACGAACTTGACCGGCTTGCCCGCGCAGATGCCGCGCACGATTTCGGACACGAAAATCTGGTCCGCCTGGGCCTTGTCGACGATGCGGGCGGACAACTGGACCGTGGTGCCGAACAGGTCGTCGTCCTCGGCGATGGGTTCGCCCGCGTTGATGCCGATCTTGAGCTTCAGGGGAAGGTTCGGGTTATTTTTCCTGAACTTCTCGGTTTCGACCTGAATGAAGATCGAGGCCTCGATGCTGTCGAAGGTGGACTCGAACGAGCACATCATGCCGTCGCCGGTGTGCTTGATCTCCTTGCCCTTGTAGCGCATCAGCGCGTCGCGAACGATGCGGTTGTGGGCGCGGACCACGGTCTGGGCCCCGGAATCGCCCAGCGCCTGGGTCATGGCGGTGGAGCCCACCATGTCGGTGAACATGACGGTGATGGGCTTGGTCTGATCGTCGTCCTGAACCTTGGGTTTGTTCCATTCCTCGATCCGCTGGGCCAGGTCGGTCCCCTGATCGGTTTCCCCTCCGATGAAGTTCTTCATGGACATGCGGCCCGACTGGAACATCTGCATATAGCGGGCGTCGGACATAAGGTATTCCTCGAACCGTCCGGCGAAGGCCAGCGCCTGGTCCTTCTTGAAGCCCAGCTTGTTCACCAGATCGCCCAGGATCGCGGTGCGGGTCTTCTTGTCGAGCTTCTTGTCCTCGGTCACCGCCTCGCAAACGCCCGCGAGATAGAGGTTCACCCCGAACTTGTTGAAATTGTCCATCTTCTTGGGCGGAGTCGGCAGCTTGGAGATCGCCTGCTTGGCGAATTCCATGACCAGGGCCTTTTGCTTTTCGGCGTGGGCGGAAAGGGGGATGTCCTCGGGTTCGGGCTCGGGCTCCGCCTCGGGCTCCTCCTCCTCGGGCTCCTCTTCGGGCTCGGGCTCGGGCTCCTTCTTTTCCTTGGGCTGCTTGGGAGGTTTCGGCGCGCGTCTGGGCCCGGCCTCGGCGCTCTCGAGCTCCGCCTTGGAGAGGAAGACCAGGGCCAAGGGCCCGGCGCTGAAGATGAAGGTGGCGAGGAAGATGATGAAAAGCGCGTTCTGGCGCGCCTCGCCGATCATGCGATAGCCCATCAGCACCACGTTCTTGTTCAGGAACGCGCCCGCCATGCCGGTGAACAGGCCGCCGATCAACAGGCTGATCATGCAGATCAGGATCAGTTTGGTGGTCAGGCCCGCGACCGTGGCCTTCTTTTTCGGCTTGGGCTGCTGGGGCGCGCCCGCGTAGGCGCCGCCGCCCGCTCCGCCGCCGCCCGCGCCGCGCGCCGCGCCGTAGGCCCCGCCGCCCGCCGCGCCGCCGCGGCCTTTCTGGGAATAGAAGCCCCCTTCCGACAGGCCCGGGGTCTTGTAGAGGGTGTATTCGTTGGAGGTGCCTTCGTTGCTGTCGTAGACCTCCTTGATGACGCGGACCGCGTCCACGTTCGGAAGCAGTTCGACCGTTCGCGCCTCGTTGACGGCGCCGTCCTTGCCGCTTTCGGGATAGCGGGCGTGCAGGGTCCATCGGCCGGACTGGCTGACATACACCTCGATGGTGACTTCCCGACTCATGAAAACCCTCTAAGCCCCACGCACGAAAAACAGCCCAGCCGCCTCGTTAGCCTCGCGGTTGGGCGCTTTCCTATGTTTTGGGGAGGGATCGTAACAGAATTCAACGCGGGTTAGAACCGGCATTATCGGGTCGGCCTGGAATTTTCCCCTTGGGTTTCCATTGGGGCCCCGAACCCCTTCGCACCTGGGAGGAGGCGGCTTGCAAGGCCTCATCCAGTGTGCTAGACAACCAAACGCTTTTCTAAGGGAGGCGGATTCCCATTCTCGGCGTCTCGGAAGCACAGGGACCGCGCGCCGCGGGGGAAACCAAATAAAAAAACGGGGAAACGGTAACGTGTCATCCGAAAGCACCGGCGCCTCGGAACTGGCTGAACGGTACGCAACCGCGCTTTTCGAGTTGGCGGAAAGGGACAAGGTCCTGGACGACATCGCCCAGGACCTCGCGAAAATTTCCGAAATGCTGGGGGGGAGCGAGGATCTGGGGCGGCTCGTGCGCTCCCCGGTCATTTCGCGCAAGGATCAGGTCAAGGCGATGGCCGCGGTCCTGGACAAGGCCGGGGTTCAGGACATCACCAAGAATTTCGTCGGCGTCGTCGCCGCAAATCGCCGTCTTTTCGCCCTGCCGGGCATGATCGTCGCCTTCAACGCGATCCTGGCCGGGCGCCGGGGGGAAGCCACGGCCGAGGTCGTCTCGGCGGCCAAGCTCACCAAAAAACAAATCGATTCCATCGGGGCCTCGCTGAAAAAGGCGATCGGAACCGCCGTCACGGTCGACGCCAAGGTCGATCCGGACATTCTCGGCGGCCTGATCGTCAAGGTGGGGTCACGCATGGTCGATAGTTCACTGCGCACCAAGCTGCAGCACTTGCGGCTTGCCATGAAGGGGGTCGGGTGATGGATATCCGGGCTGCGGAAATCTCCGCAATTCTTAAGGAGCAGATTGCCAATTTCGGCACGGAGGCCGAGGTCGCGGAGGTCGGGCAGGTCCTGTCCGTCGGCGACGGCATCGCCCGCGTTTACGGGCTGGACAACGTCCAGGCCGGCGAAATGGTCGAGTTCCCCGGCGGCATCAAGGGGATGGCCCTGAACCTGGAAAGCGACAACGTCGGCGTCGTTATCTTCGGCGAGGACCGCGACATCAAGGAAGGCGACACGGTCAAGCGCACCGGCGCCATCGTCGACGTGCCGGTTGGCAAGGGCCTGCTGGGCCGCGTGGTCGACGGCCTTGGCAACCCCATCGACGGCAAGGGCCCGATCGAGGGCGCGGATCGTCAGATGGTCGAGGTCAAGGCCCCCGGCATCATCCCGCGCAAATCCGTGCACGAGCCCATGCAAACGGGCCTGAAGGCCATCGACAGCCTGATCCCCATCGGCCGCGGCCAGCGCGAGCTGATCATCGGCGACCGCCAGACCGGCAAGACGGCCATCATCCTCGACACCATCATCAACCAGAAGACCGTCAACGAGAACGCCAAGGACGAATCCGAAAAGCTCTACTGCATCTACGTCGCGGTCGGGCAGAAGCGCTCCACCGTCGCCCAGATCGTCAAGATGCTGGAGGAATACGACGCCCTGCAGTACTCGGTCGTCGTCGCGGCCACCGCGTCCGAGCCCGCGCCGTTGCAGTTCCTGGCCCCGTACACCGGCTGCACCATGGGCGAATTCTTCCGCGACAACGGCATGCATTCGGTGATCTTCTACGACGATCTTTCCAAGCAGGCCGTGGCGTACCGCCAGATGTCGCTGCTGCTGCGCCGCCCGCCGGGGCGCGAAGCCTATCCGGGCGACGTGTTCTACCTGCATTCCCGCCTGCTGGAGCGCGCGGCCAAGATGAACGAGACCCAGGGCGCCGGTTCGCTGACCGCGCTGCCGGTGATCGAAACCCAGGCCTCCGACGTCTCGGCCTACATCCCGACCAACGTGATCTCCATCACCGACGGCCAGATCTTCCTGGAGACCGAACTGTTCTACTCCGGCATTCGTCCGGCGGTGAACGTGGGCATCTCGGTCAGCCGCGTGGGCTCCTCCGCCCAGGTGAAGGCGATGAAGAAAGTGGCCGGCTCGATCAAGCTCGAACTGGCCCAATACCGCGAAATGGCGGCCTTCGCCCAGTTCGCCTCGGACCTGGACGCGTCCACCCAGAAGCTTCTGGCCCGCGGCGCCCGCCTGACCGAGGTGCTGAAGCAAGGCCAGTTCCAGCCCTATCCGGTGGAAGAACAGGTTGTGTCCATTTTCGCCGGCGTGCGCGGCTATCTCGATGGGATCGAGGTGAACGAGGTCACCCGGTTCGAGGCCGCCCTGATCGCCGAGGTCAAGGAGACGGGCAAGGACATCCTGGACGCCATCCGCGCAGAAAAGGACCTGTCCGACGAGACCGAGGAAAAGCTGAAGGCCTTCCTCGACAACTTCGTCAAGTCCTTCTCGTAAGCCTCGGGGCCCCCCGCCATGCCCAATCTGAAGGATCTCCGGGTTCGGATCGACAGCGTCAAATCGACGCAGAAGATCACTTCCGCCATGAAGATGGTCGCGGCGTCCAAGCTGCGCCGCGCCCAGACCGCCGCCGAGGAGGCGCGCCCCTACGCCAAGCGGATGGAGCGCATGTTGGCGTCGCTGGCCGGAAGCCTGCCCACGCTGGACGGCGCGCCACCGCTCCTGGCCGGAAACGGCAAGGATCAGGTCCATCTTCTGGTGTCGGTGACCGCGGACAGGGGGCTGTGCGGCGGCTTCAACAGCTCCATCGTGCGCGAGACCCGACGCTTGATCCAGGCGCTGCGCAACGAAGGCCGCTCGGTCAAGGTGTTCTGCGTCGGCCGCAAGGGCCACGACGCGCTGAGGCGCGAGTACGGCGACATCATCATCGACAGTCTCGAGGGAATCACCAAGAACGGCGTCAACTTCGATGACGCGGCCGACATCGGCCGGCGACTGCAGCGCATGTTCGAGGAAGAGGCCTTCGACGTCTGCACCGTCATCTACAACCACTTCAAGTCGGCCATCACGCAGGAAGTGACGCCCCAGCAGGTGATCCCCTTCCCGGTGCCCAATCTGCCCGAGGAGGAAACGAACGCGCAGAAGGCGCTCTATATCCTGGAGCCCAACGAGGAGGAGCTACTGGGCGAGTTGGTGCCCCGGAACCTGTCGGTTCAGGTGTTCCGCGCCCTGCTGGAAAGCTTCGCCTCCGAACAAGGCGCGCGGATGACCGCGATGGACAACGCCACCCGCAACGCGGGCGACATGATCGACAGCCTGACGCTGACCTACAACCGGACGCGCCAGGCCTTCATCACCAAGGAACTGATCGAGATTATTTCCGGCGCAGAGGCGCTGTAGAACAAACCCATGGGAGCCTGAGGCATGACAAAGAACACTGTCGGGAAAATCACGCAGGTCATGGGAGCCGTCGTCGACGTGCAGTTCGAAGGCGACCTGCCGGAGATCAAGAACGCCCTGCATGCGGAAAACCAGGGCAAGCGCCTGGTTCTCGAGGTCGCGCAGCACCTGGGCGAGAGCGTGGTCCGCACCGTCGCCATGGACACCACCGACGGCTTGGTCCGCGGCCAGGAAGTCCAGGACACAGGCGGCCCGATCATGGTGCCGGTCGGCCCCGGAACGCTGGGCCGCATCATCAACGTGGTGGGCGAGCCGGTGGACGAGCGCGGACCGGTCGACACCAAGGACAGCCTGCCCATCCACCGCCCGGCCCCGGAATTCATGGACCAGTCCACCGAGACCGAGATCCTGGTCACCGGCATCAAGGTCATCGACCTGATCGAGCCCTATCCCAAGGGCGGCAAGGTCGGCCTGTTCGGCGGCGCCGGCGTCGGCAAGACCGTCGTGATCATGGAGCTGATCAACAACATCGCCAAGGCGCACGGCGGCTATTCCGTGTTCGCGGGCGTGGGCGAACGCACCCGCGAGGGCAACGACCTCTACCACGAAATGATGGAATCCGGCGTCATCAAGCTCGACGGATCCGGCTCCAAGGCCGCGCTGGTGTACGGCCAGATGAACGAGCCTCCGGGCGCCCGCGCCCGCGTCGGGTTGACCGGCCTGACCTTGGCCGAATACTTCCGCGACGCCGAAGGTCAGGACGTGCTGTTCTTCGTCGACAACATCTTCCGCTTCACCCAGGCGGGCTCCGAGGTTTCGGCGCTGCTGGGCCGCATTCCGTCCGCCGTGGGCTACCAGCCGACGCTGGCCACCGACATGGGCGAGCTGCAGGAGCGCATCACCTCGACCAAGAAGGGCTCGATCACGTCCGTGCAGGCCGTGTACGTCCCGGCCGACGACCTGACCGACCCGGCGCCGGCCACCTCGTTCGCCCACTTGGACGCGACCACGGTGCTCAGCCGCTCCATCGCCGAACTCGGCATCTATCCGGCCGTTGACCCGCTGGACTCCACGTCCCGCGTGCTCGATCCCCGCGCCGTCGGCGAGGAGCATTACGACATCGCCCGCGAAGTGCAGCGCATCCTGCAGACCTACAAGTCGCTCCAGGACATTATCGCCATCCTGGGCATGGACGAGCTGTCGGAAGAGGACAAGCTCACCGTCGCCCGGGCGCGCAAGATCCAGCGCTTCCTCAGCCAGCCCTTCCACGTGGCCGAGGTCTTCACCGGCACGCCCGGCGTGTTCGTGAACCTGGAAGACACCATCAAGGGCTTCAAGGGCATCGTGGCCGGCGACTACGACCACCTGCCCGAAGCCGCCTTCTACATGGTCGGCACCATCGAGGACGCGGTCGAGAAGGCCAAGAAGCTGGCGGAGGAGGCGGCCTAGCGGCCGTAGTCCGAAATGGAGGAACGGTTCCAGTTCGACGTGGTCACCCCGACCCGCCTGTTGATTTCCGAAAAGGCGGAGATGGTGGTGATTCCCGGAGGCGACGGCGACTTCGGCGTCCTGCCCGGCCATGCGCCCCTGCTTTCCACCGTGCGTCCCGGGACCGTGGACATCTACGACAATAACAAGGTGCGCGAGCGCATCTTCGTCGAGGGCGGTTTCGCCGAGGTCACCGAGGAACGATGCACCGTGCTGGCCCAGGTGGCCATGCCGGTGGCGGCCATCAACGAGCAGGAAACCATCAAGCGCCGCGACGCGGCCCAGGCCAAGCTCGAAGCCTCCGACAATCCGGACGATCGCAAGCTGCTCGGGCACGAGGTCGATTCCTGCGACGCCATGCTGGCGGCCGTCCGCGCGGCCGAGGCCGACAAGCGCAGGCTTTAAACCTCTTCCGTTTCCAGGCTGACCGCGCTCCGGGCCAACTCCGAGATCGCGACCTCAAGGCGATTCAACGCGCCGGGCCAAAATATCCTTGGCGCATCCGACGACAGCGCCAGTTCCCCCGCGTCGGCGGCTGCGAGGTCGCCCTTGACGAAATCACGGCCGCCCGAGGCCCGCTCCACAAGGGCGAGCGTCGTGGCGGGCTGGAAGTCCGCCTCCGCGTTCGCCACCACGTTCTGGCAGGCGAGCGCCGCCTCGGCCGTCAGGTCCGCGGGCGACAAGGCGAGAACGATGGAATGACTTTGAAAGTCCCCAATCTCTGACAAATGGGGAAACTTGGCGCCGGTGGCGAGCACGACCAGGTCGGCGTCCTGGATCATGGGGCCGGGTTCATCGCCCACGTCCATGGCGGTCCAGATCGGCGCGGTGGAGGCGGCGTAGCGGGCGAGAATCCGCGCGCTGGTCTCGTCCTTGTCGCAGAACAGGTAGCCGCCGAAATTCCATCCATCGACGCGCAGGTAATCGAACACGGCCCGCGCTCGATGGCCGCAGCCGATGAACAAAATGTTTCCCTTGCCGACGCGATCGCCCCCGAGCGCGCGGGCCCCGACCACGGCCGCCGCGGCCGCAGCCGCTCCGACGATGGCCGGATCCCGGTCAAAGGGCTGGACCACTTCGTCGCCGGGCGCGCGCAGGGCGTCTTCCGCCATCGCGATCACCCGCGCCGCCTCCTTGACCAGGTATTTTTCTATGATCGAGTTTTGGGCAATCGTCATGGAGCCCCCCCGCTCAGACGTCCAGGTTCGCCACTTTCAGCGCGTTATTCTGAATGAATTCCCGCCTCGGGTCGACCAAATCGCCCATGAGGGTGGAAAAAACCTCCTCGGCGTCGTCGGCGTGGCTGACCTTGACCTGCAGCAGCGTGCGGACCTCGGGATCCAAGGTGGTCTCCCACAATTGCTCCGGATTCATTTCGCCGAGACCCTTGTAGCGCTGGAAGCCCACGCCCTTGCGTCCGAGCTCGGTGACCGTGTCCACCAGCGACACCGGCCCGGTGATGGCGAACTCCTTGTCCTTGGCGGTGAGCGCGCCCTGCTTGGCGAACAGGCGCTGCAGCTCGCCCGCCTTCTGGTTCAGCTTTCTGGCCTCGGACGAATGGATCAGGTCGCCGCCGATCACGTGCCGCTCGGTCACGCCGCGAAGGGTGCGTTCGAAAGCCAGGCCCTCGCCCTCGACCGGGCGACCGGACCAGCCCCGCTCCAGTTCCGGCTCCAGCGCGTCCAGCCGCGAGGCGACGTAGGCCGCGGTTTCCGCCCCGCGTCCGGCGTCGGCCAGGATGTCCGGGTCCAGCGCCGCGGCGATGGCGGCCTGCTCGACGATATGCAAGGGCACGTGGCGGGCGAGGCCGGTCAGCATGACCTTGGTCCCCCGGGCTTCGTCGGCCAGCGCGCGGAGGTCCGCGCCCGCGATCTGGGCGCCGTCGTGGGCGACAAACACGCTGCCCTCGTCGATGGCGGCGTTGAACAGGTAGTCCTCCAACGCCCGGTCGTCCTTCAGGTAGACCTCGGAATTGCCCTTTTTCGCGCGATAGAGCGGCGGCTGGGCGATGTAGACGTAGCCCCGCTCGATCAGTTCGCGCATCTGGCGGAAGAAGAAGGTCAAAAGCAGGGTGCGGATGTGGCTGCCGTCCACGTCGGCGTCGGTCATGATGATGATCTTGTGGTAGCGGCACTTGTCGGGGTCGAAGTCCTCGGTCCCGATGCCGGCGCCGAGGGCCGCGATCAGGGTGCCGATTTCCGCCGAGTTCAACATCTTGTCGAACCGCGCCCGCTCCACGTTCAGGATCTTGCCGCGCAGGGGCAGGATGGCCTGTCTCGCCCGGTCGCGGCCCATCTTGGCCGACCCCCCAGCCGAGTCGCCCTCGACGATGAAGAGCTCGGACAGCGCCGGGTCGCGCTCCTGGCAGTCCGATAGCTTGCCCGGCAGTGACGTAACGTCGAGCGCCCCCTTGCGGCGAGTGAGTTCCCGCGCCTTGCGCGCGGCCTCGCGGGCGGCGGCGGCCTCGACGATTTTTCCGATGATGCGCCTGGCGTCGGAGG
The DNA here is from genome assembly GCA_964344345.1 of uncultured Hyphomicrobiales bacterium. Taxonomy (GTDB): domain Bacteria; phylum Pseudomonadota; class Alphaproteobacteria; order Rhodospirillales; family CAYFNC01; genus CAYFNC01. The sequence continues at coordinate 5,615 of CAYFNC010000065.1, read as the reverse complement.
GATGCTCCTCGAACCATTGCTCGAGCGCGTCGCCGATGACGCCCTCGACCACCGGGCGCACCTCGGACGAGACCAGCTTGTCCTTGGTCTGGGACGAGAACTTGGGGTCGGGCACCTTGACCGACAGCACGCAGGTCAACCCCTCGCGGGAATCGTCGCCGGTGATGGAGACCTTCTCTTTCTTCGCCAGCCCGCTTTGGGTGGCGTAGGCGTTGATGGTCCGGGTCAACGCGCCACGGAACCCAGCCAAGTGAGTGCCGCCGTCGCGTTGGGGGATGTTGTTGGTGAAGCACAGCGTGGTCTCGTGGTAGCTGTCGTTCCACTGCATGGCCAGCTCGACCGTGATGCCCTCGCGCTCGCCGCCGACCGCGATGGCGGGCTGATGAAGCACGTTCTTGGACCGGTCGAGATAGCCGACGAAAGCCTCGAGCCCGCCCTCGTAGTGCAGGTCCACCACGGTCTTCTCCACGTGCCGGGCGTCGGTCAGGCGGAGATGCACGCCGGAGTTCAAGAACGCCAGCTCGCGCAGACGGTGCTCCAACGTGCGGAAGTCGTATTCGGTCATGGTGAAGATGTTTGGCGATGCGAGGAAGGTGATTTCCGTGCCGGTCAGGGGCTTGCCGTCCTCCACGGGCGCGTCGCCGACGATTTCCAGGGGCGCCTCGGCCTCGCCGTCAACGAAACGGACGAAATGCTCCTTGCCGTCGCGGCGGATGCGGAGGTCCAGACGGTCGCTCAGCGCGTTCACCACCGAGACGCCGACCCCGTGCAGGCCGCCGGACACCTTGTAGGAATTCTGGTCGAACTTCCCGCCCGCGTGGAGCTGGGTCATGATGACCTCGGCCGCCGACACGCCTTCCTCGGCGTGGATATCGACGGGAATGCCGCGCCCGTTGTCGGCGACCGAGACGGTGCCGTCGCCGTTCAGCCTCACGTCCACGCGGTCGCAAAACCCGGCGAGCGCCTCGTCGATGGCGTTGTCCACCACTTCATAGACCATGTGGTGCAGGCCGGACCCGTCGTCGGTGTCGCCGATATACATGCCCGGGCGCTTGCGCACGGCCTCCAGCCCGCGCAGGACCTTGATGGAATCGGCGCCGTACTCGTCCGCGCCTTCGCCGATGGTCATTTCGTCGTCGCTCATGATGGGTTCCTTGGGTTTACGCGGCCGTCGTCCACGTCGAAGAATTGGGCGCGCCCGTCCAGGGGCGCGAACAGGGCGGCGTCGGTCCCGGTCATCCAGGCCTGCGCGCCGAGGGCCTCGATCTCGTCGAACAGCGCCGCCCGGCGTGTTTCGTCCAGATGCGCCGCCACCTCGTCCAGCAGCAGCAAGGGAACCGCGCCCCGCTCCGCCGCCAGAAGCCTCGCGTTGGCCAGCGTGATGGCGATCAGCAGCGCCTTCTGCTCCCCGGTGGAGCACTGGGCCGCCGGGACGTCCTTGGCCTGGTGGCGCACGGCCATGTCGCCCCGATGGGGGCCGACCTTGGCTCCGCCGGTCTCGGCGTCGCGGGGGCGGGACGCCTCCAGCGCGGCGCGAAGCCGGTCCTCGGCGTCGAGCGCGGGACCCTGGGCGAGCCAGCCCTCGACCTCGCCCGCGGCCTCGAGGCGCGCGCCCGGGAAAGGTCCCAGGTCCTGGGCCAACACCGCGCCCAGCCGGTTCGCCATGTCGATGCGCGCGGCGGAGACGGCGACGCCCCTTTCGGCCATGGAGCCTTCCAGCGCCGAAAGCCACGTCTTGTCGGCCGAGCCCTGGGCCAGAAGGCGGGAGCGCTCCCGCATGGCGCGCTCGTACCCGCTGACCCGTCCGGCGTGCGCGGGGTCGAAGCCGAACACCAGGCGGTCCAGGAAGCGCCTGCGCGCGAACGCGCCGTCCAGGAACAGCCGGTCCATCTGCGGCGTCAGCCATTGGGCGGTCAGGTGGTCGGCGAGGGCGGACTGGCCGCGCATGGCCTCCCCGTCGACGCGCACTTGGCGGCGCTCCCCTTGCGCGGGCGCGAGCCCGGTGCCGATTTCCACCAATCCGTCCCGCGCCCTGGCGCTCGCCGCCACCGCCCAGCCGCCGGGCCCGCCGTGGCGCGCGGCCTCGTCCAACCGGACGCCGCGCAGCCCGCGCCCCGGAACCAGGAAGGACACCGCCTCGAGCAGGTTGGTCTTGCCCGCGCCGTTGGGGCCGGTCAGGACCACGGTTCTGGGGTCGCATTCCATCCGGGCGTGGGCGTAGCCGCGAAAGTCGGTGAGCGTCAGCCGAGCGACGGACAGACGGCGCGCGCCGTCGTTGGCCGCATCCGGAACCGTCATCGATGCGCCGTCGTCGCTGGCCAAGGCTTGAGAACCGTACAGAGCGAAAATCCCCTAAACCCGCATGGGCATCAGAACGTAGAGCGCGCTGTCGTCCCCGGCCTCGCGCATGATGGTGGGCGAGCCGGAATCGGCGAGGCTGAAGTGCGCGTTGTCCGCCTCGATCTGCTTGGTGATGTCCAGGATGTAGCGGGCGTTGAAGCCGATCTCCATCTCGTCGCCCTGGTAGCTCACCTCCAGTTCCTCGGTCGCGCTGCCGTATTCGGGGCTGCTGGCGGACAGCACCATGGTCGAGCCGTTGAGCGCGACCTTGATGGCGCGGGATTTCTCGGACGAGATGGCGGACACCCGGTCCACCGCCTCGGCGAACTGCTTGCAATCCACCTCGAGCGACTTGTCGTTGCCGGTGGGGATCACTCGCTCGTAGTCGGGGAAGGTGCCGTCGATCAGCTTGGACGTCAGGGTCGCGTCGTCGAAGGCGAAACGGATCTTGGTCTCCGACAGGGACACCGCCACGTCGAGGTCGGTGTCCTCGATCAGCTTGCGCAACTCGGCGACCGTCTTGCGCGGCACGATAACGCCGGGGATGTTGGCCGCGCCCTCGGGCAGCGGGGTCTCGACGCTGGCCAGGCGGTGGCCGTCGGTGGCGACCGAGCGCAGCACCTCCACGCCGTCGCGCTGGGCGTGATGGAGGTAGATGCCGTTGAGATAGAACCGGGTCTCCTCGGTCGAGATGGCGAAGCTGGTGCGGTCCACGATGCCCCGAAGCTCGCCCACCGGCAAAAGGAACTGGTGCGGCAGGTCGCCGCCCGCCATGACCGGAAACTCCTCGGTCGGCAGGCACGGCAGCTTGAACCGCGAGCGGCCGGACCGCAGGGCGAGCTGGCCGTCGTCGTCGCCCTCGCCCAGGCTCAGCTCCACCTGGGAGCCGTCGGGAAGCTTGCGGACGATGTCGTAGAGCGTGTGCGCGGGCACGGTGGTGGCCCCGTCGGCGGCGACGTCGGCGTCCACGGTCTCGACGATGTCCAGATCCATGTCGGTGGCGTTGAGGCTGAGGCGGCCGCCCGAGGCGTCGATCCGGACGTTGGACAGGATCGGAATGGTGTTGCGCTTCTCCACCACGCTTTGGACGTGGCCCAGCGACTTGAGCAGGGCGGACCGTTCGATGGTCAGTTTCATGGCCGAACCAAACTGTTTGAGGTTTCGCATTCCCCCGCCCCAAGGACAAGACCCTGGGGTTGGCCGGGCATTATAGCAAAAGATGTTGGGGGTCGAAGGCTTTTTCGACGCGTTCGGGCAGTCTTTGCGCCGGTTGCTGGAAACGGTCTCCAGGCGGCGGGGAAACGCCGCCCGGGCCACGCTTTCGAGCGGCCGTTAGCCTTTGGAATTATTGAAGGTTTCTTCGCGCCCGAGGAAGGGCTCAGCCCTCGAGCATGCGGCGCAGAAGCTCCACGTCCTCGTTGAAGGTGGAATCCTGTCCGCGAAGCTCCTCCACCTTGCGCACGGCGTGCATGACCGTGGTGTGGTCGCGCCCGCCGAACCGGCGCCCGATTTCGGGCAGCGAGCGGGAGGTGAGCTGCTTGGCCAGGTACATGGCGACCTGCCGGGGCCGGGCGACCGAGCGGGCGCGCCTGGCAGAGTGCATGTCGGACACCCGGATGTTGAAATGCGCCGAGACTTTTTTCTGGATCTCCTCGATGGTGACCCGGCGGTCGTTGGCGCGGAGCAGGTCGTGGAGCACGTCCTGGGTGGTCTCGAGCGTGATGTCCCGGCCCACCAGCTGGGAATGGGCGACGACGCGGTTGAGCGCGCCCTCGAGCTCGCGGACGTTGGTGGTGATCTTGTGGGCGAGAAACTCCATCACCTTGCGCGGGATATCGACGCCGAGTTGTTCGGCCTTGGAGTCCAGGATGCCGAGGCGAAGCTCGTAGGTGGTGGCGTGCAGGTCGGCGACCAGCCCGCAGTTCAGGCGGGATTTCAGCCGGTCCTCCATCCCGTCCATGTCGGACGGCGACTTGTCGGCGGAGATCACGATCTGGCGCCCCTGGTCCACCAGGGCGTTGAAGGTGTGGAAGAATTCTTCCTGGGTGCTGTCCTTGCCGATGATGAACTGGACGTCGTCCACCATCAGCACGTCGGCGGAGCGGAACTGGTCCTTGAAGTCCACCGTGCGCTTTTCGCGCAACGCCTGGATGAAGCGGTAGGTGAACTTCTCGGCCGACAGGTAGATGACCGAGCGCGACGGGTCGCGGCGCCGGATCTCCCAGGCGATGGCGTGCATCAGGTGGGTCTTGCCGAGCCCGACGCCGCCGTACAGGAACAGCGGGTTGAACGGAACCAAGTCGGCCTCGCCCACCCGGCTCGCCGCCGCGTGGGCGAATTCGTTGGGCTTTCCGACCACGAACCGGTCGAAGGTGAAGCGGGGGTCCAGGGGCGCGCTGATGTCGTCCATGGCCTGGACCGGCTCGGCCGCGGCCTCCTGGGCGGGCGCGGCCTCGGCGGCGGCGTCCTTCTTGGCTGCGGGGCCGAGGGGTCGGGCCCGTTCGGCCTGAACGAAGATGTCGACGCCGTCGATGTCCGGGTTCTCCTCGCGCCAGAGCGCGCCCAGGCGATCGACGTAGTGGGCCACGATCCAGTCCCGCATGAAGCGCGTCGGCACGGACACGCGAAGGCGGCCGGCGCGAACCCCGCGCACGGTCATGGGCTTGAGCCAACTCTGATAGGCGGCGTCGCCGATTTCCGCGCGCATGCGGTTTTCGATCCGCTCCCACTGCGCCGTCAAGGATGTGTCCGAAGTCTCGCCAGTCATTACGTTTACCGAAAAGTCCCAAGTCGTCAGTTTCGCGGCCGAGCGCCGCACCCGAAATACGATAACACCGCACAAAGAAAACCCATAAGATGCACCCGCAAGGGGCGCGTAGAGACGCACCCGAATTCAATCGCCAGAAGCCCGTCGAACACGCTGCCGAAGTGTTGTTCGGCGCTCCGATCCGACGATTTCTAGAAATGTGTCAAATCGGTGTCATCCCCCTACTGTATAGTTTATGGGCGCGCCCTCGCGCATTTTCTTCGTTCGCCCTCAATGTGTGTTGTTTTTATTTAGAAATTCTTGGCCGCTCGAACAAGGATACTTGCGATCCTTTTGGGTAGCCCGCGTGGCCGTGTCCCCGTGGAGAGAAAATTAGACCTTTTCGACAAAGCCATGCAACAAGAATAAAACAGGAACATTCAAAAAATTTATCTTGACAGGCTCCGGCCCCTAGGGTGTCCGTCCGTTGAAGCCGCCCTGTTCATGATGACGGGATGATGTGATGGTG
>CAYFNC010000064.1:0-17796 GCA_964344345.1 uncultured Hyphomicrobiales bacterium | reverse complement strand
GCCGAAGTCGCTCGCGCCCGTCTCGCCTTCGCCCAGGCTCCACGAAGCCGTCGCGCCCGTATCCACGTCCGTGGACGCCAACTGGCCCGTCGCCGACAAAACACCGTCCTCGGCCACCGCGCCCGTATCCTCGTCCGTCGCCGTCGTCACCACCGGGACGTCGTTGGTCCCGTGGATGGTCACGGAAATCTGCTTGACCGTTCCGTCCAGCGTCGCGACCTCGAACGTCTCCGTGATCGTGTCCGTCGCGCCAAGGTGCTGAACCTGCGCGTTGTCCACCGCGTAGCTCCACGCCCCGTCCGACGTGATCGAAAGCGAGCCCAAAGCCCCTTCCGGATTCGTCGCGGAAACCGAGTTCGGGTCGAAACCGCTCTCGCCCGCGTCCGCGTCCGTGATCGAAAGCGAACCCGACGTCGAAAGCATGTTGTTCGCGTCCTCGCCCACGTCCTCGGTCACCGCGCCCGTGGACGAGCCCGTGATCACCGGCGCGTCGTCCGCGCCCGCGATCGTAACCGTAACCGTCTCCGCCGCCGTCGCGCCCTGGTCGTCCGTAACCGTCACCGGGAACTCCAGCGTCACCGTGTCGTCAGACGTCAGCCCCTGCGTCGCCGCGAGCGAATTGTCCAGCGTGAACGTCCAAGCCCCGTCCGCGCCCACCGAGAACGTCCCGTAGGCCGTCGAAACCGCGCCGTCGACCGCGTTGTCCGCCGTCCACGAAGCCGTCGCCCCGTCGTCGACGTCCGTGGACGCCAACTGGCCCGTCGCCGACAAAACACCGTCCTCGGCCACCGCGCCCGTATCCTCGTCCGTCGCCGTCGTCACCACCGGGACGTCGTTGGAGCCGTTGATCATCACATGCAGTGTATGGGTCGCCGTCGCACCATGGTCGTCGGTCACCTGGACGTTGAACGACTCCATGGTCTCCTGGCCCGCCGCAAGCGACTGGGTCGCGGCGGCGGCGTTGTTGATCGTGAACGTCCACTGGCCGTTTTCATCGACCGCGAAGGTTCCGTAATCGCTCGCGCCGGTCTCGTTCGGAGCCAGGCTCCACGTCGCCGTCGCGCCCGTGTCCACGTCCGTGGACTCAAGCTGGCCCGACGCCACCGAGAGCGTCGAATCCTCAACCACAAGGCCGTCCCACTGGCCCGTCGAGGCCTCGACAACCGGGACGTCGTTCGACCCCGTCACCGTCACCGTAACCGTCGCCGTCGCCGTCGCGCCCTGATCGTCCGTCACCGTAACCGGGAACTCGAGCGTCTCGGTCTGGCCCGCGGCGAGCGCCTGCGTCGCGGAAAGGGAATTGTCCAGCGTGAACGTCCACGCCCCGTCCTCGCCGACCGAGAACTTGCCGTAGTCGGTCGAAACCTCGCCATTGACCGCGTTGTCCGCCGTCCACGAAGCCGTCGCGCCCGTGTCCACGTCCGAAGACGCCAACTGGCCCGAAACCATCGAGACCGCCGCGTCCTCGGTAACCGCGCCCGAAAGCGCGCTCGCGTTCGAGACCACGGGGACGTCGTTGGTCCCGGTGATGGTGATCGTCACCGTCTCGGCGGCCGTGTCCCCCTGGTCGTCCGTCACCGTGACCGGGAACTTCAGGGTCTCCGTCGCGCCGTCGGCCAACGCCTGCGTCGAAGCGGAGGCGTTGTCGAGCTGGAAGCTCCACGCGCCTGTCTCGTCGACCGAGAACGTCCCGAAGTCGGTCGCAACCTCGCCATTGACGGCGTTGTCCGCCGTCCACGTCGCCGTCGCGTTGTCGTCGACGTCGGAGGACGAAAGCTGGCCGTCGACCATCGAGACCGTCGCGTCCTCGACAACCGCGCCCGCGTCCTGGCTGGTCGCCGTCGTCACCACCGGGACGTCGTTGGTCCCGTGGATGGTGATGGTGATGGTGTGGGTGGTGCCGTCGACGGACTGGACGGTGAACTCTTCCTCGACCGAAGCGCCCGCGGCCATGTTCTGGATCGAGTCGTTGGCGGACGTGAAGGTCCACGCGCCGTTCGCGTCGATGCTGAGCGTACCGTATTCGCCGGTCTGCTCGCCCGCCTGGAACGCCTCTTCGGCCGCGCCGTCGGGATCGTCGATGGTGAGGGTTCCGCTGGCCGTCAGGACCTGGTCCTCGGTGACGGAGCCGGTGTCGACGCCGCCGATCACGGCGCTGTCGCCGTCGCCGAAGATGGTGATGGACACGGTTTCCGTCGCGGTCGCGCCCTGGTCGTCGGTTACTTGGATGGTGAAGGTCTCCACGACCGACTCGCCATCGGCGATGGCCGCGACGGCGTCGCCGTCGGCGTCGAGCGCGAAGGACCACGAGCCGTCCGCGTTGAGGGTGAAGGAGCCGTAGTCGCTCTGGCCCGTTTCGTTATTGCCCAGACCCCACGTCGCCGTCGAATTGGCGTCGACATCGGACGACGAAAGCTGGCCCGAGGCCGACAACGCGTCCTCGGACACGGTCGCGGCGTCCTGACCGGCGGCGGTCGTCACCACCGGCGCGTCGTTGGTCCCGTTGATGGTGATGGTGATGTCCTGGGACGCCTTGCCGTCGATGGAGGAGACCGTGTAGACCTGGGTGATGGTCTCGCCCTCGCCCAGGTGCTGGACCAGGGCGTTGTCGACCGTATAGGTCCAGGCGCCGCTCGAATCGATCGTCAGGGAGCCGAGCGCGTCGGCGGGACTGGTGAGGGAACTCACGTCGATCCCGGCCTCGCCCGCGTCCGGGTCGGTGACGGTCAAGGCGCCGGAGGTGGAGAGCACGCCGTCGTTGGAGACGTCCGCGTCCTCGGTCACGCCGCCCTCGCCGTCGCCGCCGATGGTGGCGTCGGTGTAGACGTAGGTATTCTGGTTCGTGTCGGTCCCGGTCCCGGTCCCCGTGCCGGTCCCCGTGCCGGTCCCCGTGCCGGTTCCAGTCTCGGTCCCCGTGCCGGTCCCCGTCTCGACCTGGCTGCTGCCGTCGCCCTCGGTCACTTGGATGTCTTCTTCCGGGGCCTGCTCGTTCTGGCCGCCGCCTTCCTCGCCGCCCGCGGCGGTGTCGAAGTTGGCCAGTTCCTCAAGATCCTCGTCGCTCGTGGGGTCGGTGATCTCGGCGATGTATTCGGGGTCGTCCTGGTCGCTGCCTTCCTCGATGAGGACCTCTTCCTCTAGGAGGCCTTCCTCCTCGTATTCGTAGTCGTCGTCGCTGTCGTAATCGTCGTCCAGGCCGCTGTCATCCTCGAGAATCTGCTCCTCGTCGAGGACGCCGTCCTCCTCGCCCGCGGCGGTGTCGAAGTCGGCCAGGGCCTCCAGGTCCATGAGTTCGTCTTCGGCGAATTCGTCTTCGCCCTCGCCGTCGTCCTCGATGATTTCCTCTTCGTCGAGGACGCCGTCCTCAAGGCCTTCCTCCTCGCCGGCGGCGGTGTCGAATTCGCCCAGGGCCTCGAGGTCCTCCTCGGCCAGTTCGTCCTCGCCCTCGCCCTCGAGGTCGTCCTCGACGATCTCCTCGTCCAGGAACTCCTCGTCGCTCTCGACGACGCCGTCTTCCGCGACCTCCTCGCCTTCCTCCTCGGCGGCGGCCTCCTCGATGGTCTCGTCGAGGAATTCCTCCTCGCCCTCGCCCTCGCCGCCCTTCACGTCGTCCCTGCCGACGCCATAGTCGTTGGCGTTGTTGTCGTCGTTGGTGGGCAGGTGCTCGAGCGGGCGGGAGAACTTCTCGATGACGCCGTCGTCGTCGAGGAAGCTGGGCCGGGCGGCCGGGGCGTTGAAGTCCGAGATGGTGGTGAACTGGTTGGCCATGTTCATCACCGTCTGGCCGGCGGCGTTGTTGATGACCACTTCGCCGACGAAGCCGTCGGCCTCCTCCATCAACAGGATTTCCATGTCGTCGCCGTCGCGGAGGTCGATGCCCACCTGGGTGCCGCGGATGCCGATGGTGGCCACCGGGGTCTCGATGGTCATGGCGTCCGGGTCGGTCTTGGCCACCTGGCCGCTGACGAAGGTGAACACGCCCTCGACCACGGAGAAGTTCAGCGCGCCTTCCTGGGTGCCCGGGTCGTAGACCATCTCGTCCAGGACCATCTTGCCGTCCTCGCCCATGGAGAACGTGGTCTGGTCCGCCAGGATCACGCCGACGCCGCCGTCGTCGCCGGTGGTCAGGATGTCGCCCTGGTAGACCGGGTCGCCGACCTGGAGCTCGACCTCGGTGCCGTCGGGGCGGGTCGCCGTCACCGTGCCGGTGGCGTTCTGGACCGTGCCGATGGCCTCGGCCCCGCCGCCGGGGCCCGCCTGCGCGTATTCGCCGGGCGCCATGGGGCCCGCGAGCGTGGTCGCCACGTCGCCCGAGACCTGCGCGCCGCCGGAAAGCAGGTCGGGGGGCGAATCGGAGGCGAAATAGTCGCGGACGATGATTTCCTCGCCGCCGGGTTCGGTCAGAACTAGATCCGAGCCCTCGCGCCCGAAATCGGCGCCCGTGAGGTCGAAGCCCTCGGGCAGGTTGACGGAGCCTTCGTCGCCGACTTCGATCATCGACGTGTTGGTGGCGCCTTCGCCCTGACCGGAATTGCCGAGGTTGCTGACCATGATCGCTCTCCTGATAAGGCCCGGCGGCTGATGGTGGGCCTTGTGTCTCTAAACCCGGGGTTTTACGCCCTTTTCCTTACGAACTTCGCGCGCAAGCGCGCGGGCGCACTTTCGCACGCACTAACATTCAGTCTGACATAGTAGAACCGCGAACAATCCAAAGCATCACCCAAATGGGTGATGGCGCCTTAAAGATTCAGGAATTAGGAGGGATTTTAGAAAGATTCCCATTCGCCGTTCAGGTAGCGGTTTCGCAAGTGTTTCTTGAACGGTTCGGCCTCGAGTGGGCGGCCGGTGGCCTGGGCCAGCAGGTCGCGGGTGGCGAGGCTGGAGGCCTTTTCGTGGACGTTGACGCGAAGCCAGGAAAGGAGCGGCGAAAAGTCGCCCTTCGCGACGCCGGGGCGGATTTCGGGCGCGGCCTCGGCGGCGTGGGCGAAGAGCTGGGCCGCGGTCATGGCGCCCAGGGTGTAGGTGGGGAAATACCCCCAGAGCCCGTCGTACCAGTGGATGTCCTGCAGGCAGCCGAGCCCGTCGTCGGGCGGGACCACGCCCAAAAGCCTTTCCATCCCCTCGTTCCAGGCGGCGGGGATGTCGCGGGCCTCCATCCGCCGTTCGATCAGGGCCTTTTCCAGGCGAAAACGCACGATGACGTGGGCGGGATAGGTGACCTCGTCGGCGTCGACGCGGATGAAGCCGCGCTCGACCCGGGTGTAGAGGCGATGCAGGTTCTCGACCTCCCATTCCGGGCCGGACGCGCCAAAGGCGTCCCGGATCAGGGGCGCGGCGAAGGTCAGGAACTCCCGCGATCGGCAGGCCTGCATCTCGATCAGCAAGGACTGGCTTTCATGGACGGACATGCCCCGCGCAGCGCCCACGGGGCGACCGCGCCAGTCCGCGGGCAGGCCGCGCTCATAAAGCGCGTGGCCGGTTTCGTGCAGCACGCCCATGAGCGCCTTGGTGAAATCCCCCTCGTCGTAGCGCGTCGTGATGCGGACGTCGTCGGGAACCCCGCCGCAGAAGGGATGCAGGCTCACGTCCAGACGGCCGTGGTCGAAGTCGAAACCCAGCGTCTCCATCAGGCGAAGCGCCAGCGCCTTCTGGTCCTCGACGGCGAAGGGTCCCCGGGGCTGGAGGATTTCGGGCCGGGACGCCTGGCGCTCCAGCACCTGGCCCAGGAAGTCGGGCAGGAACGACTCCAGGTCGGCGAACACGGCCTCGATGTCGTCGGAGCGGCCGTCGGGCTCGTATTCGTCCAAAAGCGCGTCGTAGGGACCGACGCCAAGCGCCTCCGCCTTGGCCTCCGCCGAGCGGCGGACCAGGTCCAAAAGGGTTTCCAGCGACGGCAGAACCCGGGCGAAGTCCGCCTTGGGCCGGGCCTCGCGCCAGACCTGCTCGCAGGCCGAGGACGCGCGGCTAAGCGCCATCACCAGATCCTCGTCGAGCGCGGCCGCGTGGGCGCGCATGCGGCGCATTTCATGGAGGTTGGCCGCCGGCCAGGACTCCAGGCCGCCATCCGCCTCGGCCGCGTCCAGAAGATCGGCGGTCTCGTCGTCCGCGATCAGGCCGTGGGCGACGGCGGCGAGTTCCGCGAGTTGGTCGGCCCTGGCCTCCGCGCCGCCGGGCGGCATCATGGTGGACTGGTCCCAATGCAGCATCCCCGCCGCGTCATGCAACGTGAGAATCCGGCGGAACCGGGCCTCGAGACGGGAATAGGCGTCCTCGGCCATCACAGAAGCGGCGTCACCGCCCGATCGACCAGAAGGGCCACGAAAATCAGGAACAGGTAGGCGATGGAAAAGAAGAACATGGACCGGGCCTTGGCCGGGTCGTCGGAGCGCAGCACGGCCAACGCGTGGCGCAAAAGAACGGCGTTGAGGACCATGGCGACGGCCACGTACAGCCACCCGGCCATGTCCACCGCCAGGGGGGCCAATGTCACCGGCACCATGAACAGGCTGTAACCCATGATCTGGCGCTTGGTGGTGGCGTCGCCGGACACCACGGGCAGCATGGGCACCCCGGCCCGTTCGTAGTCGCCGCTGCGAAACAGCGCCAGCGACCAGAAGTGCGGCGGGGTCCAGAAGAAGATGATGGCGAACAGCACCCAGGCGCCCGGCTCCATGCCCCCGGTCACGGCGGCCCAGCCGATCACCGGCGGCAGCGCGCCGGACGCGCCGCCGATCACGATGTTCTGCGGCGTGCGGCGCTTCAGCCAGACGGTGTAAATGAAGACGTAATACGCGATGGTCACGGCGAGCAGCACGGCGGCGAGCCCGTTGACCATGACGGCCATGGCGGCGACCGAGCCGGCCGACAGGACCAGCCCGACCCAAAGCGCGATGCGGGGATGCATGCGGCCCGCCGGAAGCGGGCGATTGCGGGTGCGCGACATGTGCACGTCGATGTCGCGGTCGTACCACATGTTGATCGCGCCCGACGCGCCCGCGCCGACGGCGATCCACAGAATGGCGGCGAACCCGGTCCAGGGATCGACGGCCCCCGGCGCCAGCAGCAGGCCGCAAATGCCGGTGAACACCACCAGCGACATGACGCGCGGCTTCAGCAGGACGGCGTAGTCCATGGGACGGCCGCGTCCGGGCTCGACCCCGGGCTGCTCCTCCTCGGCCGCGTCGCGTTCGACGGCGCCGCTAAGATGCGCGGTGGTTTCGGTCATGTTTTTGCTTTTTCCCCACTCAAGTCGCGTATTCTATACCCAATCGATCAAGAAATCAGGGGTTTTTTCGCCTTGCAATAACATCGCCTCATGAATGACCCCTCGAACGCCGGGCGGGGTCTCCGCCGCCTTGGCTGGGGCGAAACGGTTCGCCGGGGCCTCAATGGCCCACTTGGTCCCCGTTCTTGCGCAACAGCGCCGTGGCCACGGTCCAGACGAACAGCACGCCGCCCAACACCGCGAGAAGCCCTCCGGCCCCGTTCATGCCCATGCCCACCTTGGCCCAGACGCCGAGTTCGTCCAGACCCTGGGCCGCGCCCGCCGCCTTGCGGGACGCGCCGTGCCCGCCCGCGATGAACAGGCCGACGGCGGCGGCGCCTTGGCCCACGGCGAACATCCAAAACTGGGCCGCGATCTTCTTGCCCTTGAACGCGGGCCGTCCGGCCAGGGGCAGGATCACGGTCAGGAACAGGCCCATGAAGGCCAGGTTGAGCCCGGCGATCACTCCGTGGTAGTGCCCGGGCGTGCGCGCGTCGGTCCCGTCCACGAACACGCCGAGCGCGCCGCCGACGGCGAACACGGCCATGGACAGGATCAATCCCAGAAACGCCGGGTCGGACCAGCGCGCCGTCCGCGACTTGACCGAAGCCGCGAGGATCACGGCGACGCCAGCGATGACCAGGGGCAGGATCTCGGTGTACTGCAGGTCGGTGAAGGCCTGGCGCGGCAGGTCGCCGTCGATGCCGATGTAGAATCCGGGCGCGGGCAGGGCCAGGACAGAGATCAGAACGATGGCCACCCCGAACATGCGGTTGGCGATGACCGACTCGCCCCAGGCGAGGCTGGCGAGGACCCACCAGGCTGCGATCATCATGGCGGTGTTGACGATCTGGAACACGTGGCCGCCGCCCCAGAAGACTTCTTCGTTGTAGTGGTGCGAGAGCGGCATGTCCCACATGGCCATGGCGGCGAGCCGGATGCAAGCCAGCGCGAGCAGGAATCCGAGCGCGCCCGCAAGGGCCCCCACGGTCAGGGGATCGGCGGCCTTGGCCACGTTGGGAACCCGGACCAGCACCCGAAACGACTGGACCGCCATGGCCCCGGCGAGGACGAACAGCCCCGCGTAATAGATGGGATCGATGATGGCCGGGACATAATTGTTCAAGGTGGGGTCGCCCCGGTCCAGCAGCGCCGGGACGAACAGCAGGGGAAACGAGATCCCGACGCCCCAAAGGGCGGCTTGTCCCGCGATCCCGTCCAACTTGCCCGAAGCGCCGAGGCGACGGGCCCCGAGTTCCAGAATCGCGCCGAACACGCACAGGAACCAGACCACGAACGAAAACACCACGTGGATCACCAAGCCCTTCTTGAAGAACTCCAACGGCCAGAAGGAGACGTCCTGGATGCCGGGAACCCGGGAGACGGCGAGCAACACGGCGAACAGCCCGGCGACGCCCAACGCGCCGACGCCGAGCCCGGCCCAGGCGCGAAGCCGCTTGGCCCCGTCCTGGCCCATGGCCCGGGCCAGGCGATGGTAGACGCCGCTGCCCTCTGGGCGGATGGCTTCGGTCATGGCGCGGGCGCTCCGGTCCAGGGATACAGATGGATGGCCATGGCGTAGACCACGACGCCGGACACGCTGACGTAAAGCCACAGCGGCATGGCCCAGCGGACGATCTTTTTGTGGACCTCGAACCGGCCCTTGATCGCCATGGCCACGGCCCAGGGCACCAGCGGCGTGATCACGACCGCGAGGATCACGTGCCCGATCAGGATGGCGAAATAGACCGGGCGCACCCAGCCCTCGCCCCCGAACTTGGCCAGCCCGGAATTGAAGTGGTAGGTCAGGTAGCAGGCGAGAAACGCCACCGAGACGGCCAGCGCCCCGATCATGCATTTCTTGTGGGCCGCCTTGTCGCCCTTGCCGATGAAATACCAGCCGAGCGCGATGAAGACGCTCGCCAGGCCGTTCAGGGAGGCGTTGACGTGGGGAAGGTTGGTAACGTCCATGGGCGTCGAAAACCTATTGTCGGTCGGGGATTAGTGGCCGTACTTGGCCACCTTGTACATGATCGAGAAGTACATCAACAGGATCAAGGAGATTAGGATAGTGAACATCAGCCATTTGCTGGGCAATTTGCGGCTGGGCTCCTCGATCTTCTCGGGCTCGGGCAGAATCGGCGCGTCCGAATCGGGATCGGGCAGCCCGGACGCCGTCGCCTTGTCGTCTTCGGTCATGATCACCTCGTGAAAATGGAGACGGGGACCGACAAGCGGCCCCCGTCCCAGGCATCGGCGAGAAGCCGATTACTTGTTGTCGTCGTAGGCGTACGGCGACCATTCCGGATCGATGGTCGGGATTTCGGGGAAGTTGCCCGGTCCCGGCGGGTTCGGAGTGTGGGTCCACTCAAGCGACTTGGAATTCCAAGGATTCGCCGGAGCGATCGGACCCGCGAACGCGCTGTAGATCCAGTTGATGATCGTGGTCGCGGTGCCGAGACCGATGAGAAGCGCCCCATAGAGAGCCACCTGATGGTACGGCTCGAAATGCGGGAACATCTCGTAGTCCCAGTAGCGGCGCGGCATGCCTTCCACGCCGATCATGAACAGCGGCCAGAAGGTCACGTTCACGCCGATCATGTTCAGCCAGAAGCTGACGGTCGCCAGCTTGCCCTCGGCCATGCGGCCGGTCATCTTCGGGAACCAGTAGTAGATCCCGGCGAACAGGGCGTAGGCCGAGAACATGGCCATGATGAAGTGGAAGTGGGCGTGCACGAACGAGGTCTCCGACAGGTGCACGGTCACGACCGTCATGGCCAGCGGAATGCCGGTCAGGCCGCCGAGCAGCACCAGGAAGAAGCACGACGCCGCGTACAGCATGGCCGTGTTGTAGGTGATCGACGCCTTATAGAGCGTGCCCCACAAGGACATCACCAACAAGCCGACGGGCACCGAGATCAACAACGTTGTGACCATCTGGCCGATGCGGAGCCAGTCGGGCATGCCCGCCACGTACAGATGGTGGACCCAGACCTCGCCGGTGATCAGCGAAATGCCGCCGATACCGCCGTAGACCGCGGCCTTGTAGTTGAAGACCGGGTTCTTGCCCATGGTCGCGACAACCTCGAACAGGATGCCGACGGCCGGCAGGAAGATCACGTACACGGCGGGATGCGAGTAGAACCAGAACAGGTTCTGGTACAGAAGCACGTCGCCGCCCGCGGCCGGGTCGAAGAAGTGGGTGCCGAGGTACTTGTCGAACAGCAGCAGGGTCACCGCGGCGGCCAGCACCGGGATGAAGATGAGCTGCAGCAGGAAAGCGCCCAGAACCGTCCACACGAACACGTTCAGCTGGTTCCAGGTCATGCCCGGCGCGCGCATGTAGATCACGGTGATCATGAAGTTCACCGCGCCCAGGATGGACGAGAAGCCCAGCAGGTGGACGGTGAACACGTAGAACGCCGTGTTGCCCGCGGTGGTGATGGAGTACGGCGGATAGCCGGTCCACATCACGTCGGGTCCGTCGGGAACCACGAAGGTCAGAAGCGCCAGCACGATGGCCACGAAGAACAGCCACACGCTGAAGGCGTTGATGCGCGGGAACGCCACGTCGGGCGCGCCGATCATCAACGGCAGGAAGTAGTTGGCGGCGAAGCCGGTCAGACCCGGGATCAGGAACGCCAGGATCATGGCCGCGCCATGGAAGTACAGCATCTTGTTGTAGTCGTCGCCGGACGAGATCAGCTGCATGCCCAGTTCGGACTGCTCGAGCCGGATCCCGAGGGCCATCAGGCCGGCCACGACGAACGCGGCCATTGATCCGACCAGGTACATCACGCCGATCCGCTTATGATCGGTGGTGAAGACCCACTCCTTCCAGGTGGACCCGGAGTGGGCCGTTGCGGTAGCGGTGCTCATATTCTCTCCTCCCTTTCGGGCTTAATCAGGACGCGGCGGCGCGCTTGGCGAGCCACTGGTCGAATTCCGCCTGCGGGACGGCCTTGACCTTGCCCCACATCTGGGTGTGGTCGATGCCGCAGTACTCGGTGCAGGTGATCACGCTTTCCTTGGGCTCGATCGGATTGACCCAGACGTAGGTCTGGCGGCCGGGCATGACGTCCTCCTTCACCCGGTAGTTGGGCAGGAAGAAGGAGTGGATGACGTCCTCGGAGGTCATGCGGAACACCACGGGCGTGCCGACCGGAAGCATCAGGGTGCCGGCCGCGCGATCGTCGGTATCGGAGGTGTCGACCACGACGCCGTTGGGATACTGGTACTCCCAGTACCACTGGTACGCGGTGACCTTGATCTCCATCGCGTTATCGGGCACGCGGCGGTAGACGTTCCAGACCGACCAACCCTTTGCCGACAGGAAGAAGTCGTCCGCCATGAAGATCACGGACGGGATCAGGGCCCAGCTCAGCGCCTGGACAAAGCTCAGCCTGGGGCCTTGGCCGTGCGTGGTGGGATCCTTGGCCTTGTACTTGAACAGCATGTAGATGGCCGCGAAGCCGAACACCACGCCGATCACGGTGATGTCGATCAGGATCTCGTGCCACAGATGGTCCCAACGAGCGGCGGGATCCGGAATCGCTCCGTTCGCGGCTCCTTCCGCCAGGGCGGGCAGGGCGGCGAAAGCCCCCACGACCGCCGTCGCAATACCTGAAATAATGTTCCTCATCAAACTACCCCCTCATTGGATTTCCGCCGGCGGTACACGAACGCCCCGGCGAAAAGGGCCGTCACGCCGATGGTCAGAGACCCGGCGGCGATAAACAGCGGAATGTTGTAGGTGTACCGGCCTTCCTTGTAATTGTAGCTGTAGCAGAGGCTGACGGCGAAATTGATGATTTCGCTGGGCCTGAACTGCCCCTGCTTCGCATCCATTACGGCCAGTTCGACGTCCTTGGGCTCGCTGTTCATGGCGTAGAGAACCCGGATCAGGCGCCCTTCCCTGGAAAGGAAAAGAAAGACGCCGGGATGGAAAAACGTGCGGTCGCGCGGGGACCAGAAGTGCTTGTAGCCGACGCTCTCGGTCAGCCGATTGATGTCGGCCGGATCCTTGAACGTGGCGAAGTCCCAATGGTCGGCGAGGCCGCCCGCGAGCTCCATGTGCTTGCGGAACGCCCCGGTGGTCTCCAGCGTGTCGTGCTCGTCGAACGAGAGGGTCAACACGCGGAAGTCCTTGCCGGCTTCCACCCCGTCCGCCTTCGCGAGCTGATTGCGAAGGTCGGTGTTGATCAGAGAACAGCTGCCGTCGCAGGTGTAGTAGGAAAGAACCAG
The DNA here is from genome assembly GCA_964344345.1 of uncultured Hyphomicrobiales bacterium. Lineage (GTDB taxonomy): Bacteria > Pseudomonadota > Alphaproteobacteria > Rhodospirillales > CAYFNC01 > CAYFNC01. Next base: position 5,291 of record CAYFNC010000064.1, on the reverse strand, counting down.
AATGAGCGGCTGCCCCCCCAGATAGTCCTTGAAAAGAACCTCGCGGCCCTCGGCGTTCAGCAGCTTGTAGCCGCCGTTCACCTTGGCGCCGAGATATTCCTTCTCGTCGATCTGGAAGACCTCCGGGTCCATCTTGGATTCGGGAGTCCTGTTGTACTGCGCCGCCGCCGAGCCGACGACGCCGCAGCACAGGATCACACCCGCCAATATGGTCCGAATAACGCTCATTCCCATCTTCCGCCGTCCGGCGCCCTACCAGTAGTAGACCTGCGAAACGACGAAGAACCACACCACGTCGACGAAGTGCCAGTAAACCGACACGCTCTTGACGTAGGTTTCGTTCACGCGGCCGCCCAAAGCCGGGATCAACGCCACGATGAACGCGGCCAGGCCGACGAGAACGTGCGACGCGTGGAAGCCGGTGATCGAGTAGAACGCCGAGCTGTAGGCGTTGGTCGAGGGAATGAAGCCCTCGTGGATCAGATGGCCGTATTCGTAGATGGTGCAGCCCAGGAAGATCGTGCCGAGAACGATGGTCAGGATCAGCCAGGAGCGGAAGCCGCCCAGGTCGCCCTTTTCCAGCTTCTCTTCGCCCACGTGAATGGTGAACGACGACGCCACCAGGATGACGGTCATGAAGATCGGCAGGATCGTGTTGATCTCCGGCGTGCCCTCGGGCGGCCAGAAGTCAAGCTTCAGGCGCATCATCCAGTAGCTGGAGAACAGCGACAGGAAGATGAAAATTTCCGAAACGATGAAGATGGCGATGCCGATAAGGCCAAGGCCCGGCACGATGTTCTCGTGGGTCAGCGCCTCGTCGGTCCACTTGGCGATGCCGTACAGAAGCATCGGAACGCCGATGCCAGCGGCGATCGCGGTCGCCATGACGCTTTCATAAACGAAGTAGGTGGAGAAGCCGATCGGAACCAGCAAAAACGTTCCGAGCACGACCCAGAACGGCGCCGCGCTTGCTTCCCAATGATGTTCGTGAACGGCGGAATCACTCATGATTGTCCCCCTGACGGATGCCACAAAACCACCCGTTGGACCCTTCGGACGTCTCCGCATCCGGTCCATGAGTGGCGTTCTGCTTACAATTCCCCCCCCTTAACGGCGGGTTTTACGCGCCAAAGCGCGAAATCTGCATGTGATTATTATTATGACCCCCTTTCCGAGTCAATCGCCTATGCGAAAGAATCTCGCAACTGCGAGATTTTTCCAACAGCATATACATGGCGATATTGTGGAATGTTCGTTTGGCCCGCGAACATTATTTCCGCGCCCTTCGTCTAGGCGTGTTTCGGGTTTCGCGCTATCCTTTGCGCCATGACCAGACGCAGGGACCGGGACGATCTCGCCACCGGGGCCAAGGTGGCCGACGCCTTTCTGGATTTGGCCGGACGGGGACCGGCGATCGCGCGCGACTGTCTCGACGCCCTTCGCGGCGGGGACGGCGCGCGGGTTCCGGACCTGAAATTCGTCACGGGCCTGATGCTCAAGGCGGGGGCGCTCTATTTCGCCAATCCTTACAAGGCGTTGGACCATAATCTCCGCTTCGCGGCCGGGCAGTGGGAGCTGCAGCGCCGCGCGGTCCGTCGCGCCATGGGCGTGGACGAGGCCCCCATGGCCGTCCCCGCCCCCGACGACCGCCGCTTCAAGGACGCGGCCTGGGACGAGGCGTTTCTCTACGACTGGGTGAAGCAGTCCTACCTGGTGGCCTCCCGCTGGGTCGAGGACGTGGTGGCGGACATGGACGGGCTCGACGGCCACGCCCGCAGGCAGGTTGGCTTCTACGCCCGCCAGATCACCGACGCCCTCGCCCCCACCAACTTCGTCGCCACCAACCCCAAGGCGCTGGGCGAGCCCCTGGACCGGCGCGGCGACAACCTGCTCGACGGGTTCAAGCGGCTGCTCGACGACCTGGAGCGGGGAAAGGGGCGGCTCAAGGTCTCCATGACCCGGGACGACGCGTTCGAGTTGGGCGGAAACCTGGCGACGACGCCGGGCAAGGTGGTGTTCCGCAACCGCCTGATGGAGCTGATCCAGTACGCGCCGAGCACGGACGCGGTCTTCCGCCGCCCGCTCTTGGTGGTCCCGCCCTGGATCAACAAGTTCTACATCATGGACTTGAAGCCCAAGAACTCCCTGATCCGGTGGATGGTGGACCAGGGGCACACGGTCTTCGTCATCTCCTGGGTCAACCCGGACGAGGCCCTGACCGACGTCGCCTTCGACGACTACCTGACCGACGGCGTGCTGGCCGCCATGGACGCGATCGAGGCCGCGACCGGCGAGCGCGCGGTCAACATGGTGGGGTACTGCATCGGCGGAACGCTCACCGCCTGCGCGCTGTCCTGGCTCGCGGCCCGGGGGGACGAGCGGGCCAAGTCCGCCACCTTCTTCACCACCATGGTGGATTTCGCCGACCCCGGCGAACTCGAGGTCTTCATCGACGAGAAGCAGCTCGAACTCCTGGACAAGCAGATGGAAAAGCGCGGTTTTCTCGACGGGCGCAACATGATGACCGTGTTCACCATGATGCGGGCCAACGACCTTCTGTGGTCGTTCGCGGTCGGCAACTACCTGATGGGGCGCGAGCCGCCGCCGTTCGACATATTATATTGGAACGCCGATTCGACCCGCATGCCCGCCATGATGCATTCCTTCTACGTCCGGAAAATGTATCTTGAGAACAAGCTGATCGAGCCCGGCGGGATCACGCTGGCGGGCGAGCCCATGGACCTGACCCGGATCAAGGTCCCCGCCTACATGGTGGCGGCCGAGGACGACCACATCGCGCCCTGGAAGTCCACCTACGCCGCGACCCGGCATTATTCGGGGCCGAGGAAGTTCGTGCTCGCGGGCTCGGGCCATATCGCGGGGATCATCAACCCGCCGTCGTCGAACAAATACGGCTACAAGACTTACGCCCGCTATCCCCATGACCCGGACGCCTGGCTGGAAAAAGCCAAGGCCTTTGAGGGATCCTGGTGGCCCGACTGGGCCAAGTGGATCAAGCCCAAGGGCGGCGGCCAGGTCCCGGCGAGGCGGCCGGGCGCGGGCGGGCTGAAGGTCCTGGGCGACGCGCCCGGGGAATACGTCAAGACGAGACTGGAATAGCCAAGGGGGGAGAAACCTTGAAACGCATCATCGCCATCGCCGCCGTCGTTTTCGCCATGGGAACGGCCGAGGCCGAGGAATTCGACGTCGCCGACATCACCTGCCGAGATCGGGGCACGATCGAGGAGACCACGCTGCTTCTGTTCTGGATCGACGGCTACCTGTCCGGCCGCACCGGGGACACCCGCTACAGCGACAAATTCATCGAAGGCCTGTACGACGCCGTCGCCGCCGAATGCGCGCGCAACCCGAACCAGACCATTTTGGGCGTGGTGGAAAGGCTGAAATAGCCGCCCGTCACGGCGCCGAGAGCCAAAACCAGACCGCCTCCGCCGCCTGGTATGGCAGCCAGGTGAGAAGATGGCCGTCGCCCGCGCCGAACCAGGACATGGGCGCGAACCACCGCAGGGCCAGGCCGAAGGCCGCGAGCCAGAACGCGGCCGGGATCACCCATTGCAGCGCCATGACCACGCCGAACGAGGCCGCGCGGTTGAACGGCAGGGGACAGGCCTCCTCCACCGCGTCCAGCACCGGGGCCCGGCCCTGATGAGGCATGAACAGCAACGCCGCGGTCCCCGCGATCAGGTGCGCCACGGTCGGCAGCATGGTGGACCCCAGCATCAACGTCATCATCAGGCCGTCGCCCAGGGGGTCGTCGCGGAACGACCGCATCTGCGCCGGCCAGTCCAGTTGGATGCTCGCGCCCGCGCCCGCCAGGACCGCGTTGAGTCCGAACACCCCGGCGCTCAACGCCCCCGACAGCAAGGTCAGGAACCCCAGGGCCGCCACCAGGTCCGCCCCGAGCCCGCCCAGATAACGCCACGCCGTCCCCGCCATCCCGCCCGCCCCCGCGACCCAGCCCCCGATCAACGCCCGGGTGACGGTCAGCGAGGCCCAGTCGAGGACGCTGTTGAAGAGGGGGAAAAGCACGAAAAACGCCGAAAAAACAATTGACAATGCGTTGTCAGCGCCAAAGATGAAAATCCAGGCGCCAGCGCCAGCGCCAGCGCCAGCGACAGCGCCAGCGCCAGCGGCAGCGGCAGCGCCAGCGAAAGCGAAAGCGAAAGCGAAAGCGAAAGCGACATTTTCCGCAATCGCAGCGACCCAACCCTTGGCGCCCGTTTCTCCCGCTCTCCCTCCCACGCGGCGCGCGGCCCACCGTCCGGCCCTTTCGAACCACTTACGCCGGACCGCCCGATAGAAAAATAACGCGACCGCCAGGAGCCAACCCAGCAACGCGATCCGCCTTCCATCGCCGAGGCCCGGATCCAGCATCTCGAAACCGGCCACGTCCCCCCGCCCCGACGCGGCGTAGCCGATCAGAAAAAACAGGATGGGATAAACGAACGCCAGCGCCAGGCACCGGCCCCAGGGCCCCAGGAACGCGCCCTCGCCATAACCGAAGAATCGGTCCATGCGGGCCAGCATGCCCGCGAGCCCGTCCCGGAACCAGGTCCAGCGGCCCATCGCGACCCGCCCTCGGTAATCGTCGCGGATGGCCTCGCACGCGTCCTTATCGCCCAGCCGGTCGATATAGCTTTTGGCCAGCCATCCCCAGGCCGCGACCACCGGGGCCGCGATCATCAGCAAATGGGTGAGCGTGAAGTCCCAAGGCCCGGGCTGCGCCACCATTCCCCCCCGTTCCGCGCGCGTCTCGCCTTATCGTAGCGTTGCGCGTCGGGGCGTCAAGGATAGGGAATCGCCATGCGCGGGTCTTCCCTTGATCGTCATGGCCGGACTTGATCCGGCCATCCACGGTCGCCTCGCGCGGAGTTGAAAGCGTGGATACGCGGGTCAAGCGCGGGCTTGACGGAATCCGAATTAATCATCCGGGTTCCGTCTAACGAGACTCGCCCCGCCCTTCCGCGTCGCCCCGGGCTTGACGAATGAACGAGTGAACCTCGTTTAATCAGGCCCGCCCTAATACCGGTACTGATCCGACTTGAACGGCCCGTCGGGGCTGACGCCGATGTAGTCCGCCTGCTCCTTGCTCATCTTGGTGAGCGTGGCGCCCAGTTTCTTCAGGTGCAGGGCCGCGACCTTTTCGTCCAGGTGCTTGGGCAGGACGTAGACCTTGTTGTCGTACTTGCCGGGGTTGTCCCAGATCTCCATCTGGGCCAGCACCTGGTTGGTGAACGACGCGCTCATGACGAAGCTGGGGTGGCCGGTGG